>JAHXHS010000024.1 GCA_025656455.1 Candidatus Thiodiazotropha sp. (ex Epidulcina cf. delphinae) | reverse complement strand
AAACAGGCCGGATATACGGAAGCAATCCTGTCCCTATCATCGACTGCACAAAGGCTTGCAAAATGGGAGGAGACCATATACGGGTTAATATGACCGGGCTTGTCACAAACCCTCCCTATCGAGGCCGTTTCGCCCCCTCTCCCACGGGCTCGCTCCATTTCGGGTCGCTGGTCGCCGCACTGGGCAGCTATCTCGACGCTCGCCACCGCGGCGGGGAGTGGCTTGTGCGCATGGAGGATCTGGATCGCACCCGGGAGGTCGAAGGCTCAGCCGCGCTGATTTTACGCACCCTGGAAGGTTTCGGTTTCCACTGGGATGGGGAAGCCCTCTATCAGAGCCGGCGAACCGAGGCTTATGCCGTGGCCCTGGAAGCGATGACAAGGGCCGGCCTCTCCTACCCCTGCGGCTGTTCCCGCAGGGAGATCACCGAAAAGGCTGACACCGGCTCAGAGGGTCCGATCTACCCTGGCACCTGCCGCAAGGGTCTGGCCGATGACGGCACGACCCACAGCATCCGCATGCTGACTGACGACCGGGTGATCGAGGTCAGGGATGCGATCCAGGGACCGGTGAGACAAAATCTCGCTCGCGAGATCGGTGACTTTGTGATTCGCCGCGCGGATGGTTTTCACGCCTATCAACTCGCCGTGGTGGTGGATGACGCCTGGCAGGAGATCACCCATGTGGTGCGCGGCGCCGACCTGCTCAGTTCCACACCCAGGCAGTGTTATCTCCAGCAATGCCTGGGACTCCCCCGGCCGGACTACGCCCACCTGCCCCTGGCGGTGGATGACCAGGGGCGAAAACTGAGTAAGCAGCACCAGGACGCGCCTGTCGATCCAGAACGGCCTCTGGAGGCCCTTCTACAGGCCCTGGCCTTTCTCAATCAGCCCCTGCCGCCGGAGCGACCCGCGAGCCTGGATGAATTCTGGCGATGGTCGATCGCTCACTGGTCCTTAGCGACGATTCCGGTGAAAACCGAGTTATCCGTCAACGACTCTCCGTCCACAAACAGCTTCTTATAACGCCAAGATCGCCATGCAACCAAAGGACGCAAAGTATGTCATCGATCAATCTATTAGCTTTGCCTTCATTGCGCTTCTCTGCGCGCTTTGCGTTATAGTTTTCTATCGTTACGGATCAAATCCCGGCCACCTCTCTCAGGTATTTGAACAACTTGCGGTAGGCTGCCGGCGGGCGCTCTTGCTCACGCTCCCGTTGCGCGGCCTGGATCAGTTGCCGAAGATGCTGGCGGTCCGCGGCTGGGTGCTCGGCGAGAAATTCGCCGAAGGTGTCACTCCCCCCGTCGAGGAGACGCTCCCGCCAGCGTTCGAGGGAGTGAAACCTGCTCACCGAGGCCTGGTGATGGCTGTCGATTTCGTCGATCACCTGCCTGATCGAGTCGAGGGCCTCATGGCGCAGCAGCTTACCCAGACGCCGCGTGTGGCGCCGCAGGGCATTCAGCGATTTGATGCGTTTGCCCTCCTGCAGGGCGGCCTGCATCGCTTCACTCAAGGGCATGCGCGCCAGCTGCTTGGCGGACAGTGTGGTGAGTCGCTCCCCAAGTTGCTGCAGGGCCAGCATCTCGCGTTTTATCTCGCTCTTGCTCGGTACGCCCGGCTCCTCGTCATGCGCTTCATTCAGGGTGTCGATTGGATACACTCCACGATCAGTTGCGGCGATTTCAAGCCACGATAATCATTCACGTCCAACCGGTAGGCTAGACGAACCCGGCGTGTCCGATCCGGCACCGGCAGCTGATTGAAGGCAATTGCGTCGATAGTCCAGCCGCCCTCGTCAGCAGCGAGTCGTAACTTGAGATGAGACTCGCCGACGACACGCTGTTGCCTGAGATGAAAACAGCCCTCAAACAGGGGCTCGGGAAACCCCTGCCCCCAGGGCCCGCCATCCCGCAGGGCCTGGGCCAAGGTCAAGTTCAAGTCGCTTGGCATCAATTCGCCATCGGTAAGTATGACACCCTCCAGCATGGCGGGCTCAAGCCACTCCGCCGCCTGTTGCTCAAAGGCGTGCTTGAAACGGGGAAACGCCTCCGCAGACAGACTCATGCCGGCCGCCATGGCGTGTCCGCCAAAACGCAGGATCATCCCCGGAGAGCTGGCGTCTATACGCTCCAGCAGATCACGCATATGCAAGCCGTCTATCGAACGGGCCGAGCCTTTGAGAATCCCCTCGCCCCCTTCGGCAAAGACGATCACGGGACGATGGTAGCGCTCCTTGATACGTGACGCCAGGATGCCGACCACACCTTGATGCCAACCTTCGTCATACAGGCAGAGCCCTGCCGGCAATGCCCCTTCCGCTTGCAGATGCAACTGCTCCAGCGCCTGCTCGGCCTGGCTTTTCATGGTCTGTTCAATCGATCGCCGCGTTTGGTTGAGCCGGTCCAGCTCCTGCGCCATGCACCGCGCCGCCTGTCCGGACTCGGTCAGCAGGCATTCGATACCCAGTCCCATGTCTTCGAGACGGCCCGCTGCATTCAGCCTCGGACCGAGGGCAAAACCGATGTCCGAGGCCACCACCCCGGCGTGAGCGCGTTTGGCGACCTCCAGCAAGGCAAGGATACCGGGCCGGCAGCGCCCTGCCCGGATCCGTCTCAGTCCCTGGGACACCAGCACCCGGTTATTGCGATCCAGGGGTACCAGATCGCTGACAGTACCCAATGCCACCAGGTCGAGCCAGTCGGCCGGGTTGGGCGCCTTCAAGCCCCGCTGGTCAAACCAGCCCCTGGCCCTGAGCAGGTTGATCAACGCCGCCATGACATAGAAAATCACCCCGACCCCCGCCAAGTGCTTACTGGGAAACGAATCGCCAGGTTGGTTCGGATTGACGATCACCGCCGCCGGCGGCAGTTCTCCGGCGGGAAGATGGTGATCGGTAACCAATACCGGAATCCCCAGATCCCCCGCCCGTTCGACCCCAGACTGGCTGGAGATGCCGTTATCCACGGTAACGATCAGCCCAGGGCTTTTCGCCGCCGCCAATTCGACGATCTCCGGGGTCAGGCCGTAACCGAACTCAAATCGGTTCGGCACCAGATACGAGACCGCTGTCGCCCCACAGACCTTCAGCGCCAGCATCGCCAGGGCGGTGCTGGTCGCGCCATCCGCATCGTAGTCCCCTACGATGAGGATGAGCTTTTCCTCGCACAGGGTCTCGCACAACAACTCGGCCGCCTGAATCACCCCTTTCATCCGGCTCACCGGCAACATTTGCGACAGTTCCAGCTTCAGATCGCTATCCTGAGTCAACCCTCTGGCGTGATAGACCCGCTGCAACACGGGATGGAGAGTGGCGGACAGGGAACAGGATTCAGACGGTAGCACCCGTTGCTGGATATTCACCAGGTCCGATGCCTCTTCTCAATCATCCGCCGATTGGGTCGTTGGTCAGCCGGCATCTCTGAAATCTCCCCTGGAAACTAATGCATGCAGGCCCCATCTAAGGGGGTGGTCCATTATACTGTCAAAATGGGTTTAGACTATGCATGGAACGACGCAGTTTTTAACGCTATGCCAATGATTAAAAGACTATCCGCAGCGCCATCTCAAGCCCTCTTGATCCTCTGCCTGCTGCTCATCGCTGGGCCCTTGCACGCCAAGGCAACGGCCAGACTCTCCAGCAACAACACCAGCCTGGAGCAACCTGTGCGACTGACCCTGCAGGTGGAGGGCGACCAGGCGATGTCGCCCGACCTGAGCGGATTGGACCAGGACTTCGAGATCCTCGGCCGCTCTTCGCAACAGAGAATCTCCGTGATCAACGGCAGGATGTCGGCCAAGCGCTCCCTCTCCCTGACCCTGCTGCCCAAGCGAACCGGCGTCCTGAATATCCCGCCCATCAAGATCGGTAGCGAAGCAACCCAAGCGCTGACACTGCATGTATCGGCGCAACACCAGGGCGAACCAGACGCCGATACCCGGCATGCGATCGTGGAGTTGAGCCTGGACAAGTCCAAGGCCTATATCGAGGAGGAGGTCATCCTCACCCTGAAGCTTTTTCAGGCCCCCGGGGTTCGCGGCGAATCCCTTGACGATCCCCGGCCGTCGATGCCCGATACACAGATGAAACTACTCCATGAGGAGCGCTACAACAGCCAGCGCGACGGCAACGACTATCGTGTCCTGGAACGCCGCTATGCCCTGTTCGCCTATCAAGGCGGCAGCCTGGAGATCGGCGGGGCGAAATTCCGCGGCCGCACCGGCAAGGATAGCTTCTTCTCTCTCTTCAACGATCCCTTCAGCACGCAGCAACAGACCGCCCGCATCGTCAGGAGCGAATCCAACAGGGTAAAACTCGAGGTGCTGCCGATACCCGAGGCGTTCACCGGAAAGCGCTGGCTGCCTGCCAGGAATCTACAGATCGTGGAGAACGGCATAGACGGTCAGACACCCTTGATCGCCGGCAAACCGCTGGTCCGGCGCATCATGGTCTTCGCCGACGGTTTGATGTCGAGCCAGTTGCCGGTCATCGAACCCGATCTGCCGGCGGGCATCAAGCAATACCCGGAGAGGCCTCAGCTAAACGACACCCCGGCCAGGAACGGCAACAGCGGCAGTCGTCAAAACGGTGTAACATTGATCGCCACCGAGCCCGGACGCTATGCCCTGCCAGCCGTGGAACTCCCCTGGTGGAATACCGAGACCGATCGTCAGGAGATCGCCAGACTGCCCGCGTTACAGATCGAGATTCTGCCAAACCCCGATCAGGCCTCCTCCCCTCGACAGTCAGCGCCTTTGCCGGCAGCGGAACACACTGCGCAAGAGAGCGAAAAAGAGGCGATCTCTTCCCATCAACCACCAGCCTCTGTAGAGAAGATCAACGACAACCGCTGGCTCGTCTGGCTGTTCGCCATCGCCTGGCTAGCGACCCTGTTCGCCTGGTGGCTCTCCCGCCGCTGGAATCGCGCTCATCAGCAGAAGCCAGCCGTTCGCCCGGCACAGGACGGCCCGGACCGACAGGCCGTCAATGAGGCGCTTGACCACTTGCGCCAAGCCTACGCCGACGAAAACGCCGCCGCGGCCCGATCGGCCTGGCTGGCGTGGGCGCAGCTAAAGTGGCCGGAAAATCCGCCAAACAACCTGACCCGACTCGCCAAACGTTGCGATGAAGCGGTTTCGCAAGCGGTGAACAGCCTGGAGCGCGCCCTCTACAGCCCATCGGCGGAGCACGACTGGAGCGAGTTCGATGTCGTGACATTGATCGGAAGCATGGAGGAAGCACCGATTCAGGAGAAACAGCCGGAGCAACTGATACCGCTTAATCCCTGATAATCCCCGAAGCCCGAACCGGTCAGGCCGCCTCATTATTCAGAGCACCCAGTTTTTCCAGCGTATCGGGATATTTTCGCACCATCAGAATCAACGCGGACGCCTGCGCATTCGGCTTGGAGCGACCCTGCTCCCAGTTTTCCAGTGTGCGTGTGGAAACCCGAAGCCTGCGGGCAAAAATGGCTCGAGACAGATTTAGCCGCTCACGGGTCTCACGGATCAGTTCGGCATCAACCTCCAGAGGAGGCATCTCTTCGACCTCATGGGTGCGTAGGGTGATTTTGCCCTGGCGCTGCGCCTCCATGGCCCCGATACCTTCCATCAGCTCATCAAACAGTTTGCGCTTTTTGCTCATCGTTTCCGCCTCCTGGCCGCCAGTTCAGCCTGGATTGCCTTTTTCCCAGTCTCATTGATTTAATATACGCATCTCACGTATAGATACAAGTTTTGCGAATTTTGATATGACATTTCCCGATTCGCTGATTCTTCCGAATTGAAATGAATCTCCGAATTCAAGAAATTATTGAGAGCGCGTATTGTAGCGGCTCTACTCATTCACTATCCCGTTACCCACTTAATCAGGGAAAAAACCTCCCGCCTTTGCTTCCCCTGTATATGCGGGTTAAGACTCCTCCCAACCGCCATAGTCGAAAGTAATCTCCTGGTGGGGCTCGATATCCTGCAGGGCATAGAGGTCGAAACCGTCGAACTCGGCATTGCCTTTGTCCTGATGGTTCAGATAGCGCAACAGATTCCTGCCGCTTCGCCCCACGGGATTCTTGGCCTCTTCGAACACCCATAGCACATAGGTGCCGTCCCGCTTGGCCGTCGGCCCTTCATAGGTGCCTATGTAGTTGCCCTTAGTGATAGCGGTCTTGGCAAACAAGCCGTTACCGTGAATTTTTGATGGCGCCCGATAGACGAAATTACCGAGACGTCTTTTTCTTTTCCTGGCCATGATGTAAACCGCTTTTTTCGCTCTCTGTCTGTTGAACCATCGGGCACCCGTCGCCATAGACCGCCATGATGGCGCGTAACTCTTTCACCACCGCCTGCCTCGCCAAGTCGTCCAGTCCCCGCAATTCAGGTAGAATCACCCCTTGCGTGAGCAGGCGGATATCTTCGCGCACTGATCGGCACCCCTTTTGGCACAGGGCCTCGACGCTCTGATCTATCAATTTACTCCGCATGAACACCGGTCTCGCAGATAATTGGGCCTGACCCGAATGGCGCCTGCATAGGGTGAATATGCCTGGATCTTACTCGTCGTTCCAGTAACCGCGTCATTCCGGCGAAGTGGTGCATGAATGCACCGTTTACGGACCTAAGGATGGAATCCAGGGAAATGGCATCTGTCGGTGATTCTGGATCCCGGCATTCGCCGGGATGACGGTGGTTCTGACTTACACTAAGCGCCATTCGGGTCTGGCTCTGTTTTTTCGGCCCTGCTAAATTGATCCAAATCAGCTATACCGTACCGGGAACCATAGTGCTATTCAAATTTCTAACAAGATTCAATAGGATTCGTTCCTGAACAATTTTTCACAGACTTAAAGGACAGATCATGCCCTGGAACTATCGCCTTTTCATACTTCTGACCCTATTTGCCTTGAATGCCGCGCATGCGGAATGGGGTGAAGGCTGGGATCCCATCGATCCTCCGGTTGCCACCACCGCCCCTGAAGGCAAGGTCGAGGTCATCGAATTTTTTTGGTACGGATGCCCTCACTGTTATCAGATGGAGCCCCAACTGCAGGCGTGGCTCAAGAACAAACCCGAGCAGGTAGCGTTCATTCGCGTACCCGCGCCATTGAACAATAGTTGGACAGTGCATGCCCAGTTCTTCTACGCCGCGGAGATATTGGGCCTGGGGGATAAGATGCATCATCCCCTGTTCGTCGCCATGCATGACAAAAAGCGCAAGCTGTACGACAAGGCCTCACTCATCGATTTTGCGGTCGAGCAAGGCGCCGACAGACAGAAATTCACCGATGCCTGGAACTCCTTCGGTGTCTACGTCAAAGTACAGAATGCAAAGAAACTGGGACAGCGCTACCGACTCGACGGGGTGCCGGCGATCGGCATCAACGGTAAATACATCACCAACGGCAGCCTTGCCGGCACCTATAGCAAGATGTTCGAAATCGTCTCCCAACTGGTGGCCAAGGAATCAAAGACTACGCCCTGACCAGCCAGGCGTCTTTCTGCTCGAGGAAACGCCGGTAGCGGTCTGAAAAGTCATCCACCACGGATCCACGCACGCTGGGCAGGGAGAGCAATCGCGCTGCCCAGGCCGCCACCGGCTCTGGATAGCTGACTTGCCCGATCGGGTCAAAGCGGGCGAGCCGGTCGAAGCGCATGAACAAGGGCGCATAGGCGGCATCGACCAGGGAAAACTGGCCAGCGCCACCGAACAGGCCTTGCTTGAGCGGTGACGTCAGTTGCCCTAGATCGGCCTCGAGTTGCTGCTTCTTTTCCAGCACCGCCTCTCGGTCGGTGGCCGTCGCCAAACCGTGCTGGGTCATTAGCAGCGCTGAGCCGAATTCGATCCAGGCCTTGTGTTGCGCCCGCCTCAACGTATCCTGGGGATGGAATCTCGGGTCATAGCTCTCATCGAGATAGTCGAGGATCACTGATGACTCGAACAGAACCTCATCACCGACGAGCATCAACGGCACCTTACCCATCGGCGACAACCGCTTGAACCATTCGGGGGGCTGCTCCAGGTCGATATATTCGAGCTCGTATTCGATGCGTTTCTTATCCAGCAGGATCACGGATCGCTGTACGAAGGGGCATAACGCAAAGCTGACCAGTTTAATGTTCACATTTCCGTCCATAACAGAGCCAAGGGGGATTGGAATGGCCAGACCATCCCTGTTACATGTCCGAGTCTTAAAACAAAGGGACTTTTTTTATTTCTGTCAGTAAGTTAAGATTAAAATCAAAAGCCCATGGATGAAGAGGCAAGGATCAATAACCCTAACGGAGCCAGGCCATTTACAAATAGCCGCAAACACTGTATTTTGTGACCCGGTTAACACTCCAGCAAGACTCATGGATGACCTTTCACATCAACCACTTGCTGTGCAAACCACATCCCCGTGGCGACTCACATCCCTGTCCATGTCCGTAAGGATGCCGGACCAGAGGACGACCAAACCGGCACCTCTCGTAGTGGCGGGAGTATACACGTTTTGGATGATTGGAATAACCGGAAGGTTCTTCAAATAATCCGCCGGCCTTGCGGCGCCTCTGTGAAATGGGCGGAAAAAGTAGCTATTCTCTACCCTTATGAGTGATAGATAAGTCTCGACAGTACGATAATCATGGCAAGAGTCAATCCTATAGGCCTAAGAATACCGGACCAAGCCCCGCCGTCCGGGAACCCGTTCTTCCTATCCGAGAAGAAAATCGCGGTCTGGGCCAAGGAGTTGCCAGTCGCCAATGTGGGCGAGACCTCTCGCCAACTCTTCCAATCGTTGCGTGAGTTCAATCGAACCCGCATGCCGACTAAAAACCGCATCCTGAGCGCCGAGCAATTTCGTGAACCCTTGGGCTATGTGGCCGCGAATCTGAACAAACACTATCTGAGCGCCAGATTCCCGTTGAGCGAAAAGGCTCACAGAATCGCCCTTCTCAACCGGGAATTACACAGCGGCATGGCTACCGCCTACAAGGCGGCGATTGTCGATCTACTGATGGACAATCAAGGACAACCGGACCTATCGCTCCTCACCCTGGCGATTCATCGCTGCATCAGCTATCTGTCCCGGGTCATTCTGCAATCGGTAATGGTCTACGACCCCTATCCGAAACGGACCTGGCGCGAGCTGCATGTGCTGCACCGCCTGGCCTGTCGCTATGATATCGGCTTGAAAATCGCGCCAGACGGGCTCGAGGCCCATACCGAGCGCTCCAGTATCGATGAGAACTACCGCCGTTGCCTGCTGTTCTCCCTGTCATCGCCCTACAAGATGCGGCAAAAAGAGAATATCCAGGTGTTCGACACGCTGCTCGAATGGAGCCGGTATGCCGTGTTTTACCCCTACGGTGAAGCACCGGAAGACTCTTCCATAACCATTCGACAGGATACCGACCTCGCCCCCAGTCACGAGACCAGGATCCATGACACCGACACCAAATACCTGTTGATCATGGATGCCTCACAACTGCTTTCACGTCTGCGGGAGCAGTTCACCGACACGCAGGAAGATCATCAGAGCCTGTTCGGAATCGATGAACTCAACAAAGGGTTGATCCGCCAGTTGATCATGCTCTGGTCAAAGGCCCAGAAACGGGCCTTCGTCCGTACCAAACTCAATTTTGAACTGCGTGTCGCTGTCGGCCTGCGCTCTGTCTACAAATTGATCACCCTTGGCGAAGAACCCTCATCCACCGATGACAACGAAGCGGAGGACGGCACCTGGATCGAAACCCAGTTCGCCCATGGCAACGAGCTTCACGTCTCACCCCATTTCTCTTTGATGCCCATGGATGTCGCTGCCTACAATCCTCGCCGGGGCGATTTCGAGGAGTTCGGCCCGAACTCCACCGATTTCAGGGAAGTGAACCCTGAGCCCGAGATTCAAATCTGGCGGGATGAGAACAATAAGCAGACGGACAGCACGACCAACCTGTTCAATACCATCAACGAGAGTGCGGGGGGCTACTGCCTGGATTGGAGAGGCCGACATATTCCCAAGATTCAGGTCGGCGAGCTGATTGGCGTGCAATCCGCCATGTCGGCATCGCAATTCGGTGTCGGCATGGTGCGTTGGATGCGCAGCTCAGATAGTGAATCGATGCAGGTCGGGGTGCAGATGATTGCCCCCAACGCCATGGCGGTTATCGCAAAACCGGCACATCAGAAGGGGGGGACATCCGAAGAGTGCCTGTTGCTTCCCGAGGTCGGCACCTCGGGCCAGCCCACCAGTTTTATCTGCCCGGCCTATCCCTTCAGCCTGGGTAAGACCCTGCAGATCAACGACGGCGAAAACGCAAGAGAGATCAAACTGACCCGGTTACTCGAATCGAGCGGCGCCATATCCCAATTCCAATTCATCTATCTGGATCAGCAGTCGGCGCCGAAAGAGAACAAGGATGGCGGCGATGACATCGATGACGACTCGGACTTTGAGAGCCTCTGGTCGACGCTCACCTAAGGGCTGCGGCAAAAATAAATTATCCCAAAATGCGCCGGATTATTGCTTGCCTTCTAGGCGTAGCGTAGGGCGCATAGCCGGGACTATGCAACCGAAGCTACAACAACGAAGGCAGGGAATAAGACAAGCAGTTTGGGATCATTTATTTTTGCCGCAGCCCTAACCCAAAGGTTCAGAAACCGGCCTTTTCATACCAGCGTTTCGCCTCTTGCGGATCCTTCTCCACCCCCCGCCCCTCCTCATAGAGCATGGCAAGGGTGGTCTGCGAACCGGCCAGGCCCTGCTCGGCAGCCTTTCTGAACCACACCGCCGCCTTCGCTGGATTCTGCTCGATGCACTCCCCCTCAAGGTACATGAAACCGAGTCCGTGCTGCGCCATCGCATGCCCGGCTTCGGCCGCAGACTTCATGAACTTGTAGGCCATCAACTCATTGACCGCCATCCCAAGCCCCCCCTGGGCCATGATCGCCATGCGATATTGGGCCTCGGTAACGCCGCTTTCCGCCAACGGGGATAACAGGGACGCCGCGCGGGAGAAGTTCTTTCCCTCGAAGGCGGCAATCCCGCTGCTCAATTCAAAATCCATCTCATTCGTTGAATCACTCATGCTGAATGTAATCTCTAAATCATTATGTGTTAGGCGAGCTATTTTTTTCTTGAGATATGTTTTCATACAGTGCTTTATACTCTGCACGTAACTTTCCATATTCATTCACTAACTGGGTATATGATATCTCTTGATTGCGCAGCAAACGACGTAACCGGTTTGATTCTCCTTTCATTTGTCGCTGTTGAGCGAAAAACGGACTGAGACTTGATCGGTGCTGTTCAAGCATCGTTCGCAGTTCCCTATTCTCTTTTCGAGAAACATGAAATTGCCTCATTGACCTTTCATGCTTGAACTCTAATTCTCGTAAATTCTTACGTAACGCATGGATTGATTTATGCTGAACTTCAACTAATCGTTCAAGCTCATCCTTCTCCACTACCTGATCACCTAGCGCATGCAGTTGTTCCACCAGCTTCTTATTAGTAGCTTCAAGAATACTGTATTCAAAAGATAAATGCTCATAGGCGGATTCTATCTCGCCGAGCTCATCTATCCGTTTACACTGTTTATCAATAAGCTGCCTGCACTGCAACAATACCGCCTCATAATCACCATTAGATAAAGCACTGGTAATTGCCGGTTTTTGATCCAATACGCATCGAACTTGCTTAAGCAGTTGATTATGAAAAATCAACATTTGATCCCGCTGTTTCTGTAAATTATAGAGCTCTGAACATGTGGGTTCGTATCCATTTTCGCTGGTTTGCATATGATAACGCTCCAAACATCATCCTAATAAATGGAACAATTATTGTTAGCTATTGTTTGGATACTTCGACCTATCACGCACATTCTTTAGTGATTTGAAAGCGACTTAAGTCTATTAATATTTACTGAACCGCTGAAATCAAGGGTTATTACTCAAGTTTCGGAGTTCATCTTGTTCCCATGTTCTACGCGTTTCGTAGGGTGCGGACCTGCCGCACCGTAACTTGAAGCCCTGGAACCCAAGATATTGGGTCAGGGGGCCGCGAAGTGAAGAAATCCGTCATAGCAAACAGGAGCGCAACCCAGCATGGTGCGGCAGGGCCGCACCCTACGCCCTGTTCACATTGTGCGGTCCCACATAGAACATGGGAACGCGTTAAATTTGAACTCCGAAACTTGAGTTATTATTAACCCCGCACTCTAATAGGGCCATGTTCAGCCGTCGTGTGCGGGGCTAGTACTCCCCTTCGGCCTGATGGCTACCCGGTTGTATACCCAGGCGACCACCCGCTCCCGGGTATCGTAGAAGCCGAATTCAAAAAGGGGTGTACTGCGTCCCTTGCCGGCAAGCTCCCCGGCAATACGCTCCATGGCCTGCTGAGGAAATTCAAAACGCAGCTGCAAATCGCTCATTCCCGGCCTACGAAAATCCAGGGTCAATTCACGGGTCCATACCGCATAGCCCGGAAACCTGCGATGGCACGCCAGCGCCGCGATCGGATCGGCCACTGCCGCGATACTACCACCGAACATGCTTCCCCCAGGGTTCATCGTATCCGGGTTCAAAGGCAGTAACAGGCGTACACGGCCCCAGTCATCGGTCAACTCCAACAACCTCACTCCCAGGTAACGAAAGGGCGGAAAGCGTTCCAGGCTCTGTGCCGTTGTCACCGCTTCCGTGAAATCAGGCATCGCCCGATCCATCAAGGGTGCTGATACCATTCATGGCTCGACAAACTCCCTTCAGGTTGTCATGGAATAGGTTGGCTTTCCCTGTAATGATCATCACAATAGGCTGAAGCTCGAATCCATGGCTTCAGGTCAAGACATCCTATGCAGACCCGTTTAACCGCGCAAATTCTGGCATCCGACACTGGCCGTGAAGCGGAGACCATCCTACGCGCCTGTGTCCACTGTGGCTTCTGCACCGCCACCTGTCCCACCTATCAACTGCTGGGGGATGAATTGGACGGCCCACGGGGTCGTATCTATCAGATCAAACAACTCCTCGAGGGCGCCGGACCCACCGCCAGTGTACAACAGCATCTCGATCGCTGCCTTCTCTGCCGCGGCTGCGAAACGACCTGCCCGTCCGGGGTGGCGTATGGCCGGTTGTTGGAGATCGGGCGAGGCTATATGGCGGATCACCACCGACGCCATATAGCCGACGGCGTTTTCCGCTGGTTACTGCGCAAGATCCTGCCGCACAGCAAGCGGTTTTCCCTCCTGCTGGCTCTCGGTCGGGGGATAAGACCGCTCCTCCCCGAACGGCATCGCCGTTCCATCCCGGACAAGCGAACAACCTCGGCCACCTCCTGGCCAGCGCCCATCCATCCTCGCAAGATGTTGATCCTGGACGGATGCGTACAGCCCTCCCTGGCCCCGTCCATCAATCTGGCCGCGGCGCAGGTCATGGACCGGCTCGGCATCAGCCTCATCCGTACGCCTCAGGCAAGCTGTTGCGGGGCAGTGGAACACCACCTGGACGACCATCGTGCGTCACGGAACAGGGCCAGGCGCAACATCGACCTCTGGTGGCCTCTGCTGAACGGGAAGGCGGAAGCACTGGTCATCACGGCCAGCGGCTGTGCGCAGATGGCTAAGGAGTACGGCCATCTCCTGGCTGATGATCCACACTATGCGGAAAAGGCCAGACAGATCGCCTCCCGCACCCGGGATATCGCGGAGATCATAGACAACGAGGACCTGGCTTCATTGAGAGGAGACCTCGACCCTCGATCCCGAGTGGCATTTCACGCCTCTTGCACCCTCCAACACGGACAAGGCCTGTCTGGGGTAGTGGAGCGTATATTGTTGCGGCTTGGTTACCGGCTGACCCCGGTATCCGATGCTCATCTCTGCTGCGGATCCGCCGGCGCCTATTCGCTGCTGCATCCCCGTCTCGCGGACGAGCTGGGCAGGCAGAAATCGGCACGGCTGCAGGCCGGGGAACCGGAGCTGATCGCTACGGCCAACATCGGCTGCCTCACCCATCTGCAGAAAAGCGCAAACCGGCCTGTCGTCCACTGGATCGAATTGTTGAACCCCGAATGAAACGATTGATCTACAGAAAAAAACTACATGGCCTGACGGCAACTGCTAATATTTCTGCAGACGGCGCCGATACAAAAAATACCATTCACAGGATAGTTGAAGGGCTCTTTCCCTGATCGGGTGGATAACAGAACGCACATGAACGTGAGTAGGCCGCAAATTAACCCTTCTACCGATGACCGGAATCGTCATATTTAGTTTTTCCCACCCACTCGATGTGGTGAAGAACCCGTAAAAGTAAGAACCATGTTGCCACTTCCACACATTCTGCTACTGGCCTTTTTGTTGTTCGCTTCAGCAGCGGCCGCAGACGACCAGCGATTGCAGACCCAGAGGCAGCAGTTCCTCGCTGCCGAAGCAGCGCTTGACGCCAATGACATGGCGGCCTATCTACGGCTGAGAGAGGCGCTGCTGGACTATCCGCTCCTTCCCTACCTCGACTACCAGGAAACACTGGCAACCCTTGAACAGCAGTCGCTGGAGAGCATGTCCAATCGACTCATGCGCCTGGAAGGCACGCCGCTCAAACAGAGGCTGAGGAGTCATTGGCTGGCGCTGTTAGCAAAAGAGAGGCTCTGGCATACCTACCTGAAGTTCTCCCGTGAAGGCGGCAGCAGCAAACAGCAATGCAACCGACTGCAGGCCATGATAGAGACCGGGGAAGCAGTGGCTGCCTACAAATCAGTCAAATCCATCTGGCTGAGCGGGCGGTCCCGACCCAAGGCCTGTGATCCGGTATTCAATGCCTGGATCGCGGCAAGCCACCTGGATGAAAAACTGGTATGGCAGCGAATCGGCCTGGCCATGTCCGAAGGTCAAACCCGTCTCGCACACTACCTGAAACGCCATCTCAGTCAAACGGAATCAGCAATGGTCGAGCTGTGGCTGAAGCTCTATCGACACCCGGAACAGGTGGGGAGACTGCTCGCCAAGTCCCACCCCATGCGTGATGAAATGGCTGCCCAGGCTATTCGAAGACTCGCTTGGCGGGACCTTGAAGCCGCCTTCGCCGCCTGGGAGAAGTTTCACCAACAGGCGATCTTCTCCGACCGCCAGCAGCGCAGAACCGTCTACGCCCTAGCCAGCCGGCTGGCCCGGCAGCCCAACAAGCGACTCAGTCAACGGCTTAGCCATCTGCTGCCGGATCACCTGCGCCTCGACGCCACCCTGTCTGAGCGACACCTGCAGGCAGCGCTGCAGGAAAACGACTGGGAATGGGTGCTGCAGACCGTCGAGATGCTGCCGTCTGAAGAACAACTAGAGGAACAGTGGCGTTACTGGCGCTCCCGCGCCCTGATCCAGTTGGGCAGGACCGTCGAAGGCGAGGAGCTCCTGCAACCGCTTTCACAGCAACGCAGTTATTACGGCTTTCTCGCCGCCCAACGTCTGGGGGACCTCCCCAAGCTCTCCCACGAATCCCTGCAGACAGATCTGGATGTGTTGCAGCAGTTGGCGAAAAGGCCAGGGCTGCTGCGCGCCCGGGAACTTCATATCCTGGATCGCCCGTTGCCGGCGCGCCGGGAGTGGAATCTCGCCCTGAAGAGCGCGGGCGCGGATGAGCTGAAAGCCGCCGCCCGCCTGGCCCAACAGTGGGATTGGCCGTCGCAGGGCATCCTCACCCTCGCCCGGCTGCGCCAATGGAACGATCTGGAACTGCGCTTCCCCCTGGCCCACCGAGAGGCGATTGCCGGCCAGGCCAGGCATCTCGGCATCGACAGCGCCTGGATCTATGCCATCCTGCGTCAGGAGAGTGCATTCATGAGTGACGTGAAATCCTCCGCTGGCGCGCGGGGATTGATGCAATTGATGCCGAAGACCGCAAAGCAGGTGGCCAGGGAGCTCAAGCAATCGCCGCTGAAACCGGAGGATCTGTTCCAGCCAGAGGTAAATATCAGACTGGGCACGGGCTACCTGAATAAGATCTATCGCCAGCTCCAGGAGAACCCGGTGCTCGCCACGGCCGCCTACAACGCGGGTCCGAGACGGGTGAAAAGCTGGCTACCCGCGCAGCCCCAGCCAAGCGACGTCTGGATCGAAACCGTTCCCTTCAAGGAGACCAGAGAGTATCTCAAGCGTGTCCTCGCCTACACGGTGATCTACAGCTACCGCTTGGACGAGGGCGACGCTCCCATCACCCTGCCCATGCAATGGCTGCGTCCGATTGAGAGAGTGAAATCGAAACAGGGAAAACCGGCCGGTTCAGCGTCAGGTGTCTGAATCCATCGTGACAAGGGGCTCCTGTTGCGAATCGGCGCCGCCCTGCCGTTTCGAACGGCGGGCATTGAGCTTCTCTTTGACCCGCCCGACCAATTCGGCATCGGTAACCACTTCGTAGAAATACTCATCCAGGCCGGCAACCTCTTCCCCCAAACCGCCGTCACGCCAACGCTTCAGCAACGCTTCCCTGATCACCAGCCAGTGGGAGCTTCCATGCCGGTCGACGAAGCGTCCGACATGGTAGTAGTGGGAGTCACCGGAGCGGCTATGCACTTTCAACTTGTGCAACACCATCTCTGACTTGAGCTTTTTGAAGGCAGGGGGGGCGAGTTCAATACCGTTGATATTGTAGCGGAGTCGATCATTCCCTGGCGATTTCTCACGGGTTTGCGGCTGCATGACCTCGACCCGGTGGCGTTTGCTTCTCCGCCAACTGGTGTCATGGCGAAGTTCGGTTGAGCAGGAGGAGAGTCTGTCTGCCTCATTGATGGCGGGAGAGATCATGATCTTGCGCTGTTCATCGTAGAGATAGGCCGGCGCGTCCTCACTAAAGGCGATCCCCAATCCCAACTCCAGCTTAGGCAGATTATGGGCCCTGTTCTGACTGTTTTGCGCCTCCATGACAGAGAGTATCTTCCGCGCCAGACCACAGGCATTCGCCACGGTCATCGCTTGGGTCGACATGCCACCTGTCTCCAACACGGTGAGAATCAGCGCATCCCCTTCCACGAATACCTTCTGTGCGCCGAAACGCTCAAGCAACTTGGTGATCGGGCCGAAAAAGTTCATACTGAAATGAGTCGCGGGATTGAGCTTTTTCTCCACCAACTGTCTGGTGATCTCCGTCGACCCCCGAACATCGGCCTTCAACACCGCATGCGCCTTGACCTTCTGGTCCTGACTGTCCGGGTCTTTGCCGAGGCGAAACTCGTAGAGACTGCCGTTGTCCCGTGAGAGCTTGATACTCTCGCTATCCTGCAACACCCGCAGCCGACTCATCTGCTGGTAGGTGTAGTAGGCGAGTTTGAGATCACGGCGGAACGTCAGAAAATCCCGCAGATAGCGAATCGCATAGTCTTGCTGTTTACCGCCCGGCATGCGGCGAAGATAGCCGCACACCACGTCAAGTGCCTTGAGCACCGCCACGCCCTTGTCCGGCGTGGATGCGAGCCGCTTGGCCAATGTGCGTTTCGGCAACTCATCCGCCAGAAAACGGTAGATATCCTTGATGGCGACCTGCCCGTTCAGTTGCCGATAGAGCCTCGGCGTACGATAGGTGGCGATGGCGCGGCGGATGATGCCCGCCCTGTCCAGCCGCTTCATCAGGTCCGATTGCAGATGCCCTTGCAACTTGGCGCATTGCGGATTCTGCCAGGGGGTATCGACGGTCTCGGTGGAGGCGCGGGAGAACCACCCCTTTTTATTACCAGAGGGACGCTGCATGAGTAGCTCGATGTTTCTGGGAACATCCAGCCAAGAGACATCGATCAGCTTGAACTCCTCTTCGGACAGGGCTTGCTCGAGCAATCGCTGACCTTCAAGAAATTCAGAAAAACCGCTATGCAGCTCCCGATTGCGTATCTGAAAGCCCTGCCCCTCTCCCTCGGGCAGGGCCTCCTTTCCATGCCTGTCCGGGGCGTTCACCCATTCCGGCAGATACTCCTGATAGGTCTCGGTAACGATCCGGTTGGTCAAATCGAAGTAATTCTCACCATCACGATCCACACACAGCAGTGGATAGTGATTCATGATGTACTCTTCACTGGAAAGATCAGGCAAGTGCAGCAGAGGATTGAACAGGATCTGTTTGGAAATGGTCCAGGAGCTACCGACAACAGATTTTCTCAGCTTACGCAACTCTTTGGATTCCAGGCGCTGAACGATTTTGAACAACCTGCGCAGGGTGCGATAACGAATGCCGGGCTCCAGACGCGCCAGGACGACAATTCGCTCATGCAGCTCCATGGCGCGCCCACTGCCAGCGCCTCCCACCGGGGAGTCCGCATCCTGTTGCAACTGGTTGCGCAAGGTTGCGATTGCGGCAGCCGGGGATTCGAGCAAAATCTTCAGCAGGACCAAGTGCAGCAGCTGTATCAGCTCATTCACCGCCGCATTGCTATGCACCTGTTCAAGGGCGCCCTGCATGATGCTCCGATAGACGGTTTTGAATGCTTCGACATCATTGCCGGAGGGGGGCTTGCCCATCTTCGCCCAACCATGTTTGGCCAGATCTTCGAATACGATCTTTTGTGTCAGCTCCGCCAGGGTCGTGCGAAACTGATGGCTCAGGGCAACATCGATATGCCGGTTATCGATACCGATCTGGAAATGCTCCAAACGAACCTGCGGCGCCACACAGCTACGTAGCGGAGCCAAGAATTCTCCGACATCCGGTTGAATATGCACCAGCGTACTAACCCTCGTTACCATAGATTGAATCCGTCAAACCCTCATCTTCACGAAACAGCGCCAGTGATGATGCGGATTGCCACTCGACAGGGTCTCGATAAAAAAGTCGTATGCAACTCAGAGAGTTACATGAATTGAGTCTAGATGATGGCCTGGCGCAGTTAAACGTTTTGCAGAGAAATCCTTTCATCCACAGCCAGAATTGTGATGGAAGTATAGAAAAACCTGGCGAAAAGGTTGATGCCGGACATCTATCGGTCGAGCATGGCGGAAAGCAACTGATCTTCCAGTTCGATACGCACCGCCAACTCCTCGCCCAGTTGGGAGAGATCCTGCGCCAGATGGTTGAGTTCCAACTGATGATCGGAAAGGTCATATCTATCATTGAACGCCACCGCCGCTTCGCTGACCTTGACGAAGTCGGGGTAGATATTCTCCGCAATCCTGATCACGCCGCTTCGACGCTCGTTGCCATCGCTGATACGGCCGAAGACCTCAAAATGACCAAAGGCGGTGTAATCGATCAACACCTGACAGAAGGTCTGGAGTTGTTGATCCAACGAAGCGGATCGATGATAGGGTTCAAGCCCGGCCACTTCGCAGAACAGGACCAGCATCTCCTGCCGTTCAGACAGGAGCTTGTCGATTAAATCCTGGGTGACTGTCCTGCGTTCCTCAACACATCCCTCTTGAGAATTCATCAAGATCCTCCAAAAAACACTTTTCTAATTATCCGTCAATCTCGGTAGTGTCCGTCCGGGAACATTCCAGGGACGGATATTTCCGGAAACAAACCTGCCGCCGCAGCGTATGATTCTATTACCCCGTGAACCAAAAGTCATCGACCTGTAGAAAAAAGCCCTTGGCGCAGGCTTCTCCGCTGTTGTCAATCAACCTCAGACAGGCGAAATACTAACTAGTGCTTGCCCGGAAACGCTGAAAAAATCTAACGCAAAGATCGCCATGAAATGCAAAGGACGCAAAGAATTTAGATAAATCAATCCATTAGCTTTGCGTTCATTGCGTTTCTCTGCGTGCTTTGCGTTATAAAGTCCTGTTTCTGGACGGACACTTTCTGAAGACACGTCATCCCGGCGCATGCCGGGATCCAGGGAATTCAACGACTTACTGGATTCCGGCATGCGCCGGAATGACGATCGCTATAGTTTGTGGACAGACAACTAGTATTCTGACAAGAGTCGATCGCCGAACTGCTGTTCGGCTATCATTATCCTTCACCCACGCAGACAATACAGCGCTTAATGGAAGGCCACCGTCAAACGATATGAGACACTACACCAGATTCACCACCCGTTACCGAATGATATGGTTGATGCCTGCACTCATACTGATGCTCTCAAACGGCCTTGCGGCAACATCACCCACTACCATCATGAGCAAGGCGATGCTCGCGATGATGGATACCCTGGGAGACTTGGCTCATCAATTCAAAGGCAGCAGCCGGTGGAAATTCGGCACTGGCACCTATCCCGGTTACGGCTGGCAGGGCATCGACGGCTACCCACGAGGCCCGTATGGTCCACCCGCCGCGAGAGGTTGGCCGAGACCCGGGTTCAGCCCCTACCCGCCGACTGGGCCAAACCCGGCCGGTTACCGATCAGCGGTGGATGGCATCTGGATCGGCCAGGCCGGAGAGATCGTGATGGTGATGCATGGCCATTTTCGTATCTATGCCAACGCCGAGGTCTATCGGGATGGGTTTTATCGCATCGACAGAGACAGACTCATCATGTTTGACCCGGAAACGGAGACGGCCATCGACTACCGATATCTGCTTAACGACGGCAGAATGATCATGCGCCACGCGAATGGCTCGATACTGCTGTTCAAACAATTACCGATCCCGATTCCGCCCTATTCGTTAGCCTATCAATAGCTTTGCGCCAATGAGCATCAGAAACAGGGCAAAGATGCGTTTTAACCGCAACCCTGGCAAGCGATGGGCCAATCCTGCTCCGACAGGCGCCAACAGGCTGCTGGTCAGGACGATGACAAGCGCCGCCGGCCAATAGACGTAGCCGCTGCTGTAGGCCGGCAACGCCTGTGAATCCCAACCGGCGACAATGAAACTTACCGCTCCCGACAATGCAATCGGCAGACCGCAGGCGCTGGACGTGGCGACCGCCCGTTTCATCGCCACGCCTGTGGCATGGAGGAAGGGCACTGTCATGGAGCCGCCGCCGATGCCAACCAACGCGGATACGCCTCCGATCAGAGTGGCCACCGATCCCTTAAGCCACTTCGACACACACAAATCGCCGCCACGCCCAGCGCTTGAACGCAGCATGCTGACACCCACCGCCAGCGCAAACAGGCCAAAAAAACGCTGCAACACCTCACCGTTGAGCCAACCCGCGACCACCCCACCCATCCAGGCCCCCAGCAACAGCCCCGGCGTTAGAATCCGGAAATCGGACCAGATCACGCCACCCCGCTTATGATGGGCATGAATGGACGAGAGAGAGGTAATCACAATTGTCGCCAAGGAGGTGCCTACCGCCATGTGCGTGGTGTGCTCTGGGTTAACATCGACCTGAGGCAACCCCCAGATCAGGGCAGGCACGATAATCAAGCCGCCGCCGATACCGAACAGGCCGGCGATCAGTCCCACGATGGAGCCCAGCAATAAAAACAGCAGCAGCGATTCAGGGCCGAAGGAGAGAAACAGTGAGTTCATCCGTTCAAAGATAGTGACCTGGGGGCCGCACCGGAATGAGGCGAGCCTGGAATCCGATACTACACTAAAGATACTCTTTCAAAGTGATATTGTCGGGTTCAGTCGTAGGTCAGGTTGACGCGGAGCGGCTACCTGACTCAATGGGGGTGTCACGTAGCTGCGCAACGTGACCTACTCTTCCCTATCTCGAGTGGATAAAAAACATTCTTGTCGGCTGAATCGGGCTCTTGCAGATGCCCACGGGCTCTGAGGACGATCCGTTAAAGAGGCTCTTCCCGATAGGTCTTGTCTCAGAGGAGGATCTGGTTCAATATGCCATACTTCAGGCTCTTCTAGGGAGGGAGACGACAGACGATGACAAGGGTTTGCATACTGGGCGGAAGCGGGTTCGTCGGACAGCACCTGGTAGCCAATTTGAGCAATCGTGGCATCGGCTGCCGGATCCTTACCCGTCATCCGCAACGCCATGCGAATCTCAAGGTGTGCCCCGGCACTGAACTGATCAAGACGCCGCAGATCGACACCGCGACCCTAGTCCGGCATTTCACCGACTGCGATGCGGTGATCAACCTGATCGGCATCCTCAACGAATCGGGCAGACAGACCTTCAGACAGATCCATGTCGAGCTGGTCGACACCATCGTGGAAGCCGCGATCAAGGCGGGCGCCACCCGCCTCCTGCACATGAGCGCCCTGCACGCCGATGCCGGAAAGGGATCGAGCAACTATTTGCGCAGTAAGGGCGAAGGGGAGAACCGAGCCCATACACATGGCGGCTCGGCACTCAAAGTCACCAGCTTTCGCCCTTCCGTGATCTTCGGTCCCGGAGACAGTTTCTTCAACCGGTTCGCCGCTTTGCTGAAACTCTCTCCATTACTGTTTCCTCTCGCCTCCCCGCGAAGCCGCTTCGCACCCGTCTATGTCGGCGACGTCGCAGAGGCCTTTGCCCGCGCCCTAGAGGATCCAACCACAGCGGGCAGGCATTACGATCTGTGCGGCCCACAGATCTATACGCTGGCGGAATTGGTCCGTTATACGGCCAAGACCCTGGGAATCCGGCGAATCGTACTCCCCCTCGGCAGCGGTCTGTCGCGCCTGCAGGCGCACCTGCTCGGCCACCTGCCGGGAAAACCCTTCACCCTGGACAACTACCTCTCCCTGCAGACTGACAGCGTCTGTGAGCGGAACGGTCTTCTCGCGTTGGACATACAACCCCAGACCATTGAGAGTCAGGCCCCCTGTTATCTTTCCCGTGCCGGTTATCGCGGACGTTATGACCGCTACCGGCGCGAGTTGACGATGATGAATGGCTAAGGGGGAGAAACCGGTCACAATTCGCCGCAAAACACTCAGATTCCAGGCAAATAGAATGAGTAGCATATTGAAATATTAGTAAATCTTGATATACTACTATTTTATCATCACTCATGTTGTATCTCAGGATGATCAAGCAGTACCTGATCTTCGTTCTACTACTCTTTGCCGGCCTCAGCCATGCTGAGCCGCCCCTGACGACGACTGACTGGTCCGACACCTCCGCCATCGCCCGCAAGCGTCACTCGCCAATCCTGGTTGTGTTCGGCGCCGATGAGTGCGGCTATTGCGTACGGTTGATGGAGGAGGTCATCGAACCACTCTCTCTCCAAAGCGATCGCAAGCTTCCTCTGATACGCGAATTCGATATCTACTCGAGCGGCAAAATCACCGACTTCAACGGCGATCCCATACGCAGCCGCCAGTTCAAGAGCCGCTACCAAGTCTATGCCATCCCGACCCTGTTCATTCTGGATGCGGACGGTAAGCCGTTGACCGATCCCATTGTGGGGTATAATTCCCAGGACGAATACCGGGAGTTACTCCGTTCCTCGTTAGGCGCCTCCTTCGCGGCATTGGAATAGTCTCCCTGAACGCCTTCCATGTGATATTGAAGGGGATAGGACACTACACTAGCGAGTCGAAATAAATGGCATGTCATGCAACAAGAACACTCATCGGCACTGTTCTGCTCAATACCGCCATCGTCCTTACTGCCGTGGCTGATCCGGGCAAGCTGGTTTCAGCCGATGACCTCAGCCAGCTTGCCGCCGAGTCAGAACAGCGCCGCCTGCCGATACTGCTAATGGTCTCGCAATACCATTGTGGATTCTGTGACCGTATGAAGGAGGAGGTGCTGCAACCCATGCGCTTGAGCGGGGAATACCGGAACCGTGTCCTGATGCGCGAACTGTCGATCGATCCCGGGGAGACGATCACCAATTTTCAGGGCGAACCTGAAACCGCTGCGGATTTCATTCACCAATATGAAGTCCATGTCACACCGACCCTGCTGTTTCTCGATGCCGAGGGTAAAGAGGCCGCAGAGCGAATCGTGGGCATCAATACCGTCGATTACCTGATCTTCTACATCGAAGAGGCGATAGACGAGGCAACCGCCGAGATCGTCCACTAATGTGGTGTAACGTATAGATGTGAAACCATTTGCGTTGAATTTGCGGTGATTAGCGTTCATTAGCGGCCAATTAACTCTATCTACCGATGGCCAGATATCGTCGTATTTTGTTTTTCCCACCCACTCGATGCGGTGAAGAACCTCATTCATAACCGTTCACAAAAATCCCGCAGACTGAAACCCTGCAGATTCATATCCAGATCTTTCAGCAGGCCCAATACCTTGAATCGCTCCCCCATCTCCGAGGGCAGCGTCAGGCGTTTCACGCCCTGCACCAGCGCCATGTGCCGAGTCAGGTCATTGGGATCGGAGTCGGCCAATAGCGTATCGAGACCGTTGGCAATCAGAAAATGGGCCTGTGTCGTATAGCCGCCCAGTCTGAAGCCCGCTTCAAGCGCCACCCGCGTGGCTGCGGTAAAATCGACTTGACTGGTAATATCCTGCAGACCGACCCAACGGAATGAATCGCTATGGGCGCGATGACGGTAATGGCACATCAGCGTGCCCTGATTGCGTTGTGGATGATAGTACTCCGCGCCGCTATAGCCGTAATCGATCAGGATCACGGCGCCGCGCCGCACGGCCCCTGCCAGGGCATGCAACCAGGAGGCCTGGCGTAGATTGACCTCGGAGACATACCCGTTGGGCAATTCGCCCCCGGCTTGTCTGATATCGCTCACCGCCTCTTTCAGACCCGGCGTCACGGGTTCGGCAAAATGCGCTTTAAGCCCCTGCTCATCATAGGCCACAAAGCACTCTTCAACGGCGCCATCCGCGATACGAAACCGATTCACCGGCAGCGCATCGAGCAACTCGTTGGCGATCACGAAACCGTGAAAACCGCCGGGCATGCCGTCCAGCCAATCGACCAGGGACAATAGATGCGGTACGCGCGCCTGCAAGGTCTCTTGTTGCCGCGCCCGCAACTCCGGACTAACCTCCAGGATCAGATAGCGTTGCGGCAGTGAGCCGAGGCGTTCCAGTTCCGCCAGCATGTCGGCAGCCAACAACCCAGACCCTGCACCGAATTCCAGTACCTCCCCCCCTGACATCGCTGACAGGACCGGCTCCGCCTGATGAGCCAGACATTGGGCAAACAGCGGTGAGACCTCAGGCGAGGTAATGAAATCCCCCTGCTCGCCGAATTTACGGCTGCCTGCCACATAGTAACCAAGTCCTGGCGCATACAGCGCCATCTCCATGAAACGGTCGAATGGGATCGCTCCGCCAGCCCTATCGATAGTACGCCTGATCTGACGCAACAATCTATCGCTGACGGCCTGCGCCGTGGGGTCAGGCAAGGGCAGTGTCCCGCCTGAAGTGCCCGGCTGGGCGCTGAGACAATCTGGCATGTGTTTAGAAACCTGTATGAATCCGTTAGAGTAGGCGCGACATACTATTAACCTAGTGTGGTGTCCTAATAGGCCATGTTCAGCATCCGAAATCGCGGTTTCCGGTTGCTGAATAGTTACGACGCACTATTCAACCACGGAGTTCCAGTATGACGCAAAACCGAGTCGATTTGACTGGAAAGAGCGCCTTGATTACCGGAGCCGCACACCGTATCGGCGCGGCCATCGCCCGCGTTTTACATCCCGAGGGAATGGATATCCTGTTGCACTATCGCAACGCCAAGGACGCCGCAGAGCAGCTAAAACAAGAACTTGAGGCAGACCGACCGGATTCGGTCTGGCTGCTCCAGGCCGACCTTCACCGGCCAGATAGCCACCGGCACTTGATCGAACAGGCCGAAGCCCGATGCAAACGGCTTGACCTGCTGGTAAACAATGCCTCCAGCTTCTTCCCGACACCGGTTGAAACCGCGACCCACGAGCAGTGGGATGACCTCATCGGTACTAACATGAAAGCACCTTTCTTTCTCTCTCAGGCCGCAGCGCCCCTCCTGCGCAAGACAAAAGGCTGTATCATCAACCTGGTGGATATCCATGCCCAGCGGCCACTCAAAAATCACCCCATCTATTCGATCGCCAAGGCGGGAAACGTCATGCTGGTAAAATCCCTGGCCAGGGAACTGGGGCCGGCAATCCGAGTCAACGGCATCGCCCCCGGAGCCATCCTCTGGCCAGAGCAGGGCCTGAGCGATCAGGACCGGCGGGCCATCCTCGAACGCACCGCCCTGAAACGGGCCGGCACCGTGGAAGATATCGCCGACACCTTGCTGTTTCTGTTTCGAGACGCCCGTTATGTCACCGGACAGATCATCGCCGTCGACGGCGGTAGAACACTGCAACAGTGAGACAATGAATAGACAAGACACAGATAACCCCACCGATGACCACAGCTCCCCTTATCCTGTGAGTCGCTTGGCGCCTGCCTTTGACCTTGTCGACATGGCCAGGGAGATCGCTCAGGCCGATGAGCATCTGGCCAACCGGGCCGCTTCGAAAATGCAGGTGCTTGTCGAGCAGCTCAGACATCTGCAACGGCAGGCAAGAGCGATTTTGGAGGAGACCCGCCAGGCCCAGGAGCTGCATCGCGCCCGTTGCAACTTTCAGAAAATTCCAGGGCGGATCTATCATCTCTATCAGGACAGACGAGGTGAACTCATTCTCTCCATGCTCTCTCCGGCAGACTGGAGAAACGATCCACCCAACGCCTTCAAGGGCAGTTTCCGCCTGGAGACGGACCGTTCTTGGACACCGCTGAAGAGGCCCCAAGCGCAAGCCGATGCTTCGACCCTAGCCGGTCTCCTATTCCAGCAAGCCGAACATGAGTAAACAACCCCCGCGAGCAAAGCGAGCACCACAACTCAAAATTCATAATTCAAAATTCAACATTAAAAAAGCGGGTAAGAAGCCATGACAGAAGTAACTTCCGGCCTGACATTCAGACAAAGCGTTGACCATATGGTCGACCGCGCCCTGGCGTTGATGGAACTCGATCCAGGGATTGCCAATGCGATTAAATGCTGCACCTCGGTACTGCAGGTGAGCTTTCCCGTGGAGATCAGGGGAAAGGTCGAGGTCTTTACCGGCTGGCGCGCCGTACACAGCATCCATCGCCTGCCCGCCAAGGGGGGATTACGCTACTCCGAGAGCGTGGACCAGCAAGAGGTCGAGGCGCTGGCCGCCCTGATGACCTACAAATGCGCCATTGTCGATGTCCCGTTCGGCGGCTCCAAGGGGGGACTCTATATCAATCCGAACAACTACTCCCGAGACGAGTTGAGACGGATCACACGCCGTTTTACCCGAGAACTGGCCGCCCCGGGTTTTCTCAACCCGGCGACCAACGTGCCGGCCCCGGACATGGGGACCGGCCAACGTGAAATGGCGTGGATCGCCGACACCTACAAACACCTCTATCCCGAAGAGATCAACGCCCTCGCCTGCGTGACCGGCAAACCCGTCGCCCATGGCGGCGTCAATGGCCGCACCGAAGCCACCGGTCGCGGCGTCCAATATGCGCTACAAGAGTTTTTTCGCCACAAAGAGGAATTGAACGCCGCCGGACTGGATGGCGGCCTGGAAGGCAAGCGAATCATCATCCAGGGGCTGGGCAATGTTGGCTACCATGCCGCCAAATTTCTCGCTGAGGAGGACGGAGCCAAGATCATTGCTATCATCGTGCGTGACGGAGCGATCTATGACCCCCAGGGCATCCATGTCGAAGAGGCCTATTATCATCGTTATTCCCACGGCGGGCTGAAGGGCTTTGCCGGCGGGGAGTTCATCGAGGACGGCGCCTCGGTGCTGGAGTATGAATGCGATATCCTCATCCCTGCCGCCATCGAGGGGGCCATCTCCGAGAACAATGCCCCGAACATCCGCGCCAAACTGATTGCCGAGGCGGCGAACGGCCCCGTCACGTTTGAAGCGGACCGGATCCTGCGCAGCCGAGGCATTACCATCCTCCCCGACGCCTACGTGAATGCCGGTGGCGTGGTGGTCTCCTACTTCGAATGGATTCGCAACCTCAGCCACATGCGCTTCGGGCGCATCGAACGCCGTCTCGATGAGGCGCGCGGCCGCCATGTCGTCGCTGCCCTGGAGCAAACCACCGGAAAAAAGGTGCCGGATTGGATCAGCGCCAGCCTCTCTCGCGGCGCCGACGAACTGGACTTGGTGCGCTCCGGTCTCGACGATAGCATGCGCCAAGCAATGCAAGAGATCATCGACATCCGCAGCCGCAAACCAGAGATAGAAGACTATCGCACCGCCGCCTACATCATCGCTCTGCAGAAATTGGCGCGCTCCTATATCGACATCGGCGTGTAGCGATTTACTAACCCTAACCCCGAAAAGCGCCGTAGTGCTAACCTGTTGTGAGAATTGTTACAAACCACTTTACAAACAGGGAAATTTATATGAAACTCCTATCCTCAACCAGTAACGGATGAACCCTTCGAATCGATTGCATCGATTCTGAAAAACCATAGCCCAGACTAAGGATCGGCAGGACATGGACACTACTCTAAAACATATCCGATTTTGCGGTGGCGGCAACGACGCCAACCGCCTTCCCCTTTCACTCGATACGACTACGCTTCGTACTCAAATATAGCCAGTGGATTAATAGGCTGCGTCAGTGCAGCGTAGTCGTCTCCCAAGCGCCTGTCTATTTTCCGGCTCGGGTGGAACGCTGGCCAGCCCTGTGACGAACGGTGTTGTTATGCACATTCGGCCAGAGTGTCGATATGCGCCTCCGAACAACTTCCGTTCCGGCAGCCACTGAAGCTGTATTGGTATGAAACCAACATATGGAAATAACCTAAATGAGGAAATCAAGCATGACACTTATGCAATGGATAGATGAGAAATACGGCACTAACGTGGACGTTTGCGACAACCAGCACAAGGAGCTGTTCGATCGGGTCAATGCCCTCAACGACGCGGTAACCAACGGAGACCGCGCGAACATCGGAAACCGACTCGACAACCTGATCGACTTTGTCGTGGTCCACTTCGAGACGGAAGAGCGCATGATGGAAGAACGGGGCTATATCGGACTGGATGCCCATCGTGAAGAACACGACCGGCTGGTTCAGACCTGTACCGATCTACAGGATAAGTTTCACTCAGGCGAGACGGATATTGAAGAGGGCACCATGAACTTTATCAAGAATTGGCTCGATAACCATATCCCCGTGATCGATAAAAGCTATGGCCCTGCCCTGAGCAATTGATTACAACCCTGACAATCAAACGATAGTTGACATTTTCTTTACGGGGCCCCGGGTACCCCCACCCGCGGGCTCCGCTTTTTCAGAGCGAGAAAAAACGCTGCAAGACACTCATGTCTTGGGTCTTGGTCATGGGTGGCAGGCTACGGATGAATACCTTGCCATAGGGTTTGTTCAGCAGCCGGGGATCGCATACCACCAACACGCCTCGATCCCTCTCGTCGCGGATCAAACGGCCCGCGCCCTGTTTCAGGGCAATCGCGGCCTGGGGTAACTGAAAGGTCATGAACGGGTTACCCCCGCGCTTGCGCAGGGCGTCGATGCGCGCTTGCAATACCGGATCTCCCGGAGAGGCAAAGGGGAGTTTATCGATAATGACGCATGATAACGCCTCGCCCCGCACATCGATCCCTTCCCAGAAACTCGAGGTTCCCAGCAACACCGCATTGCCCAACTTACGAAACCGCTCCACCAATTCGGTGCGCGGTGCGGTGCCCTGTACCAACATCGGATATTCGAGCTTGTCTTTCAGGTAGTCGGCCGCCTCCTGCAAGGCCCGATGACTGGTGTAGAGCAAAAAGGCGCGGCCGCTGCTGGCCCGCAGAATCGGCAGGGAGAGATCGGAGACGGTGCGATTGAATGCGGGGTTGTTGGGGGCTGGCAGCCCCTTGGGAACATACCAGACCGCCTGTCGAGGATAATCGAAAGGGCTGTCCCAGCAGTGGGTCTCCGCTTCTTGCAGACCAAGTTGACCGGCGAAGTGGTCGAAACTCCCTCCTACCGCCAGGGTGGCGGAGGTAAAGACCCAGGAGGCGGGATGATCCTCCATCACACCCTGGAAGATATCCGCGATCTCCAATGGCGTGCGGTTGAGGCGGAAGCTTTGGCGTTGGGTCTCGAACCAGCGGATCGACGCCATGTCCCCCTCATCCTTCAGGTCTCTTAATCTTTGCATGAGGATTTCACAGCGCTCTTTGCAACTATCGAGCCCCTTGCCCCGTCCCTCGATGGCGCGCAACACCTCGAGCAATCGATCCAGGTGTTCCAGCAGACCGTCCAGATGGGCGATCACCGATGGATTGCCGGCGATCTCCGACCAGGCGCCTCGCCGCTGCTCCAATCCGAATGCGAGTCTCATGTCCCGGGTCGCCCGCTGCAGACGCTCAGCGCTCTCAGGCACATCGGGGAGATCCTTGGCCTCACGATGGTACTCGGTGACGGTATCACTCGCCAGGTCGAGCAACTGGCGGCCGCTGACGCTGGCGCCGAAGAAGTTGCCCGCCACTTCGGGGAGCTGATGGGCTTCGTCGAGGATGAAACAGTCGGCGCGGGGAAGCAACTCCCCGAAACCCTCCTCCTTGAGCGCAAAATCGGCGCATAACAGATGGTGATTGACGACCACCAGATCCGCCTCCTGAGCGCGCTTGCGGGCCTCCGTCAGATGGCACTTGGCGTAGGCGGAGCACTCCTGGCCCAGACAGTTGTCGGTGGTAGAGGTGACCAGGGGCCAGATCCCGGCATCCTCCGCGATCTCCGGCATCTCGCTGATATCGCCGCTGTCGGTGGCTGACGACCAGCTTCGGATCGCCTGTAACTGCCCGACCTGCTCCCTGGTCAGACGGATCTCCTCCACCAGGGTATTCTCGAGCCGGTGAATGCAAAGATAGTTGGCGCGACCTTTCAACAAGGCAATGGAAACCGGACTGGAAAGGCTCTGCCGCAACATCGGCAGATCGCGGTGATAGAGTTGATCCTGAAGGTTCTTGGTGCCGGTGGAGATGATCACCTTGAGACCCGAGATCATCGCCGGGGCCAGATAGGCGAAGGTCTTGCCGGTGCCGGTGCCTGCTTCGCAGATCAGCACTCCGCCCTGCTCCATGATACGACCGACCGCCTGGGCCATCTCCTGCTGCTGGCGACGATACGAGAAGCCCTCGATGCGATTCGCCAGCCAACCGTCAGGCCCGAAAATCTCGGTGTAATCAGTCATCGTCCCGGTGGCGAGGAATCAGCCGGTCCGGTTGTCCCAGACTTCCGGCTCGAGACCGTTCTCCCGCGTCCAGGTAAGGCGGCCGATGATCTTGAACCGCGCCACCGACATGGCGCCGCGCTTGGCCCGGCTGCCGCTACTCTTGTCGACATACTCGAGGATATCTTCCCGCTCTGCTTCATAGATCTCATAAGGCTCGTACTCTTCATCCATGAGCACCAGCACCACGCTATCCCAATCCTTGTCCAGTTTGAGTTGGCCAATGCGCTGCCCTGACTTGCTCTCATCGAAAATGGTGCGGGATTTTATCTGAATGCGCTTGCCGCCACGGCTCGGATCGACCGCATCGTACCCTCCCTCTCCCTCGGCCCTGGCTTCAAGTCGGAGCAGTTTCACCGCGTCATGTTCGGCAATTTCATTGCTGATGCCCGGCAGGGGCTTGCCCATGGTGCGCCGATATTCCGCCGCCAATACGCGAGCCTGGGCGATCAGTTTGTCAGCGGCGTAGACAGTCAAGCCTTGCTCCTTCCTGCTGAGGAATGGGGTTCTGCCCGGATTGTAGCCTATCTTGTGTCCGTCCAGAAACAACTCCTCGACAACATAAGGCACGGGGAGCAACACAAAGCTGATTGTCCGCGAATGAATGCGGACAAACACCGCTTGATATGGCTTGATGCGCTTGACTTTTTTACCCGCTCGAAGCAGCTTCAACCCGTCGAGATCCGCTGATGCTCATTGGCGATCTCTTCGAGCAGATCGGCAAACGGCCTGGGTCGCCCGAAATGATAACCCTGGGCGTAGTCGACGCCCATATCCCGCAACGCCTGTCCGATGGAGGCATCGCTGACATACTCCGCAATCACCCGCTTGCCCATGAAATGGGCTATTTCCATGATCGATATCACCATCGCCAAGTCCGCCTGCTTTTGCATCATCTCGCGCACGAAGACGCCGTCTATTTTGACAAAGTTCACCGGGAAGTCCTTGAGATAGGAGAAGGAGGCATAACCCGATCCGAAATCATCCAGATAACAGGAGCAACCCATCTCCCTGACCTCCTGCATGAATGACGCGGTCTCACCGATGTCACGGGCCAGGGCTGTTTCGGTGATCTCAAAGCCCAACTGCTGCGGTTGAACCGGGGAATCGGCGATCTTCTTTTTCAGAAACCGCTTGAATTCGCCATCGGCCATGGATTTGGTTGAGAGGTTGACGGAAAAGCTTACCTGACGCGCCAGCGCCTCGCCATAAGGGATGAGGGAATTGAAGAAACGTTCGACCACCCAGCGGTCCACGGCGCGCATCAGATCGTAGTGTTCGGCAGTCCTGATAAAGGATTGGGGCGTCTGCAGTTCTCCCTCGTCGTCCATGATGCGCAGCAGTATCTCATAGTGGGGGGTCAACCCCTCCTCGCTCCTTAGCGGTACAATGGGCTGGACGTAGAGCACCATTCTGTCGTTGGCCAAGGCCTCCTGAATGGTCGGGATCGCCTGCACCATCTCCTTGTGGTCCTGATAGGCGGTATCCGATGCCACATAGACGCGGGTACAGTTTCTGCCTCCCTCCTTGGCCAGATGGCAGGCGGACAGCGCGGCCTGCAGCAACTCGTCGCTACTGCTCTGTTCGTCGACCTGCACCACACCGAGACTGGCGGAGACGGGGATCAGGCGATCGTTCCAGGTGTAGCGATACTCTTCGATCGCATGGCGTTGTGACTCGGCGAGCTGATAACCCTCTTCCAGGTTTGCATGTCTGATCAGCACGGCAAACTCGTCATCGCCGATACGCGCCACCATGCCGCTCTCAGAGAGATAACTCAACAGGATCGACGATACCGTCTGCAGCAGTTTGTCGCCGCCCTCGAAACCACACAGATCGTTGACCACCTGAAACTGATCCAGATCGAGAAGAATCAGCACATGCTCGGTGCGGTTTCTCCCCACGTCGGCCAGCAGTTCCCGTAAATGGCGCTCGAAACAGCGCCGATTCATCAACCCGGTCAGGAGATCGAGCGCGGATTCATCTTTGATTTCGTTGTAGCTCTTATCCAGAACCCGGTCGATTGCCCGATCGACAATCGGTTGGACGTGATTCTTCAGTACCGCATAACCCTGGCTGGCGAACCCTTCGGCCAACTCACCGGCAGCGCCGTCCAAGGCCTTGAAACCGTTACCGTCAACCAGCAAATAGCGGCTCGATTGTGGACTTTTCCAGGCCAGATTGAACATCCGGGACGGGCGATCATCGCTCACCGCCACAAGCCACTCATCGATCTTCAGGGAGCGAATCTGTTGCAGGGACGGCGGTTCATCCCCGGCTTGTGCCGGCGGTTTCGACGGCTTGTTCCCGTTTGAGTGAAATTGCGCCAGATAGGCCTCGTCGATGACCACCCGCTGTTCGAAGTAGAACGCCTCCGCCGCCCCGCCCTTTAACAGGGCCCGCTGCAATTCCACGGCAAAACGCTTGCTGCCTTGGGGGTGAACCGGATACTCTCGAAACCCCTTTCTGATGATCGAGATCAGATCGTGGACGCGATTTCCCGGCATCTCCCGGACTGCCTGTTTGCCGTGAAACAGTTTCAACAGGATCTCTATCACGCGAAGATAGGCCTTCCAGGCCGGGCTCTCTTCACCCTGTAGCAGACGGGTCTGCACCAGCAGATTGATCCATCCGTAACGAAACAGTCTGTCGAGGGCAATCGAAACCGATTTACCCGACAACTGCTTGCGCAGATAGTCCATCACCGATCGCTCGGCTTGTAGGTGGAGCTGCTCCTTTTCACAACGGGAAACGGCAATCCGGCGATTACGATGAAACCGCTCCAGTTGTTCGCCTTGCAACGCCTCCAGCGCCTTTGTCACCTGACCGACGCTGACGAGCTTACCGCTATCAACAGCCTCCAGGAGCTGAAAGGTTGCGGATCTATCCCGTATTTTCGATGCCTCTGCGGGGGCGTTGAGGTAGGGCGTCAAGGCCTCGGTCACGGCCAGCAGACGCCGGACGGGGTGGTTGCCATTCTCCAGCAGGGTCGGATCTTGCACCACCTCCTGGATAATCGGCACCTCCATGCGATTGAGCAGGCCCTTGAGTTCATCAGGCACCAGGGAGTCCTGCTGCAGGGCCGCCACCAATTCCTCACCGGTGCTGATGGCGGCGCGAATCACCGGGTCCAGGTTGACGATGGGCTCTGTCTGGCTCGCCAATCCCTGTTCCAACTGATTCAGCAGCGACGACCCATGCCTCAGCGGCAGGGTATTCAGCGATTCCACCACCTGCGCGGTTTCCATCGTGCTCCGGCGGGTCGCCGGCCCTCTGTTGTCCCGGTGGTGCTGCAGGTCAAGCAGTGTCGAGACATGGCGCAGCGGCTCACCCGCCCGGACGCGATACGCCCCGCTATCGGGCGCCGCCCGCCAGGCATCGCCCTGACCCTCCGCCGCCAGATCGAATCCTTGCTGCCTGAGACCATCCAGCGTCTCACCATACAGGGGCTCCATGCCTTGCAGCACAGTGCTGTAAAAGACACTGAGGATGAGCTTGAAGCAGTCGAGGTGCAGATCGTACCCGTCCAGCGCCTGTTTCATGGCATTGAGCAGACTGATCGGCGACAGGGGATTGGCTTCATCCTTGATGGTGGTATGGGTCAGATAGGAGAGCGCCACCTCCAGCCTATACAGACTGCGCACCTGCTCCGGCTCCACCCGTCTTGCGATATCGTTAATGATGACCCAGTGATCGATCTCCGCCTTTTCCACCAGTTCGAATCCGTCCGCTTCCTCCAGCCGCGCATCGGATGCCCCCTTCCCGCCAGCCAATAACCGATCGAAGGCCTCCTTCACGGCATCGATGTAATCCTCCTCGATCTCACCCTCCCTCTGCTCCAGGGTGGTGATGGCAAAAAACAGTGCTGACTCCTGGAGATTATCCGATGGCTCGCGGGCGCCGGCGAGCAGCGCCTGCCTGGATTGCTTGAAAAAATCGCCAAGCCGCGGCTTCAGGTAGGCAAGCAATCGGGTCTGCAACTGCCGGATGGCAGGCGTCAGGGAGGCCTGGTCGGCGGAGGCAGGCTGGGCGGGAGGCTCAATTTGCCGTTGCGGTTCAATCAAGGATTGCAGACAGGAGAAGAAGTGTTCACCCGCTTGCGCTTCGAGAAAACAGACCCCTACCCCTTGATTGCGCAGATAGACAATCGCCACATCCACCTGTATTTGGCGCTCTTCCAACGCCAGAGATGCGGTCCGGCGCTCGCTCCCGGTATAATATCCCTCCGGCAGCAACTCGCTGAGTTGGGTATCCTCACAACTCAGATAGATGCCGCCCGCGGAAAAATTGTGTATCCGGCAGCCCATGAAGGAGCGCCCTTGGTAATGCAGGGTAGCGGGGCAATCGATATCCAGCCTTGGATGTCTTCGACGGTTATTCATTTTCCTGACGCTTCTAGATGGTGTCTACACCCTACCGGCCTGTAGAGTCGTCACCAATCAGTATTCCCTGAATCACTGGATTCATGGGAGCTGACTGTGCAAACCCATGATCCGCCTGTCCGTATGAAAATTCTTACCAGGTCTACCTGGGTATGGCTGGGGATCATCATTACCCTCTCCGTTTCGATACATTATGCGCTTCTCTCCCACTGACTCAGGGATTCAGACACTGACAGATGTGTATCGGCGTGAAATGATAACGCTTTAGTTACCAGCCGCCACCTTATTAACCCGGCACCCTAATAGTGTGGTGTAACGTATAAACTGTACCAATCAGAGGCCCGTCAATGCCTCAAGACCAGGCGCAGCGCGCAGGCAATGGCAGCGCCCTTGTCAAGCGCTGCAACGCAGGATTGAGGCATTGACGGGCCTCCCTTCGGGCGAGACGCTAAGCCGTCATCTGCGTTGTTGCGTTGCTTGGAAAGGGCGCGCCATTCCCGGCGCAACGCGCCTAGCAGCTAACGGCTTAGCGTCTCGCTGATTGGTACAGTTTATACGTTACACCACAATAGGTTGCCGGATTAATAACGAAAGAGCCCCTGCAGCCATCGAATCCCTGTATCCAAATGCGAATCCCTAACGGCGCAGGGGGCCTCAGCGGTCGGAGCGCTGCCGACGATAAAGGGATAACCGGTCGCCTGGGGGCAGCCTTCGCCAAGCAAACCGGTCGCCGGGTCGATCGTCAGCACCTCCACGCCCGTTGGCGGCTCTTCAAGCAATGGGGCAACCCCGATCGCGTTCATCAGTTCCGCCCACACCCGCATGGCGCCGGAAGAACCGGTGAGACCGGTAGGCGCATTATCGTCGCGACCGACCCACACCACGGCCACGCGGCGGCGATCGAATCCGGCAAACCAACTGTCGCGCAGCTTGTCTGTGGTTCCTGTCTTGCCCGCCACTGCAACCTCGCCCGGCAAGAGCCATTGCAGCGCCTTGGCCGTACCGCTTCGGGTCACCTCGCTCAGCGCATGTCTCAACAGATAGACCGCCCGCGTATCAGACGTGGATTCGATGGCCAGCGGATAGCGTGAAAGGGGTTCCCCCTGTGCATCGGTAACATCGCGGATCGATTTCAACCTAGCGCTGTAACCGCCGTTGGCCAGGGTCTGGTACATCTGGGTCATCTCCAGGGGGGAGAGAGAGACCGCGCCCAATAGCATTGAAGGAAAGGGCTCCACCGGACGGTGAATGCCGAGTTCATGCAGGGTGTCGATTACCGACTCGAGGCCGACGGAGAGACCGAGGCGGACCGTCGCCAAATTGAGCGATTCCACCAATGCCTGCTCCAGGCTCACGCTATCATGATGCCGGCTATCGTAGTTTCTCGGCGCCCAGATCTCCCCATTCGCCCCTTTGATACGGATCGGCCTGTCTTCCAGGGGGCTGAACAGATGGTAGTGGCGCGGTTGCGACAGGGCGCTGAGATAGATCGCTGGCTTGATCAACGAGCCTACCGGCCGCACCGCATCCAGCGCCCGGTTAAAACCGGCGAATTCGGGATTCCGGTCGCCCACCAGGGCCGTTACCTCGCCGGTCGCCACATCCGCCAGGGTCAGGGCGCCCTGCAAGGTCCCATGAGGCAGATCGCGGGCGCTCTCCAATTCACCGAGTTGTCGTGACAAGGCCTGTTCGGCACGCTCCTGCAACCAGGGATCGAGGGTTGAAAAGATCCTTAAGCCACCGGCATTCAGTCCCTCTTCCGGATAGTCCCTTCGTAACTGTCGCCTTACCAGGTCCATGAAGGCGGGACTGCCTGAAGCGCGTAGCCTGCCCTGCTCCACACCGAGGGGAGCCTGGCTTGCCTGCGCTGCCTGGCGCTGGCTGATCACCCCCTGATCGACCATCAACCGCAGCACCAGATCACGCCGCTGTTTCGCCTTTTGCGGATGGCGCCTGGGATCGTAGGCCGAGGGTCCCCGCACCAGGGTCACCAGCATCGCCAACCGTGGCAATCCCAACTCCTGCAAGGGTCTGTTGAAGTAAAAGCGGCTGGCCAGGGCGAAGCCATGTATCGCCTTGCCGCCCTGCTGTCCCAGATAGATCTCGTTGGCATAGGCCCCGAGAATCTCATCCTTGTGGTAACGCAAATCCAGAATCAGCGCCATCAATACTTCGTTGAACTTTCGCCAAAGCGTCCGCTCCGCGGAGAGGAAGAAGTTCTTCACCAACTGCTGAGTCAGGGTGCTGCCGCCCTGAACCACGCGATTGGCCTGAAGATTGGCCCACAGGGCGCGGCCAATGGCGATGGGATCGATACCGATGTGGCGATAAAACTGGCGGTCCTCCACAGCGATCAAGGCATTCACCAACAGTTCGGGCAACTGCTCCCGCTTGAGCAGAATTCGATCCTCGCCATGGGCGGAGGTCAGGCTGCCGATAAGCCTGGGTTCGATGCGATAGTGGCCGACCGGATCACCGCTTGCCGCCCGCTTCAGGCTGCTGACCCCCTGCCCATCGAACAGCACTTCCAGGTAGTCGCTGGAGCGGTGGATGTCCGGAAAACGGAAGGCGCGGGTACGCAACAGGAATCGCCCACGATAGCTGGAGTAGTTTCCTGGCCGGTCGGGATGTTTGACCCGGCGATAACCCAAACCGTCGAGGGTCTGTTTGAGATGTTCGGGGGTCACCGGCGCACCCGGATAGAGATCCAGGGAACGCCCGTAGACCTTGGCCGGAACAGCCCAGCGCTGGCCTTCGAACCGGGCTTGGACGATGCGGTCGAGATAGAGGATATAAAGCAGCGTCGCCAGCGACAGGGCCACCAGCCCCAACACCACCCAGCGCCGCCATCGGCCTCTTCTTCCCCGTCCCGGACCTGTCTTGCCTTGTCTGGTTCTCTTCTTTGCCATGGGTTATGCTGTGAGTCTTTAAATATCCGCTAGCTTACAGAAAAGCCGGAGCATTGAAACGCCGCCGCCTTCATCCGCTTTCGTTGCCAGCAGGAAGCTTTAGGCAATAAACGCCTAAAATACTGATTCGTGAATCAAGTCCCCAAAAAAGTGGCCGATATCACCGTAGGAACGGCACAAATTTAGAAGGAGTCAAAATCGAAATGCGATCCGGAGTTCCAACAAGGCACTGGCTGTTGTCGCTGTTTATCATTGTGGTTGCCTTGATGCTGATGAGTCAGACTACAATCGCTAACAGCATGGAAGAGACCGTGAAACTCCGGGAAAAACTCGAAAGTCGCATCGCTGAAATTGCCAAGAACAAGAAACTTCATGCGCAAATGGTCAGTGAGGGCCATGACCGGACAGTGCTTTGCCGATCCTGCCATGGCGACGACGGTATTGCCGTAAAACCGCTCGCCCCTAATCTGGCTGGACAGAACCCTGCCTACATCGTCGATCAGTTCCAGCGGTTTGGCGATGGCAGACGCAATGACTATCTGATGAGCAATCTGGCTAAGACATTCAGCTTCGAGGATAAGATCAAGATCGCCCTCTACTATGCGGACATGAAGATGAAACCCTCCGGCGGTGGCGATCTGAGTCTATTACCAGCGGGAGAGAGACTCTACAAGGAAGTCTGCGTCAAATGTCATGGCAAGAACGGCCGAGGCCAGGAAGGCTACGCGCGACTGGCCGGTCAAAGGCATGACTATGTGGTAAAGATGCTCAAGGAGTTCCGCGATCGCACCGGCAAACGCACCAATATCTGGATGACCGGGGTAGCTATCCGCCTCGATGATCGTGACATGGAAGCTGTCGCCACCTATCTGGCAAATCTGGACTGATTGCCCTACTCCACCGTCTCTGGAACGGTGTTTCGGCGGGCATTCACCTCTCTGCAGCCCGGCGGGCACAGCCACTTCTTGTGCGCCAAGGGAAATTGGGCCAGACGCAGTTTCAGATAAGCATACAACTCCTTCAGCCACCGCGGCCCCTTGACAGGTCGGGCTGACTCTCCTGCGCGGAAGTCATAGGGCGCTATCAACACCGCTGAGCGCTCCATGCCTATCCTGGCGACCAGGTAGAAGAGCTCCTCGATATAGCGGTTGCCGACCGCCAGACACCCTGCTGACCAGGCGCTGCCATGAATAAAGATGTTTGAGCCCGGCGCCCCCCTGCCCTCCTTGTTCGCCTGAATCCAGTCGTATGCGTTGGGATAGTTGAGTTTCATCGAGAGATGAAAATGGCTGTTGGGGTTGAGTTCTACGATGCGATAGAAACCTTCAGGCACCTGTTTGTCTCCCTCCCTCAACTTGGGCCCGGAGCCGCCGCTGGCGGCGAAGATGGCGTAATCGTGGATGAAACGCCAAACGCCCTCATGATAAGACCACAGCTCCAGACGCCGGCTCTCCTTGAAGGCGATCAACTGCACCCGCTGCGGCGGATAGGCGGCGCCGGCAAGCTCGAAGCGAGCCTGTAAACGCCGTTCCACCCCGCCACCCAGCTGAGTCAATACCGCCTCGACCTCGGGGCTGGGCTTGGCGCAGACGGCTATTGCCCACATCAGCCCCATCAGCAGCGCAACGCCCCTCATGTTGTATCTTGCCTGGCCAGCACGCGCTGCAGCCATCGGCCGTAGATCAGGTCGGAGATCTTGTGCAGCTGCTCGATCTGCTGATCCAGGTCCTGCAGAATCATCTGCGCGGATTGACTGCATGCCGAATCGAGCAGGAGATCGCTGCCGTAGCGCTCAATCCAGTTCTCCACCATCTCCCGGGTCATCTCGAGATGAAACTGCATAGCGAAATGATCGCCGATGACAAAGCCCTGCTGAGTGAAACAGTCGCTGCGCAACAGGTGCCGGCACTGTTGCGGCAGGGTGTAGGTGTCAGCATGCCAATGGAAAGCGGTGAACCGCTCCGGCACACCATCCAACCACCCCTCGCCGTCATTCTCGGCAAGCCTGTGGATGGGACGCCAACCGATCTCCATGCCCTCGCCGCGGTTGATCTCTCCCCCCAACGCCTTGCTCATCAACTGGGCGCCGAAACAGACCCCCATCACCGGCACATCCCGGTCAAAGGCCTTGCGGATCAATTGCAGTTCTCCGTCGATCCATGGCAACCGGTCATTCACGCTGACCCCAGCGCCCATGAAGACGAAAGCGGAAACATCGTCAGTCCGCAGAGGGATAGGATGCTCCTCGTCGATGCAGACCATCTCCCAGGGAATGGAGCGCTGTTGCAGATACTCCCCCAGATAGCCGGGATGTTGACAGACGAGATGACGAAAAATACGAATCGGCTTCATTGAGGCCCGTGAGTTTTTTATTAGCCCGGCGACCTAATAATAACACCGATTCTAACCCGAATGCTTCCCCGTCCGGCAAGACCGCTTCGATCTCGGCCCTCACCACATAGCGCAATGCGCCCCCCGTCAACAGGCCATCGAATGGATAGCAAGTAACCAAGATCAGCTCCTGGGCGCCATCCATCGACATCAGCCAGCCATCCTGCCGGTCGAGAATCACCGTCTCTATGACCCGATAGGCGACCTTGCCCTGGTCGGCGCTATGAACAACCAGCCGGTCACCCTGCCTGAGCGCTTTGAGGAAACGGAAATGGGTATCCCGGTGACCCGCAATCAGGCTGCGTCCCGCTGTCCCTGGCCGGGCCGTCTGTTCAGCCCAGCCAGGCCCGAACGCCAAGGTGCGTCCACTGACACCCGCCAGGACAAAGCGCCTCACGGCCAGTCTCGGGGCTTCCAAAACGGCGACCGGCCAGGTATCGGCCCAGGGCCAGGGTGGCGTCGCACCCTCACCGGAGAGGGTCGCCTCCCAAGCGGTTGAGATCAACCCTTGGGCAAGCCAGGCCTTCGCCTCGATCCAGACCCCCTCTCCCAGCATCCGCCAGGCGGCCAGAAACAACAAGAGCGACAAACCGCGCAACAGGGTTTGCGAGATCTGCTTGCGGCGGCACGATAGACGATGCGCCAGGCCGGTGACTGGCCATTTCCTGAACACGCCCTCTCCCCTCCGTTGCCCACTTGTCAGGGCAACCGCTTAGCGTGCCATCGATACAGTATTATTGACGACACCAACAGCAGCATCCCTACCAACAATGCCAACGGCCCTCCCGATGCGGTCTGGGGCAACTGCCCGAAAACAGGCTGGGCATGCCAGCCCTGAGGAAGATTCACCGGCATCATGCCGCCTTCCAGGCCGGCCCCCGACGGGCGCACCGGCTGCTTCTCCACGGCAACCAGACTCGTGTAGGGGGAGACCACCCGATGCGCCAACGCCAGTTCCAACACCGCCTGACGCCGTATTCCGGCCGCCTCGCCCTTGGCGGGGGCCGCCATCAAAGTGGCGATACGTTGACGCGCCCAGTGGGCATGGACTCCCGTCTGCCCGCTTCCACCGGCGAGCTCTACTTGCTGGCGCCAGGGAACGCCTTGCCGCTCCCCTTCGATAAGCAGTGTGCCATCGAGCCTTTTCCCCTTCAGAACGAAGACCAAAGGCTCCCCCAGGTAGAGATCGGGGAGCCGTGACGGCTCGACTTCAATATCGCCTCCGCCTTGCCAGTCGATGCTGATTTGGCTCATGGCGGGGTGTTCGAGTTTCCCAAGCAGGCGCGTCATGCGATCCCCAACCTCCGCCAGATCGCCGATGTAGGTGAAACTGCCGCGACCGAAGGCGGCGGCGCGTTGCATGAAGTAGCTGTTCGGGGCAGACCCTATGCCGACCGTAAAGAGTCGGCTATCGCCCAATCGTTGGCGAATCAGGTCAAACAGGGCCGCTTCATTCCCCACGCTGCCGTCGGTGAGAAACACCACCTGCCGCAGGTATTCCGGCTCGCCGGTTTGCGCGAGAGCCATCGCTAAGGCAGACCGCATCTCGGTTCCTCCTTGCGCCGCCAATCGATCGATGAAGGCGACGGCACGGCTCAGATTTGCGGGCGTGGCCGGTCGGGGCGCCGAAAACAGGCCTCGACTGCGATTGTTGAAGCCGATCAGGTTGAAACGATCCTCAGGCCCCAGCCTCATAACCGACAGCCGCAGGGCCGCCTTGGCCTGGTCTATCGAGGCGCCATACATGGAGCCGGAGTGATCGACCACGAAGATGACCTCTCTGGGCTGGATCCCGCCGACCCTTTCAGGGTCGGGCGGCAGCAGCATCACCAGGGCATACTCCTGGCCCTGCCAGCTTTCGCTGAACAATGCAGCCCTGGGCTCCATACCTGGCTCAGGTCTCCAGCTCAAGACAAAGTCCCTGTCCGCCGGCGCTTCACCGTCGGCCAGGCGCAGATGCAGGACACCCTGCTCATCCAGACGCTCCACCATTCGATGGTAGTGACTGTCGACCTCTTTCAGGGGCGTCCCGGCATCGAGCCTGACTTGAAGGGACACGGGATTGATGCTCCCATGCCGTGGATCGATGACCGGTGGGGTGATGTGAGCGGCATCCACCACCTGATCGGTATTCACTGCCCATCCCGACTGATTGAAATCCTTCGTCACCTGGGTGGGTAAGGGTGTTCCTGGTATGTAGCGCGGTGCGATTACCAGTGGGAAACGCAGCTCAAACCGCCTATCCGCATAGTGAAGTCGCTGCTGGTATTCGATGGCGACCCGAATAGTCTCACCCGGGGCGATATTCGTGACATCAACGCTAAAGATATTCGGCCGCTGCTGACTCAACAAGCTGGCGCGCCTGCCCGACGCTCTAGCCTTTTGGAAGATCCGCCGCGCCTGGCGCTTCTCCTCGATGCGCCCTTCGATCCTGCGCTCCCCTATCTGCATATTCAACCGCTCCACCGCACTGTCGTCGGGCAGGGGAAACTGGTAGCGCCCCTCCATCCATGCCTGACCGGGATTACTGAAGCTGTGCTCAACCCGCACCCAGGCCAACAGACCGGTGATAGCTATCTGCACATCGGTATTGAGCAGGGGAGCCTGCCGCACCAACCGACCATCCAGGCTCCTGAGTTGCAGCAGGACTCCGCGCTGCTCAGCGGTATCAGCCTGCGCGCTCCCCCAGCCGAAGACCAACAGAATCAACAACAACCCGCCCGACAAACCGGTCAGCAACGCGGCAAGCAGGGTCAGCAACATGTCACGCAGGAAGGCGGCATTCTTAAAGTCCACACCTTGAGCGCCCCTATCCACCGGATCACGCTTTGCGTTTTGCAGCATCGCGCGTCTCCTCCCCGGCGGGGTTTTGACCCTTGCCTGCAGGCGGGCCCGGACGAATCCAGCGAAAGCTGCGGCAGGGCAGCTTCTCCGGTGAGCTGTAGAAAAACTCCTCGCTCAGTGGCTGGCGATAACGTTTCATCTCTCTTTTCCACTCCTGGATGTTGGTCCAGCGCGCCTTCCGTGGCGAAACAAGGCCTATCCTGGCCAGCGCCGGAATTCGGTAATTGCTGTCGGCATTGGCTATTTCAGCTCAGGCGATTGGCTTTTTCGGAGCGAAAGCGGGGCATAGCGGTGGCAGAATCTGGCGACAATCGGGCAATCCGGTCTAGAGGCTGAATAAAACCCTTATGAAAAATACTGTCATCGCCGGAATTTGTGTCTAAAGTTAGTCATAGTTAGTGCCGACAAGGCATGGGGAACGCAAGGAATCTCCCTGACAAGAATGAAAATCGCCTACTATGCGTTTGCAGTCGGATTGCTGCTATGTCTCTGCGGAACGGCACAATCTGTCGATCTCGTCATCAACCCGGATGTCTCCCAGGAGGCAGTCTCGCGCAACACCCTGCGCTCCATTTTCAGCATGCGTATGACGAGATGGCCTGACGGCACGCCTATCCATGTGTTCGTGATGGGCGACAAGACCAATCTACACGCGGATTTCAGCAAGCAGATTCTCGGCGTCTTTCCACATCAGTTACGCCGAGCCTGGAACCGGCAGATCTATTCCGGCATGGGACAGGCGCCCACCAAGGTCGAATCGGAGGCAGAGATGCGTGAACAGGTGGAAAAGACACCCGGCGCTATCGGTTATCTCTCTAAGGAAAATATCAATGAGCGTGTACGGACCATCTCTGTCGAATAGCGCTAGGGCCGTCGCGTGCCTGATCACCCTGTTGTGTCAGCCGGGCATGGCGCCCTGGGCGGCGGAGCTTCCCGGCCTCGATAAGACGTTTCAGGTCCATGGCTTTTTGACTCAGGGCTATGTCAAAACCACTGAAAACAGTTTTTTCGGAGATAGCGAGGACGGCAGCCTGGAGTTCCGTGAACTGGGAATCAACGCCTCCCATCGCTTGACACCGGCAATCATGGCCTCGGCGCAACTGCTCTCCCGCCGGGCCGGCGAGATGTATGACGGCTCGTTGGACCTGGACTTCGCGCAACTCGACTATGCATTTCAAATGGACGAATGGAACCGTGCCGGCATTATTCTCGGGCGCAGCAAGAACCCTCTCGGACTCTATAACGACACCCGTGACGTGGCGGCCACCCGCCCGGGCATCTTCATGCCCCAGGCGATCTACTGGGATCGTGTGCGAAACATGGTGCTCTCCACTGATGGCGGGCAGGTATACGGCGATAGCCAATTCGGCAACCACCTGTTCAGATTGCAGTTGTTCACCGGCAAGACACCGATCGATGAGAATGTCGAAAACACCTATCTTGGCGCGGGATTCGATCCCAAACTGGATCAAGACGGCATCACGGTCGGCGGGCGGCTGCTTTATGAGTGGGACGGAGGGCGTCTCAAGCTGGCCCTGAGCAGCGCCTCGTTAACCCTGGAAGGGGGATCGAACGTGTTACCCACCGGCACTATCGATATCGACTACCGGGTGGCATCCGCGCAATACAACAGCGGCCCCTGGAGCCTCACCTCGGAATATATGCAGGAGCCTCTCGACTACTCCGGTTTCGGCGGATACATGGAGCCGGCGGACACCACCGTGGACGGCTACTATCTCCAGGGAAGTTATCGTCTGCGGGAGGATTGGGAACTCCTCGCCAGATACGAAGAGAGCCACTATGACAAGCACGACAAGGACGGCACCAAGAGCAGCGCCAGACTGGGTCCGGCGCCCCACAACTTCTTCAGCAAGGTATGGACCTTGGGGCTGCTCTGGGAACCGACCGAGCATTTGATGCTGCGCACCGAATTCAGCCAGGTGGAGGGAACCATTTTTCTTTCGGTCCTGGAAAATCCCCGCCCCAGTCTGAATGAACCCAACTGGAACCTGTTTTCGATTCTTGTCTCCTATAGCTTCTGAGCGGCCATCATGATCTTAGCGAGTGAAAACAGCTTGACACAACCGCCACGCGAACGGAAAGAGCCCGTCTTCATCAGTTTGAAATGGAAAGTGGTGCTGCTCTTCAGTCTGGTGCTGTTCATCATCAACGCCGGTCTGACATGGCTGGGTTATCTGCAACAGCGAAATCTGTTTGAAACCTACCAGGAACAGATCCGCGAACAGCAGAACAGACAGGTCAAGTCGCTGCTTGACACCAGTTTTTACCGCCTGGAGCAGATTGCCCTGATGATTCCCTCCCTGGCTGAAGCGGCGATCCAACCGCGCGATCTGACCCTGCAGGAAAAGCTGCAACGGTTCTTTGAACATAGCGCAACGACACTGGAGATGGATTGGGGCCTGGAGGAGGCAGCCTATTTCAACCGCGACAACCAACTGCTGTTCGACTGGCAGACAGGGGAGCTTGACGGACTGTTCGAGGAGTTGGTCGCTTCGGTCAACCGCCTGGAGATACCGATGACCAGCCTGCACTGCGAGGTCCGCTGCAGCCAGTATGTCGCCGTCCCCATCTTGGATGGAGGCATACACGCCGGTGTGATACTGGTCGGACGTTCATTGGCGGATGTCATTATCGAATTCCATGAATTGTCGAAAAGCGATGTCGCCATCATAAGCCGCCCGAAATCCCACAATAAACTGCAAGGCAGATCCCGTTACCTGCCTGAGTGGGGGCGCTATATCACCGCCTCCAGCAATTTGAAACAACTGCTGCCTCTGCTGCAAACCACCGCTCAGCATGTCGAACTGAAGAGTCTGATGGTGCGCGAGTACGTGGCGATCGAATCGGGAGAGCACTATGCCCTCAGCCTGGCGCCCGCCAGCAGCGATACCTCGATACTCTCCGCGGACTTCGTCATCGTCAGCAATATCACATCCGTGGTGAATCAGATTCGTCAAGCGACCGCCCAATCCGTTGGCATAGGCATCATCGGCTTCATTGTCTCAGAGCTGCTCCTGGCATTGTTTCTCTGGCAACCCATGAAACGCCTACTGATGATCTCCGACAGCCTGCCCCTGCTGGCCAAGAACGCCTTTAACGAGGTCAGGGGCAAACTCTCCATCAAGCACCGCGATTGGTATCGGGATGAGATCGATATCGCCAGTGATTCCGCCATTCAGCTGACCCACACCCTGGAGAGCCTTCACGAGGAGATCAAAAACCACACCGACAATCTCATCATGCGCAGTGAAGAGTTGGCGGTGGAGCGCGATTTTCTCGACACTATCATGAACAGCGCCCAGGTCATCATCCTGACTCAGGACAACGAGGGTGCGATCCTCACCATCAATACGGAGGGTCAGGAGTTCATCGGCATCAGGAAGTATGAGCGCAGATCCCGCTACTTTTGCGATCTGTTCATGAACGTGGAAAATGTCGACGAGATGGAACATGTCATGTCGCGCCTGAGGACCGGCATGATCGGTTCCTATCAACACGATGCCAGGACTTTCTCCTCCGACGGGCAGAATAAAACCATATCCTGGGTACACTCCGCCCTGGCCGGCAGGCAACTCTCCGATGTGCCCATCATACTCTCGGTCGGGCTTGACATCACCGACCGCGAAGTGGCGGAACAACGTCTGGCATGGCTGGCGAATCACGATCCGTTGACCGAGCTGAACAACCGGCGCTATTTCCAATCGGAGTTTGAAAAAATCATCACCCTCGCGGAACGCTATCACCACTCCAGCGCCCTGCTGTTCTTCGATCTGGACCAGTTCAAGTACATCAACGATTCAAGCGGCCACCAGGCAGGCGACGCCCTGTTGCAGATCGTTGCCCGCAAGCTGCGTGAAATCACCCGCTCCACCGACCTCATCGCCCGCCTCGGCGGCGACGAATTTGCGATCGTGATTCCCGAGACCGACATCCCCGGCGCCACCCGCTTCGCGGACAAGCTGTTGGATGATCTCAAGCAGATCACCATCCCCTTGAAGGGACATAGTCATCGGGTCTCCGCCAGCATCGGCATCGTCACCTATCCGAAACACGGCACCAACTCCCAGGACCTGCTCTCGAACGCTGACCTTGCCATGTATCAGGCCAAGGAGTCGGGCAGGGATCAGTGGCACCTCTTCTCCAGAAAAGAGCAGGCGCGGGAACAGCTGAATGCCCGCGTCACCTGGAAAGACAAGATCGAACAGGCCTTGACCGATGACCGCTTCATCCTCTATTTCCAACCCATCATGGAAATCAGCACCAATGACATCTCGCACTACGAAGTACTGATCAGGATGGTGGAAAAGGATGGCTCCATCGCCATGCCCGGCGAGTTCATTCCGGTGGCTGAACGCACCGGATTGATTCACCGTATCAACCGCTATGTGTTGCGCGCCTCGATCGAGAAACTGGCAAGCCTGAACAGACACACCCAGGGCATCACGCTCTCGATCAACCTCTCGGGACGGGTCATCGACGACCCTGAGCTGCTCCCGCAATTGACCCATCTACTCAATACCAGCGGCATCAATCCCAAACAACTGGTATTCGAACTGACCGAGACCGCCGCCCTGGCGGATGTCAGCGCGGCGGTGCGCCTGATGAGCGAACTCCAAGCCCTGGGCTGCCGGTTCGCCCTGGATGATTTCGGCGTCGGCTTCTCGTCCTTCTACTATCTGCGGGAACTGCCCCTGGATATCGTCAAGATCGACGGCTCCTTCATCAAGCAACTGCCGACCAATGCGATGGATCAGGTCTTCGTCAAGGCGCTGACCGAGATGGCTACCGCCCTGGGAAAGGATACCGTGGCGGAATTCGTCGAGGACGAACCCACCCTCAAGCTGCTCGCGGAAATCGGCGTCATCTACGCCCAGGGCTACCATATCGGAAGACCTTCCCCGGATATCCCGATACCGGCGCAATCATCGCAAAAACACAACATCAAGCTGAATTCTTGAATCCATAAGGATGCATTGCGCAACCGTGCGCTTGCCATTCATAATCCCGAAACAGACGATCGCACCGCATAGGACAGACAAACACTGTGGCAAAGAGAGAGATCGCCATCATCGAAGACGAACAGATGATTCGCGACAACTATATCGACTACCTCACCCGCCAAGGCTATACGGTCAGCGGCTTCTCCACCCAACAGCAAGCCCTGGCCATTTTCGACCAGGCCCTGCCGGATCTGGTCATCCTGGATATCGGACTGGGGGATGATGTGGATGCCGGTTTCGAGCTCTGCCGTGAACTGCGCAATCGGTCGGCCACCCTGCCGATCATCTTCCTTACCGCCAGGGACAGTGATTTCGACAGTGTCGCCGGCCTGCGGCTGGGCGCCGACGACTATCTCACCAAGGAGATCAGCCTGCCTCACCTGGCGGCGCGCATCGCTGCCTTGTTCCGCCGCGTCACCGCCATGCAGCAGGAGCAACCCGATAACTCACCATTGATCATCGGCGATCTGAGACTCGATAGCGATCGCCTCACCGCCCACTGGCAGGACACCCCGGTACCGCTAACTGTCACGGAGTTCTGGATGCTGCATGCGTTGGTGCGGCATCCGGGGCATGTGCGCAGCCGCGAGCAGTTGATGGATGAGGCTCGCATCTACGTAGACGTCACCAGTATCTCCACCCATATCAAACGCATCCGCCGGAAATTTCTCGACCTTGACGCCAGATTCAAGCATATTGAATCGGTCTACGGCGCCGGTTATCGCTGGCAACATTGACCGCCGAACAAGCTCATGCCGCAGCGCCAGCATCCACACTTTTTTCAATCGCTGCGATTCAAACTGCTGCTTGCCTCGCTCTCCCTGCTGCTCATCCCCTGGGCCGGCTACCACTATCTGTTGGAGATGGAGTCTTCCCTGCGACAGGCCCAAGAGGCGTTACTGTCGAACCGGGCGGAAATCGTCGCCAACATGCTTGCGGCGGACAGCGACAATTGGCTGCCTGAAACCGGACCAGGCGGGAATCAGACAGCCAATTCGCTCTATATCCATCCGCTGGAGAACCCCCCCGATATCGATGGCTACGCCGAGGATTGGCTGGCGTTGAAATCTCAGTCCAGACGGTTCGACGCCAGCGCTTCCCGGGCCGACGCGGTCAGTTTCGACTGGCTGGCGGGTTTCCATGCGGGTCTCCTCTATCTGATGATAGAGATCCGCGACGAGCGTCTCGTCTACCCTCGATCGGACAGACGCCTCAATGACGGAGACCATCTGATCCTTGCCCTTCCCGGCCCCGCCGCCAAGGCCAGGCTATACCTCCTGGGCACGTCTGCGCCGGGTTGGATCAACGCCATCGAGGCCGGCAGCGGACGGGAACAGAGCGCCATTCGCGGTGAATGGCAAGAGTCCCCTCAAGGCTACCGGGTTGAACTGCGAGTGCCTCGATCCTTGGCAAACGGACGTCTCTCCCTGGCCGTGGTCGATATCGATCAGCCGGGGGCAGCGCCTGCCGGCATTGCCTCCACCTCCGGCTGGCGCAATAACGACAACCTGGCCCTGTTGGTGATGCCTACCCTACAGACCGACCGGCTGCTGCAGGGCCTCGATAGCCAGACCCATCGTTACAGCATCCTCAACCTGGAGCGGCAGGTCATCGGCCGCCACGGGTCCATCTCACCCGCCATCGACATAGGGAACAATCCGTTGAGTCGCCTGTTCTCGTTGCTGATCTCCGTACCAACGGCATCGACCGGCGACAGCAGGGAGAAGCTTGGCCGACTGGACGGCCCGGAGATCCGCCGCGCCCTATCAGGCGAGGGTGGGATCTATCGCTATCAACTGCCAGGCTCGAAGGTGATGACCCTCTCCGCCGCCCATCCGATCCTGGTGGACGATCGTGTCACCGGCACAGTGGTGGTGGAACAGACCACCCGGGAGATCCTGCTCCTGCAGCAGAGCGCCTCTGACCGGCTACTGCTCATCAGCCTGATGCTTTTCGTCATAACCGGCGGCGCATTGCTGTTGTTCGCCTCATCCCTGACTCGCCGCATCACCCGGCTCAACCGTAAATACCATCAGGCGGTCAGTAAAGACGGGCGGATCGTGCACGAGGTTTCAGCCACTCGGGACAGGGATGAGCTGGGTGAACTCGATCGTAGCTTGCGCGCGGTTTTACAACGCTCAAAGGCTTATACCACCTACCTTGAGTCCATGGCCTCACGACTCGCACATGAATTCCGCACCCCCTTGACGATCGTCCAGTCCTCCTTGGAGAATATTCAGAACGATAGCGATCGAGCATCAGCCTCCCCCTATGCCAAGCGCGCCCTGGAGGGAACCCGGCGACTCAACCTGATACTCACCCGCCTGCGCGAGGCCACCCGTCTGGAGCAGGCATTGCAAAGCGCCGAACGGGTTGACGTCGATATCACCGGTCTATGTCGTTCACTTTGCAGCGGATATGCCGGCAGTTACCGACAGATAGCGTTTGACTGCCAGATTCCCGATCATGCCATTCAGGCCCGTCTCGCCCCGGAGCTGATCAGTCAGGCACTGGATAAACTGGTCAGCAATGCGGTCGATTTTCACCGCCCACGGACGGCCATTTGCATCGAACTCGCCACCAGGGAGGAGGAGACGGCCACCATCCTGGTCCGCAACCAGGGTCCACCGCTTGCCGACGAGATAAAACAGCGGCTATTCGACTCGATGGTGTCACTGCGCAACACCCGCGATGACCAACCACACCTGGGCCTGGGACTCTATCTGGTCAGACTGATCGCGGAGTTCCACCAGGGAAGAACCTGGGCAGCCAACGAGGATGACGGGGTCTGTTTCGCCATTGATCTACCCTGCCGAACCCCCGGCTCAAAACCGTAACGGCAGACAAAATCGTAGCTCAGTGCAATGTCATTACCTCACTTGCACCCTTACTGAGAGACCGGCTCCAATTGGATTATCCTGGAATTGCCGCGTATCCTCATAGACATCGGCGCGTTGCCTTGAGGCAGACAGATGCAGGAGACCGGGAAATCCATTAATACAGGCAGCATGTTCACATTGGCATTACTCGAATCACCGGAAACCGGCAAGGTGGTGATCAAGTATCCAACCGCCGCCATTCCGCCGCCCAAGGTGCTGGCGCGCCTTGATCAAGAATACACCATTGGCTCATCGCTCCATCTAGCCGATGTACGCAAGATCATAGGCCGGACCGTCTGGAAGGACCGCCCGGCCATCAAGCTGCAATACATACCCGGCACAACCTTCAAGTCTTACTTCAAGACACGCGAACACCGGCCTATCGACACCATCCTGCGCCTGGCGTTAAGTGCCGCGAGGGCACTTGAGTCCCTGCATGGCGCAGGCATCGTGCACCGCGATATCGCCGCCAGCAATCTGCTCGTGACGGACGACGGCAATCGCGCCGTGATTATCGATCTTGAATTGGCCACAAAGGGCGACCCTGACGACAACTTCGTTTTCACCGCCGAGGGACAGTTGCCCTACCTCTCACCGGAACAGACAGGCCGCATCGACCTGCCGGTCGATGAACGCAGCGATCTCTACGCCTTCGGTGTCGTGCTCTACGAAATACTTACCGGAGAGCTTCCCTTCCAGGCAGAGGATGCCGCCGGTTGGATCCACGCCCATCTTGCGCGGATACCCGATCCGCTGCTGCTGCATCAACCCGCCTTGCCGCGGGTGGTATCCGATCTGGTGATGCGCCTGTTGTCAAAGGTTCCGGATAACCGATATCAGACCGCTCGCGGGTTGCGCCACGACCTTGAACAGTGCCTGACAAAACTGCATGAAAGCGGAGAAATACCGCTGTTCCCATTGGGACGCGGCGATCATTCAGGCCGATTGCATTTTCCTCCCAGCCTCTACGGACGTGAAGATGAGCTGCGGCAGCTGCATGCCGCGCTGGAGCGCGCGATCCATGGTGAACCGGGACTGCTTTTCGTCTCCGGCTTCGCCGGGGCAGGCAAAACGACGCTGGTCAACGAGATGCGCTTTCCCACCGTGGCCGCGGGCGGGCGCTTTATCAGCGGCAAGTTCGACCAGACCCTGCGAACGACGCCCTATGGAGCATTCGCCGATGCCTTCGCCCAACTGTGCCACCAAATACTCAGCGGCACGCCGGCAGAACTGGAAGCGTTTCGCAGCCGTGTTTTGGAAAACCTGGGCGCCAACGCCGGTTTGCTGCTGGAGTTGGTGCCGGAACTCGAGGCAATCATCGGCCCACAGCCCCTTCCTCTACCGCTCGAAACCATGGAATCGGCCAACCGGTTCGCCATCACCCTGCTCGGTTTCTTCCACTGTATGATCGAGACGGAACAATCATTGGTTCTGTTTCTCGACGACATGCAGTGGGCCGATCCCGGTTCACTGGCGTTCCTGCGCACCATCGTGACACGCTCGGTGCGCAGCCATTTTCTTATCGTCTGCGCCTATCGCACTGAGGAGGTAACGCCCAATCACCAGCTACCCAATCTGATAGCGGCGTTGCGGCAGGAATGGAAACAGATCGAACATATCTCCCTTGAAGGACTGACACTGGGACAATCCGAAACCCTGGTGGCGGATGCGCTCGATGTCTCCGTGGAGGAGGCCTCTGCCCTGGCCGCGCTGCTCCATGGCAAGACAGACGGCAACCCCTTTTTCATGCGCCAAGTGCTTGATACCCTGGCAAAAGAGGGCGCTCTTCGCTTCGATCCCGAAGCCGGCGCCTGGCGTTGGGAAACCATGCGCGTTGAGGCGCAAGACATCAGCGACAACGTCATCGAACTGATGTTGCATAAAATTGCTCAGCTGCCATCAAGCGCTCGAGAGATATTGCAGACCGCGGCATGCATCGGCAATACCTTCTCACTCGACCTGATCGCTATCGGAAGTCTGCGCGAAACGCTGGACCCAAGGAGGCAGTTGGAGCTGGCCGTAAACGATGGACTGGTGGCCATGCTGGAGGGCTATGCCCGCTTCACCCATGACCGCATCCAGCAGGCCGTGTATCAATCACTCAGTCCGGTGGAGGCGCAACGCATCCATCTGCGTCTGGGGCGATACCTGCTGGAACGGCAACATGGGCAGGATCAATTGCTTGCCGCGGCTCAGCAACTCAATCTTGGTTCGCCACTGATCGAGTCGGCGGAAGAACGGCTGCGCCTGGCGGCGTTGAATCTGCAGGCGGGCCATGCCGCCAAGGCGGCGATGGCCTATGCCAGCGCCCGCTACTTCTACGCCCAGGGGGAGCGTGTGCTCGATAAGGCAGACGCTGCTGCCGAGACATTGTCGTTTGAACTCGCTGTTCACCAGGAGGAGACCAATTTCCACATCGGCGAGGTGGATAGCTCCATTCAGCGGTTGCTCGAACTGCTGCATGATGCGCCGGACACGCCAACCCGGACACGCATCTACCAACTGCTGATCGACATGTATACGGTTGAACTCAAACTGCCCGAGGCCTTGGCGACAGGGGACGAGGCATTGACCGAACTGGGTGTCGTGATACCGTCAGACCGTTCGATCGAGGTCCTGATGGCCAGGGTGAGCGAGATCGAAAAGTTGCTGGCCGAACGCGATCTTGAGCACTTGGCTGAGTGGCCGTCAATGACCGATGAGCATGAGCTGGCGATCATGGGTTTGCTGACGCATCTTGCGCCGGCGGCCTATATCACCGCCGCGGAGGTGTTTCCCTACCTCTCCATCGAATTCGTGCGGCGCGCGTTACAGGGCGGCTTGTCGCGTTTCGCTTCTTTCGGATTCGGCGTCTACGGCATGTTGCTCGCAACAGCCCTTCATCGCTACCAGAGCGCGCACACCGTTGGCGGACTGGCCACCAGGATTGCGGAGCATCCCGACAACAGCGCAATGCGCGCCCGTGTCAATTTCTTCCATGCGGTGTTTATTCTGCATTGGCGCGAACCGCTCGAGGCCACACTGCCCTACCTGGAAAACGGTTGGAATGCCGGCGTGGCGAGCGGCGATCTGCAATTCGCCTCCTACTGCGTCAACCACATCCATGGCAACGGTCTGTTTGCCGGCCAGTCCCTGGCGGAGCTGGAACAGAGCTTTGCTCGGTTCGCGGATATCAATCGCATCCTTCGCCAGGAAGATGGCCAGCAGTTCTACTCGATGCTGGTCCACACTGTCGAAGCTCTACGCCGACCCCGGGAAGCGTTACCCGACCTAGCGGCGGATCATGGCGGAGCAGCAATGATCGATATCTGGCGCAAGCAAGGCAATGCCACAATTCTCAGCTTTTACCACTTGTTGCGCGCCCTGTTGACAGTGGTTCTCGAAAAACCGGTCGAGGCATTGGAGACAACCGAGCAGGGCTTGCCGTTTCTTGGCGGCATCACCGGTATGACACTGCTGCCTCATTACTATTTTCTGCATGCACTGGCCCTCAGCAGCGCCGCCCGTGAGAGACAGATAGCGTGTGCCGCCACGCTGGGCCGGATCGGCGCGTATCGGGACCAGATGGCTGAATGGGCCAACCAGAGCCCCGCTAACTATCGTCCCAAATTACTGCTGATCGAAGCGGAAATTGCCGAACTGAGCGACGATGAGCATGGCATACTGCTGAACGCCTATGACAACGCCATCGAGGCGGCCGCCCATGCCGGTCGTACGCTGGACCAAGCCCTGGCCAACGAACGGGCGGCAGGGTGCTGGTCGCGACGGGGCAAGCCGCGGCTTGCCGGGCTCTACCTGCAGCAGGCGTTGCAGGGCTATGAATCCTGGGGGGCAGAGGCAAAAGTGGCGCAATTGATGCGTGATCATGCGCCGTTGCTGACTCCGCTGCATTCCCGTGAGAATGAGAGCAGTGGTCTGAATACCACCACCAGCAGCTCCAGCAATGGACTGCATGCCGTCGATATCTATTCAGTGCTGAAGGCGGCGCAGACCGTGGCCGGGGAACTGGTGATGGATCGCATGCTCGCCCGCCTCATCGGGCTGGTGATCGAAGCGGCTGGGGCGCAAAGCGGTTATCTGCTGCTCGAACAGGATGGTGAATGGTGCATCGTGGCGGAGCAGCACCCCGATCATGCGGCGGTGGACGTGCTGCAGTGGCGTTCACTCGACGACTATCCGGAAATCGCCGAATCGGTGGTCCACTATGTGGCGCGAACGATGAAAACGGTCAATCTCGACGACGCCTCCAAATCGACACTGTTCGCCACCGACAACAGTATAGCGACACGCCGGTGCAAATCGCTGCTCTGCCTGCCGATCGTCAACCGCGGTGAACTGGGCGGAATCCTATACCTGGAAAACAACCTCGCCAGCCATGCCTTCACCCGTACCCATACCCGAATCCTGCAACTGTTGACCACACAGGCGATCTCCTCGCTGGAGATCTCGCGCTACTACGCCCAGGTGCAAAGCCTGAACCGGTCACTCGAGGACGAGATCGACGAGCGCAAACGCACTGAGTCCAAGCTGGAGTTTCTCGCCAACCATGATGCCCTGACCAACCTTCCCAACCGGCGTCTTTTCTACGATCGCGTCCAGCACAGCATCCTTCGCACGCAACGCACCGGTGGGCGCGTAGCCGTGCTGTTTCTCGATCTGGATCAGTTTAAAACCATCAATGATTCGCTCAGCCATCAGGTCGGCGACCGCCTGTTACAGCAGGTTGCCGAGCGCCTTGCCGCAGAAATACGCGATGGCGATACCCTGGGGCGTCTTGGCGGCGACGAATATGTATTGCTGATGGAGGGAGGGATCGATCTGCGTGATCTTTCCACGGTCGCCAGCAAACTCCTTGGCACATTCAAGGAACCCTTTCATGTGGATGGCCACGATCTCTACCCGACCGGCAGTCTCGGCATCTCACTCTATCCGGATGACGCATCGGATGCCGACCAATTGCTGCGCAATGCCGATGCCGCGATGTATCAGGCGAAACAACTGGGACGCAACAACTATCAGTTCTTTTCCGCAAAGCTGGCGGAAACGGCCGCTGAGCGATTGACCCTGGAGCGCGATCTGCGCCACGCCATCGAACGCGGGGAGTTCGAGCTGCACATCCAGCCGCAGGTGTCGCTGAACAGCGGCCGGATCACCGGTGGCGAGGCCCTGTTGCGTTGGAATCATCCCCAACGCGGTCTGATGATGCCGGGAAGCTTCATACCGGTAGCGGAAGAGAGCGGCAACATCATCGCCATCGGCGAATGGGTATTACGCCAGGCCTGCAACCAGCTCCAGGCGTGGCGCCAGGCAGGCATCGAAATAGGCAGCCTTGCGATCAACGTCTCCGGCAGCCAGTTCAGCCGGCATGGGGGATTCGCCACGCTGGTGAAACGCATCCTTGGCGATAGCGACATCGATCCGTCAAGCCTTGAGATCGAATTGACGGAGAGCGTCATCATGCAGGATACCGAGGAGACCATGCGCTCGCTCGACGACCTGAACAGGCTTGGTGTGCGTCTGGCGATCGATGATTTCGGCACCGGTTATTCGTCACTCTCGTACCTGCACCGATTGCCCGTGCATCGACTCAAGATCGACCGTTCCTTCGTCAGTAACTTGCCCCATGCGCAGGATGGCGCCATGATCGTGCAATCGATCATGCTACTGGGAAGCAATCTGGGCAAACAGGTGATTGCCGAGGGTATCGAGACACTGGAGCAACGACAGTTCCTGCACGATGCCGGGTGTCCAGAGGGGCAGGGCTATCTGTTCGGTCCGCCGATGCCGCCGGCGGCGTTTTCTAAGCTGCTACAGCATGAGAAATCGCTGCTCAATTCATGTTGAAATGTAGTGAATATCAGACTGCAAATCTTGCCCGCTATCCGCCCCCTCATTACGGTTGTCAGCGTGTTTAAAACCGCCTGCACGGTTGTTACGCTGCTGATTCTATTGTTTCACCTGGAACAGACTGCTGCGGAAGCAAGACAGACAGAGCCGGCTAAGGAGCGCCCCATCGTAGGGCTCGTCTTAAGCGGCGGGGGTGCGCGAGGCGCTTCGCATATCGGTGTACTCAAAGTACTGAGGGAACTACGCGTCCCCATTGACATCATTACCGGCACCAGTATGGGCGCCATCGTCGGCGGCATGTATGCCTATGGGTACTCTGTGGAAGAGATAGAGGCACTACTTAGAGACACGGACTGGGATGAGGTGTTTCACGACGAACCGCCACGAAAGAACCGGAGTTTCCGCCGAAAACGAGATGATTACAACTTCTTGGTTAAGCAAGAAGCAGGGTTCAAAGACGGGAAACTTATCATCCCCAAAGGGCTGCTGCAGGGCCAGCAGCTGATGCTGAGGCTGAAATCAATCACCCTCTCGGCTCCCACGAATTTCGATGCACTGCCGATCAGATTTCGTGCCGTTGCCGCGGATATCGAGAGCGGTGACGCCGTCGTTTTGGGGGATGGAAGTCTCGCAACCGCAATGCTTGCCAGTATGTCCATCCCCGGCGTCTTCGCTCCGGTTGAATGGAATGGCCGGTTACTGGTCGACGGAGGCTTTGCCAACAACGCGCCGGTGCAACTGGCTCGCGATCTGGGTGCCGATATTGTGATAGTGGTTGATCTTAGCGGCGAGCTGCAAGGGCGGCATGCGCTTTCATCCCCCTTCAGTATCCTAAATCAGATCCTGGGGTTTACCATACAACGCAACACAGCCGAGCAGCTCAAGACTCTCGGTCCTGACGACGTACTAATACAACCGGATCTTGGCGGCTACTCATCAACGGATTTCTGGCGCTCTTCCGAGATGATTGATAGTGGTGTATTGGCGGCAAATCTCAACTCACAAAGACTTCAAAAGATCTCCGTCTCAGAGGGTGTATACGCGGATTACTTAACCTCTATCCGACAAAGGAGCAAAACATCACCGGACATCGACAACATCGTCATTGATAACCAATCGCCGTTGAGCACTGATGTTCTCAAATCGCATATCACCATCGAGCCCGGGGATAAGCTTGATGTTTCAGCATTGGAAAGGGATATACAGCAATTGTATGGGCTGAACATCTTCGAACGGGTCGATTATGATGTCTTGCAGGATGAGCAGCAGACGGAATTGGTCGTTGAAGCGAAAGAAAAGGCATGGGGTCCGCACTATCTGCGATTCGGCCTGAACATGGAAAGCGATTTCGAAGGGTCCGGGACCTTCAATATCGCTACCAGTCACACCATGACGCCTATCAACAGACTGGGCGGCGAATGGCGGACGGAACTGCAAGTCGGCCGCGATCAGCGACTATCCACAGAGCTATACCAGCCGATCGATAACCGTCTCAGATACTATTTGCGATCTTCGCTCGATTATTCCGAAACGCATATCGGAGAGTTCGAATCCGGTAAACAGGTGGCCGACCTGGAGGTCTCGTTTTCGAGCTTTTCACTGGCCGCGGGACGCCAGATCGGGAACTGGGGCCAACTTGAGATCGGCGCATATACAGGATCCGGTGATTCGAGCCCATACATTGGCGATCTGTCGACCCCCACACAAGACTTCAACGCAGGCGCCTGGGCTGTCAGTTTCGGGTACGATCAGTTGGATAGCATCAACTTTCCCCGATCCGGTTCGCTGGCCAGCATTTCATGGTTTGCCAGCCGAGATGAACTCGGGGCGGATGATGAGCGTGATACGTTGCGTGCTCATGGCCTTTGGGCCGGGACCTGGAATAAACACACCCTCATATTCTGGTCCGGCCTCGCCGGCGTGATCAATACCGAAGCGCCTGCCGAGAAGGCATTTTCCATCGGAGGTTTATTCAACCTATCCGGTTACCACAGGTCCGAGCTGACCGGTCGTTACGCCGGCCTGGTACGTCTGATTTATCTCAAGGAACTCGGTGAGAGCCGATCCGTTCTGAAAGTACCGGTCTATCTTGGCGCTTCTTTGGAGGCAGGCAACGTTTGGAACGACCGGGATGAGATCCGCTTCGATTCGTTGATTCCGGCGGGCAGCATCAGTCTGGCGGTAGACTCGCCCCTCGGACCGATCTATCTTGCCTGGGGCCTTGCTGAAGGTGGACGCTCCGCGACTTATTTATTTCTTGGGCGGACCTTTACTTTTTTATGACCATGGGGATTACGATGCCTATCCGTCGATCATTATTAACCCGCAGCGCCTTGTCTGCGAGTGGCGTTATTTCTTATTTTTAATCCCTGTTTCCATCAGATACTTCACGAAACATAACCCTGGCCGATGAAGGGCAGAGTTCTTTGAGCTGTCTTGTCGCCATTACTGACGCCGGGACCTCGGAACGTTCCTGAATCGAAAAACCAAGCCTTGCAAAATATTCAGTAGCGGACTCTGTTAATAGATAGAGTCTGTTGATACCTAGAGCAATCGCCCTGACCTCAATTAACCTGAATATATTTTTGGCTATTCCGCTACCTCTATACGCCGGATCAACGACAATCGAACGAACCAGACCGACGGCGCCGCAGATCTCAAGACCACCCATGCCAATGATTTTGCCTTTCTCCTCGATGACAATGAAGTCTTCAATATGCTCAGCACAGTCATCCAAAGGCAACTTACCGATATCCAGTAACTCCTTAATTGTTTGTAAATCAGCGTCAGTTGCCTGTCTATGGTTCATTCTGTTTTTCTGATTACATTATTTATATGGTGAGATTAGAGACAAGATCACATGGACACCACACTAGCCCTGACTCAACAGGTTCCTCAGATCGATCACAGCCGCATTGGCGCGGGATATGTAGGAAGCCATGACCAGCGAATAGTTGGCGAAGATGCCTAACCCGCTGCCATTCAACACCACCGGACTGCTGATGGGTCCCTGGGTGGCTTCCAGCTCGCGGATAATCTGGCGCAGGCTCACCAGGGCATTCTTTTTCTTCAGTATCGCCTGAAAGTCGATCTCCACGGCATGCAGAAAGTGGATCAGCGCCCAGGTGGAACCACGGGCCTCGTAGAAGACGTCATCGATCTCCAGCCAGGGGGTCTGTACCGTCACATGATCCGAGGTTGTGGTGGATTGCGCCGCATTGGGGTCCCCGGCCAGGTCGGTGTTGATGCGCTCCTGCCCGACGCTGGCGCTCAACCGCTGTGAAAGGCTGCCCAGGCGTTTCTCCACGATTGCCAGCCAGTCACGCAGATTATCGGCGCGGGCGAAAAACTGCGCGCTCATCTCTGCTTGCCGGGAGAGGCTGCTGAGATAGCGTTTGAGCGCTTCCATGCCTTGATTGTATTCCCCTTCGGTTGACGGAAAGATCCAGGAGTCGTTGCTGTAGTTGAACTGGGGCTCGGTAATGGCGAGATCTTCGTTTTCCAGTGATTGGGATTGTGAACGGCTCATGTCGTTGCGCAGCGAACGGGCCAGGTCGCGGGCCTGTGTCAGTGCGCCGAATTCCCAATTGGGGATGTTATCCAGAAAGACACTAGGGGGCATGATGTCGTTACTCAGATAACCACCCGGTTTTTCAAGCAGGGTCTCCATGACGATCAAAAGCGCGATAGTCGTGTAGGAGCCGGTTACCGGCTCCAGATTCGTCTCAGCCAGGGTAGCGCGGGTTTTATCGCGCACATCGAAGGGCTCGGGCACGATGCTCCAGTAGACACCGACCAGATAGAGCATGAGGATCAGGGTGACCACACCGAGGCCGCCGCCCCAGATCCAGCCCTTTTCCCGCAGAGTCTGGGGATGATAGAGTCGAGCGACACGACTGATGAGTGAGGTGGCGTCATTGGCCAATCTACCGAAGGAGTCTCTCACAAGTTTCGATTCCTGCCTTGATGTTACGAGGTGATCATAGCTTCGCCAGGGAAATATGACCTGCCATCCATTACCAATGTAATTGTTGATCCTTGCCTGTAACTGGTAGCATATATGCTATCACTGGCCAAATGAAGAACAATCTGGTAGTGGATACAAACGCCGTACCTAACCGGTAGGACAGAGTGGTGTTTGAATTGTGCTGAAGTAGCAAAGCGGATTACCAGTTAGACGGACATCCACCCATATTCACTCAAAACATGAAGGATGTCAGAGTTATTTTATTTCACGAGTTATTCTATCCTGATAGCCTGCCTATGCGGCAATGCCTGAGAGAACCCGTAGGTCACGTTGCGCAGCTACGTGACATCACCATTAAGTCAGGTAGTCGCTCCGCGCCAACCTAACCTACGACTCATGGTATTCTGCTCTCAATGGAAACAAGAGTGTCATGTAGTTGATCAAGATCGTAAGCTTCTCCATCGAGATGATTCGATAGGATCAACTGACGTTCACTGCCCAACCTTGGTTCAAGTATTTTGTTGATCAGCGCCGCGTGACCAATAAAATGCTGAAGATTGAAAAAGACATTACTCACATCCTCTCGTGACTCTGCCGCGAGAAATGCGATCCATGATCTCTCGGCAAAATCAATTTGTGTACGGGCCTCTCGAGTGTAAACCTTCCACTTCTCCATAGTGACTCCTACTGGCTAATGAGGCTGTAGAAAAAATCTCTTCATATGTAGAGGGTATCGGTGTCTTGAAAGTAGCTCATTTTCATTTTTTGCTTCCTAGCCAGTAGGAACAATGTCAACTCAATGTTCTCGACTAGGCCAAAACCGCATAATCAAGCATCAAACCAACAAAGATCGCCATACCGAACAGGTTATTATTGAGAAAGGCATCGAAACAGGCCTTGGGCTCGCGCTCCCTGGTCAACCACTGCTGATAAATGAACAAAGCGGCTCCCGCTGACAGCCCCAGATAGTAGAGCCAGCCAAGACCGGCCATGGCGCCGATCTGCAACAACAAGCCGATCATGATCAGTTGAAGCACTCCGATGATCAGGTTGTCGTAACGTCCGAACAGTATGGCGCTCGATTTCACACCGATCCTGAGGTCGTCCTCGCGATCCACCATCGCGTATTGGGTGTCATAGATCAGCGCCCAGATCAGGGCGGAGACGAACAGCAGCCATGCCACCGGAGGTATGCTCTCGGTCAAGGCCATGAAGGCCATCGGCACCGCCCAGCCGAAGGCGGCCCCCAACATCACCTGGGGCAGATGGGTGTAACGCTTCATGAACGGGTAGATCGCCGCCAGCAACAGCGCCACCAGCGACATCACCCGGGTCGGCCAATTGAGAAAGACCAACAGACCGGCCGCCGACAGGGTGAGCGTTACGAAGACCGCCAACGCCTCGCCCGGGCGCACCAGCCCGGCGGCGATCGGTCGGGTTTGGGTGCGCGCCACATGGCCATCGAACTCCCGATCGGCATAGTCGTTAATGGCGCAGCCGGCTGAGCGCATCAGCGCCACACCGATGACAAACACCAGCACGATCCCCCAGGGCGGCTCTCCGTTACCGGCAATCCATAACGCCCACAGGGTGGGCCAGAGCAACAACAGGATGCCTATCGGACGATGCAGACGCACCAGCAGGGCGTAACGCCGCAGGCGCTCGCGCCAATCGACGGGGCCGGAATCCTGGGAAGTGAATTCGAATTCCTGCCTGGCCATCAGCAACCGCCCGCTTCCATGGGAAGGCCGGGAAGAAATATCTCGTTGACGAGCAAGGGTCTGCCGTTTGCCACATAGAACAGGGTGCGCCTGCCCCACAAGGATGCCGGTGTCTCATTCAAGTGGTTGCAGGCGGTGCTGAACAGGGGGTGCCCGGGCAGTAATTGGGCTATCTGGGTCGAACCTCGCGAGACCTTGGGATCGGAGAAGAGCACCGCGCCCAGGGGTTTTTCTCCCAATTGCATCAGGCGCCGCGCTGATCCCCGCAGGCTGGTAATGGGTATCAGGGTTCGGGCGAACACCCAGGGATGCTCGTTACATAACAGCTCGACATCACGCACCATTGCCACCACGCCGCGTCGCATATTCAAGATACGGCGCTCGCTATAGAGCGGCGTTCCCCAGCCCTGATGTAGCAGACGCACCCTGAATGTCCCTTTGTCGCAGGCCTGGATGACGCGCCGCGTCAAGGAACCGGTATCGCGCAGCCACAGCAGCATGGCCGGCGGGATTCCGGCGTTACGACGCTGCCTCCAATCGCTCCAGTTGGGCTCCAGAATGGCGGTGTTCCTGCTTTGCTGGCTCAAGCTGTCTAACCTTGAAAAAAGATCAATTATCGCACAGCCCGCTAGTGTGAGAAATGCGGGCTAGACCTTACCGTAATCGGCCCGTTCACCCAACCAACGGCTAACCAGCCGATCGGCCGCCTGTGGATCGGTCCGCAGCATCATCTCCGCCGCCTCCCTGACTTCGTCGAGCATCCCCTGGTCTCTCACCAGATCGGCGATGCGCAACTGCATCTCTCCGGTCTGACGGGTGCCCAATACCTCCCCCGGACCCCGCATCTCCAGGTCCTTCTGCGCGATCACGAAACCGTCACCGGTCTCGCGCAGGATCGCCAACCGCTCCCTGGCATTGGCCGAGAGGGGTGGATGATACATCAATACACAGTGGCTCTCCGCACTCCCCCGGCCGACCCGGCCGCGCAGTTGGTGGAGTTGCGCCAGACCGAGACGCTCTGGGTTCTCGATGATCATCAGACTGGCGTTTGGCACGTCCACACCGACCTCGATCACGGTGGTGGCAACCAGGAGGTCCAGCTCGCCGGACTGGAATTGCTGCATCGCCCGCTCCTTCTCCTCTTGCTTCACCCGGCCATGGACCAGCCCCACCTTGAGTTCGGTCAGGGCCTCCGCCAGCAGGCGCTCCGTCTCTTCCGCCGCCTGACACTGCAACGCCTCTGACTCTTCGATCAGGGTGCATACCCAGTAGGCCTGCCGCCCCTCGGCGCAGGCGGCGCGCACCCGGGCCACGACCTCGTCCCGCCTGCGCCCGGAAATCACCGCGGTCGTTACCGGTTTGCGTCCCGGGGGCAAGGCATCGATAACCGATAGATCGAGATCGGCGTATGCCGTCATCGCCAAGGTCCGGGGTATGGGGGTGGCGGTCATGATCAACTGATGGGGCATTTCCCCTTTGCCGCCCCCCTTTTCGCGCAGGGCGAGTCGCTGGTGAACGCCGAAGCGGTGCTGCTCGTCGATGATCACCAGACCGAGATCGTCGAACACCACATCCCCCTGAAACAGGGCATGGGTGCCGACCGCTAGCTGCGCCTGGCCTGAGGCAATCTGCTCTAGCACCGCCTCCCGCGCACGCCCCTTCTGCCGCCCGGTCAGCCAGGTTGTCTCGACCCCGAGGGGTTGCAGCCACTGCGAGAAGTTACGCAGGTGCTGCTCCGCCAACAACTCAGTGGGGGCCATCAGCGCCACTTGGCTGCCTGCGCCAATGGCCTGCAGGGCGGCCAGGGCGCTGACCACTGTCTTGCCCGATCCCACATCCCCCTGTACCAGACGCTGCATCGGTTGGGGACGCGCCAAGCTCTGTTCGATCTCCCCCACTACCCTGTGCTGGGCCGGGGTCAATTGAAATGGCAACCCTTCCAGCAGCCCTTGCTTGAGACTGTTGTCCGCGGGAAACGGGGTGGCGCGGATTCGGCGATGTTGAGCCCGCAGCTTGCGCAGACTGATCTGGTGGGCCAGCAACTCCTCGAAGGTGAGACGCTGCTGAGCCGGATGGGTGCCTGCCATGAGCTGCCTTTGGTCGGCATCCGGGGGCGGACTGTGAAGGTAGCATACCGCCCGCACCAGATCCGGCAGACGGAAGCGCCCCAGTAACGCTTGCGGCAGCAGCTCACGCAATCCTTCAGGCTCCTGTTCCAAGCGCGTCAGGACCTGTTGCATCAGTCCGCGCAGGGTCAGCTGATGCACCCCCTCGGTGGTGGGATAGACAGGGGTCAGCGACGCTTCCACCGCCAACGGTTCACCGGGATCGATCCGCTGATACTCCGGGTGGACCATCTCCAGGCTGTTGGGGCCATTGCGCACCTCGCCGAAACAGCGCAACCGCACCCCCCGGCCCAGCGCTTGGCGTTGGGCATTGCTGAAATGGAAAAACCGCAGGTAGATGCCCCCCGTACCGTCGGAGAGATAGACCATCAGGGAACGCCGCCGGCCGAACTTGATCTCCGCCAGAGCCACATCTCCTTCGATAACCACCTGGTCACCCCGGCGCAGGCTGCCGATGGGTTGGACCCGGGTGCGGTCCTGGTAGCGCAAGGGCAGATGGAACAACAGATCCTGCAGGGTGCGAATACCCAGCCTGGCGAGTTTTTCGGCACTCCTTGCCCCGACCCCTTTCAACTGCGTGACGGGCTGTTCGGCCAGACGCTTTGACGAACTATCCTTTATCAATGTGGCTCGCTTTCACTGTATGATTGGCTTGTGTCGTGCCCCTGCTGTTTGACGATTTCGGCATCCTGGACGGGAACACCACGCAAGCATGCCAGATCAACCAGGAGAAACGCAAAGATGGTGGCACAGGAAACACTGCGCATTCAGACTCGTGGACGCGATACTTACGACATCACAGGCCAAGTGGCAGAGGCGCTTGACCGCTCAGGCTTCGATACCGGCATCTGCCATCTCTTTATTCAACACACCAGCGCCTCGCTGATCCTGTGCGAAAATGCCGATCCAACGGTACGCTCAGACCTGGAACGCTTTATGACCAGGCTGGTGCCAGACGGGGACCGGCTGTTCGATCACACCATGGAGGGTCCGGACGACATGCCGGCGCATATCCGCTCCATCCTGACCAAGTCCGACCTGACGCTGCCGATCCGCCAGGGCCGGGCCGCACTCGGCACCTGGCAGGGCATCTATCTTTGGGAGCACCGCACCCGCCCCCATCAACGCCAGGTGATGATGACCCTTTACGGTGAATAGGGCCTGATCTCACTTTACTGTTTCTGCACGATGCCGGCCCAACGGGTCAGGTTAAATCGGTGGGATTGCCGTCGACACTGCGTTTATTGCGTTTTTCCCAAAATTCTCTGATGCCCTTGTCGCCCTTTTTCTCCGCCCACTCGGTTAGCGCTTCCCGCTGCCCGAGATAGTCGAAAAGAGGTACGCCGAAGCCGCAGGAGGAGGCCACCAGCTCCACATCCATGATAATGATCTGCCGTGCGCCGGGGAGTAGGGGGAAACGGCCGATATGGGCATCCCAGGTCTCACTGCCTTCACGGTGAGCGGTTGCCTTGCCATACAGCCTCAATATCTTGGGTTCGCCCTCAAAGGCGCAGAACATGAGTGTCATGCGGCCGTCTTCCAGCAGATGGGTGGCCGTCTCATTGCCGCTGCCGGTGAGATTCAACCATACGATCCGGTTGGGGTCGACGATTCGCAGACTGTCCAACCCTTTAGGGGAGAGGTTGATTCGCCCCTCGGCAGAGGCGGTTGCAACAAAGAAAAGCTGTTGGCGAATAATGAAATCAATGTGTTTATCGCTGATGTGATCGTATCGCTTACCCATCTCGTTCCCTAGTGTGGAGTACTTGTGCTATTTGTCCATCTTTACCCGGCCGCTGAAAAAGCGCCCGGTCAGGCTGTTCTTGGTTTTCGATAACCACTCTTCTCTTTCGTTCAATAGCTGCCTCGACAGGGTAACCAGGGAACGCAGGGTGCGAGTCTTGGTGATATCCATGCGCACATCGTGCTGCAGCGTGGCGCTTGCCCAAGGGCCCCCGTTATGCTTGCGGATAAATTTGCGCACCTGGTTGTGCAATACGTTTCGCAACTGGGCGACCAGCGCCTCTTCCGCCTCTTCGGGCTCGCGTCCAAGCAGACCGTGCTTGAACTTCTTTGCCTCTGTGGGGGTCACCAGCTTGAGGGTGATGCAGTCGTTGTCCAACAAATGTTCGATGATCGCACGACGATCTTTAAGGAGTTCCGGCATGGACTTGGCTTCCGGCATATAACCCGTGACCTTTTTATTCGTGGTTTTCGTAGCAGGCTTCTGATCATCGCCTTCACTCTCCACCCCGTCCGTTGTCTGCGACGGAGCGGCGGGCTGGGGATTCACGCTGACCTGACTGATCTCTGCCTCCAGCCAGTCGACCTGCTCGGTGAGTATTCGTTGGAAATCCGTCGGGGTGCTCCCGTCCGTCAACTGGGAGATGATCGCCTGCTCCAGTATCTCGATGTAGTAGCCGATGATGGTAGGGTCGGTAATACCGTGGGACTGGCAGATGACAAACACCCGCCCCTGAATATTGACCTGAATCATCTGCTCGAATTGGCTGTCCATCTCTCTAACTGTAACTCATACTCAAACCGTCTTTTTGAGGCAAAACATAAGGGTTATGCAGATAGCCTAGCGGAATTTTCGAACATTTCTTTAACATTTCCTACTATTCAAGCTGCATGATGGCATCCATTTCGACCTGCGCATTCTTCGGCAGGGCCGCCACGCCGATGGCAGCCCTGGCGGGATAGGGCTGGACAAAATAGTCAGCCATCACCTGGTTCACTATGGGAAAGTCCCCCAGATCGGTGAGAAAGACATTCAATTTCACCACCTCGGCAAGACTGCCGCCTGCGGCCCGGGCCACCGCCTGCAGGTTATCGAACACCCGACGGATCTGCCGCTCTATCCCACCTTCCACCAACGCCATGGTCTCAGGGGCCAGTGGAATCTGTCCGGAAAGATAGACGGTCTGACCCACCTTCACCGCCTGGGAATAGGTGCCTATGGCCTGAGGGGCTTGATCGGTGCGGATTATTTCGCGGCTCACGATAATACACTCCTTGGTTGTTAATTTTGAATGTTGAATGTTGAATTTTGAATTTTGAATCAATTGGGTGTTCGCTCTGCTCACACGCTATATTTTGATTTGGTTTCGTGGCAGTCACATTGCCTCACTCTACCCTGGGAGGGTATCGTCATTGCTCCCTTTCCCTCCGGGTGTGTGGGGGGGGGGGATGAGAGGCGTTGAATGCTAACGCTCTGTTTTATCATCATCTCACACACAACCACAGACCACAAAAAAGTCTTTATATAACAATAAACTACCGACTCGTTTAAACAGAGTGCGGCAGGGCTGCATCCTTCTATGGGGATCCTTGACGGGCTTGGCGAGAATTTCTTTTCATGCTCTCAGCAAAAATCCTGTTTTGATCTCTTCGTCTGGACCTGTCACCACCCTGCACGCCGGTATGGCTGAACCTCTTCGTGTCTCATCGCCACAGGCGGTGGTTTACCAACATTGAATAGTTATTAACCCGGCAACCCAATATGTCGTGTTCAGGGCTTCAACGGTTAAGCCTATCGATTAAACCTAAAAACCGCAGTTGACCGCTCCATCCTGATACAAAACTACTGATATGCAAACTATTGACTTCGATTTGCCTATTCACCTGCTGGCTGAACCACGCTACGGGGTGAATTGCACGCTTGCGGCGGCGCATGGCTGCGTTGCAACGCCTTGGAATAGAATGACTATTCCAAGGCGTTGCGCGCCGTGCAGGGATGCACAAGTGTCGCAAGCACAGGGATGCGCAGGAGCGACCCTTACCCTGCACCGCCGCAAGCGCACACTTCACCCCGTCCAACTGCGGTTTTTAGGTTAAAGGTTCAAAAAAAGCCCGTGCGAAGCACACATCAGCAATTCAAAACTCAACATTCACAATTCAAAATTCTATTTAACTCTGGAAATCCGCATCACGGATGGCAACGACCGCACTTGCCGCAGGAGCCTGGCCAGATGCAGGCGGTTCTTCACGGTAATGACGAACACCAAGGTCGAGGAGAGACCGTCACGCTCTTCGGATCCTACATGTTCGATATTCGATCCCTGCTGAGAGATAGCGGATGCGACTGAGGCCAGCACACCCCGCTGGTTCCCCGACTCAACCTTGATCATAGTGGCGAACTCTCCCTCCACATCCGTCTCCCACTCCGCCTCGATCCATTTGTGCCCATGCTTTTTGTAGTCACCGAGATTGTGGCAGCCCTGGCGGTGTATCACGATACCCTTGCCCGGATTAAAAACACCGACAATGGCGTCTCCCGGGATGGGCCGGCAGCACTTAGCAAAGTTCACCACCATGCCTTCGGTGCCCTTTATCGCCAACACCCCGGCGGGCAGCGACTCCTGCTGACTCGACTCGGGCGCCGGCGGGGCCAGCTCCTCGCCGGCCAAGCGGCGCGCCACCAGCATCGGCATATGGTTGCCCAGGGCGATGTCGGCCAACAGCATCTCCAGGCTCTCGAGGCGAAACTCGCTCAGCAGACGGTCGATCTGTTCCTGGTCGATTTGATCCAACTGCAAGGAGAGCAGATTCAGTTCGCGCTCCAGCAAGCGCTTGCCGAGATTCACCGCCTCCTGGGCCTGGAGGTTTTTCAAGTAAGAGCGAATATTCGCCCTCGCCTTGCCGGTAACGACGAAATTAAGCCAGGCTGGGCTCGGCCCGGCGTTATCGGCATTGATGATCTCCACCGTCTGACCGTTGTGCAGCCGGGTGCGCAGGGGCACCAGGCGCCGATCCACCCGGGCTGCTACGCAGGTGTTACCGACGTCGGTATGCACGCTGTAGGCGAAATCGACAACCGTGGCCCCTTTCGGCAACACCATGATGCGGCCTCGCGGGGTAAACACATAGACCTCGTCGGGAAACAGGTCGACCTTGACATGTTCGAGGAACTCCATCGAATCGCCGACCCCTTGCTGCATCTCCAGCAGATTCTGCAGCCAGTCGGAGGCCCTGGATTTCACCCACTGGCCGCTGGCCTCCCCGGTCTTGTACATCCAGTGGGCGGCGATGCCTGACTCGGCCAATTTATCCATCTCCTCGGTGCGAATCTGGATCTCGATGGGGATGCCCTGGGGACCGAACAGCACCGTGTGCAGCGACTGGTAGCCGTTCGCCTTGGGAATGGCAATATAGTCTTTGAAACGACCGGGCATCGGTTTGTAGAGATTGTGCACCGAGCCCATCACGCGGTAGCAGGTGTCGACCTTGTCCACAACAATGCGGAAAGCAAACACATCCACCACTTCGGAAAAGCTCAACTTCTTTTCCACCATCTTCTTGTAGATGCTGTAGAGATGCTTCTGACGGCCGAACACCTGGCCATGCAGATCCTCCTGCTCGAGACGGGCGCGTATCGCCGTCTCCACATTTTCCACCAATTCCCGATGGTGCCCCCGGGCATCCGTCACGGCATTTTTCAAGGCGCGGTAGCGCATCGGCCAGTAGGCGGCGAACCCTAGTTCCTCCAGTTCCAGACGCATGCTGTTGATACCCAGCCGATTAGCGATGGGGGCAAAGATATCCAGGGTCTCCTTGGCGATCCGCCGGGATTTGTCCGGCCTCATCACCCCCAAGGTGCGCATGTTGTGCAGCCGGTCTGAGAGCTTGATGAGGATGACGCGGATATCCTTGGTCATCGCCAGCAGCATCTTGCGCAGGCTGGCGGCCTGCGCCTCGGCCTGGGAATTGAAGTCGATTTTTGAGAGTTTACTGACGCCGTCGACCAGTTCGGCGATCTCACTATCGAAGGTTTCCGCCAACTGCTCCTTGGCGGTCGGGGTATCTTCGATGACGTCATGCAGAATGGCGGCCATCAGGCATTTGTAATCCATGCGCATGTCGGCGAGAATCCTGGCCACCGCCACCGGATGGTAGATATAGGGCTCACCGGTCTTGCGGTGTTGCCCGACATGGGCCTCGGCGCCGAACAGATAGGCGCGATAGACCTCGCGGATATGGTCAGGGGAAATATACTCTTCGAGATAGGCGCACAGGTCACTGATCAGGAAACGTGGCGTATCCTGCTCTTTTTCCAGTATGCCCAGGGGGTTGTTCATTCAGCACTCCGTCGTCGCTCTATATGACGGATTCTGTGCCTAATCAACCTATTGATGCAAGTTTCGAAAAGATCGGAATGTGAGACGTCGAGCAGCCGTGAACACCGCCATCGATCAAATGTGATTATTTGTCGGACTCCATGGGAGTCACATCGATGTTCATCATCGCATCATCCACTACCATCTCTTCCTCTGCCGCCTTTGCGTCCATGTCACGGTGAGTGATCAGCCCCTCGGCTATTTCACGCAACGCCATCACGGTAGGCTTGTCGTTTTCCCAGGGCAGCAAGGGCTCCACGCCGTTTACCAGCTGGCGAGCCCGCTTGGTGGCAAGCAACACCAGATCAAAGCGGTTATCCACATAGTCCATACAATCTTCAACTGTCACGCGCGCCATCGGTAAATCCCCACAGGAGTCGTTGAACGGGCCATTTGGCCGGAAAAAGGAGGGAAATGATAAACCATGCATTCGTCTAAAGCCAACACTGGGGTGGGTTCTTTCCCTAAACCGAGTGGGTGAATAAATCTGTTACCACTCAGTATCAAGGTTAAAGAGTCCGCGAATTAGCGCAAATTCGTCTTGGATAGGGAGACACAAAATGGCTGCGGCGCACCAACCTAGGTTGGGTGCCGGGTCAATATTGCTATCGCCTGATGCGATAATCACCCATAATCCCACGTATGCGAACAGCCATTCAGACCAGATTCCGCCAACCTGAGATTCTCCTGCTGTTGATGGCGATCGCGGTTCCGCTCAGTTTCGCCGCCTGGCAGACCCTGCTCAACAACTTTGCCATCGAGCGCGCCGCCTTCACCGGCCGGGAGATGGGAATCCTGCAGAGCCTCAGGGAGATCCCCGGTTTCCTTGCCTTTGGCGTGGTATTTCTGTTGCTGCTCATCCGGGAACAGCGACTGGCCTTCATCTCCCTGGCGCTGCTGGGTATCGGGACCGCTATTACCGGCATCTTTCCCTCGGTGGTGGGTCTGTATATCACCACCGTTATCATGTCGATCGGCTTCCACTACTACGAAACCCTGCAAACCTCCCTGGCCCTGCAGTGGATCGACAAATCCCGCTCCGCTGAAACACTCGGGCGCCTGATCGCCGCGGGCTCATTTGCCTCCATCGTCACTTTCGGTCTGATTTGGCTGGGCAACGATCTGCTGAAGTTGGACTACCTTTGGATCTATTTGGTGATGGGCGGCCTTACCGTTGCCATCGCGCTGATCGCCTGGCTGGGATTCCCTATGTTCCCGCAGAAAACGGAACAGCATAAACACATGGTGCTGCGTAAACGCTACTGGCTCTATTACACCCTGACTTTCATGTCCGGCGCACGCCGCCAGATCTTCGTGGTGTTCGCCGGCTTTCTGATGGTGGAGAAGTTCGGCTACAGCGTGTCCCAGATCGCCATGCTGTTTTTGATCAATGCCGGCATCAATGTCTTCCTCGCCCCGCGTATCGGGCGGATGATCGGGCGAATCGGCGAACACCGAGCCCTGCTGATCGAATATGCGGGGCTGATCCTGGTGTTTAGCGGTTATGCGCTGGTGGAGACCGCTTGGATCGCCGCCGGACTCTACGTCATCGACCATCTCTTCTTCGCCATGGCTATCGCCCTGAAAACCTATTTCCAGAAGATCGCCGCGCCCGAGGATATCGCCTCTACCGCAGGCGTCAGTTTCTCCATCAATCACATTGCCGCTGTGATCATACCCGCGGCATTCGGTTTTATCTGGCTGAGCTCCCCCAGCCTGGTCTTCTATGCCGGCGCGGCAATGGCGGCACTCTCTTTTCTGCTCTCGCTTTTCGTACCGGACGCCCCTGCCCAGGGCCGGGAAAGCCGCTTCGTCTTCTCTACGTTGACTGGAAACACCTATTAACCCGGCATCCCGTTTCTATTGCTATTTTCCTGCAATCTCTACTGATGTTGCGACGGATGCGTAAAATGACAATGCAAGCTAGTGTGGTGTAACGTATAAACTGTACCAATCAGAGGCCCGTCAATGCCTCAAGACCAGGCGCAGCGCGCAGGCAATGGCAGCGCCCTT
>JAHXHS010000023.1:64362-76333 GCA_025656455.1 Candidatus Thiodiazotropha sp. (ex Epidulcina cf. delphinae) | reverse complement strand
CAACCCGATATGAGCGTTTAGCCATTACTTATCAAGCCATGCTTAGTTTGGTAGCCACTGTTATTTGGCTTAATTGAGAACGCCCCCTAGTGTAGTGTCCTATACTGTTTGACGTTTTCAGAGGCCCACAAATGACTCAAGACGCCCGCAGGAAGTGCCCTTGGGGTGCAGGCGCAGCCCGCCGTTAATGGTTGCCCCATTAACAAGGGCTGCAACGCGGGATCGAGTCATTTGCGGGCCTCCCTTCGGGCGCGACGAGAAGCCATCATCCGCGTTGTTGCGTTGCTTGGAAAGGGCGCGCCATTCCCTGCGCAACGCGCCTAGCACCCCAAGGGCACTTCCTGCGGGGCGCGGCTGATGGCTTCTCGTCACGCTGAAAACGTCAAACAGTATAGGACACTACACTAGGTGAAAGTTTGGAATTCACCGCCCCCTGAATGGGTTGAATCCCAATGTATCATTCGGAAGAATCGTTATTGCCTGAGGAGAAGTTCGTGCTGCGTAATCATTTAGTTTTTATTATCCTGGTCAGTATGCTGACAGTGGTAAATGCCGAAGAAGAATCTACGAACGCCGTGGTTGACCTCTCCGCGTTGATAGATGTGTCCAGTCTCGTGGAGAAGATTGCCGATAGACAGGTGGTATTCGTCGGCGAGTTCCACGATCAATATCAACATCATCTCAATCAGTTGGCCATCATTAAGGGATTGCATGCCCGTCAGTCTGACCTTGCTATCGGCCTGGAGTTCTTTTTTCAACCCTTTCAGACGGTGTTGGACCGCTATATCGCCGGTGAGATCGAGGAACAGGATCTGGTTCGTGAGTCGGAGTACTTCACCCGATGGCGTTTCGATTTCCGGCTCTATCGTCCGATTTTCCGCTATGCCAGGGAACACGGTATTCCCCTGATAGCGTTGAACCTGGAGAGCGAGATCACCAAACAGGTGGGGCGAGAGGGCATAGAGAGTCTGTCCGAGGCGTTGAAGCAACGCCTGCCCCGGGAGATCGACCGGGAGAACGAATCCTATCGAAAACGCATTCAGGCCATATTCGATTCCCATCCTCACATGAAGGGCAGGGACTTCGAACACTTCCTCGAAGCGCAATTGCTGTGGGATGAAGGGATGGCGGAACGGGCGGCGGATTGGATGAATGAGCATCCCGGCCGGCAACTGGTGATCCTCGCTGGCATCGGGCATCTGATCTATGGAGAGGGCATTCCCGACCGCCTTTCCCGGCGTGTTTCATCCACTCGGGCGGTGGTTCTCAATCTGAGCACCCTTTCCGATCTGGATCCGGGGATGGCGGATTACCTGATTCTGGCCGACAAACAAGCGCTGCCCCCCTCCGGCAAGCTCGGGGTGATGCTGGATTTGAGCGATGACCAGCCACGGGTGAGTGGTTTTGTCAATGACAGCGGCGCCGCCGATGCCGGGGTCGAAAAGAACGATCGCTTGCTTTCCATCGATGGTCAGCCGATAAGCAGTTATGCGGATATCCGTATCGCCCTGATGGACAAGGCGGTAGGCGAAAGTGTCGACTTGGAAGTGGAGAGAGAACGCCTGATTCTCGGCGTCACGGCCGAGACGTTTCAGGTAACGCTCCGTTGAGCGACGGGCAGCAGGCCGAACGGCCGGAGCTTCTTTCCCCCGCGGGCACCCTGAAGAGCGCCCGCTACGCCTTCGCCTATGGCGCCGATGCCGTCTACGCAGGTCTGCCCCGCTACAGTCTGCGGGTCAGGAATAACGATTTTCTACAGGAGAATCTGGCGATCGGCATCGCTGAAGCCCATGCCCGGCAACGGCGTTTCTATCTGGCGTGTAACCTGATGCCGCACAATGCCAAGTTGAAGACCTTTATCAAGGATCTGCAGCCTGTGATCGAGATGGGGCCGGATGCCCTGATCATGTCCGATCCGGGACTGATTCTGATGGTGCGGGAACGATGGCCAGAGATGCCCATCCACCTCTCCGTGCAGGCCAACACCGTCAATGCCGAAGCGGTGCGTTTCTGGCAACGACAAGGGGTGAGCCGGGTGATACTCTCCCGAGAGCTCTCTCTCGAAGAGGTCGAGGAGATCAGGCAGGCTTGTCCGGAGATGGAGCTGGAGCTCTTCGTCCACGGCGCCTTGTGCATCGCCTATTCAGGGCGCTGTTTGTTGTCAGGTTATTTCAACCACCGCGATGCCAATCAGGGCGCCTGCACCAATAGTTGCCGCTGGGACTACAAGCTCTCCAAGCCCCAGGCCGTACCCGTTCACGGCGAAGGTCCCGGCGGAGCGCCCCGGCGCGCCGAGGCGGACGATCTCTACTATCTTGAGGAAAACGGCAGGCCGGGAGAGCGGATGCCGGTCTACGAAGACGAACACGGCACCTATATCATGAATTCCCGGGACCTGCGGGCCGTCGAGCACGTCACGCGACTGGTCGAGATCGGCGTCGATTGTCTTAAGATCGAAGGGCGCACCAAGTCACACTACTATGCCGCCCGCACCACCCAAGTCTACCGCCGGGCGATCGATGACGCCGTTGCGGGAAGACCCTTCCGGGTCGATCTGATGGCCGACCTGGAGAGTCTGGCCAATCGGGGCTATACCGATGGCTTCTATCAGCGTCACGCATCACAGGCGCTGCAGAACTACCGCTACGGCAGCTCACAGACCGAGCGGCAGCAGTTTGTCGGCGAAGTGACCGGCATCGATTCGGCATCGGGGCTGGTCGATCTGGCGGTGAAAAACAAGATACGCATCGGCGACCGCCTGGAGCTGATGACCCCGGCGGGCAACCGCAGCTTTGTTTTGGAGAGGATGGAGGATCGCCAGGGAAACCGCATGCCGGAAGCGCCGGGGGGCGGTTACCAGGTGCGTCTCCAGCTGCCGACCCGCGAGGTGGAAAACGCCCTGCTGTGCCGCTATCTTGACCAGGCATGAAGATCGGTCTGAGGATTTGCGTCAATACCCTGAGCGGGGTGGTGAGGGGTGTGCCCGCGCTGTTGAAGCTGTTCGATGAGTATCAGGTGCAAGCCAGTTTTTTCTTTGCCACCGGGCCGGATAAGAGTGGACGGTTAATCGGCCAAGCCCTACAGCCCTGGTATCGGAATCTCGATTTTGTCTCCCGGCTCTACGGCCTGGCGTTATTCCCGCCATTGAACTACCGGCGGGCAGCCGAAGTGATGCGGTCAGTGGCGTCAGCGGGCCATGAAACAGGCATTCTCTGTCACGACCGTGCCCAATGGCTGGGTAAGATGGCCCATGCCGATGAACCCTGGACCCGGGCAGAGCTGAACCGGGCCATCGAGTGCTATGAAACGGTATTCGGCGAAAAACCCAAAAGCATTGCCGCGGCCGGTTGGCAGGTCAATCCCCATCTCTTACGCTTGGAGCAGACGAAGGGTTTCAGCTACGCCAGTGATGTGCGGGGCAAAACAGTCTTTTTTCCGGTTTTGCAGGGTGTTGAATCAAATTGTCCCCAACTGCCCACGACCCTACCGACCCTGAACGATTTGCTGCGGCAGGGTGGTGACATCACCCCGGACAATGCGCATGAGTATCTCTATGCCGAGAGTCAGCATATTCTTCCCCAGGGCCATGTCTACTCCTGTGATGCGGAAATGGAGGGCATGGCCTATCTGCCCTTGATGGAGAAGCTGGTTGTGATGTGGAAAGGTCTGCAGGGGGGTATTCAACCGTTGAAGCGGTTGGTAGACGAAAAGAACCTGCCCAAGCTGGCAAAGCATCAGGTCGGTTGGGCGCCGGACCGGTCAGGTAAGGTCTACTATGCGACTCAGAGTGTTAGATTGGAGGCGTGAGGTGCCGAGTTGTTGCTGAGGGGGAAGTGGAAAGATTTTGGAATTCTCCTAAACTATTGACTCGGCATCATTAATGATCACCTTCGTCATTCTGGCGTATGCCAGAATCTAGAGCTTACATGGTGAGTTAGTGAATCCCGGCATGTGTCATGATGAGGTCTGTCTTGATGCTAGGTTGATAGTGACCGTTTGTAATGGATAAGGAAAATGGAACTGATTGGCACCTGCTTTATTTTAAGGTTGGAAACTTGTGAGTGGCTGAGGAGTGTTTTCGTAAAGGTGGTGCTTATCTGTGTGGTATATGGAGGCTTTCCGCGATTTTAATCTATATCCCACGAGTTCTGTGCATTTTTAGAGAGATTTTCGTATGTCTTCGCAAATAGGTGGAGTGTGATGCAAATTTTTGACTATTTGAAATGTTAGGAGTTCGAATGTCTGACCTCCATACATTCCACTTCATTGATGGCCCCATAGACAAACCATCCAATGCTAATATCCTGTTTCAGGAACTCGGTAAAGCAGCAACCGCATGGGCACGGCTTGAGCAGCAGGTCGAAGCAATCTTACTTCACGTCAACAAGCAAGAGTTTTCTGACGAATTATTCAAAGACCACCCAGTGTCATTTACAAAAAAACTGAAGATATTGAAGCCATGGTTTAAAAAGCACCGAGCACTATCGAGTTTTAAGGGATCTATGATCGAAATTACGTCAAAGCTCTGGGAGCTTGCCGATGAACGAAATCTCTATCTTCATTCGATCCTCGAAGATTTTGACGCGCAGTCAAACGTTGCGATCTTTCACCGGATTATTCCACAGGGAAATGATAAATTCAAATTGGTTAAAAGTGAGGTGCCACTTGAAGTCATTTCTGTATTTATTGAAACAGTGAATATTACAAACCGTGATCTGTGGTCGCTGTCTCAAGAACTTTTTACTACTGAAGTTATTTCAGAACTTGGGAAGCCGTGATGGTAATAAAGATTACATGGACAACCACTCAAAATTACTCGAAATATGAATGGATGTCTGGGTTACTGTCGAAGTTAATGTTTTAGATGCTAGAAGCTAAAAGGGATATAAAATGGCAAAACATGATGTTTCATTCTCTCTACCACAAAGATCTCTAGGCCGTTCAGATGTTGAGTTTCTCGTGAAACGAGATGGAGGTGTATATGGCACACTTACTGTTTCTAATGGGTCGGTAGTCTGGTTTCCAAAAGGTACAAGTTATGGACTCAAAGTAGGCTGGGCTAAATTCGAAGAAATAATGCAAGAAAATGCTACAAGATTTGAAAAGCGTTAGTGGACTGTGTGGGCACCCACTCAAAATGTGATCTGCTATGAGCATTATGAGTGGGTGTCCTGCTATCAGGGTATGTGGCGAGCTTCCGTCTATTTAGAATATTAAGCATTCAAATGGATACTGAAGCGAAACAAACAAACAATCAAAGTCGAAGCGGCTGTGCAAATACCTTTGTTATCACATTAGGCTGGTTTTTCGTTGGTGGAGTTATGTCGTGGGGGCCATTGCTAAGTTATGGAGCAGATGCGAGGCCTATTTTTTTTGCCATCGTCGCATGGGTAATATTATGGTTTACTGCTGTGTGGTTTTTTAACTCTAAATCAAAAGTATCTAGTCGCGCATTTGCTGCAAATTTCCTTATTTGGGCAGTCTTTGTTGGGTGGTCGTTCTATGATATCGGCTTGTAATAATTAGCATAGGTAAACCCCCGGCTATGCCGGGGGGACTCGCATAGGTTTTACCGAGACTGCGGTCTGGGTAGCCTTCATAGTTCGACCAAGAACTGTGAAGGAGAAGTCTATGCCAGACTATCAAAGTCTGACCCACACGAGGTGGGACTGCAAATATCATGTGGTATTTATCCCGAAGAGACGTCAAAAGCTGATCTACGGTAAGTTGCGGAAATATCTGGGAGAAATATTTCACGAGCTAGCCAAGAGGCGAGGTGCGAAAATCGTGGAAGGGCACATGATGATAGATCATGTACATATGTGCATCAGCATACCCCCGAAATACTCGGTATCCAATACGTTGGGTTATATCAAAGGTAAGAGCGCTATTGGTATAGCTCGGAAATTTCGATGAAAGCAGCGGAATTTCAATGGTGAGAACTTTTGGGCACGGGGTTATTTTGTATCCACAGTGGGACTGGATGAGATGGTGGTGAGGGAATACATCCGCGATCAAGAGCGCAATGATGCCCACCGGGACCAGTTGGTGCTAGGAATGTAAGCGCCTTGGGCGCAAAGCAAAGCCCTTTGAGGGCGTAACCTAATAAGCCTCCGGCTTTGCCGGAGGTCAGTTAACTACAATGCTCGGTTAGAGGGACACGAAAGTGTTAGGCAGTGTTAGGCGGACACCCATTCAAAATCATACGAAGTATGAATAGATGTCTAGGTTGTTTCTTTTAATGGACACTCAGTACGCCAGGATAAGCTGGTAAAAGATTGGAGGTGAAAGTCCTCTGTTCGGTAAAGGTTAGCAGCCAGCCGAACCCCCGAGTCATGGGTGACTGTTCGTAGTGGCGGAGTCGGTGGAGCGAAGTGCCTTGGTATCAAAGAATGCTTCAAAGCATCCCGGCGCGAGGGCCCAGAGCCTTGCAAGAGCCAGAGATAGTAGCGAAGTATGCGCAGGTAGCTGCCAGGAAGCCAGAAATGCCTGCGACCTTATAAGAGGTAAGCAGTAGGTATCAATCTCTTAGCATAGGCGATGACTGACGTTTGATCTGATGCAGGAGCTGTAATTGACTGGCAATCACAAGAAAAATGGAGTAAAAATGAAATCAAACAGGGAGGTTTTTCATATAGAGCCAATTCCCTGCCGTAACTTACAGGTAAACTGTACGAATTTTTTTCATGAAAGTACCTTCTACTAGATATTAGGTTTCATGATAAGCCTCATCATGAAACTTAATTTAATCAGTTGAGGCAAATAAAGGATTAATTGTCATGAGAATCAAAAACATTGTTATTGCATCAATATTTATATTGACAAGCTTCTCCGTCTGTGCGGATGGAAGTGCATCGGTTTCATTGAAAGCGCTTTCTGCTTGGACTAACCAAAGTGGTTCAACGCTCTATGTCGATACCGTAGACAGCAATGGGTTACTGACTGGAACCTATATAAATAGGGCTGCTGGGTATGGCTGCCAAAATATATCCTATCCTGTTACAGGGTGGGTCTATGGAACTGCTATTGCATTCAATACTATATGGCAAAGTACAACAGAGTCCTGTAACTCAATAACTGCTTGGACAGGGTTCTATTATCAAGGCCAAATTAATACGTTATGGCAATTAACTATTAACGGTTCAACCAGCACATCTCAGATCATTCAGGGTGGTGACGTATTCAAACCATCAAGTTCTATTCAAAATAAATCGCTAATACTGGAAAAATAAAACATGCAAGCAAATCAGCGGACGGCAAAAAACGCCGCTGCTGATTTGTGATGTGTGCGAGGTTGTAAGACCTCTTGATAAGCGCGTAAGAATACAGGGACCCCCAACATTTTGAAAACCTGTCTTACGCAGTAGAGAATGGTTCAGGAATTCCGGATTGACTCAAGATGAGGCGGCTAAATTAATGGGCATTAAGCCGCCAGTTCTGAATGATGCTATCCGTGGTCGGTATCAAAAGTTCACTATGGACCGGTTGGTTCGATTGCTGGCCGCAGTGGGAATGCGCGTAAATATTACTGTTACGACCGATCAGGCTGCTTAAAAGCAGGAAGAGAGTATGAGAATGGGCTTCCATCGTGAGTAACTTAGATATCCACTCAGAATGGAGTCGTAGGTCAGGTTGGCGCGGAGCGGCTACCTGACTTAATGGTGATGTCACGTAGCTGCGCAACGTGACCTACGGGCTGCTGACCGGCCAGTATTCGGTGCGGCAGGGCCACACCCTACCCAGGATATCTCGCTAAACAGCTTGTGGCATGTTTAAACATCGCAAAAATGGCTCTTCCCCACATCGAGTAGGTGAAGAAAGCAAAATATGATTGGATGTCCGGATTATTCCGATTATTCCATTAGACAAGGGTCTATCTCAGACGAGGACTGGCTATACAAGCTTTATTGTTCCGCGATGCGCGAGTATGTCGAACAGACCTGGGGATGGGATGATGAATTTCAGAGAAATGGGTTTCAAACAAACCTGCATCCTACAAATTTTCAAATTATTGACGTCAATGATGATGATGTAGGAGCATACATCATTATCGAAGAAGACGATCATTATTGGCTTGAAATGCTATTGATAAGTGGAAGAATGCAAGGCAAAGGGCTAGGTACTGCAATCATTAACAAAATCCAAGCGGAAGCAGAAGAAAGTGGTAAACCATTAAAGTTATCGGTACTTAAGGTTAATCCAGCAAAGGGCTTTTACTCTCATTTGGGATTTTATGTATATGCTCAAGATGAGTCATCACTTAAAATGAAATGGGCTCATAACAAACCAATTTAGCCGACGTAAAAATTACACCACACTAGGACAGCCACTATTTGAAACCAATCCAGGGATAAGCCGGCTTCAAGGATAAGTGCGCCAGATGTTTCATAGTGCATCTCTAAAGGAGTTTTGTCATTTTTTAGAATCCTTATTATTTTTTGAATGCGGGTATTAGATTTTTAGATGATAAATGATAAATGTCCCAATTCCCAAAAATTTGGGATATAAGTCACAGAAGCCCGAGAATTTTGGCTTTAGTGTGTCCCACATCGAATTCATTTCGGAGTCTTTCATAACAGAAAAAAGTTAAGAGGGGCTGTTTTGTTGTCATGCTTAATGAAGTTGAGGAGCGTGAGTTATGACTAGAATTGGGATGTCAATTATACAAAGGGGCGCTGTCTGTCTCTTCTTGTCGGCGGGAATTTCTACGAATGCCCTTGCAGACGATAGGGACGATGACAGGAATAGGGACAGGCACAGGCACAAGGAATTCAAGATCGATGAAGCCACATGGAGCGCAAAAAAATCGCGTCTGACCATCAAGGGCGAAGGTCGGGATGGTAAGAAAGTCACCGTGACCAATGCAGGGTCTAACAAGGTTATCGGCAAAGACAAAGTGGACGATGACGGTGACTGGAAGATACGCATAAGACGTCCTGATTCGGTCCCCTGCCGTGTCAGAGCCGAGCAATCGGACGGCGAGAGCGATGAACGGAACGTTAAGGGCGCTCCTAAAAATTGCGATGAAGGTACCCCCCCCACCCCACCTCCTACCGACCCACCTCCAGGTAATGGAGACCACCAAAACCTGACTTACAATGGCCCGGGAACCTGTCTGGATTGCCACAATGGTGAGGCGCATGATGTATTCGGCTCCACCCATTACCAGTGGAAAGGGGAAGCGACGTACATGGTTGATGGCTCTTCTCTTCTTCAGGGCAAGCATGCTGGCGGTGTCAATACCTATTGCGGGAACATTACGGGTAACTGGGCAGGCTGCAGCAGTTGCCACATAGGCATAGGTGCAGAACCGGAGGCGGTTGTATCCGATTCGCAGTTAGCGAATATCGATTGTCTAGTCTGCCACCAGGATGCTTACAAGCGTAAGAAGGACAAAGGTGTCATGGTCCCGGATACGGCCAACATGACGATTAGCATGGATGAGGCCGTGCAAACTGTTCACAAGCCGACCCGGAAGGGCTGTCTGGCTTGTCATGCCAAGGCTGGTGGTGGTGATGCGGTTAAACGCGGTGATCTTGCTCTGGCCACCGGCAACACTGCTGATTTCCAATATGATGTGCACATGGCGACCACCGGCGCCAACCTGGCCTGTCAGGATTGCCATAAAGTGGAATCCCACCGCTTTCCCGGGAAAGGCTCTGATCTTCGCCCGACCGACTTGGACAAACCGGTCGAGTGTGCCAGCTCAGGTTGTCACGGCGCGCGACCTCATGGCAGTAACGAGCTTGACAAGCATACCGCACGGGTGGCTTGTCAGACCTGCCACATCCCAGTATACGCCAAGAATGCCAGTGATTCCGCGGCAACGGAAGCGACCGAGATCGATCGTAATTGGCAAGCCGGTTCGCACCATACAACGCCTCCGCTTCACCCGGTGCTGAGCAAGGCCAACGATCTGACCCCCGTATATCGACACTGGGACCGGCACAGTGACAACTATTTACTGGGTGAAACGATTTACATGAACTGGGAAACTGGCACCTACGAGACTAGTGTGCCGCGAGGTTCGGTCGATGATTCGACGAGTAAGCTTTATCCATTCAAGTACAAGACGTCGGACTATCCTCTGAATATTGAAAGCAACATGTTGATTGCTTTGGATACCAGTGTGTTCTTTGCCACGGCGGACGCGGATGCAGCGACTATCGCAGGCCTGGAGAATCTGGCCAGTGAGGGAGTGCCTGGTTTCAATGTGGGTGATGATTACACTTGGGTAACCACGGACACTTATCAGTTGCTCAATCACCAGGTCAGCCCGGACGGTAATGCCCTGAGATGTGAGTCCTGTCATATGAGTACCGCACGCATGGACCTGCAGGGAGATCTGGGCTATGCGCCGCGCGATAACAACCCAGGATCCTGTTCCTCGGGCTGTCACGACGCGGATGATGCTTCAGACTGGAGAATGGGTAGCATGGCTGATTTCGAGAAATACCATGACAAGCACCTTGGAGAGGGTGTCGATTGCAACGAATGCCACGGCTTCAGCCGATAATAGCTAGGTAAACGTAGGCCTTGCCCATATCATTGGGCAAGGCCTTACGCTGCCAGAGGGAGAGACGCCGAATTCGCCTCACCCACTCAAACTCAAACTGATGAAAAACAGGGCACGTATCGACACCCCGATTTAAGTCAAGAGTTAACGAATCGTATTTTCCTCTTACTCATCCGACTGCTCAGCAATTTTAGCCATAGGCTTGGCTTGTCCGTCTTGTCACCACGCCAGTTCAAGATGGTTAAAGCACCATGGATCAACGGTTTCCTCGTTAGAGTCGTTCTTATTGTCCACTACGAAAGGCTTGACTTGATAGGGCGGTATCAGCTTTCACGGTATGGCCCAGTTCCTGAGTGGCGCATCCTCAGGGGTGCGCGGTATAACAAGCCTCCATCACCACTGTCCTAGGCTCGAATTGGTGTAGCGCCGACAAAAGCTTCTTGCGCAAAACTTCTTGTTGAAAGTGACTTGTTCCGTAATGCAAATCTAGAAAACGTTTTTTGCCAAATCGATGCTGATTAGACTATTCTTCATGGTGGACACCCATTCGAAATTACTTAAAATTTGAACGGGTTTCCGGATAGCTGTCTGTCTTGGATAGTTGTGCCGCACGACTTGGAACCATTGACTCCCATACAGGAGAAAACCCATGAAAAACACTATCCATATCATGGTGCTACTGACACTCATCGCGGTGAGTGCCCCTGTTGTATCCGCTGACCCGCCGCTGGCCTACGAGGGGAGAAGGCTGTTTGTCTCTTATTGCCAGTTATGCCACGGAACCGGAGGTAAAGGGGATGGCCCTCTCGCAAAGGCGATGAAGATCAGTCCGGCTGATCTGACCATCACCGTACGTTCCAGGAGTGACACTATTCTTACCAAGATCATCACCGGCGAGGGACGTCAGACCATCACAGGCCGTGACCGACATAACCTGCTCAGCGATGCCATGCCGGAATGGAAAGATGTCTTTAACGAACGGCAGGTCAAGGCATTGATCGCCTATCTCCGCTTTCTGGGCGGCGCCAAACATGATCTGATGGGGGATCCCGAGGCGGGCATGCAACTCTATCAGAAGTATTGTCAGGTCTGCCACGGCGTGGAGGGTGATGGCGACGGTATTATGACAAACCTCATAGGCATCTCGCCGATGGACCACACCAACCCCAACGTGACCAACAGTCTCGACAATGAAGAACTGGTCAGGAGCATCCTTGATGGCAAAGGGAGATTCATGCCGGCCTGGCGCGGCATCCTCAGTCAGACAGACGTCGAGGCGCTGGTCAGTTACATTCGACTGCTCTCCCACTGAGCCAGGGTGGTTGTTGATTGTCCGCGAATGAACGCACATTTGCTGTGAGTGACCTCATGCCGATGGGGCTTGCGTAGCATCCGCATAGGCCGGTAGCCCATAGGTCACGTTGCGCAGCTACGTGACATCACCGTTATGTCAGG
>JAHXHS010000023.1:0-64262 GCA_025656455.1 Candidatus Thiodiazotropha sp. (ex Epidulcina cf. delphinae) | reverse complement strand
TAGTCGCTCCGCGCCAACCTGACCTACGACCACTACTCATGCCTTGTTGAGGTGAATGCCTGTCCCGATGGGGCTTGCGCGGCATCCGTATGAGCCGGTAGCCCGTAGGTCACGTTGCGCAGCTACGTGACATCACCGTTATGTCAGGTAGTCGCTCCGCGCCAACCTGACCTACGACCACTACTCATGCCTTGTTGAGGTGAATGCCTGTCCCGATGGGGCTTGCGCGGCATCCGTATAAGCCGGTAGCCCGTAGGTCACGTTGCGCAGCTACGTGACATCATCCTCATAGATTGAGTTCGGGAATCGGCTCGATCAGATAGGGCTTGGCATGCAGGTAGTGAGTGGTTTTGCGTTTGTTGTCGATATCCTGAAAGACAAACTTGGCCTGCTCTTCGGAGATGTTGAGCATGCCGGCCAAGTCGCTTGCGGAAGCGCCGATGTTACGCGCCCATAGTGCCTTGTCCATCGCTTGATAGGGTAGGGCGAAGTAAAATTCGTCCTGTCCCTGCGGCAGGCTGTAGGTGTCTGTGGTCGGTGTCGCATTGCAGATCGAGTCAGGCAGATCCAGGTGTTTGGCAAGCGCATAGACCTGTGTCTTATAGAGGTGGGCGATCGGCTTCAGGTCGGCGGATCCGTCACCGTTTTTCACGAAGAAACCTTGATCGTATTCGAGTCTGTTGGGCGTACCGACGACCGCGTAGTTCAGCCGGTCCGCATGGTAGTATTCAATGCTCTTTCTGATCCGTTGCTTGTAGTTGGTGGCTGCGACAATTTGTAAATACTCCCTAAGATCAAGGCGTTTTTCATGCAGCGCTCCTTCGGGGTCCTGAACCACCAGCATGAAGTGGTTGACCTGCCCGTCGAGACCGCCTTTGATGACGATTTTATTTTTCCAGCCTTCTGCGTATTCGGGAAAGGTCTTTTTTATCGCTTCATCCCGGGCATCGTAACAACCGATGGCTTGGAGGGTTGCCGCGATGTTATGGGTGGTGTGGTCGACACCGAGGAGGTCGATCAATTGTCTGCCGCGGGATTGAGTGTCCGCTGCTGAGTCGACCTCCGGAAGTTGAATGAAAAAGGCCTTGTTGGCGCCAAAGGCCTTGACCGCCAACGCTGCCGATACCGAACTGTCGATGCCGCCGGATACCGCCACGACAACGCCGCGCCGCCGCAGTTTGGAACGCATGATGTCGCGCATGGTTTCACAGATTCTTTCGACCGCTTTGTCGCGGTCGAAATTGATGACTTCAGCTTCGTACCGTTCTGATAGGGATTGCATACTTTATTCTCCGATTGATTCTATTTGCTAGGTTGATGACGATCGGAACAGCTCAAGATCAGTCACGACCCTTTATCTTGTAAGAGATATTTTTTTACCTTTCCGGATGCCGTCTTCGGCAGTTCGTCAATAAATTCTATGGATCTGGGGATTTTATAGATGGCCAGGTTGTTTTTGCAGTGATGCTGGATCTCTCTTTTATCCAGGGCGTTTTGCTTTTTGGGCACCACATAGGCCTTGATGATCTCACCCAGCATTTCGTCGGGACAACCGACCACCGCGACTTCCAATATCCCGTCTAGCTCCTGTATGACCTCTTCGATCTCTTTCGGGCTGATGCGGTTGGCGCCGCTCTTGATCATATCGGACGATCTGCCGTCAATGTAGAGGTAGCCGTCGCTATCGGTATGCGCCAGGTCGCCGGTATAGAGCCAGCCGTCCCTGAGGACTTGGGCGGTCTTTTCGCTGTCTCGCCAATAACCTTGCATGATGTTTTTACCGGCAGCGCAGATCTCACCGGTCTCTTGCGGTTTTGCGATCCGGCCCTGTTTGTTGCGAACCTGGATGACCGTGTCGGGTATGGCGATGCCGATCGAACCCCTTTTTTCCTTGAGCTTGTCCGGCGGCAGATAGGTCAGCCTTGCCGTGGCTTCCGTTTGGCCGTACATGACAAACAGGTCGATATGCGGCAGGGCGGTCAATAGCCTGTCGATCAGCACTGGCGCCATGGCGCCTCCCGCTTGGGTGATATAGCGCAGCTTTGAGAGATCGTAGTCGAGTAAGTTGACCCGGCCCAGCAGTAGGGCGAAGGTGGACGGCACGCCGGAAAAACCACTCACCCCTTGGGTGGCGATTTTCTCTACCACGCGATGGGGGTAGGCGAGGCTGTTTTCCAGTATCAATGAACCGCCGACCGCCAGGTGGGTATGTAGTACGGAATTACCGTAGGAGTAGTAAAACGGCAGTACATTGAGAATGCTGTCGTTTTTGCTGAGCCCCAGGTAGGCAAGGATGGACGCGACATTCGCCGACAGATTGCCATGGCTGAGGGTGACACCCTTGGGATGACCGGTGGTGCCCGAGGTGTAGATGATTGAGGCAAGATCGGATGAGGTGAGGCTTATCGCCGGATCGGATGGGTTTCGTTCGATAACCGCCTGCCATGAAACCATCGCGGCCGGCGGTTTGGCGGGCATCCCTTCACCGACGCCGATCAATTCAATGCCAGGTCCCAAGCCGGCGGCAATCGCCCCAAGCTCTTTATTGCGTTGATCGACAAACAGCCATTTCGCGCCTGAATGGCTGACCCAGTTGATGATGTCCCTGGCCTTTGCCTGGGTGTTGAGGGCCACGGTCACCCCTCCCGCGGCCCAGATGCCGTAGAAGATGCCGACATACTCAACCGAGTTTGCAACCAGTAATGAAACCCGGTCACCCTTTTTCAGCCCGGACTCCAGGAGGTGGCGACTGACCTTGCCGGCCAACGCGAAAATCCCCTGATAGTTCGCCTGATGCGTGCTGTCGACGACAGCAAGGGCATTCGGGGAGGCGTCGGCAGTCGCCCTGAAACGATCGATCAAGGTTACCGGCGTGGATGCCACATTACTGCCTCTTTTTCTCGATAAAGGAGACGATATTGTTCACTGAATCGAGGTTCTCGGGAATCATTTCCGTGTCTTCGACCTTGATTTTAAACTCGTCTTCGAGAAAGTAGATGACTTCCAGGATGCCGGTCGAGTCCAGTATCCCCTTATCCAAAAAGGAGTCGGCGCTGTCCAACGCTGACTGATCATCCGTGAACAGGTAATTCTCGAGGATATAGTTTCTGATTTGTGCTTCTGATGACATGGACGTTCCTAAAGGTTCTGGGGATGTGATGATCGTGAATTGAATAATAGATTAATCGCCATTTTAATTTTATAAGATTAATTAATAGAGCTAATCGCCCTTCGGGTTAGTATATGATCGCTATCGAATCCCGGCCGAGACGTCCTGTGCACCCGGTTCTCGCTGATTATAGGGTTCAACGCGGGTTTTTTCGATGAACATCTCATCGACCAGCATGCTGGAGAGAATACCCACGAAGGCCATGTTGTCGGCAAAGCCCAGGGCCTTGCCCCTGGCGCATTTTTTCATCAGCAGCGCGACCGTTTTCGGATTGTAATACCCGGCCTTGTTGATGCGTTCTTCGCTGAAGAGGTATCCGACATACTCCAGGGGTTTGCCGTCAATGAAAAAGGATTGGCTGTCGGGCGCCCGGTAGGGCTGTTTGCTGCGGTTTCTGATGCTTTCAGGGATCAACCCCTGCATGGTCTGTTTGAGCATGTACTTTTCATTCATGCCCATGATTTTGTAACGGCTGGGCAGGCGGGCCGCGAACTCTATCACCCGGTGATCGAGGAAGGGGAAGCGTCCTTCGATGGAGTTGGCCATGGCTACACGGTCTCCCTGGGAACTCAGCAGATAACCTGACAACAAGGTGTGGGCCTCGATATATTGGTCCCTGTTGAGAGGTTTCCATTGGTCGATCTCCGCCGGCAGAATACGCTCGATGGCGGCGAAATCGACAGGTTTTTCTATGGCCGCCCGCGCTTCCTCCGAAAAGAACTGTAGAATCCTTTGGGTGGTGGCCCAACGCGGGATATGGGCAAAATAGGCCTTGTCGAGGTGTTCCATGCCTTGCTGAAAGAAGCGTTGGGTAAATGCGCCGCTGGCGGTGGGCGAGTGCTTCAGATAGGGATAGAGCCGCTGCAGGATCATCGGTCGCCACTGTGATTGGGGTGCACGGCTCCAAAAGCGTCTTACCTTGGCCTCTTTGAAAATGTCGTATCCGCCAAACACCTCGTCGGCCCCCTCGCCGGTCAATACGACCTTATAGCCTGCCTCGCGCACGGCGCCGGAGAGCAGCATCAAGGGGGTCGGCGCGGTTCTGACGATCGCTGACTCGGTATGCCGGATGACCTGCGGGAACGCAGCGCCGATATCGGCGCGCTTGCACAGCACATGGGTGTGTTTGGTGCCCAGATAGTCGACCAGGTCCTTTTGAAAACCGCTTTCATCGAACTCTTCGTCTTCGAAGCCGATGGAGAAGGTCCTCAGGGGCGTATCGGTGAAATTCTTGATCAGGGAGGTGAGAACGGAGGAGTCGAGTCCGCCGCTGAGATAGGCGCCGACCGGGACATCCGATCGCAACTGCAGGCGCACGGAATCGATCATCAGCGCTTTCAGCTCCTCTGTCCAATCGGCGACCGATTTGTCATTGTCGATCTGATCGCTTGGGAAACGCCAGTCCCAGTAGCGGCTTATGGTGGTTTGGCCCTGTTCCACCACCATCAGATGTCCGGGGGGGAGTATCCGCACCGATTCGAAGAGTGAATGCGGGGGCAGGGTGGTCCAGAAAGTGAACACCTCTTGCAGGGCGTTGAGGTCGATCTTGCGGGGAATGGCGGGATGACTGAAAAGGGATTTCACTTCAGAGGCGAAATAGAGTCTGCCCCCTGTCTCGACATAGAAGAGGGGACGTATCCCGGCCCTGTCCCTGGCGAGGACCAGTTTCTGTTTATGGTTGTCCCACAGGGCGATGGCGAACTGGCCATTGAGATGGGCGACGAACTCAAGACCGTATTGTTCATAGAGATGGACGATAACCTCCGTATCCGAATGGGTATAGAAGCGGTGGCCCTGTCTCTCCAGCTGAGCCCGCAACTCCAGATAGTTGAATATCTCGCCATTGAACACCACCTGCACCGATTGGTCTTCATTGTGGATGGGTTGATCGCCGCCGACCAGGTCGATGATGCTGAGCCTGGCGTGGGCGAGCCCGAGCTTGTCATGACAGAAGAAACCGTAACCGTCCGGGCCGCGGTGATGGACGGCATGTATCATCCCCTCGAGTTCGTTTCTGGAGGGAGGTACGCCTTCTCTGAGATTGATGATGCCTGCTACACCGCACATAGTCGCTTGTTCGAGTTATTCATGGTCAGGAATGGGCGGAGCCCTTTTATTATTAACCCAACATACTTGGTTGCCGGGTTAATAACTCAATATATTAGGTCGCTGGGCTAATAGTATACCAGTTAGGATGAGCTAACTAACTGATAAAGAAAAGAAGCCGCACTTCATCTGTTTTCCTGCAACTTCCCCATTTTTCCGCTCATGCCGTGCCAGATCCCCTTGGTCATCATCCACCAGTGCAAATGGCGCGGTTTGGCGAACAGGGTATAGAACCCGTACTTCAGGAGCAGGCGCCAGCCATCGGCGAGTTTCCAGCGGATGGGCAGCCAGCCCTGACGGTACAGCCACAGGGCATTGCGAAAATGGTAGTAGTGGCGTAGCGGACTGTGCAGGGGGAGCGTGCGTGCAAAAAACTCAATCGGCGTATCGCCGAGGTCGTGGCGCATGGCGGCCGCGCAGACGCCGAAACAGCGATAGCCCTGGGATTTCGCGCGCAAACCCCACTCGATATCCACATAGTCGATGAATAGCGTCTCCTGCATATCGCCCACCTGGGTGAGGGTCTCCATCGGGATCAGACACCCCGATGAGATAAGGTAGTCCACATCCACCACGGTGTTCGCGCCATTGCATGGCTGACGCTCCACTTTAATACCCTTGATCTTGATAAAGGGGGGAGGGTTGTCCTGTCTGGCATCGAGGTAACGGGGGCCGACCCCGGCGAGCTGTATGCCGGCGGCGGTCTTGGCTTTTACCACGGCATGGAGCTGTTCAACCATATCAGGCGCAGGCTCGCTGTCCTGATCGAACAAAATGACATAGTCGGCCTGGCGCCGGCGCGCCTCTGCGATTCCCACGTTTTGCGCCGCTGCGACGCCAAGGTTCTCTGCGAGCGGGATCAGGTGCTCTTTGTCCCGGTTCCTCTTTTCCAACAGTTGGGAGAGCGTGTTGTCGGAACCGTTGTCGACAATCAGAATATGGTCGACCTGTTTCTCCAGCCCGTCGAGCAGACGTATCAGCGCCTTTGATTCTGGGTGATAGGTGACAACGATGGCTAGGATATTGTCAGACTCGCTCATGCCGCAGGCTCAGTCCATCTGAGTGGATGGATAAAAAGCGCCCACTCTATTGTATGTGGCGCGTGCTTTCAAAGCTCAGTAATCGATTCGTTTGTCACTTTTTTCCCAGCGAGCGAAGAGGACGAGACTGTCGTCGCGCAGGAGTTGCCTGACGGCGATGCTTCTCTCTGCCGAGGGTTTGCCGAACTCGAGCATAATCTCCCTGTCGCTGAAACCGATTTCAGCCGCATCCCTTGCCTCGGCGGCATAAACCAATCGCTGGATGCGCGCCCAGTAGGCGGCGCTCAGACACATCGGGCAGGGCTCGCAAGTGGTGTAGAGCACGGCGCCGGGCAGATGGTAGTCGGCTAGGGTCCGGCAGGCCTCACGAATCGCCTGCATTTCGGCGTGGGCGGTTGGGTCGTTCAGGTGTATGACCTGATTCCAACCTCGGCCTATGACCTGGCCCTGCATGACCAGGACGGCGCCGAAGGGACCGCCATGGCCCAGTTCGATGCCTTGTCTCGCCATCTCCAGCGCTTCGCGCATGAAGGTTTCATCCTGATCGCCCATGATGTGAATCCCGGATCCCGTCTATTCCCAACGAAAGGTTTTTGAACCTATGGTGACAAAGCATAGGGTAAACAAGGATAAAGTGCATAGCTGCACGGCCACGTCCGCGATGCCGGCGCCCTCGATCATCACCAGCCGTGCGGCGTCGATCATATGGGTCAGGGGCAGCGTCAGGGCCAGATGCTGCACCAGCGGATGGGAACCCTCCAGCGAGAACCAGACCCCCGAGAGCAGCATCATCGGCCAACTGATCAGGTTCAGCAGGCCGTTGGCCGCTTCTTCACTGGTGATCCGTGCGGCCACCAGCAGGCCGACACTGATCATGCTGAGCGCGCCGAGAATGAGGATCAACAACAGCAGCCAGTAGGAGCCGGTCATGCGGAAATCGACGATCAGATCGGTGCCGGCATAGACCAGCACGGTTGCCGACACGATCATCAACAGCCGTGATGCGATCTGTGCTGAAAGGAATTCAAAGGCGCTGAGCGGGGTTGCGCGCAGGCGTTTCAGCACCCCGTTTTTCCTGTATCTCACAATCACGTAACCGACGCCGAACAGGGCGCTGAACATGATGTTCATCCCCAGCACGCCGGGAATCACCCAATCGACATAGCGTATCTCTTTGCCGCTGAGCGCCTCGCCCCGGAGCTGGTAGGGGGCGAGCAGTTGCTCCAGCAGATAACCTTTGGGCGATGTGCTGTTGACCCAGTAACGGTTGTTCTGCGCATCCAGCAGCAGGTCGATTTGATGCCTGTCGACCTTATCGATCGTCTCCTCCAGGTCTTCCACCGGGATGAAGTCCATGTAGCGTGTCTGCAGAAAGGCATGCACGGGTTGGTCTGGGTCGGGCTGGCCGTAGAGCCCGACCTTGTAGAGCTCCTCCTGCCCGGTGGAGAAGGCGAAGGCGAAACCCATCACGATCAACACCGGCATGATCAGGTTCCAGCCAAGGGCGGTGCGGTCGCGCAGGAACTCCAGATTGCGCGCTTGCAGGGCTGCGATGAAACGGCGTATCGACATGGCTAGCCCACATTTCTCACCAGGATTTGGATTTTTGGGGCAAGCTGGCGAAGAAGATTGGACGATTAGCCGCCGAAGCATAGCCGTCGCTATGGTTCAAGGCTAATCGTTCAAGGTTCGAAGCCAGCTTGCCCCAAAAACCAAATAGGACAGGGTGTCTATGTACTACCAGCATTTTTCGAAGCTAACGCCTTTAAGTTTCATAATATTCTCAAGTTTATCCGGTCCGCCTGGTGAGAAATGTGGGCTAGGGCCGCAGATGATGTCCGGTCAATTCCAGGAACAGGTCTTCCAGGGTGGGTGAGCGCACCTGCAACTGCTGCAAGGGAATCCGTTGGGTCGCCAAATGGTGGATGGTGGCATCCACGTCCCGTGACAGGATCTCCATCTGACCGTCCTGGGGATGCAGCGTGGATGTGTCGTCCGGTTGAAAGTCGTGCGGAATGGCGGATAGGGGCAGGGTGATGACCGCGTTGTCAAAGTGGTCGGCCAGCAATGCCTTGGGGTTGCCCTGGGCGATAATCACGCCATGGTCCATGATGATGATCTCGTCACATAGTTCAAAGGCCTCTTCCATGTAGTGTGTGGTCAGCACCAGGGTCTTGTTTTCGGCCTTGATTCGGCGTACCTGGCGCCACAGATTGCGCCGCGACTGGGGATCGAGGCCGGTGGTGGGTTCGTCGAGAAACACCACTTCTGGGTTGTTGATCAGTGCGATCGCCAACAGCAGGCGCTGTTTCTGACCGCCGGAGAGCTTGCGTGTGTCGCGGTCGAGGAACTCCTCCAGGGCGCAGATCTCCACCAACTCCTCGATGGCGCGGGTGCGGGTGTAGAACTGCTGAAACATCTTCAGCACCTCATCCACGCGAATGAATTCCTGTAGTGCCGTGTGCTGGAACATGATTCCGGCTTCGTTGCGGAAGCGCTGTCCCAGGGGCTCGCCCTTGTAGCGGATGACGCCGGAAGTGGGTGTCTTGATGCCTTCCAGCATCTCCACGGTGGTGGTCTTACCCGCTCCGTTCGGTCCCAGCAGGCCGAAACAGACGCCACGGGGGATGGCGAAGCTCACCCCATCCACCGCCTTCACGCCGGCGTAGTGTTTGCTGAGGTTTTCCGCCTCGATCATCGGGGCTGGGTTGCGCAGAGCGGGTTCGGCATCACGAGAGGAACATGACCTCGATATTCTGGATATCGTCGGCTACTCCTTCGATCTCGATGACATTGATTTCCGGCTCCAGGCCGAGCTTGGAAAAGGACGGGATATGCGACCATTGCGATGTGTCGAGCCCGCTATCCGAGTTCATCAGGGTCTCGAGACGCGCCACCAGCACCACATCCACATAGTCGGCGTCTCCCGTGCTGGTGTATTCAAGATTGAGAAAATTCGCCGGCACTCGGGTCAGCGACGGAGAAAAACCCCACATCTCGAGAATGCGCTTGCCGACAGGGGGGCTCAGGGCATCTATGATCCTGTCCAGCTCCTTAGGGTCTTCCAGCAGTTCGTCATGATTCTCTGCCATGGCGAGTACCGGCAGGGCGCCGATATTGTGGATCAGGCCGGCCAGCATGGCCTGCTCTTTGTCGAGGTGATCGGTGTTGCTCGCCAGGACACGGCTGATGGCGGCGATCTGTACGCTCTCTTCCCAGATCTGGCGGAATTTGGCGTCCAGCAGGTCATTGGTGGCTTGGAAGATCTGTTGCATGATCAGGCTGACGACCAGGCTGCGCACCAGCCGCACGCCGAGGCGGGCCACCGCCATTTGCAGATTGTCGATAGGCACGCGACCACGGTACAGCGGGCTGTTGGCGACCTGCAGCAGGCGTGCGGAGAGGGCGGCGTCGGATGCGATGATCTCGGCGATCTGATTGGCGGAGCTCTGCTCTTTCTCCACCGCGTCCCTGACTTTCAGCGCCACTTCCGGCAGTGTCGGAAGGGTCAGGCGGTTGCTGTCGATGGCATCATTGAGCTTTTCGAGAAACTGGTTTTCGTCGATCATTTCCGTAGGCTTCCGTTAACTGCGGTTGTAATGACAGCTTAGCGGTCAGTACAGGTTTTTCTTAAAGGGATACCACCCGTCGAGAGACTATTCCGCATACCTGTAGGGCAGGTTGAGAATCTCCAGCTTCGGCCCATTCTCACCCAGGCAGACCTCCTCCTCCTCAGCGCTGGCGATCTCGATGACGGCGAGCAGGTCATAGCCGCCGTTGTTGGCCCGCGCATCCACGACCTTGCCAGTGCCTTGTCCCGAGGTGCTGCCCCTGGCAAACAGCTCATCCCCCGGGCTGGGGAGCGTCGTGGTGTCGACATGGGCCAGATACATGCGTCGCTTCAGCTTGCCCAGGTACTGCATGCGGGCGACCACCTCCTGGCCGGGGTAGCATCCCTTGGTAAAGCTCACGCCGTCGATCAGCTGCATATTGGTCATTTGCGGTACAAAGGCCTCACGGGTGCTTTGAAAGAGCGTCGGGATGCCTGCGCGGATCTCTTGCAAGGCCCAGAAATCCTCATCCATCCGTGGCGCCTGGGCCTCCGCCGTCTGCCAGATTTCCAGTAGCTGGTCGGTCGGTCCGATGACTTCGAAGCGGGGACCGGCCCCCGGCAACCGGATGAGGGTCATCCGGTCCTGTTGCCGAACATCGTTGACCTGTTGCGGGAGTTCGTCGAAAAAGGGTTGCAGCAGGGCCTCGGAGCAGGCTCCCGTGCAGCCAATCCGCACCAGTTCATCGCTGGCATCGCTGATCTCGACCTGGGACCTTAACACATACAGCTTCAGACGCGGCAAAACCAAAGCAAGATTTTCCAGCGGGGTCTGCAGGTAGAACGCCTCGCCTCGACGGAAGCAGCGGAAACCGGCCAGCATGCGTCCCTTGGCGTTACACCAGCCTGCCAGGTTACTGTGCGTTTCAGTGACCTGGCGCATGTCGTTGGTCATCTGGCCCTGGAGAAAAGATTCGGCATCCTCGCCCGTGACACGGATCAGGCCGTAGTGGGAGAGGTCATTCAAGGCGCAGCCGATCCCGGCGGCGCCCCGGACCGGTTCAGCGCGGGATGCAAGGAATTCAGACCATTCGCTATTCATGTTAGGAACGCGCTCCTGGGTTTGACACTAAACAGTGCGTATCATACCCGATCCCGCAGGGGACGAAACTCCCTCTAGAAGTTGGTCTTTAATTATCGGAAGGTTTAATGAGTGAATTGACAGCAGGCGCCCTGGTGCTCTACAAGATCCGGCCGGCTCGCATCGTAGAGGTGTCGGATAAGATCTCCATTGAGTTGGAAGGGGGCAAGGCCAAACGCGTCAGGGATAAGGATGTGATCCTGCTCCATCCCGGACCGCTTTCAGACCTGCATCAGCTGACCCCGCAAAGTGGCGAGGTTGAAGAGAATTGGGAGTTGCTGGAGGGGGTCGAGACCGATATCAAGGAACTGAGTGAACTGGTATTCGGCGACTACACGCCCGCCATGGCCTGGGCGACCTGGCAGTTGGTGGCGGAAGGGCTCTATTTCGAGGGAGAGCCGCATGCGATTCGGCCCCGCCCAGCCGCCAGTGTGAAGTCTGAGATCGCCGCCCGGGCCAAGCGGACTGCCGAAGCTGAGGCCTGGAACGGTTTTCTCCAGCGCCTGCAAGCGGGGGAGATCCTCGAAGAGGATCGGAAAACCCTCGGTGAAGTCGAGGCGCTCGCCCTGGAGAAGCGGGAGAAGAGCCGCATTCTGCAAGCGTTGGCGATACAGGAGACGCCGGTCAACGCCCACCGTCTCCTACTCAAGGCCGGTTATTGGCCGGCCAATGAAAACCCCTATCCGCGCAGGATGGGCATTGACGAGACCATTCCCGGACATGACGTGCCGCCCCTGGCGGAAGAGACGCGACTCGATCTGACCCACTTGCCAGCCTTCGCCATTGACGATGAGGATAACCAGGACCCGGATGACGCCGTCAGCCTGGATGGCGAGCGCATCTGGGTGCATGTGGCGGACGTGGCCGCCCTGGTGGCGCCGGATAGCGAGATGGATCAGGATGCCCGCGCGCGGGGCGCCAACCTCTATCTGCCGGATCGGGTGATACCCATGTTGCCACCGGCGGTAACCGATCGGTTGGGCCTTGGTTTACAGGAGAGATCGCCGGCGCTTTCCATCGCCTTTACCCTCTCTGAACAGGGTGAGGTGGAGGATATAGAGATCCACCCAAGTTGGCTGAAGGTCGAGCGAATCAGCTATAGCGAGGCAGATCAGCGGTTGCGGGAAGCGCCTTTTGCGGAGTTGCTAGACAAAAGCCAGCGCTACCGGCAGCGTAGAAAGGCCGCGGGCGCCGCTTCGATCCAGTTACCGGAGGTCAAGCTCAAAGTGCGTGACGGCAAGGTGGAGATCCATCCCCTGCCCAGGCTTGAGAGCCGGGAGATGATCACCGACCTGATGTTGATGGCGGGAGAGGGGATTGCGAATTATTGCCAATCCCACGAGATAGCCATCCCCTTCGCCACCCAGGCGCCGCCGGAAGAGAGGACCGAACCCGAAGATATGGCGGGCATGTACGCCTACCGGCGTTTTTTCAAGCCGACCCAGGTCAAGACTCAGCCCGAGCCCCATGCCGGACTGGGGCTAGCGGCCTACACTCGCGCCACCAGTCCGCTCAGGCGCTACTCCGATCTATTGACCCACCAGCAATTGCGCGCCCATCTCAAGGGTGATCAGGTACTGGATATCCACGCCATCTCCGAGCGGATAGCCCAATCCGAGATGGGCAGCATGACAAACCGCAAGACCGAAAGGGTGTCGAACAATCACTGGCGTCTGATCTACTTGCGCGATAATCCCGAGTGGCAGGGTGAAGCGGTGATTGTTGCGAAAGAGGGAGAGAGGGCGACCGTGCTGCTACCGTCGCTCGGCATGGAGTCCAGGGTGCGTATCAAGGGAGAGGCCGGTTTGAATGACCGTGTCAGGCTCAAGCCTCGGGAGATCGATCTGGCGGATCTCAGTTGCTATTTCAGGGTGGTTTGAATGCTTTATTACACGGCCCATCCATCTACTGAACGCTGTCGAAAATTTTTACAGGATCAACCCTCGATTGGGAAGACCCTCGTTTACATCCCTTAGTAATTAAAATCCTTATCGAGCTATCTTTCTTGTGGTCCGGCTACTGGCAAAGGTTCAGGGTGATTATTTGTGTGATGCGATTCACAAAACAAGTGCCGTAATGATTGACGCATGGGAGAAGGTGTGGCTGGAGCTTAGTGAATTGGTGTAGGTCCTAGGCCTGTCGAAATACTTTACACACAAGCAAAGTGTGATGCAGGGTGTGGTCGAGATAACCGCCTGATTTCTATTGAAAGATGTTTTTTGGCATCTTTTTTGCCCTAGATTCGGAGTCAATCAGGTGTGTTACTGGTGCAGCAAGAACGCTGCTTGGATGTTTCGTAATTAGAAGGAGAAGCATGGTGAGGACCCTATCTTTCAGTCACCCCCGACGCAATGCTCGTATCGAGCGCCTATCCCATCTCTTTCGCCAATCATCACCAACGCATAATCGACACCGCTGACGCGGGCGACGTTCTCAACACACTTGCCATGGATGTGGCTTGCGCTGAGTGGAGAAATGGAATACCGGCGGACCAGTTCATCTCCCATCCACGATGGACTGTCTGGAAAAGACGCAATCGACTTTTCATATTCAGATACGGAATGCGATCAATGAAGAAACTAAATCGGGGTCTATTATTTGCGGTCTTATCCCTTATTTCGGTTACAGCAAAAGCCGCTGTGATCGACATAAAACAATACAGTGGTTTTTTGTATTCAGATACCTTAGGGGCATCGTCACTGGAATATACGGATATCGGTTACTTTCAGGATGATTTTTCCGCTGCGGGTCTATCGGTCAGTTTTCAAGACAACCTGGACACTGAGAATCTGGGAACAGTCACTTGGTCGTTTACCAACGAAACAGGCGGTTTGCTTGAAAATAGCTGGTTTTTCGTGTTTTTGGACGCGGAAATTGATCAAACATTGAATACCTTCTTCAATGAGTCCGGAGAGGTTGTCTCAGTCACTGGTTCAGGGGCAGGGGATAACCTGGCAGATAGTTGGGAGATAGATGAACCCGGCTACCTGTTTGGCGATATATATGATCATGTGCTTGCCGGCATTCTCGATAACAGCAATGCAGTCCCGGCAGGATTGGAAGATGACGTTTCATTGGCCTTGGGTTTTGATCTAGGGGATTTGGTCGATGGGGCAAGCGCGACAGGTATTTTTGAATTGAGTCGTCTGGATATCGGCGGGTTGGTCCACCGGGATGCTGATTCGCTCGATACGCTCTATTTCAACGGCACGGTAGATGTTGTTTCGAGCGTACCCGAGCCCACCATGCCGTTGCTATTGGCGGCGCCACTACTGCTTTTGTTTCTTCAGCATCGAAGAAACGCCTGAAAACAAAAAAAATTTAAAGACTGATTAACGGACTACGAAGCGTAGTCTTCGAGGGAAAGGATATGTCGTTTAAAAGATACCTTAAGCAAGTCACGTTCGCCCTATTTGCCACTTTTGCAGTGCTAACAACGGCCGAGGCGGCGCTCAGTCCAGTGGCAGCGGATGTGATCGTGGTCATCGATGAATCCGGTTCCATGAGTGGCGAGCAACGTTGGGTTGCCGAGGTGATTCCCCTTCTGGAACAAGACCTCCTGGCCTACGGTATCGGGAACGAATCACAAGCGAACCAATATGGTCTTGTGGGATATACATACCGCCCGCGAAGTCTCTTGCTCGACGGTGAATTGTTGGGGGACGACCAAGCCTTTGTGGCATCGAGCGGCGGCCTAAGGACCTCAGGGGGCACCGAAGATGGCTGGCGAGCTATTGAGTATGCCCTTGAGCAATATCCCCGTCGGAATGGTGCTGCCGTCAATATTATTTTAGCGACGGACGAAGACCGTGATAACACCAATAGCGCCATCACTTTTCAAACAATTCTAGCCAAACTTGAAGATAACAATGCATTGCTGAATGCAGTGGTAAATGCGCGTATTCAGTGCGGCGATGGCAGTCCGGCCTTAGGTATGGATAGTACTGGGAGCGGTTATATCGCAGACGGTAGCGGAGGTTTTAGCACCTGTGAAGGGGCAACTGCCACCACCGGTAGTGGATCAACGGTCGCGCACTATGTGGAACTGGCCGTTCAAAACGGCGGTGCAGTCTGGGATTTGAGTTTTTTGCGTTCAGGTGGGCACTACGCTGAATCTTTCACCAATGCACTGCTGACCATCAAAGTAGACGAAATACTGAATCAGCGGCCGATAGGCGATTTGGTAGCGGTTGCACAGGCAACCCCCAACCCTGCCGTAGCTGGGCAGTCGGTGATGTTGGATGGCACACAGTCGTTTCATCAGTTGGATAACAGGCAAATCGTCTCCTGGGAATGGGATCTTGACAACGATGGTGTCTATGATGTCAGCGGCCCTGTTGTCACCACCTCGTTTCCCCAGTTAGGGCAGTATCCGATTGCCTTAAGAGTCATCGACGATAGCGACACGCCAGTGGTCGACATAGCCGAAATCACAGTGGATATCAATATCCCACCGCTGAAACCCACCGCGGTTAGCGGTGGTCCCTACCTGTTCTGTCCGCAAAATACGCCTTGGCGTCTGGATGGCGGCCAGTCGGTCAATCCGGATGACGGAGTGAGTGAGCTAGGCAGCCCGCAAGACGCCATCATCGACTATGCGTGGGATTTGAATAATGACTTGAACTACAGTGATGCAAACGGCGCCGTGGTTGATGTAACGTCGCAGATGCAGGTATTGGGGGTAGGTGATCATTTAATCCGTCTGCGGGTTACTGACAATACTGTAAATGCCTTTCCCAGCAGCGGCCTGGGCAATCTATTGGATATCTCGGTATCACAAGTCAGCATTCGGGATCAGTCCGATATTTTATGTAATTGCCTGCCCGATCTTGCAGCGCGTCCAAAGGCCACTAAAGTCCAATTGACCTGGACTGACACCGGTGTGTATCAATATGCCGTCTATCGCAGTCAAATCGAAGGTGGCCCATACCATGAAATAGCGGTGACGGATAACCGTTATTCGACCTATTTGGATCTGGGCTTAGAGCTGGATACAACGTACTACTATGTGGTTGCTGAGCGTGGAGCCAATGGCCGCGATATATGTCGTTCCCGTGAAGTTGCCGTCACGCCGACCGCTCGCCGTATAGACCGAAGAAATCTACCGCCTGCCTTTACATCGACACCCGTTACAGAAGCAACAGAGGGTGTGACATACAGCTATGACTCAGAAGCGATTGATCCTAATCCCAGAGATTCGGTCAGCTACGGTCTGGTTGTCGCGCCGACCGGCATGACCATTGATGGCGGCACTGGTCTGATTGAGTGGACACCGATCAATGCCCAGGTAGGACAGCATGTCATTACCGTACAGGCATCGGATCGCCAAGCGGCATATAGTGAACAAACATTTGTGATAACCGTCACTAATGTAAACCAAGCGCCGGTCATTACCAGTTTTCCGGTAACCACTGCATCTGAAAATGTGGTCTATGGGTATACCGTACAAGCGATAGACCCCGACGTAGGCGATCAACTGGCGTTTGCACTGACCCTTGCACCTGACGGTATGTCCGTCAATGCACAAACAGGAGAGATAAACTGGATCCCGCAGGCTTCACATATCGGTACGCATCCAGTTGAAATCAGTGTGACAGACCTGGCGGGAACTGTTGCAAGCCAAAGCTTTAGCATCGAGGTTACGGAACAAAATCTACCGCCGTCGATTATAACCACACCCAATAACCAGGCTACTGAAGGTGTCGCGTATCAATACGACGTAAATGCCATAGACCCTAATGTGGGTGATACGATCACCTATGCGCTGGGGCAGTTTCCAGAGGATATGGTGATTGAACCTATAAACGGTTTGATTACCTGGATACCAAGGCATGATCAAATCGGTATTCATGCGGTATCTGTCATCGTGTCAGATAGCAGTAATGCCTCAACCACGCAGTCCTATCGAATCACCGTCAGCGAACTGAATGTTGCACCCGTCATCACCACCGTCAGTTTGCCTGCGGCTACGGAAGACGTGGGTTATGCAGCAACTGTCGAAGCAACGGATAGCAATGCCGGTGACACGATAAGCTACTCGATAGAGAGCGGTCCGAGCGGATTGGCCATCGACACAGCCACAGGTCAAATTAACTGGTTACCGTTGAACGATCATGTTGGCGACAATAGTGTTGTTGTGCGTGCCACTGATACCGGTGGCCTGTTTTCCGAGGCAACATTGACTATCGCCGTCCTGGGTGTAAACGATGCCCCGTCTATTACCTCGGCACCAATAACCACAGCGCAGTCACAAGCAGCCTATCAGTATCAAGTGGCAGCGCAAGATGCCGATGTGGGTGACACACTCACCTTCGCGCTACAGCAAGGTCCCCAAGGGATGACCATCAGCGCCACCGGGCTTGTCGAGTGGCTGCCGCCGTCTAACGCAGCCGCCACCTATCCTGTCGAGATCTCGGTCACCGATAGTGCAGGTGCGAGTGTCAACCAATCGTACACCCTCACGGTCACCAATCGTGATCCGCAAATAACCAGCACACCGGTAGCCCATGTGGTTGAAGGTGGCAATTATCAATATCAGATTGTCGCCAGTGATGCGGATGGTGACACCCTGAGCTATACAGTGACGACAGCGCCGGCAGGCATGACCATCAATACCGCCGCCGGCCTCATCGCATGGACACCAACCGACACTCAGCTGGGCAGTCATACAGTATCGGTTCAGGTTGATGACGGTAGGGGAGGAACGGCCAGCCAAAATTTCACGCTTACTGTCGATCCAGCGCCAAACACAGCCCCAACCATCACCAGCACCCCGGTGACGACAGCGACGGAAGGGGTTGCCTACAGCTACGACGTGAATGCCACCGACGCGGATGGCGATACCTTGAGCTACAGTCTGACGACCGCACCGGCGGGTGTGACCATTGATGGGACCAGTGGACTTATCGCCTGGACTCCGAGCAATGCCCAACTGGGTAGCCAGGCGGTCAGCGTGCAGGTCGATGACGGTAATGGTGGAAGTGCAACCCAAAGCTTCACGGTTACTGTCAGTACGACCCCGAACACAGCCCCAACCATCACCAGCACCCCGGTGACGACAGCGACGGAAGGGGTTGCCTACAGCTACGACGTGAATGCCACCGACGCGGATGGCGATACCTTGAGCTACAGTCTGACGACCGCACCGGCGGGTGTGACCATTGATGGGACCAGTGGACTTATCGCCTGGACTCCGAGCAATGCCCAACTGGGTAGCCAGGCGGTCAGCGTGCAGGTCGATGACGGTAATGGTGGAAGTGCAACCCAAAGCTTCACGGTTACTGTCAGTACGACCCCGAACACAGCCCCAACCATCACCAGCACCCCGGTGACGACAGCGACGGAAGGGGTTGCCTACAGCTACGACGTGAATGCCACCGACGCGGATGGCGATACCTTGAGCTACAGTCTGACGACCGCACCGGCGGGTGTGACCATTGATGGGACCAGTGGACTCATTGCCTGGACCCCGAGCGCAGCTCAGGTGGGAAGTCATGCCATTACCGTTCAAGTCGATGATAGTAACGGTGGCACGGCGACCCAGAGCTACTCTGTCACCGTCGAATCGGCAGTGGGCAATCAGATTCCGTCCATCACCAGCACGCCGAATACACAGGCAACTGTCAATGGTGCATATACCTACGCAGTGGCGGCGAACGATCCAGATGGTGACGCGCTAAGCTATAGCCTCACTACTGCACCGGCAGGTATGGCGATCGATTCCGTGAGTGGCGTGATCAATTGGACCCCGGACGCCACTCAAATAGGAAGCCACACAGTCACTCTCAGGGTTGACGATGGGCAAGCCTATGTGGAGCAGAGCTTTGCCATCTCAGTGGGTAGCGATGCCCTGCCGCTGAATGTGTTCATCAGTCTCTCATCCCAGATCGTCGATCTCGGCGGCTCCACCACGGTGACTGTCATCAGCGAAGGCGGGCTGCAACCCGCCAGCCTGACCCTTGACGTTGACGGCACGCCGATTGCCCTGGATGGCGCCGGCCAGGCCACGCTGCCCGCCAGCGCTATCGGCGCCCATCATCTGACGGCGACCGCATCCGATACAAGAGAGACGGTGGATGCGCGCAGCTACTATAGTGTGCGCGATCCCGCAGACACCGTCACACCCACGGCCATCATCTCGACACCGGCGACCGACAGTGAACTGACCGCGCCCGTCGAGGTCATCGGCACCGCCAATGACGCCAATCTGGCGGAGTACAAGCTGCTGGTCTCACCCGCCGATCTCAACCAATACACCGAGATTGCATTCGGCGCCACGGCCGTCATCGACGGCGTGCTTGGCACCTTCGATCCCACTCAATTGGATAATGGTATCTATGATGTCGCTCTGATCGTTACCGATGTCAATGGACTGCAGAGTTCAACGGTGGTCCAGTACCAGGTCACCGGCGACATGAAGGTCGGTAATTTCTCCTTCACCGTGGAGGATCTTTCCATCCCGGTGGCGGGTATTCCCATTACCATCAACCGTACCTACGACACCCGCAAGCGCTTCAGGGATCTCGATTTCGGCTACGGCTGGACCATCGACTACCAGAGTGTCAAGGTTGAAGAGAACATCAAATTGGGCCTCAATTGGACCCAGACCAGCAGCGGCGGTTTCTTCCCCTCCTACTGTGTGGACCCGGTTGGTGCCCATGTAGTGACCGTTACCTTGCCGGACGGCAAGGTGGAAGCGTTCGACATGGGGGTCACACCGCACTGCAATACACTGATCCCACTGCAGTTCGTCGACCCCGTCTTCACCGCACGCGCCGGCACCACTTCCACATTAGTGGTCGAGGATGTCGGACAGCTTTGGTACAGCGGTGGCACACTGCTTGATCCAGGGTTTTTTGATACTTATGATCCCAGCCGCTACACACTGACCACGGCGGAGGGTTATGTCTACGCGCTGGATCAGAACTTCGGTATCCGTACCGTCACCGATCCCAACGGCAACACCCTGACCTACTCCTCCAATGGCATCGTCCACTCCTCGGGCAAGAGCGTGACCTTTGCACGTGACGGGCAGGGTAGGATCACCCGCATTACCGACCCCAACGGCAACGTCATCGACTACGCCTATAACGTCAATGGCGATCTCGCCTCGGTGACCAACCAGGTCGGCGAGGTGACACAACATCGTTACAATCGCAGCCATGGCCTGACGGAATATATCGACCCCAGGGGCATCACTCCGGCGCGAAATATCTACAATGACGAAGGCCAATTGATTGCCACCGAGGATGCCGATGGCAACCGCATCGAAATGACTCATGACGTTGTCGGACGCCAAGAGATTGTGCGGGATCGCCTGGGTAATGTCACGGTGTTGGGCTATGACGACAATGGCTATGTCACCGCAGAGACCGACGCGCTGGGCAACACCACTTCGTATGCCCGCGACGAGCGGGGCAACGAGCTGTCCAAGACCGACGCACTGGGCAATACGGTCTCGAAAACCTTTGATGTCAATGACAATCCGTTGACTGAAACCGATGCGCTGGGTAACACGATCACGCGTAGTTACAATGCTCGTAATCAGTTGCTGACATCCACGGATAAGAATGGCAACGTCACCTCGAATGTCTACGACACCCAAGGCAACCTGACTCAGGTTACCGATCCACTGGGTAATGTCCGCAACGACAGTTTCGATAGCGCGGGCAACCTCACCAGTATGACCGATGAAGGTGGCCATACCAGAGCATTCACCTATGACACCAGCGGCAATAAAGTCTCAGAGACTGACTCCCTGGGCAATGTCGCCAGCTTCCAGTACGACGCCAACGGCAACCAGACCGGAGACAGTCGTACACGAACCGATGGCGGCGCACCTGTCACGGTTACCACCCAGAAGGTCTACGACGCGGCCAATCGTCTGATCACTGATGTGGATGGGGAGGGCTACAGCGCCGGGACCGACTACAACTCTTTGGGCAAGGTCTCCGCCGAGATCGACAAGAACGGCAGCCGCACGGAGTTCGATTATGACTCTCGCGGTAACCTGATCCGCACCCGCTATGCCGATGGTACCCAGAGTTCAGCGACCTATGACACCGAAGGCAACAAGGTCAGCGAGACCGACCAGGCGGGCAATACCACCAGCTATGAGTACGATGCCCTCAAGCACGTGGTGCGCACTACCTATGCGGACGGTTCGCAGGTCAGTAACGGCTATGATGCTGTCGGTCGGTTGGCTACTGTCACTGACGCACATGGCAATATCACCAGTAACGAGTATGACGCGGCGGGTCAGCGCACCAGGGTGACCGATCCTCTGGGCAACCAGACCAGCTACACCTACGATGCCAACGGCAACCAGACCGGCGTCACCGACGCCAATGGCCATACCACCCTGTATGAGTACGACTCCCTCAACAGCCGTATCAGGACCATCTTCCCGGACGGCTCGCAGATCAATCTCAGTTACGACACCTTGGGCAGAAAGATCGCGGAGACGGATCAGGCGGGTGTCACTACCCAATATGCGTACGATGCCTTGGGCCGTCTCATCCTGGTCACCGACGCACTGGGCGGACAGACCAGCTACACCTATGATGAGTTCGGCAACAAGCTGACTCAGACCGATGCCGAAGGCCGCACTACGAGTTGGACCTACGACAATGTCGGGAATGTCCTCAGCCGGACTCTGTCCCTGGGCCAGACCGAGACCTTCACTTACGACGGCAACGGCAACAAGCTGACTCAGACCGATTTCAACGGGAATACGATCACCTATAGCTACGACAGTCTCAACCGGCTTGTGCTCAAGACCTACCCCGATGCCTCTACGGTGGCCTACAGCTACACCGCCATGGGCAAGATTGGCACCGTGACCGATACCAATGGCATCACAAGTAACGGCTATGACGCCAGAGACCGGCTGATTCGGGTCGACAATCCGGATGGTAGCTTCATCGCTTATGCCTATGATGCGATGGGTAACCGGGCCGAACTGACTACGCAGGTTGGCACCACCTTCTACACCTACGATGCCCTCAATCGGTTGGAGAGTATTACCGACCTTAATGGAGGTGTCACCGTTTATAGTTACGATGCCGTCGGTAATCGATCCAGCGTCAGTTACCCTAACGGAACACTGACCAACTACAGCTACGACAGCCTCAACCGCCTGACCTCTCTGGAGAACTTGCGTTCGGATAGCACTGTTGTCTCCAGCTACCAGTACACCTTGGGTCCGGCAGGCAACCGAATCCGCATTGTCGAGGATACGGGGCGGACGGTGGATTACGTCTATGACTCGCTCTATCGTCTCATCAGTGAGTCAGTTACCGACCTCATCAATGGCAATAGCCAGGTGGACTATGCCTATGATGCTGTCGGTAACCGCTTGACTAAGACAGTGGATGGTCTGGTCACACTCAACTATAGCTACGATGCCAACGACCGATTGCTGAGCGAGGGAACGACCAGCTACACCTACGACGCTAACGGCAATACGCTGACCAAGAACGACGGCAGCCTGACGACCTACGGCTACGACGCAGACAATCGCCTGGTCCAGGTCCAGAGCGTCACCCAGATTCTGGGATACGGCTATGATGCAGACGGCATACGCCGATCAGTCAGCGTCAACGGCGTAGTCACCAGACACCTGGTGGACAAAAACCGAGACTATGCCCAGGTCATCGAGGAGCGTAACGCCGCCAACAACCTGCAGGTTGCCTATACCTACGGTGACGATCTCATCAGCCAGGATAGCGGCGGCAGCACCAGTTACTACCATTACGACGGCCTCGGCAGCACACGGGCACTAACTGATAACAGTGAACTGGCCACAGACACCTACACCTACGAGGCGTTCGGTAGTCTGATCCGCTCAACAGGTACAACCCCGAATAGTTATCTCTATACAGGCGAGCAGTTCGACCCGAACACCGGGTTCTATTATCTCAGAGCGAGGTATATGAATCCGGAGAATGGGCGGTTCCTATCGACGGATCCATTCTCAGGTTTGATGCATGAGCCGATAACCCTTCACAAGTATCTATATGCTGGCTTGGATCCGCTAAGTAATACTGATCCATCAGGTGAGTTCTTTGGTGGGTTCAGCTTTGGAGGCTTTGGCCTATCATTGTCAATTGGATTGAGGTTATATGCATCAAATGCGCTCTTTTATGGAGCACCCATGTTGTACTTGGTCCAAAGAGTACTAATGCGCGTAAATGTCGCATTTCTGACACGATTAGTAAATCTAGCCACTGCACGCTTTTATCAAAGTGCGCAGTCTGTTCTTATTAATTCAAACCGGATATTGCGGTTAGATGCGGGAAGAGCATTCGAAAAATTAGTTAATCCTGCAATGCGATTGATAGGTGCTGTGCGTCACCGGCCTATTCCTGGTGCAATTCCAGATTGGATATTTAGAGGAAGGCATATTATAGATGCGAAACTTGGGCAATCGGTTAATATTGGTCAGCTTAGGCACTTTGTTAACTGGACAAGCCAGCGTGGTGGAAATGTGGTATACATTACACTGACTAGAACGCCACCAAGCATTGTGCGGAGAGCGAGGGATATTGGTGGAGCAAGAGGAGTTGTTGTGAATTTTATATCGCTAACACCTTTCTAAGTGACAATATGGAATTTTATTTCCTGGTAAGGAGCTACGACTTTAGTGCACTACAAAAACACGCACTCTATTTGGCAAATAGAGTGGATGTACATGGTTTGCACTTATCCTTTGATAAGCCCAGCCCAACTATAAGGAAATTATTTGCTGGAAATGCAAGAGCACCTGATATAACACTTGTGCCCAATGGCATTGGTCAACAGGAAATGGACGCATGGAACGGACTGTGGGTTTCTGCTATGAGCGGCCAAGAATGGAGTTATGTCGCTAGTAAGCAGGAAGTCAAAGGCAAATCATATTGGTCGATTAACGCGGAATTTCAATCTGCGGAAATTCAATTAGAGACCATAAGGGACATTTTTTTAAAGCTGGTTAATCTTATTCGCCCGGACTTGGCGTTTGGTTTCGATGAGTATGGTGCTCCCTATAATGTACGTTATTTTTCAAGCGACTTAGGACTATGGGCAGGATTAAGAGATGTTTATTGGCTGAACTACTATGGTGAGAAGTACACGAATCTCATTGGTTTTGATCGAATAAAAGAGACGCCCCAGGTAAGCACTGCAAATGAGATTGACAGGGGTCTTTTGTTTGTTGTTGATAAGCCTCAGCTAAATAACAGGCAAGAGATTATAAACAAGATTGGTAAGGAGTATTTTGTAAGCGAGTCTATCCACGCTGGCGCTAATCAATCTACGGGAATTATTGGACTAATTAAGACTATTTATCAATTAAGTCATGACAAAAATGTTAGAAGTAAAGTGGCAGCACGTAGGCCACTCGTAGACTAAATGACCTATCATTAATGAGTCGTCAGAGGTTTTTCCCCGCGGATAATCTCCCGCCTAAGTATTTCTTTCTCATTGTGAATCAAGAAAGATAGGGCGACACCGGCAGCCAGCAATATTCCGGCGGTCAGGAATGAGGCGCTGTATGTCTGAGTACTCGCGTTCAGCACCTGGGACACCCGGCTCATCACGAAACCGCCCACCCCCCATGACGTAAAGATAATGCCGTAATTCACTCCGAAGTTCTTAATACCCCAGAGATCCTTGGTGAATGAGGGAAAGATTGCCAGATTGGCGCCATAGTTAAAGCCGATAAAGGTGGTGAGGAAAAGGAGCATGACAATACTTGCCGTCTCCGCCTGCATCACCGGCATGGCGAGAAACATCAGCAGCGCTTGAAAGGCGAATAGGGCGGCGAGGGTCTTTTTCCCGCCTATTTTATCGCTCAGTATACCGGCGACGATCCTGCCTGCGGCATTGCCGACGGCAAGCACCGCCACTGCCCAAAAGGCCGCTTCGCCAAGGCTCTGCTTGGCCATTCCGGCCACGCTGCTGATCACCATCAGCCCTGCGCCGGCGCCGATGAAATAGAGCATCCACAGCAGCCAGAAGTTGCCTGTCCTCATCATCTCGGATGGGGCTATATTCACCTCTTTGAAACGAGCCCTGTTTTCCTTGTTTTCATCTGAGCTGCTACGGCGATCACTCCCTTTCGGCACAAAGCCTTCGGGTGGATTGACGAGAAACGTGGCCAATAGACTGACGACCAGCAGGAAGGCAATGCCGAAAAAGAGCATGGCCTGTTGCAGTCCCCAGGTGGCCAGCAGATATTTCGCCAGGGGCGCGATATAGACAGAGGCGAGGCCGAAACCCGCAACCACCAGCCCTGCCACCCGTCCCGTCTGGGTCGGCGGGAACCACTTCATCGCAGGGGGGGTCGCCGAAGAGTACCCGAAGGCGATGCCGGCGCCGACAAGTACGCCGAATCCGAGAATCCACCCGGCATAGGCGGTCGTTTGAGAGATCAGGATAAAGCCGAGGCCGACCAGGATGCCGCCGATGATGGCCGTTCTCCTCGGGCCGAAGGTGTCCTGGCTCTTGCCGGCAAGGATCATGGTAGAGGCGAAGACGAGACAGCAGACGGCATAGGGGTCGTTCAGGGATGAGAGGGACCAATGAAAAGCGTCGGCGCCGCCGGTTTCTATGGAATCGCGGATGGCCCCTTTAAAAATGCTCCAGGTATAGAGGACGCCCAATGCCAGGTTGATGCCGGTGCCGGCAGCGACGACAATCTTTCCCCGGTTTTCGAACTCGCTAGCCATGATGTTTCTCCCAATTTATTTAGGGGTTGTTGGGTTCAACTATCAGCGAGCGCCGTGTACGGCGGCATCGATCATTTGCTGAGGAGGTCCGATGCTGTCTCCCCGATCACCCCTATCGGCCGTTTTTTCTCTTTCCTTGTCTGGAATGTAAATTCCTCACTAGCAGATTCGTCTATTTTCCGGCGCTTTTCAAGCATCATGGGCCTATTCTGATGGAGAGAAGTCTCTGCTCGTGCGAAATGGAAGAAAAGTTATAAATAAACATACGTTCAATAAGGTATCGCTGTCTGAATACGGAGAGACGAAACCGGGCGGCCGACAAATGCGTGGTAGGCTATGCGGCTCTGGGTGTTTGACCTAAAGCTGTTCCCGGCCTAAGGGCAGGATGACTCGGTTGTCCGCACGATTCTGTTCTTCAGTGACCTTATCGATGGGCGAAGATTGGGGCGGTATTGCATGGGTGCATTCAACCTGGCAACATCTCAGGCGAACTCATATCGGCTTTGAGTCAATATATTAGCTTATAAGGATACGGCTATGATAGAAAGTGATTTCCAGGTCAGCGGGATTGTTGGCAGTGACATTGAATGGAAGTTCGGTAGTCGGCTTGTCATACAAGTCGCTAAGGATCTAGAACCCGATGAGAGACTGATCCTCAGTAGACTGAGGTTTAAATGTGATCAACGCTATTTCAAAGTCGTGGTGCAGGCCCATGGCTACTCGCCATCACAGGGCGGGGAATATACCTCAGTCAATCTCGGACAAGGTGATGAAGCGCCAAACCATACATTGATATCAAACGCATCCGGGCATACACAAAAGGGATGGATATCGATCTATTTTCATGCGGAACCGCCCGAGACCCCCCTTGACGGACCTCAGGAACTACACCATTCAGATGGTATATGGTGTAAATTCGCTATCGAAGGGGGTGTTGCAGCCGCGAATACGCCGAGCAATCCAGCCGCTGAGTGAACCGGCAAACCGTCCATTTGTCAGATTGGCTATATTGTCAATCGGACGATAGGGGGGCATGAACATGAGATGGATATCACTGCTCTGTCTATTGACGGCATGCAGCCAGGGCTATCGGGCCCATACAGACCTGACCCATCCCTACCATCTGTCGGCAGTTGGCAGCAGGGTGGTATTGAACAGGCCTGTGACCATCAGACCGGGAACGACACGGCTTTTCCTCCAACGGGGCGAGGCCATGGCTCTCAGTGAATTCGATCGATACCAACCCAATTGCAATTTTGAAATCAGAGATCTGTCAGAGGTTTCCCAGGTGATCGAGCCGGACAGCTTTTCGGTCATTAAGGTGGAGCGACTGATGACGGAGGTGGTGCGGCGTGAGGATGCCGTGACAGGCGTGCTCCCTGCCGGCATGGATGATCAGGGGACGCCGATGGTCGCCTATGGCGTCCATCTCTGGTTTGAGGCGGGCCGGAGCCTGATGCGCCTCACCTGTCGTGGCGCTTTTGCCGATATGTGGGAGGCGCAGCCGCCTTCAATTGAGGAGATCAAGAGGGCGTTGGGTGAATATGCCGAACTGGTGGTGGCGATATAGGGGCGCACTGCTAATTCAATGTAGGTAAACCACCGCTTCAGGCGGTGAGACACGAAGAGGCTCTGCCGTGCCGGGGAGCAGCTGGGTGGTCGGTCCAGGCGGAGAGCTCAATACTGATGCCTTGCTGAGACCCTAAGAGGAAAAGAAACTCTCGCCAAGCTCGCAAAGCCCGCAAAGGATCCTCAGACAATCTCTTCTTGGCGTACTTTGCGAGCTTAGCGAGAGAGATGATGTATGCCTGGCCAGTTGTGGCAAACCAGGATGACAGCGTGGCGGTGTGGAAAAGTGAGCGGCAGCCCTGACATAGCCCCCTTTGGGGGCTTTCATCATACTACCCGCTCTGCGGGTAGTAGATGATTTTTGAATGCGCCTGTGATCGATGTCGGTTAGAAATAGCGGGACAAGGTAATCTCCAGATAGTCATCCCGATGGAAGTTGTGCAACGGGTCGTCTTCATCGATGTCTGACCACAATCTGGTCTGGGCGCCGACTTTCCAATCGTTGCCGATGCGCCGGCTGGCCTCCAGGTTGAACATCCAGCCGCTATCGTCCAGGTCCTTGATCACGCCGGCCAGCAGTTCGCTGCCGTCCACGTCGTTCCCGGTCAGGCGCAGGCCGACGAAGAGATCGTTCTCGAATGGGGGTTCGGCCTCGTCTTGTCGGTCGTCGTACAGGTACTCGCCCAGCACGCCCAGGTCCATGGCGGTGTCGGCAATGCCCACCAGGGTATATTCAAAGCCGCCGGTCGCGGCGTTGAAGTTGCCGCTGTCGCTATTGCGGTGGATCGCTTCCAGTTTCCACAGCCAGTCGCCCTTGGTGGCCTGCAGGTCGAGACTGGTCTGGCGCATCTGTTCGTAAAAGGGGGTGAGGACGATCTCTCCCTTATCGTTGAGACCGGGCGCCAATAACGGTTCGCGGCTGGTGCCGTTGAAGTGGGCGAGGCCGACATCCCAGTCACCGATATAGTGGGACCAGCGCAAGGCCAGATCGATATGCCGCTCTTCCCGGTCAGACTCGTAGCCTGGCTTGTCCCTGTCTACCCGTGGATGGGTTCGCAGGCGCCCCTCTTCACCGGGGTAGATCCGCTCTCGAAAGCCGGGCAGGGCATACAGGTCGAGTATCCCCCAGTCCCGTTCGAGCGAGAGCTTGATCATCGGTTGTCCCAGCTTCTGCTCACCGTCCGGGTTTTCCACCAGGTCGGTCTGGTTGATGACATCCACCAGATGCAGCGCCTCAGTGACCCCCCAGAAAACCTTGCCTATACCTGCACGCGCCTCCCAGCCATCGCCCGCATAGGTCCAGATCAATTCGCGGATATCGCCATGGGTACGCTCATCGTCCGCGCTATCCCAACGGAAGAAGGGTACGAAAAGCAGACTCTGTTTACCTTGATCCCAACGCTGATAGTATTCCGGCTGCACCACAACCGAGAGCAGCCCATCGGACTGATCCGCATCGAGTGCCTGCTGGGGAAAATAGCGTCCCTGCAGTTCCACGAAACCGCTCCACTCACCAGCGGATAGCAGCCCGGGTATCAACAGCAATATCCATCGCCATGCACTCACACTATGTACTCCTCAGAAAAAAATTGGCTGTTTATTGAATTGAGAAAGTAACAGCCGCGTAGGGTGCGGCCTTGCCGCACCGATTTCCATACCTACAGATCCATCTCCGATTGAGACAACACACAGTGATATCAACGTTTCTTCCCTTTGATCCGTCATGCTTATGGTGCGGCAGGGCCGCACCCTATCCTGTGATCTGGTAGGTCATGATCACGTAGGTTTATATTGGTATTCATAAGCTCACACTACAGCCTACCGGTTAAACATCAAGCTTAACTATCAGGCTGAAAATTCAAAATTCATAACTCACAATTCAAAATTATTATTTCATCTTGCCCGCTTCAAACTGTTCTTGTTGAAATCGCCGTCGGTCAGGCCGGTGCGAAAGTCATATTGCTTCCAGGTCAGGAGCGTGCTTTTACCTGTCTGGTGATTTTCCATGTACATCTCGTCTGCCCGCCAGTATTGATCGAGGTATTGTCGATAGCCGCGAAAGACCAGCGTTTTCAGCAGGGCGTTTTTGCGATCGTAGTAATCGATCTTGAGCGAGATGTATCTCTCCTGATCGACCCATACCTGTTGACGGGTGTAGCCTGAATTGGGATCGACAGGGTAGCGCTCGATAAGAAAGCAGGGCTTGCCTTCGTAGTCACTCTCTTCAATGAATTGGTAGGTGTACTTCTCTACCTCCTGGGATGAGATATCCTCATAAGCGAACTCGCTGCCCATGAAGGGACCTGATTTGTTGCGTGAGGCGATACGTTTTACCCGTTTAAGCGCTGGCAGGTAGAGCCACTGATCGTCATCCCCCGCCTTATGCGAAAAGCTCAGCAGGGCGGTGCCTTTGACATCCCGCGGTTCATCGAAGATGACCAGTGTCTTGTCGCCATCATTCTCCACTTCCAGGGTTTGGTTGCGCATGTCACGCAGACTCTCTTCACCATGTTTGTTGCGCAATAACATGGTCATGGCGGCCTTGAAGTCGTGAAAGCCGGTGTCCCGAACCTCGATCTCGTTGGCGATCTCCAGTCCCCGCTCTTCGGCTGTCACTGCCAGGGTCAGTGTCGGTGTAAACATCAATAGCATGGGAAATATTAACCCGGCAACTAAATATATCGAGTTCATGATTTTTTTCCTCCGAAATAGATCAGCAGCGGGGGTAGAAACAGAAAATCGGCGACCAGGGCCAAGCCTAGGGTGATAGCGGTCAACATGCCCATGCCGGCATTGAGTTGAAAGTGGGAGAGGGCGAGGATGCCGAAACCGACCACCAGCACCAGCGAGGTGACCCACAGGGCAGTGCCTACCGTGGAGAAGGCGTAACGCACCGCATCCTCTCGGTCCATGCCCTTTTCTCTGCGCGCCCGCAGATATTTACTGAGAAAATGCACGGTATCGTCAACCACGATACCGAGGGTCATGCCGGTGACTACCGAGAGCGCCAGCCCGACCTCGCCGACCAGCATTCCCCAGAGTCCGAAGGCCATTCCCATGGGCACAAGATTGGGGATGAGGCTGAGGCCGCCCACCCGTAAGGATCTTAGCGCGAAGATCAGGATCACCGAGATCATCACCAGCGCCAGACTGGTGCCTTTGAGCATGGCGACGATATTGCGGCTGCTGATATGAGCAAACATCATCGTCGGGCTGGCGCCATTGATGCGCATGTTTGGTGCATGCTCGGCCAACCAGGCCTGGGCGTTCTCCTCGATCGCCAGCAACTGCTGGGTGGTGATGCTCTCCAGGGTCACGGTGAAGCGTGTGGCTGACTTCTTGACATTGATCTGATTGTTCAGATCGAGTCCGAAGGGCAGGGAGAATTCGTAGAGCAGCAGGTATTGGGCAGACAGGTCACGCCGGTCGGGGAGTCGGTACCAATCGTCGTCATCCTCATGCATGTTGCGATTCAGGCGCTTCATGATATCGGTGATGGTGTTGACATGCAGGACATAGGGTTGTTGCCGGTACCACTGGGCGAAGTCTTCCACCTTGCGCAGAAAATCAGGATCGCTGATACCGCCGGTCTCGCCGCTCTCCAATGAGTATTCGATCAGGTAGATGCCGGTCAGGTTGTCGGTGGTGAAGTCGGTGGCCTGACGGAATGTGATGGTCTCATCGAAGTATTTTACGAACTGATCGTCCAGACGATTGTTGGGTATTTGGGCAATCAGCAGGAGAATGACCGCCCCCATGCCCCAGAGCAACCCTTTTTTGTTGCGCACCACGAACTCTGCAAACCGCAGCATGGCGATGCTGCCCAGGGTGTCGCCGCTGAGGGCCTTTACCGGCAACAGCATCATCATCGCCGGTAGAAAGGTGACCGAGAGGAAAAACGCCAGCACCACACCCATCGCGGCCATGTTGCCCAGGTCGCGGAAAGGCGGGGCCTCGCTGAAATTGAGACTGAGAAAACCGATTGCCGTGGTGAGGGTGGTGAGAAAGATCGGTTGCAGATTGATCCTCAGGCTCTCCATCATCGCTTGATGCTTGCTCTCACCATCACGCATGCCGTGCAGAAAATTGACCAGGATATGCACACAGTCTGCGATGGCCAGGGTCATGATGACGATTGGTACGGTGGTGGTGGGAGGGGACAGCTTAATCCCGATCCATCCCGTCAGGCCCATGGTAGCGATGATCATCAGGATGATGATGATCAGGGTCGAGAGCGTGCCGGGGATGGAACGCAGCATCAATACCAGCACCAGGATCACCGCTGCGAACATCAACGGATAGAGGGTCTTCATATCGTCTTGTGAAGCGTTCGGAAAGGCGTGGTTCATGATGACCATGCCGGTCAGGTGGATATTGATATGGGGATAGGTCTGTTCGATCCTGTCAGCCATCTCCATGGCCGCCTTCGCCACCTCCGGCACTTCCGTGAGACTCTTGCCTGGCAACTGTACGGTGACGTTGACGCCGGCAGTATGGGCCGAGGGCGAAATGAGCCGGTTGACCAACAAGGGATCGCTGGTGGCGATTTGCTGCTTCTCCCACAGCGTCTCCTCGGTCAGCGATTCGGGATCGAGCACCAGATCCTCCACCACCAGGTCATCGCCTTGCGCATAGGTGTGCTGGAAATTGGTGATCGAGTCGACACGCAGGGAGTAGGGGATCTGCCAGGCCTCTTTCGTCAACGCCGAAATGGCCGCCAGCGTCTCTCTGGTGAAGACCTTGCCATCCTCTGGCTCGATGACAAACAGCACATTGTCGTTTTTAGTGTAGGTATTCTGCAGTTGCTCGAAGGCCTGCAATTGGGGATTGTCCTCGCTGAAGAACATCCGGTAGTCATTACTGAATTGTAGCTGCTTCACGCCGCTGCCCATCAGCAACGAGAGCGCTACGGCAAGCAATATCACCAGCGCTTTGTGCTTCAATACAAACCGAAAAAAAGTCTCACTCATTGTTCTATCCTTGCCGCTAAATTTTTTGTTGCTGGTTAATCGGATTCACGTTGTTTCCAATCTTTGCAACACCAACCTGCCTGAGCCTGCGGAAGTTCAGGCGCGTAGACTGTTCAGATAGCTCATCAGCCCCTGTCCGCAGCGCATGAGTTCATCGTGGCTCTGAGCATTTTTCGCCATACTCATGCAACCTTCGAGCGAGGCCAAAATGAATAGCGCCGTATCGTTGGCGTGAATGGAATTGATGATGCTTCCCTCCTGTTGTCCTTTTGCCAGCAGGTTTGCGATGTTCTCCCGCCATTGCCGGTAGAGGTTATCGATACGGCGCCGGAAGCCATCGTCGATGGGGGACATCTCCTGCGCCAGATTGTTGATGGGGCATCCAAGGGCGATCTCTTCGTTCCGGTAGTGTTCGCCGGCATGTTGTATTACCTCTGCCAGGACATCGATGGGGTGTCCTGGCTGCTGCATGGGGGCGAACCAGAGTGTATCGAGTTGTTGGGCGATATGTTCATCCAGCACTGCGTAACCGAGCCGGAGTTTGCTGCTGAAATGGTGGTAGAGTGCGCCCTTGGTGACACCGGTTCGTTCCAGAATGGCGCTCAGGCTGGCAGCCTGGAAACCGTAGCGGTGAATCTCTTCGTAGGCGGCCTCAAGGATTGCCTGTCGAGTTTCGTCAGCGTCGGATGTCATGATGTGTCGCCATGGCTTCAATGAACATACCGACCAGTATGTATCTCCGTCCTGTGTGTGTCAAGACTGTCTATGGTCATCTACGCCGACCCTGTTTGTCAGGACAGAGTCTGGACGATGGCGACAGATGATTCCTTTCAGAAATGTAACCCGTTGTATCAAGATGTAACGCCTAGTACTCTTTCAAAGTGATATTATCGGGTTCAGTCGTAGGTCAGGTTGACGCGGAGCGGCTACCTGACTCAATGGGGGTGTCACGTAGCTGCGCAACGTGACCTACGGGTTTCTAAATGGGTTCTAAACTGGGCAGCGCTAAAGACTAAAAAGACTAAACAGACATCCACTCAAAATTACCTGAGATTTGAATGGGTATGAGATGGGCGTTCTACTGGGTGGCTCTGAATCCATCATTATCATATTGAAAGAGTATCTAGTATAGGACACTACACTAGTGTGGTGTAACGTATAAACTGTACCAATCAGAGGCCCGTCAATGCCTCAAGACTAGGCGCAGCGCGCAGGCAATGGCAGCGCCCTTGTCAAGCGCTGCAACGCAGGATTGAGGCATTGACGGGCCTCCCTTCGGGCGAGGCGCTAAGCCGTCATCTGCGTTGTTGCGTTGCTTGGAAAGGGCGCGCCATTCCCGGCGCAACGCGCCTAGCAGCTAACGGCTTAGCGTCTCGCTGATTGGTGCAGTTTATACGTTACACCACACTAGTGATGACCTGCCAGCCAGAACTCCCTATACTGGATGGCAAATCACCATCCGCTATGCATGGTGAGGCTCGCAGGAGCCGGATCCCGCTGCAGAACGTTGGTAGAGAAAACAGCCGTAACAAAACAAGAAAGGGGAGATCCGCATGTCTTCATCCGATCAGATTACTCAGCAGGAGAACGCGTCACTGGGTATGTCCGCCCAGGAATTCCTGGCCTATTGTGCGGCTGAGCGTGAACGCAGACAAAATTCCGGTGAGGCGTTCGATGAAGAGACCTTTGATCAGGCCATCGAGATGGTGCTCGGCAAGCTCCGTGTGTTGGCTGACGAGGGCTGGACATGATCATACACACTGTCACTGCGGAAAATGTGCTGAAATACGCCAGTCTGCGTCTTGAGGATATCCCCGATCGTGGCCTGATCGCTATCTCCGGGCCTAACGAGTCGGGAAAGAGCTCGATTGGCGAAACGGTCTGCTTTGCCCTGTTTGGCAGGACCTTTTCCCTGGATGTCGATGAGCTGCCGAAGGCCATTCTGTGGGGGGAGACCCACTGTTCGGCGCAACTGGAGTTCACCCCCGGCGACGGCAACAGATATCGGTTGGAGCGCTTTCTCGATGATGCAGGCAATCACAGCGCCCGCCTCTCCCTGGCGGCATCGGCGGCAACTGAGCAACCCCTCGCCCGTGGCGTGGAGCAGGTGGCGGATAAGCTCTATGAACTGATCGGCTATGAATTTGAAGAGTTCGTGGAGTCTTTCTATTTGGCGCAGCGGGAGATTACCACGCCCCATCCCCATAGCTTTGCCGTGAAGACCATGGCCGGTCTGGTAACCCTGGAGTATTGCGACGCGGCCTGTCAAGAGGATCGGGAGGAGACCCACCATGAGGTTGAGGCGCGTAAGGCGGAGTTGGCGGCACTGCATACACAAATCGATGATATGGCCATCGATCCCAGCTTGATCTCTGTCCTTGAGGGCGAACGCAATGAAGTCTCCCGGCACATGAGTGAGTCGAATCAACTGATCGAGGCGCTGGATGCCGCATCCATTGCCTATCAGGATGGGCTGCCGAAGCGGGAAAGTGCGATTTCGGCGCGTGGGCGCGCAGGTTTTTTCCGTCTCCTCAGCTTGCTGCTTGCCCTGCTGGCTGGCGGCGCCTGGTACCTGTTGGCCAAGCTCCCAGAGCATGCTCTGGCCGTGCGGTTGTCGGAGCTGCTGAGTACCGGACTATCCGACTGGCAGGCGGAGATGATTCCCTGGTTGGCCTATGCGGCGGGAGGATTTGTCCTTCTGTTGCTGCTGTTCTGGTTCCGTCGTAATTCCCTGGAGCGACAGGTGCTTGCCTATGACGAGTCGGCAAGATCACTCGCCACCACCCTGGATAATCTGGGGAGCTTGCCGGATACCGAAGGCATAACCGAAATCGAGGAGCGGCAGATCCAGTCTGTGCCGGAGGAGGGAGGGGGTGAAGCCGGTGGAGAGGCGGAGGAGCCCCATGCCTCGGCTGCGGAACCCGTCGATCGGGCGGCCCGGGAGCGCCTGAGCCAGCGTGTCAGCGATTGGAGCGCCACGATTGCCGAGGTGCGGGACGGCGTGGGCAATGAACAGGGGCGGCTGGAACGGGGTGTGGAACATGACAGGCGCCGTCTGGGCCAGCTCGATCAGGCTATTGTCCAGGAACGGGAGAGGCTGGAGAAGGCCACGCAGCTACAGGCCATTCAGGCCGACCTGAGGGAGAAGATCAGCGAAAAGGAGCGCCGCATGGAGATCTGTGCGGTGGCGGACGGATTGATTCAGGGAGCCACTCGCGAGGTCTCCCATCAGTTCAATCGTAAATTGCGGGGGTTGGTCAGCAAGACCTTGCCGCTGTTCACCGAAAATCGCTATGAACACCTGCAAATCGATGATGACCTGACCGTTCGCGCCTTCTCCAGCGAGAAACGGGATTTCATGGATCTGGATGAGATCTCCAGCGGCACCCAGCGGCAGATCATGCTGGCGGTGCGCCTGGCCCTCTCTCAGGAGCTGGTCGCGCGGGCGGTGCAAGGGAGTCAGTTTCTCTTTCTGGATGAGCCTTTTGCCTTCTTCGATGAAAAACGCACCCGCAGTTCGCTCACTGTACTGCCCACCTTGAGCGAGGAGCTGAATCAGATCTGGATCGTCGCCCAGGACTTCGCCGACGATCTGCGCTTCGATCTGCATGTGCGTTGTGACCGGGAGTGCAACGTGATCCCACAACCACAGACCTGAACGGGCATCAGGCCCCATCAGAGTGGAAAGGGGGCTTTTTAGGGGTTCTCAACAGCACTATCTGTTATCACGCAATATCACGCGTAAATAGTCCGCGAATGAACTCAAGTGGGTTTATCTCGATGTTGTTGCCACCGATGATCGAGCACAACCCAATCATCTCCATTGGCGGAGAGACTCGAAACGCTTGTGGCGAGAGAAATTTTACAGTGAGAGAAAAGACCATGTTTCCGGACGGTGGCGAATCAACTCGCTATGAGGCTATAGGTTGACGGTAGTGGATGAACTCCCGGTCAAGCAGGTCATGCCTGCTCTCGCTGAGGCCCTTGCGACAAGTTGTAGCGCGGTCCTGAGCGCCCCCCCGGGCTCAGGCAAGACCACACTGGTGCCCCTTGAGTTGTTGGCATCTGCCTGGCTGGGCAATGGCAATATCCTACTGCTGGAGCCTCGTCGCCTGGCCGCTCGGGCTGCTGCCGCACGTATGGCGCAACTGCTGGATGAATCCCTGGGGGAGAAGGTCGGCTACACCATTCGCCTGGATCGCAAGGTCTCCCGTCAGACGCGCATCGAAGTGGTGACCGAGGGGATTCTGACCCGCCGGCTGCAAAGGGATCCGGAACTGCAGGGCGTGGGCCTAGTCATCTTCGATGAATTCCATGAGCGCAATCTCCACAGCGATCTGGCGCTGGCGTTGGCATTGGATGCTCAGCAGGGGCTGCGGGAGGATCTGCGTCTGCTGGTCATGTCAGCGACCCTCGATTGCGCTCGGATCAGTCAACTCATGGGTGGCGCGCCGGTTATCGAAGCGGCGGGCCGCCAATATCCCGTGGCGCTTCGTTATCTTGGAGGCGTTCCCGACAAGAAGACGTTAGTGGAGCAGGTCGCCGACGCAGTGTCCCAGGCCTGGCATCGGGAAACCGGGGATCTGCTGGTCTTTCTCCCAGGGGTGGGAGAGATCCAGCGCACCCGGCAGGCCCTGGCGTCCCGGCTGGCCGGTCTCGATCCGCCGCCCCTGATCTGCTCGCTCTATGGCGATCTGCCGAAAGCGGATCAGGATCGCGCCATGCTTCCCGACAAGGCACGGAGACGCCGCATTGTGTTGACCACCGCCATTGCCGAGACCAGCCTCACCATCGAGGGCGTGGGGGTGGTGATCGACAGTGGCTGGTCGCGTCTGCCCCGTTTCCTGCCCGGCATCGGACTGACTCGGCTGGAGACGGTGCCGGTCTCCCGCGCGGCTGCCGATCAACGCGCTGGCCGCGCCGGTCGCCTGGGTCCCGGCAGCTGCTACCGGTTATGGAGTGAAGCCTATCAGGCGCGTCTGCCCAGGCATCGTCCGGCGGAGATCCTGCAGGCGGATCTGGCGCCACTCGCATTGGAACTGGCGGTCTGGGGCCTAGCCGATGCGAAATCACTGAGCTGGCTCGATCCTCCCTCACAGGCAGCCTACGATCAAGCCTGCGACCTGTTGCAGCGGCTCGGTGCATTGGATAGTCGTCGGCAACTGACTCCCTTGGGTCGGCGGATGGCCGATTTACCCACCCATCCGCGACTGGCGCATATTCTGTTGCATGCGGCAGAGGCCGAGCTTCAGCCTATCTGTGATCTAGTGGCATTGCTGAGTGAACGGGATATACTGCCACGCCGACCGGATTATCGGGATGGCGTGGATGTGGATCTGCGCCTGCGCTTGTTCAGGGCGTGGCGGGAACGCCGGGAGACGTTGCATGACGGCAGGCTCGATGAAAAGCGTTGTCGCTTGGTCGACCGGGTCAGTCGTGATTGGTGCAGGCGCTTGCGGGAGAAGGCGGTTCGCGGGCAGGAAAACCCGTTGTCAGTGGCTCAATTGCTGGCCCTGGCCTATCCTGACCGATTGGCGCAGCGGACTGGCCATGGTCGCTTTCGCCTGGCAAGCGGCCGGGCGGTGCGTTTGGCGGATGACGATCCACTGGCCGGACAGGCCTATCTGGTGGTCGCCCAACTGGATGCAGGTCAAACCGAGGGCTGGGTGAGGCTGGCGGCAGGGATCAGTGAAAACGAAATTCGTGAATTACCCGATCTCTCCATTGAACAGGTGGAGGTCGTCGCCTGGGACAGGCAGAATAAGCGGGTCAACACGGTCCTTGAGGAGCGTCTCGGGGCCGTGTTGTTGAAGCGGAGACAACACCAGCAGGCAGATCCACAGGCAGTATGCGCCGCCATGTTGCAGGGTATCGGCGAAATGGGACTGGATGCGCTCCCCTGGAACCGATCGCTTCGACAGTGGCAGGCGCGGGTTTGCTGGCTTAGTGAACAGATTCAGGATCCGCAATGGCCCGACCTTTCGGATGATTGGTTGGCGGAAAATATTGAGCAGTGGCTGGCTGCCTGGCTTGAAGGCATCAACAGCATAGAGCAGCTCCGGCGGCTGGACTTGACCGCGATACTCCAGTCTTTGTTGAGCTGGGAACAGCGGCAGCGGCTGGAGCGGGAGGCGCCCGCCTATCTGCGGGCGCCGAGCGGCTCGAGGATAGCGCTCCACTATGCGTTAGGGGAGTCTCCTGTGCTTGCGGTCAGGTTGCAGGAGATGTTCGGATTGGCAGAGACCCCGAGGATATGCCGGGGCCGTATCCCGGTTACCCTGCACTTACTCTCGCCGGCACAACGGCCGATGCAGATAACCGACGATCTTGCGGGTTTCTGGAAACGGACTTATCCCGAGGTCAAAAAGGAGTTGCAGGGGCGCTATCCCAAGCACTATTGGCCTGATGACCCCCTGCAGGCGGCGCCGACCAGCCGGACTAAACCAAGGCGGCGATAATCTGGCTTCGCATCCAAACGCTGTTCAGTTGGGTGCTAGAATGAAATAGACCTTAGCCTGAAAGGCATACATAACCATGATTGAGGATAATCGGTTTTGATATGGCGGCGATGATCGGCACCCCATTACAGCGTGTATGGCATCGACTCAAGCAGTCTCCCGACCGGGAATCGGAGCAGGCGATCATCAGAGTGATCATCGCCACACTGTTGATAGGTTACTGTCTCTCGATGCACCATTTTCTCCCGCCGAATGAGCCGGTGCGGCAGTTACAGTATTTCGCCCTGGCCTATCTGCTCTTCTCATGCTGTATTTTGGCGGCAATCGCCATCGATCCCAGACGTTTTCGTTTGCGCCGCATGCTTACCAGCCTGTTCGATGTGGGTATGGTGACCTTGGCGATGTGGGTCGGAGGCGAAAGCGCATCGATGTTGTATGTATTTTACCTCTGGATCAGTCTTGGGAATGGTTTTCGTTTCGGTATACCCTCGCTCTACCTGACGAGCGGACTCGGACTGTTGGGGTTCGCCTCGGTTATTGTCGTGAGCGAGTTCTGGAGAGGACAGCCGTATCTAAGCGCCGGGTTGTTGATCGGCCTGTTGATTACCCCGCTCTATGCCTCTCTGTTATTGAAGCGCCTGGAAGATGAGAAACAACGATCCGAGGCCGCCAGTCAGGCCAAGAGCCGTTTCCTCGCCAATATGAGTCACGAGATCCGCACACCGCTGAATGGTGTGGTCGGCATGACAGACCTCTTGGCTGGGACCCCGATGGGGGTTGAACAGCGAGAGATCATGCGCACCATTCAGGCCTCGGCGGAAACCCTGCTGAGTCTGATTGAGGATATCCTGGATTTTTCAAAGATCGAGGCAGGCAAGGTGGAAGTCTCCCTGTCGGATCAGGATGTTGCGCATACGATTCATGATGTCCTCTCGATGATGCAGCCTGCCGCGAATGCCAAGTCGATCAAGCTCAACAGTCGGGTCGATATGGCGGTTCCTCAGGTGATCCGCACCGATCCGCAACTGCTCCGGCAAATTCTGATCAACTTGCTGAACAATGCGATCAAGTTCACCGACAGAGGAAGTGTGACCCTGAGGATCTCCCCTGGTTCTCAAGCGTCATCGGCGGTGCCAGCGCCAAGCCTGCTATTCGAAGTGATCGACACCGGAATAGGCATATCGGAGAGTCAACAGCAGAAGATCTTCGAGCGGTTCAGCCAGGGAGACGACTCCAGCACGCGACGATTTTCCGGGAGCGGTTTGGGCACTACCATAACCAAGCAACTGGTCGAGTTGATGGGTGGTGTGATCGGTGTGGAGAGTCGTCTGGGTGAAGGGAGTCGCTTCTGGTTTGAACTGCCTGCAATTCCCGGGGATGTCTCGATTAGTGAAAGTCATTTGGATGAGGCCAGAGTCATTCTCTTTACCGATCTGTTGTCAGATAGTCAGGTCGTTCTCGACTGCCTCCAGGAATGGCAGGTGATCACCAAGGTCTGCAGCAGTATTGCCGATGGGTTTCTTGAACTGTTGAATGCGATCAAGATGCAGAAACCCTTCGATATCGCGATTGTCGATGAGACTCAGAGCGATCTGTCCACGGAAGAGCTGGTGAATGCCATCCGCGCCGAGAAGAGTCTGGACAGGTTAGCGCTGATCTGCGTCACCCGGGAGTCTCCGGATCGGGGGAGAGAAGTCGCCTTGTGCAATGAGGGATATACCGCTGTGGTCACACCGCCGATTACGGCCGAGAAACTACACCATGCGCTCCACTATGCACTGAAGAGCAATGCCGGCGACACGCCTCAGTTCAAGCCCAGGATATTCAAATCCATCGAGCGAAACGATTCCCGACCGGCAAGAATCATGCTGGCCGAGGATAATCTGATCAATCAGAAGGTGGTGAAAAAGATCTTAGAACTGCAAGGTCATGACGTGGAGATTGCCGGGGACGGCGAAGAGGCCTTGAGTATCCTGGAGAGCCAGGCATTCGATCTGGCGATTGTGGATTTGCAGATGCCCGAGGTGGGAGGCATTGAAGTGATCAAGTCCTATCGGGCGACCCATCTCAATGGACCTCAGATGCCTTTCATGATTCTTACCGCAAATGCAACCAAGGAAGCGGTTCAGCAGTGTGATGAGGTCGGGGTCAGCGCCTATCTCACAAAACCGGTGCGTTCTTCCCACCTGTTGGAGGTGGTGAATCAGACGTTAGGTATTGATGCCGGCGATATCCCGACCGATACCATGATTGATCAGCCGGTTCGGGACACCGCTTCGGAGAGGAGTCTCCGGGTGCTCGATATGACAACCCTCAGGGATCTGGAAAAACTCAGTAAAGACCCCAGCTTTCTACAGCACCTGGCAGAGAGTTTTTTTCGTGACAGTGAGGCGCTTCTGCTTGCCATGCATCAGGCTATGGAGCAACACAGCCTGCTCCAGTACAGGGACTATGCGCACGCCTTAGCCGATAATGCATCAGGGATAGGCGCCTTCTCGCTCAAGACGGTCTGCTCCGCCGCATCGAATATTGAACCGGTGCGCTTCGATGAAGTCGGTGTCAAACTCTTAGCGAAGATTTCCTCGACATTTTCCGTGACATGCCAGGCGCTGCAGCACTATCTCAAATCAAGGGGCTAGCCCGCATTTCTCACCAGGCGGACCGGATGAACTGATAACATGATGAAATTTAACCAACTTAGCTTCGAAAAATGATGGTAGTACATTGACACCCTGTCCTATTTGGTTTTTGGAACAAGCTGGCTTCGAATCTTGAACGATTAGCCTTGAACCATAGCGACGGCTATGCTTCGGCGGCTAATCGTTCAACCTCCTTCGCCAGCTTGCCCCAAAAATCCAAATCCTGGTGAGAAATGCGGGCTAGCCCGCATTTCTGCGCCTGTACTCTGCCATTCTGCTTTAATATTGGTGCGGCAGGGCCGCACCCTACGCCTTGAATCCTATTGGTTACGCCAAGAAGACATTCTCTGAGGATCCTTTATTTGCTGTCCAATCGCAATGAGGCGGCGCGGTGTGAAAGGTAGTCGGTATAAGCCCGCAGCGTCAGGTTGAAGGTCCTTTCGATTTCGCCAAACAGTTCAGGACCCTTGTACTCGAATTCATGAGCATGAATCTTTATCGCCTGCTGATTAAGCTCATAGAGCGAGAAGGCGCCCAGTTGTCCCGCGCTGTCCAAGAGGATTTGCGCCTGATCGAGAAATAGACCCAGTTGCTTGCGCTCCACGGCTTGATGCATATAGCGGAGAATCACCTGGCCCTCCGCTTCGAATATCTTAAACAGATCGTTGATGAAGGTGATTCCGTTATCCAGCTTTTCCAGGCGTAACAGCGTCATGTGATCGAGCAGTCCGGCATGTTGGAACCGGGTTTCGCCGTGCTCGATGGCCTGTGGGCGATAATTGTCGCCGGCGAGTCCCCGTGATTGAGACAATACCGAGGGGATGGTTTCCAACAGCTCATTCGGTGTGAAAGGCTTGAACAGACAGGCATGTACACCGATATTCTGACACAGCTTCAGGGTGTCAGGGGTGCTCTCGTCAGATACGAAGATAAAGGGGATCCACAGTTTGTACGGTGTGGTAAAGCGATGCAGCTTTACCACCTGAGTGCCGCTCATGATAGGTAATTTCACATTGACAATAGCCAGCTCGAAGATCCTTTCTTCAAGGGCGTCGAGCGCTTGATCGCCATTGTCGACCAAGCGTACCCGGTGTCCCGCCCGGACCAGCGCCTTGCCAAGCTGGGCTCTCTCCGGTGACGGAATATCCGCCAGCAATATCTCCCGATGTCCGGGATCCGCCTTTTTGTTTGTTCTGTGTTGTGAGAGAGAGACGATATTGGTCGATTCGGGATAGGGCTGGGGCTCACTCCTGATGGCATGGAACAATTGAGCCTTACTCAAAGGGGTATCGAGCAGCGCGGTGAATCCGGCGTGCAACAGTCTTTGTGCATTGCCGTCGATTTCCACTGGATTTTTCAAGCAAATCAGGCGCAACTCGGCAAGCGTGGATTCGTGCTTGATCAGGCGCGCCAGAGAAAGGGGATCGATGTCCAATCCTTGCTCATCGACGATCAGAATATCATAAGGAATAAATAGATCACCCTGACTGCGCGACAACATGTGTTTGAAGGCCTGCACGCAGTTACGGCTGGTGGTGAATTCGTGACCCCAGTCAATCAGGTAGTTGGATGCCGATTCGAGGGTGTGCCGATTGTTCGAGAGTATGAGAATGCGTTGGATGCCCTTGTCAACCCACGGCAGGGCGCTATGAGGCGCCTCCTGTGATTCGGTATGGGTCATCGGTGGGCCGCTCTGGTTCAGCGGGTCGGTACCAAGGCTGAGTTCGCCCTCTGGCGCCAAATCCCGACTGAATGGGAATAGACAGGGTAATACCACCGTCATCAGGCTGAGGGGGATGGCATACAAGAGTTCCAGTTGGAAGGCTGGTCCCTGGTGCAGGGTAAGCAGTATGATCGAGAAGGCGGCCGGCATGGCAAGCCGGAGAGAGCCGGTGCCGAACGGTCGTGTGGCATACAGCAGCAGACTGCCGAGGGGAATTGTCAGCATTGCCGGACCGCCGGAAAATGCGATCAGGCCCAGGTAGATATGATCGAGAACGATCCCTGATCCACGCATCAGGGGAGGGTGGTCGTGGGTGTTTTGAAATGTCGATAGCTGAACGAGCCGGATCAGTGTGTAGTAGGCCGCGAGGGTAAGTGTCGAGTGACTGACGGCCTGCAGGTCTGGCAGGAGATATTGTACCGTCAGGCCGGTAAGCAGGATACAGCTGACCAAAAATGTCAGGCTGTAATAGTCGCGATCCCGCGATATCGAGTGCCCATCGGACGGCAAATTGGTTGAAATAAGCAGTTTCAAGCGTCTATCCCTTCGGGGGCGCCCCTCAGCGTATGGTGTATCGATTCCACTTCCTGCATCTCACTGAGAAACGCATTGGCGCAATCGGGATCGAAATGGCTACCGCGCTCTTCGCTAATATAGTCGATTGCTTTTCCGATCGGCCAACTCTTCTTGTAGGGCCTGTCGGTAACCAAGGCATCGAAGACATCGGCTACGGCGACGATCCTCGCTTCCAGGGGTATCTCTTCGCCGCTGAGGTTGTGCGGATAGCCCTGACCATTGAACTTTTCATGATGGCTGAGGGCGATAACGGCACCGGTCTGGATATATTTGGACGGGCTGTTTTTGAGTATCTCGTAACCTAGCACAGTGTGACGTTGCATGATTGTAAACTCATCCGTTGTAAGCCGTCCGGGTTTCAGCAAAATTGCGTCTGGAATACCTATTTTCCCTATATCATGCATCGGAGCGGACTGGGCGATCAAGTCGCATCGTTCATGAGATAATCCCAACTGCTGGGCGATCAGCTTGGAATATCGGGAGATTCGCAGGATGTGGTTGCCGGTATCCTCATCACGGTATTCCCCGGCTTTTGCCAGCCGCATCAGGGTCTCCTGCTCCCGGTCGTGCAGTTCCTGAGTGGTTTTGCGTATCTCCTGTTCCAATAATAGGGCACGGTCCTTGATCAGCTTGCGTTGCAGATTCATGGTCAGCATATTGTGACAGCGCGCCCGACATTCGGTGTGATCGATGGGCTTGGTGATAAAGTCGTTGGCGCCTGATTCCAGGGCGAGGTAGCGCACCGACTGATCCTCTACGCAGGTGACTATCATCACCGGGACATCATTGCATCTGGGGATTCGCCTGAGCCACTTGATGAATTCGATACCGTCCATCTGCGGCATCTTGTAATCGGTGATCACCAGGTCGATTTCATGAGTCTTCGCCCAATCCAGCGCCTGAATCGGGTCGGCAAAGCAGGTAGAGGAGACATCTTTGTCAATCGTGCCGACCAGTTCCTGCAGAATCATTCGAGTTATTGATTGATCATCAATAATGAGTACATGAGACATAGTGATAAGGCTTCGCTTTTTTCTTGGGTATGACTCTGGCGTTGTTTACCTTGTCTTTGTCAATAACGGCAAATAGGCTCAATCCTTGATCATTGATAAGATAACGATAATCTTTCAAATATGCTTCCGATTCAGAAGAATTAACTTCCTGAAATGTTAACTTCCTGAAATGTTAACTGATATGCCAGTTTGATGCGACTGAGTGACAAACGTTACTGCTCCTGAAGTATCTGTTGTAGTAGATTCTGGATAGTTTCCGGGGTAAAGGGCTTGTCACAGATCGCCGAAACCCCGGATTTCTGTACCGCCGCCAAGCGGTTTTCATTGGATTCACTGGTGACCATGAGGACGGGAAGGCCGGGCTGCCCGCTCTCCTGGCGGATGAAATCCACCAATTCCTGACCATTCATCTCGGGCATATTGTAATCGGAGATGACGAGATCGAAGTAGTGCTGATTGATTAACTGCACTCCCTCAGCCCCATTGCCGGCCTCGGTGATGTTCTCTATGCCCATCGCTTCGAGAATACGGCGGATCTGATTCCGGGACATTTTGCTGTCATCGACGATCAGTATCCGCAGCAGCTCGGTGTCGATGTGGTGAAGCGCCAAGGCTGGTGTCTCCACATAGTCGAGGGTCGCCCTCAGGGCGACCTGCAGATCCTCTTTGTTGAAGGGTTTGGGCAGAATGGCGATCGCTCCCGCCTGGCGAATCGGATCCAGGTAGGAGAGACTGGTCTCGCTGGATATCAGCATGAACGCCGACTGCAGCAGCTCCTCGTCGTCACGCATGTGATAGACCAGGTCGGTACCCGTCATGTCCGGTAAATAGAGACTGCTGATCACCAGGTCGGGTCTGCTGACGGGTAATGCCCGCAGGGCTTCGGCGCCGTTGGCATAGGTTTCGATGAAACGAATGCCGAGTCCGCCGAGTTGCTGCAAAATGATCTGCCGCTGCGTTTGCGAAGGCTCGACAAGGATGACGGAGAGGTCTTTGATGTCCATCCGATTGCGACTGTTTTCAATGCATGTGCCACCGGCCATACCGATACCTCCCATCATAGCAAGATGCTATGGGTTGTTGTAGGGCGGAGCGCCATTTCCACAACAAGCGCTGTCGGATCGTCGGCTGGGAAACCGCACAGAACCAGACCTGGCGCCCCTTTGCATCCTGATTTATCAGCTTATTAACACGACATATTTGGTTGCCGGGTTAATAGTGTGCCGGGTGTGACTTTCCTCCCACACCGTGACGCCGTAGAATTGGCGCCTCGTGCGACTGGAGATTGCTTGCTGTGAGACCGAGTGTTGAAAAATTCCGTGCCTGGGAGCGTAAGTGCGTGACCTTGCTGGGTATGTCCGGCGTGGGCAAGACCCGTCTGTCCAATATTTTGCGCCAGAGTGACTGGTTTCACTATTCGGGGGACTACCGTATCGGCACCCGCTATCTGGACGAGCCGATCCTGGACAGTATCAAGGAGCACGCCATGCGAGTGCCCATGCTGCGCGATCTGCTGCGTTCGGACTCGATCTTTATCCGCAACAACATCACCTTTCACAATCTGAAGCCGGTCTCCACATTCCTCGGCATGCTGGGCAATCCGGAGCTGAGCGGTATGTCATTGACCGAGTTCAAGCGCCGTCAGAATCTGCACCGGCAGGCCGAGATCGCCGCGATGTACGATGTGCCCAGTTTCATGCGCAAGGCACGGTTGATCTATGGCTACTCGCACTTTGTCAATGATGTCGGCGGCAGCCTGTGCGAGCTGGATGAGCCTGGGCTGATGGCGTTCCTTGCCGAGCACTCGCTGATTCTCTATATCCGCGCCAGCGAGTTGGATGAGGCTTCGCTGATCGCCCGCTCGGTTTCCGATCCCAAGCCACTCTACTACCGCGAGGCCTTTCTGGATGAGCAATTGGCGGAATATATGCAGTTCAACGGGATCGACTATGTCTCGCTCATCGACCCCTTCGATTTCACCCGATGGGTCTTTCCCCGTCTGTTCCGCGCCAGGATACCCCGTTACGAGGCCATCGCCGCCGAGTACGGGTATACTGTGACCACCGACGAGCTATCCAAGGTGCAAGATGAAGCGGGTTTTCTACAGTTGCTGGAACAGGTGATAGAGCGCGGTACTCAATAGGTTAATAATTACGACATAGGACACTGTACGAGTTATGCCACTGGTCGCACATACCGATCTGCCAACCTTCGCACGTTTGCGTCAGGAGGGGCAGAACGTACTCTCTCCCAATCGCGCCACTCACCAGCATATCCGTGAGTTGCACATCGGTCTGCTCAATATGATGCCTGACGCGGCGGTCGAGGCTACCGAGCGGCAGTTTTTCCGTCTGGTGGGCGAAGCCAACCCGATCGCCCAGTTCTATGTCCATCCCTTCACTCTTGAGGCCCTGCCCAGAGGGGGAAAGGCGAAGGCTCACCTCGATGCCTATTACGAGTCGTTCGAACAGATCAAACAGGACGGACTGGATGCGTTGATCATCACCGGCGCCAATGTCAGCCACCCAGACCTGGCCCAGGAGGCATTCTGGCAGCCCCTGACGGAGGTTGTCGATTGGGCGCACGACAATGTCACCTCAGTGCTTTGCTCCTGTCTCGCCACCCATGCCGTCGTCCAGTCTCATCACGGACAGAAACGCACCCACATGGGGGAAAAACTCTGGGGAGTCTTCAGTCACCGGGTTGTGGATACCCGCCATCCCCTGGTCAACGATGTCAATACCCGGTTCGATGTGCCGCACTCCCGTTATAATCAGATCACCCGCGAGCAGCTCAATCAGGCCGGTCTCAAGGTGTTGGTGGAGAGTGAGGAGGCCGGTGTTCATCTGGCGGTGAGTCACGACGGATTGCGGGTGGTCTATTTCCAGGGACATCCAGAGTATGACACCATCAGTCTGCTAAAGGAGTACAAACGAGAGGTCAATCTCTATATCACGGGTAAGCGCCCAGACTATCCCCCCTTTCCGGATAACTATTTCACCTTGCGAAACCAGGCGGTTTTCAATGAGTACAGGGAGCGACTGCTGGCGGCAAGGGCCAAGGGAGGGGCGTTACCCGAGTTTCCTGAGTCCCTGGTGATCGACACCCTTGACAATACCTGGCACGACACCGCTGAGGCGGTTATCGGCAACTGGATCGGTTTGGTCTATCAAGTTACCCATCACATACGCAATATCCCCTTCATGGAAGGGATAGATTCCGAGGATCCTCTTGGGTTCAACAAAACAGGTTCAAGAGCATCGGATTGAGTATCGCGTAACCGGTAAACGGCTTCCCTTCACACACCTTGGCCGGCTATGCAACTCATGAGGAGGAGATGGCGGAGCGGACGGGACTCGAACCCGCGACCCCCGGCGTGACAGGCCGGTATTCTAACCAACTGAACTACCGCTCCGGTTGAGAGCGCGCTAGTTTAAGGTTTTTCCTGCTCAGGTCAACAAAAATCGTAGGTTTGCGGAATATCAACGATTCATGCCGGATCTCATGCCATATTGGCTAGGGCCTGTTAACACTAATTTGATAGCCACTGTTGTGCCTGAAAAAGCGCCAATCAAGGCGCGAGGAGCGTAGTTTGGTTGTTCCAAATAAGCGACGAGTAACGCCGAGTGGCGCTTTTTCAGGCGCAACCCGAAGGGCCAAGGCCCTGTTTTCGCCCAGCGGCGTTATCAGTCGCTTATGTAGACCCAGCTACACCGCGCTCCTTCTGCCTTGCTGGACAAAAACAGGGTCTTGGCAGTGGCTATCAAATTAGTGTTAACAGGCCCTAGGGAACCGGATCTATTGACTGGGGAGAAACAGCATGATTTTCGATATCGATGCATCGATACGCAAGCGGGCCAAGACACCGCATGAGCTTTCCATGCTGAATCTGCTGGGTTGTCACCTGATTGCCGCGCCTGCGTCGATCGTGCTCGATGTCGGGTTGTTGGGATTCCTGATTCCGTTGGCGCTCTCGTTTACTGTCATCGGCTATATCTGGTACCGGTCGGCGTCCACGGCGAATCGTGATGATTGGTTCGTGGCCGCGCACTGGCGTCTATCCGCCAATCGGACCCGGATCCTGATGGTGGGTTATGCGGTCAGCGCCGTTATTCTCGGCATGGCGCTGTTGGCGACTAGCGGCAGTTCGAAGGGTGACATCATGATGGTGGCCATCTCACGGGTCGCCGTGGTGCCGACCCTACTGACTGTCATGGTCTGCTTTGTGCTGGAGTCAGGCGCCATCTACCAGGCCGGAAGAGGGGAGGTGCCGGGCGGGGTCATCCGACGCATGCCGCCGCCTGAGGGTATGGCTATCCTGGAGGATCCAACGCAACAGATGACAGACCAGGGCTAATCAGGCATCCTGGAGGTTGGTGCTGGTGATCGGATTCCGGCCTTTTTTCTTGGATAGAGATTCAAGGTAATCAATATATGGAGTTCAATAGATGCTGATCAGCAATATGGAATTGATACCCGGTAAGCGGGTACAAAAGCACTTGGGTTTGGTGCAAGGCAGTTCAGTGCGCGCCAAGCATGTCGGACGAGACATAGCGGCCGGCTTGAAAAATATCTTCGGCGGTGAACTTAAGGGATATACCGAACTCCTGCAGGAGTCCAGGGACGAGGCTATGGAGCGGATGAGGGAACAGGCTCGGGCGGTGGGCGCCAATGCCGTTCTGAATGTCCGCTTTTCAACCTCAAGCGTCGCTCAGGGGGCCGCTGAGATCTATGTCTATGGAACGGCGGTGACTCTGGAGTAACCGGTCATGGAACTGATTATCTTTCTGACCCTTCTGATATTGGGTTACTCATTCGGCCAGTGGGCAGAGAAAAAACACTATCGATCGATTATTTCAAGGGAAAAAACCCTAAATCGAATACCTGCCGTGGCCTCCCGCTACCCGCCCGCGGGTCAGCAGCATCAGCAGGCCTTGGTTATGGGCAGCACCGTAATTTCAGTTGACTATTTCAAGCGCTTCATTGCCACACTACGCAATCTCTTCGGTGGCCGGGTGACCTCGTATGAGTCCCTCATCGACCGGGCGCGTAGAGAGTCACTGCTGCGTATGAAAGAACAGGCCGATTCGATGAATGCCGAGATGGTATTCAACATTAAATATGAAACCGCCTCTATCTCAAAAGGTCGACGGAATACGATAGGTTCAATAGAGGTTTTGGCCTATGGCACGGCGCTGATTCCAATGACCCCCTGAAAGGCCGTATTTCATAACGCCACAAAATGAGGTTCTTCCCCTGATCAAGTGGGTACGAGATAGCGAATGAGTAGGCCGCCAATTAATGATTCGCGTATTCAATGAAATCGTGGTGATTTGTGTATTCCGCCCACTCGATCAGGGGAAGAGCACAAAATGAAATACGAGAATCCGGAAATTCCCGAGGGCATCAACGTCTCCAAGGTGAGGCCGCTAAGGGAAATATTGATCCTTGGGGGTGGCGCGCTACTGCTCCTGATCGCACTCTCTTTTTCATTTGGCAAGATTGCCGGGTATCTGGCCCAATATGTCCCCTTCGAAAAGGAAGCTGCATTGAGCAGAGAGCTGACGCTGCCGAAACAAGGGGATGCGGCATTGATGGACTACTTGAGCAAGATGACGCAACGGGTAATAGAGCAAATGGAGTTACCCGAAGAGATGGCCGTTCAGGTGCACTATTCGACGGATACTACCATCAACGCCTATGCGACCTTGGGCGGAAACGTCATATTGTTTCGTGGCTTGATGGAAAAACTCCCCCATGAAAATGCACTGGCTATGTTAGTCGCCCACGAAATAGCCCATATAAAACACCGTGACCCGATTACCGGCCTGGGCAGCGGCATAGCCATCCAGTTATTCTTGGCGGTAGTCTTGGGGCGAACAGAGGCGAGTATCCTGGGCGAGGCGGGGGTCTATACCATGTTGCACTTCAGCCGTTCGATGGAGGGCAGTGCGGATACTGCCGCATTGCAGGCGTTGCATCGACTCTATGGTCATACAACCGGTGCGACATCGCTGTTTGAAGTCATCCAGGCAGAACGGAAAAAGATGGGTATCGAGCTGCCGGCTTTTTTTCAATCGCATCCATTGGACCAGGAGCGCATTGATCGGATACAGCAGATATCCCGGCAAAACGGCTGGTCGCAAAATAGTGAGACGACCCCACTGCCGAAGGACTTCGAGCGCTGGTTGAAGGTATCGGAAGGATCTGAGCAGTGACCAAACCCATGCTGAGATCCTTATGGCCGCGGGCTATATGTGATGGTCCGCCGCGAGTATATTGAGTTTGAAGTTGTGCGACAAACAGGCCTTCTCGCATGCCGTTGCCGGCATGGGTTTTCCGTAACGATACCCCTGGACAAGCCGATATTCGGACAGCATCAGATATCTCTCCTGCTCAGCGGTTTCGACGCCTTCCGCCAGGACCTCGATACCCAGCCGCTGACCCAGATTCTGTACTGTCTGGACAATCGCCTGGTTGCCGGGATCATTTGATAAATCATGTAAAAAGATACTGCCCAGCTTGAGTCTGTCGATAGGGAGTTGCTTAAGCCGGGAGAGTGATGAATAACCGGTGCCGAAATCATCGATGGCGATGGCGATACCGAGTGTCTTGAGCCTTTGCAATACCGCTGCGGCTTTGTCTATCTGGCGGATGAATAGATTTTCCGTCACTTCCATTGCCAGCCACTCGCCAAGACAGCCGGTCTGCTGAAGTATCTTCCGTGTCGAATCGAAAAAGTCATCATGCAGGATCTCGACGGCGGATATATTAACCGCCATCCGTGGCAGCGACAGGCCGCGGTCCCGCCAACGCCTGACCTGTAAGCAGACATTGCGCAGCATCCATTGGCCGATCGGGAAAACCAGACCCACATCTTCGGCCAGGCTCAGAAAATAGTCGGGTGATACCAGACCCTGACCGGGCCGGTTCCAACGTAACAAGGCCTCGAGTCCGGCCAGCTTCCCACAATCAAGCTCGAACTGCGGTTGATACAACAACACGAATCCATCTTGTTTGACAGCGGCCTGCAGTTCTGCAATGGTGTTGATCCGCTCCTGCACCAAGTGGGTCATGCTTGGGTCATAGAGTTGGTAGCTGTTTTGCGTCCGCCGCTTGGCCCGGTACATGGCTGTGTCGGCGTTTTGCAATAACTGTTTTCCCTCCTTGCCGTCATTGGGAAAAAGGCTGATGCCGATACTCACTGCCGGGTGCAGTTGTTTCCCCTGTAATGTAACCACTTGACGTATCGACTCGATGATATGACGCGCCACCGATGTCGCATCCTCCGGTCGCTTGATGTCTGCCAGCAGAATCACGAACTCGTCACCGCTGAGCCGGGAGACGACATCGCCGTGACGCACCGCTTTCAATAGCCGTCTGGCGGTGATTTCCAGCAACTTATCGCCTGCATCGTGCCCCAGGCTGTCGTTGACCTCTTTGAAACGGTCCAGGTCCAGAAACAGTAGCGCCAGCATGGTTCGGCTTCTACCCGCCCGGGATACGGCCTGTTCCAACAGTCCGTTGAACATGAACCGGTTCGGTAGTTGCGTCAGGTTGTCTTTTTCCGCCAGTTGTTGAAGTTGTTGCTTTTTTTCCTGCAGCTCATCAAGCAGTTCCAGGTGTTCGGTTATGTCCCGGTAGGTCACTACGATGCCGGCGCAGTTTCTGCTTCCGTCACACAATGGACTGGCCAGCAGCTCAAGGCGGCGGAAATCACCCTGGGTTTGGGGGATTTTATGGACACTTTTTACCGGTTTGCCTTTTTTCACCACATCACGTGACATCGCCTCAGTGGGAATGATCTTTTTTTGAAATTCCAGTTCGTCCATGCCACCGCCGGAAGCGGACAGCAGTCTTGCGGCCTGATTCTGCAGCAGTAGCTCCTGTTGCGGACTAAAGACATACAATGGATCGGCTACACCGTCGATAATGGATTGGAGATGGGATTCACTTTGACGCAGTTTCCGTTGCGATATTTCGGTGCCGGCCCAGGCCAGGCCGACCAGAAGCATCAAGATAGCGCCGGACCACCAAAGTTTTTGCCGAATATCGCTGATCAGGGTGTCTAGAAAATCGCGGCCGGCGAAAAAGCGGGCTATGCCCACGAGATGTTGGGTCTTTTCATGGAATAGGGGGATTTCTGAAATAAAGCAATCCTCGCATTCCGCTGCGCCTCGGGCCAGATTGTGGGATTCCAGCGTCGCCAAGCCAATGGCGTCGGCATCCAGTTCCAATTCGATGCGATGCATCATCGGTGTCCGGGTGGAAGGATCACGCAACAGCAGGATGGAGTCCATTGCCCGTTCTAACGCTACCAACAGATGTTCAGGCTTACTGTTGCTGAGGGGCTTGGTCAATATGCTCGCCTGGGCTTGGGCCAGGGCGTTTGCCTGGGTCTGGGCCTGGGCTGTCAGACGAGGTTCGAGACTGAACAGCCAATAGGCGGTGATCAACAGACTCAGGGTGACGGCCAGGGTGATGAACACCAGGGTCAGACCGTGATTTCGCGCCAGCGTCGTGAGCCTGCGCTTTTTCATGCGTCTATTCATCATGGTGTCTGGCAATCCGCAGAAAAAAGGGCTTGAAGCGTATGCCAGCCCTTTCCGCCTGGTTCAGATTGACCAACGGGAGTATACGATCAGAGACGTAAAGGCCCGCCACGGCGCCACGCTCCACATCACCCGCAAAGGGTGAAAACACCATCACTTGGTGTTCTCGTGCCCATCTGTCGAAGATATCCGTCTGGATGCCGGGAGTGGCGATGAACAGAGCCGAGATCCGGTCTGTTTCGTGGGTGACGAGGGATGCCAGTGAGACCTTGTCGATCTTTAGGGGATAGCCTCCGACACTGTGCAACTCCCGCAGCCCTGCCGCAGCGGTTTCCGCATGCACGGGATCCTGATCGTGCACCACCAGAATACGCAGTGCGCCATTGGGCGTCACTCTTCCGGACAGCGACAGGTCGGCGTTCAGACAGGCAGGAAATAGGTGGATCCCTACATTGAGGCGTTGTTCTTCTTCAGGCCACAGCTTATTGGATAGGGCGATTGTCGCGGAGGCCGACAGCAACAACCACAAGATACCGGCAATCGTTTTTGCGCGCCTGTGATGATCTGCTCCGTCCACAATCGATTCCTTGGTTTGCTTGAGAAATGCGCTGATCTATAGGTCATAACTCAGGGAGAGCCACCAACGTCGACCGGGGCGAGGGTAGTCATCCGGATAGGGCAGGAAGATCTCTCCCTCGAAATCGGTGGTGAGCTGCTGCGGATAACGGACCTCCTCGTCGGTGAGATTCTTCACCCCCATGTAGAGATGCACGCCCGGCGTGGGATGAAGGTAGCTGATGGTCAGGTCCAGTGTGGTGTAAGCGGCGAGCTGCGATCGGGTATCGAGACTCGATCGGTTGCGATCGCCCACATATTGCAATTGAAGCGCGGCAGACCAATCCGTGTAGGGTTTCCAGAGAAGCTCCAGGTTGGCCAGCCAATCCGCTCCGCCGGGCAGCTTGTCCCCACTGGAGCGAAACCGGGCATCCACATGCGATAGATTGGCGTCGAGCTTCAGGGTCTGTCCCAGGCGTTGCTGGTATTCGAATTCGAACCCCCGCAGTCTGGCATCCTCTCCATTGATGTATCCGTCGAAATCGATTCCATCGAACACAATGGGATCCATGAGGTCCGAGTGGAAAAGGATCAGACTGCCCCGCCAATCGGGTTTTTTGACGATGTAGCCGAATTCAATGGTGTTGACCGCGCTGGGTTTGAGTTTTCCATGGCCTGGATTCTCTAATTCATAGAAGGTGGGCGGACGAAATGCCCGGGCAAGCTGGAATTTGAGAATTCGCTCGGGATGGATGCGCCAGACAGCGGCCATGCGTGGACTGAAGTTGTTGTCCACGTCGCTATAGTCGTCATAGCGCAGCGTACCGGTAAGCGTCAGTTGGTCACTGACCCGATACTGGTCTTGCGTCACCAATGCGAAGGTATGCCGATGCCTGTCGGTATCTATCCAATTGGCCGGCAGTTGGTATGGCAGTTCCGGCCAGGTCCAGTCGGCTCCCTGTATCCTGGTGGTATTGGCTTCAAGACTGAACAGTGCCTGGTGTTTTACATTCGGTTGCCAGTAGAGATCGCTTGAGAGCGAATAGCTACGCTCCTCGTAGCTCAAATCCATGAATATCGGAAAAGGCGTGATGAAATCAGCCGGGTTGGTGTAGAGTTGGTCTCTGTTGCGTTCGTGCTCCAGGAATTCAAAGCGGATCTGAGTTTCGAGGGTAGTGGATAGTTGCCGATTGCCGCCAATGCTCAACGTGCGGTACACCTGGCGTGACGCAAGGCGGTCATCGGGCGGCGGGAGGAAGTGATTGATGCCGAAATGATCCCCGTAGGCATCGTCCAGCAACTTCGCCGAAGCGAAGAGATCGCCCCAATTCAAATCGAAAAACAGGCCCTTGTATTCCCGTGCTTCGTTGGTGGGACCGGGGGCATGGGACAACTCAGGTCGTCCGATATGGTGCCAGGCATCCTCTTTTACTTCGACATCGTGACCGTCGCCCTCGAGACCGGCTAGGTTGAGGGATACCCCGAGATCGTTCTGCTTATCCCGCCAAAACCACTGGCCGCCGGCGCCATGGTGAGATTCACCTTCTCCATGGACGTAGAGTCTGCGCTCCGTGTTCTTGGTGATGATGTTGACTATGCCGGCATAGGCGTATTCGCCATGCACGGATGACCCCGGTCCCCTGATCACCTCAATGCGCTCTATCTGCTCGATGGGTATGTTGAGCACCGGATTCGCTGTGGCCAGCAGGGTGGAGTTCAGTGACATGCCATCGAGCAGGACCTTCACATTGCCCGATGCATAGCCATGGCCCACGCCCCGGCTCAATATCTGCCGCTCGCCGGTAAACTCCATTCCCAGGCTGATGCCCGGCACCAGGCCGAGCGCCTCCCACACTGTTCTCGTTCCACGCACCAGCAGATCCTTACCATAGAGGATGGTGGCCATGCCGGGAATATAGTCGGCATTCATGCGGCTCTTGGTGGCAAGCGTGGTCTGACTCTCCAACAGCGATAACAGTCCAAGCAGCTCCGGGTTTTCGTTATCGGCCGCTAAGGCCGCTTGGGATAGCGTTAGCGGTGGTAACAATATCAGAAACACCAGCGCATGAAGGATGGTAGATACACCGGTGAAAGATCCGGGAGCAAGGGTGCGTATCGTATTGTTTTTACGAGGCCTGAGATTTTTGTTGGCATCCACTGCGGTTGTTTGTCCATATATCACTTAACCCCTAATCACCATTGTTGTCTGGTGGCGGCGCTTTTTCAAATCGAATCAATGATATTCGCGGGTTTTCGGCTTTTTATTCCTCAACAGCTCATCCCGCCTTCGAACGGTTCGAACAATCGGCGGAATCGGTCAAATTAGGTATACGGGACACCCTGGTAAATACTAACCGCCTGTATTAAAAAGAAAATTGTAGATTACTGTCGATTCCAGCAAATGATAGATCAGTGCGGCCAATGCGCCGGTGGCGGGTAAGGTGATAACCCAGGTCAGGAGGATTCGGGTGAAGGCGGAACGCTTGACCAGCTCCCGCCGGTAAAGTTTATTCAGCGATTTGCGCTCTTTGTTACTGAGTTCGAGCCTGTTGTCCGTGGCATTCAGCTGCTCTAGCATGCGCCCCTTCTCATGGAAAGAGGACCGATCGAAACGTTTGATGAACTGCTCCATCACCTGCCGGTCTTGTCCAGCCTGGCGACGCCTGAGCATTTCCAAAACAATGGCGTAACGGGTCTTCAGGCTTTCGCGCAGGAAGCCGATTCCGAAAACAGCGCCGACGGCGGTATGTGTGCTGCTGACAGGCAGGCCGAAACGGCTGGCCAGCAAGACGGTGATGGTTACCGATGTGACGATACAGAATGCCCTGACCTGGTCCAGCTCGGTGATCTCGCTGCCGATCGTCTTGATCAACCGTTTACCATACAAAACCAATCCGAGCGGGATGCCCATAGCGCCGATCATCAGCAGCCAGGCGGGCAGGTCGGGCAGGGGCGGATCGCCGCTGACGGTGGCCGCCTCCTTGATGGCGATCAGGGGGCCGATGGCATTGGCCACGTCGTTCGAGCCATGGGCGAAACTGAGCAATCCGGCTGCCAGGAGGAGTGGCAGGTTGAACAGGCGGTTTACCGCGGATTTAGTGTTGGGCAGCATGGCCGTTCGCTGAACGATGTTCGGCTTGATGATCAAGTAGACCCCCAGTCCAATGCTCATGCCGCATACCAATGCAGTCGGCAGATCGACCCGCCAGCTTGCCTTGACACCTTTGATCAACAGATAGCTGGTAAAGGTCCAGGCCATGAGTCCCACCAATAAGGGCACCGCTTTCCCGGCCGACGCGGACATTTTTGCCTGGTAGGTAATGGTTCGCTTGATCAAGTAGAGCAGTAGCGCCGCGATGATGCCGCTCAGCAAGGGGGAGATGAGCCAGCTGACCGTGATGGCGCCGATCATCTCCCAGTCGGCAACCCCAATGCCGCCGACGGTGATGCCGGCGCCCAGCACGCCACCGACGATGGTGTGGGTGGTGGAAACGGGTGTGCCGGTGGCGGTGGCGATATTCAACCAGACGGCCCCGGCAAGCATGGCCGAGAACATGACCCGGATAATCGTCCGGCTATCCCCCAACTGTTCCGGATCGACGATGCCCTGCTTGATGGTGCTGATCACTTCATCACCGGCGAGAAATGCCCCAGCCGCCTCAAACAGCGCCGCGAACAACAGGGCACCGCTAAGGCCGATGACAGCCGAACCGACCAGCGGTCCAATGTTGTTGCCGGCATCGTTGGCGCCGATATTCAGCGCCATGTAACCACCGAGCACGGCGGCGATAATCATCATCCCATGATTGCCGATGTCGCTGAACAACAACTGCGCGGAGAGCGCGATGCCGGACAGGAACAGCAGGGCCACGGCATGGTGGGCATGGTAAATCGGATGAAAGGCGGGTTTCGACACGCTTCAGTGTCTCTTGTTTTGTTTCGTCAGGGCAAATGCCAAGCCGGGCATCCGCATTGAGTCAGGCCCTATGATGCTGCCTGCATGTCACGGATAAAATCGTCAGAGCGCTTGATCGATTGGTTCATGCGATTGATCAGGTTATTGATCTCGGCCTTGAGGTTGCCGAATTCGCCACGCAATGAACCGATGGCCTGGGCATTGAGGTTGTGTTTCAGAAACAGCACGTTGTCGCGGAAACTGTTGAGCACCGGCCGCATGCTCTTCTCCGCCTGCTTCATGGCACTCAGCATCTGCCGGTAGCGTTTGCGCGTCTGGCTCAGTTTTTTGGCGCTGGTTGCCTTCAGGCTCTTGTTTTCGTAGAGATCGAGTTCTTCCTGCCACTCCTCGAACAGGGCCTCGGCCACGGATTCCACCTTCTGTATGCGTTCCGAGACCTCCTCGGCGGCTGACTCACTGGCTTCGTACTCATGGTTGAGACTGTCGTATGCGCGTTTCAGGTCGCTCTCCTCCAGACTGATCACCGAGGCGAACTGGTCCAAGGCTGACTGGAACTGTTCCTGGGCGTCCGCCTGGGTGTCCCGCGCCGACTCCACCCGGTCCACCAGGATGTCCCGTTTGTGGTAACCCACTTTCTCCATGGAGTCGTAATAGAGGCTGGAGCAGCCGGTGAGGAGCAGTAACGAGGCGATCAGTGGGTAGGGGCGTGATGAAATCATTATGAACCAATCCTCACGGAATCTGTTAGATTGAGCCATTCTGCCATACAGTGATCGGACACTACACTCCGGTATGACCTTGATACAATGCCCTTACCACAGCATGGCCTTGGAGGATTGAAATAGACATATGTCGATGAACTGGTCACAACTGCTCTCCCGCAAACGCTTGGGTTCGAGCGACCACCAGACGAACAGCACCACACGCACCGATTTTCAACGGGATCTCGATCGTATCGTCTTCTCCTCCGCGTTCCGGCGCATGCAGGACAAGACCCAGATTTTTCCTCTTTCGAAGATCGACTATGTGCGCACCCGTCTGACCCATAGCCTGGAATCCTCCAGCGTGGGAAGATCTTTGGGCACCCTGGCCGGCGAACAGATCATCGCCCGCCACCGGCTAGGGGAAAACGAGGCCTCCGATTTCGGCGATATCTGTGCCGCCGCCTGTCTCGCCCACGATATCGGCAACCCCCCTTTCGGCCATTCTGGCGAAGACGCCATCCGTCACTGGGCAGAGACCGCCGACTATGGCAGACAGCGGGTTGCGGTGCTGCAGGGCAGTCAGCGGGAGGACTTTCTCAATTTCGAAGGCAACGCCCAGGGGTTCCGGGTCATCACCCGTTTGCAGAACCGGGATAACATCGGCGGCCTGCAATTGACTTGCGCCACCCTGGCCGCCTTTACCAAGTACCCCCGTGAATCCTGCATCGGCAAGGGGCGTTTCGGCGGTGTCAGTGCGAAAAAGCCCGGATTTACCGCAGAGGATCAGGCCAATTTCGTCGAAGTGGCAGAGACCGTGGGACTGATGCGCCGCGATCCGGTATTGGCCATCTGGCATCGCCATCCATTGGCCTTTCTGGTAGAGGCGGCCGATGATATCTGTTACCGGGTGATCGACATCGAAGATGGCTATCGTCTGGGACATCTCAACTTTCAGCAAGTATTGGAGCTGTTCAGCGCCATATTGCCGGATTCGGCCAACCAGTCCTCGCGGTTGAAACGCATCAGCGGCGACAAGGAGAAGATCGAGTTTCTGCGCGCCAAGGTGATCAGTCAGGCGATCAGCGAGATCCTGGCATGTTTTCTCGATCAGGAGCGTGCGATCCTCGAAGGTCGGTTCGATGAGCCCCTGATGAGCCATATTCCCCACCGGGCGGAGATGGACCGCCTGATAGCGGTTGCTACCGAGAGGATCTATATCGCGCCTGAGGTGATCGAGATCGAGACCGCGGGTTTTCAAGTGATCAGCGAGTTGCTGGAGCGTTTCATATCCATCATCGACGATGTGGCGGAGCACGCTTCCGGGGCGAGTCCGCGCAGTCAAATGATGATCCGCCTGATTCCGGTCCAGTTTCTCGGCCCCCGGGGCAAGCCGGCGGAGGACAACTATACCCGCCTGTTGCGGCTGACCGATTTCGTTTCAGGCATGACCGATTCCTACGCGGTCTCGCTGTACAAGAAGGTGACCGGCATATCGTTGCCGGGCGGTTGATAATCCGCGCCGATGAGTCTTTTGTCATGGAGTAGAATAATTAAGATGGCTCTTCAGGGAAATTTGTGGGCAGACTTCCCTGATCCCGTCATTCCGGCGGATGCCGGAATCCCGTGGCCACACGATATCTGCTGGTCTGTTGCTCAGACGGCATCCTGTATTCAGAACTGACCCTCGAAAAAGATGCAGCCAATAAATCCGGCATTACATATATCTTTCAATAGGTTAGTAATGTTTATCATTCAAGGCTGCCCACAAATTTTTCTAACGAAGCAATAAGATATGCATAGCCTTCAGTTGAGCGCTCAATGACGAATCGGCGGTGACGAATTTATCGTGCTGGCCGATGCAATCGAGGACAGCAGGGTATCGCGGCAGGTCGCCGATCACCTGTTGACGAACTTGCAGGGTGAAGTCGATGTCGACGTCCATCGCTTGACGCTGCATGCCAGCGTCGGTTCAGCGCTATATCCGTGGAGGGAAAGAACCTCGACCAATTGCTAAAGGCGGCCGACCTCAAGATGTATCGGGTGAAACAGCGCGGCAAGGCATACCGCTTGAATTCCGGGGAGGGGTGACGATCATCAGGCGTGGGAATTTCTCGGCAGAGTCAGAGAGGCAGGCTGGCGGTCACTCGAGTACCGCTGCCCGGCTTGCTGTGAATCGTCAGCTTGCCGCCGTGGGCCTCTGCAATGATGCGGCAGAGATAGAGCCCGAGACCATAGCCTCCCGTCTCCCGCTGGCGGGCCTTGTCGACCCGGTAGAAAGGTTCGGTCAGGTGAGGCAGATGTTCTGCGGGAATGCCTGGACCATGGTCTGCCACTGTGATGCTCCACGCTTCTGCTGCGATCCGGCTGCTGATCTCGGGTGGCGGTGAGGATTCAGGGGTGTGTCTCAGGGCGTTGTCGAGCAGGTTCTTGATCATCAGCCGGATGCGCACGGCATCCAGCGTGATCGGTCCTGTGTCGTTTTCGTGGCGGCATGTCAGTGTCGAGGCGGGGAAATGCTGCTGAATCACCGACTCGATCAGACGCTTTGGCGCCACCGGCTGGCGGTCCAGTTTGGCGTGTTTGTTGTCGAGGCGTTCCGTTTCCAGTAATTCGCCCAACTGCTGTTCCAGGGTCTGCAGGTCGGCGACGATACGCTCCCGGGGACCGCTCTCATCCAGTAGTTCCGCATTCAGGCGTGCGCGGGTCAATGGCGAACGCAGTTCATGGCTGATGGCCAGCAGTAACTGGCGCTTGGCCTCCAGCATCGCCTGGATCTCATCCGCCATGGTATTGATACTCTTGGCCAGTTCTCCGAGTTCGTCACGACGGCGGATAGTGATGCGGTGTTCCAACTCCCCTGAACCGAATCGGGCGACGCCCTGACGGATCGTCTCGATGGGTTGGAACAGACGTTTGACCAGATGGTAGGCGAGGGCGATCAACAGCAGAACGGTAAAGATGGTGGCGCCGATGATCAGGTGCAGATAGCCTTTACTCTGTCGATCCCTTGACACGAGAAGCAGGGTGAGGTTTGGTTCCCGCAAGCGTAAAAGATAACGCTGGTCATCATGCCCAACCTCGACCGATCGACCATCATGCAAATGATGTGAATGGAACTGAAACACCGAGTCATCCACGGGCTTGCCGCTGCTGGACCAGGTACCCTGCGGCGTATTGATCTGGATATCCACTCGCAGGCGCTCCGCCAGGGTGCGCGCTGCCTCTGTATCCGCAGGCGTCCCGATCGCTTGTCGCAGGTGATCGATGTATTCCAGTAGATGGGGGGCCGCGAAAGAGCGGAACTCCTCCTGTATACCGTAACGAAAACCCGTCCGCACCGTCAGTGCAATCAACACACTGATGCACAGGAACAATAGGATCAGGCGCCCACTGAGGCGGTGACGTCTTCTCACGATGAGGGTCCGACCAAGCGGTAACCCGTACCCCAGACGGTTTTGATGTAGTCGAGGGGCCGTAGCTTATGTCGTAGACGGCTGACCAGGATGTCCACGGAGCGGGTATACAGGTCGGCATCGATGCCTTTGATGTCCGCGAGAATCTCGTCCCGGCTGAAAGGCCGGCCGGGGTGGCCGGCCAGCAACAGCAATAGGCGGTACTCCAGGGTTGTAAGATTGAGTGTCCGATCGCCTACCGAGGCGTTTTGCTGAATCAGGTCGAGCCGTAGTTCGCCGACAGTGATCCGTTGCTCCTGAGGCGCCTGCATGCTGCTCCGCTTGAGGATGTTCTGTACCCGCGCCACCAACTCCCTGGGTTCGAAGGGCTTAGCCAGGTAGTCATCGGCGCCGAGCTCCAATCCGACCACCCGGTCCATCACCTCGCCACGAGCGGTGAGCATGAGGATCGGTAGCTGGCTGCTCTTGCGGATGGTGCGGCAGACCTCGAAGCCATCCATCTCCGGCAACATGATATCCAGGATGATCAGGTCGGGAGGGGAGAGACGGATTCGCTCGAGCCCCTGAGAGGGCAGGGTGGCCGATTCCAACACCAGGTCGTAGCGGCTGAAGTACTCCTTCAAAGGAGCCGCCAGGGCTTGGTCATCGTCGATCAGCAGGATCCGGGGCATCAGGGTATCCGGTTGGGTGTCATAGCAAGCATAAACGATGCATAGGGCGGACCCAAGCCTCCCCCAAGGGGAGGCTTGCTGCGGATATGCTGACTGTTTCCGTGAAAGTGACGCCCATGGCAGGGTGCAGGATTACTCTTGAGTGGCAGACCAGCCGCCACCGCATGCGAATTTACAATGGCGATGTTCGCGGTGGTGGCTGATCATTGACTGCAGTTCGTTGCGTTGGCTCTGGTTCAGGTTGTCGCTGAAATCGGCAAAGGCGTCGATCAGCTCGTTGCTGACACTGGCTAGCTGAGCCTGTTTGCGCATCAACAGCGTGTGTGCCTGCTCGCGGTCCAATGCCGGCGTATTCAGCAGGTCAATCGCTTCATCGACATAGGTTGAGTGGTCGCTACGTAGTTCGTGCGCAATGACCACGAATTTCTCCTTGAGCTGGTCCAGCTGCAGGTGTTGCACATCATCGAGTTGCAGTTGTTTGCCGATCCGTTCGGTGACCCTGTCGATCCGTCCTTCCGGACCTGAGCAGAACCCCTTGTAGCGAGCGATGGCGACACCGCTGACCAGAAGCAGCGCAAGCACGATCAGAATGACAATAGTGGTTTTTCCCATGATGATCTCCTCGGTTTTGTCGAGCCTGTTAAGGACAGGTCTGTCCTTGTCGATAAGTCTGCTCGTTAGCGGGGAGAAGATCCTCTCAGGGGTGTAACCCCTTGTAACAAGGTGTAACAGGTTGCCGGTCCGTGGTGGCTGCACACCCCTTCGCCTAATCTAGTGCCTGTCCGGAAAGAAAAACTCTCGCAAAGACGCCAAGATCGCAAAGTTATAACTTATTGTTTTTTTTTGAACGTATTTATTTTTCCTTGGCGATCTTTGCGTCTTTGCGAGAGAAATTGTCTTGTTTCTGGACGGACACTAATCTAGCGGAAACAGCATTGTGTTGGTGTTTGTCAGGGTTGTTGTAGAATTGCCGGGTTAATAGAGTTCATTTGCGTCCGGTTAGTGACTTTTATCAAAGGTATAGGGTTGGATATTCAAAGGCGCTTCGGCGGCATTGCAAGACTTTACGGTCGGCAGGGACTGGAACGGTTCGGTCGATCCCATGTGGCGGTGATCGGTGTCGGCGGAGTGGGCTCCTGGGCGGTGGAGGCGCTGGCCCGCAGCGGTATCGGCCGGCTGACGCTCTTCGATCTGGATCATATCGCCGAGTCGAACGTGAACCGCCAACTGCATGCCCTGGAAAGCGAGTTTGGCAAGCCTAAGGTGAGCGTGCTGGCGCAACGGGTGTCGGCCATCAATCCCGACTGCCGGGTCACGCCGGTAGAGGCCTTTATCGAGCCTGATTCCCTGCAACCGGTGATTGAGGGTGGTTTTGATTATGTCTTGGACTGCATTGATAACTTTCGTGCCAAGGCGGCATTGATAGCCACTTGCCGGCGTCACAGGATTCCTGTTATCACCCTGGGGGGCGCCGGTGGCCAGACTGATCCGACCCGGATCCGCCTGGCCGATTTGAGCCGCAGTGAGCAAGACCCCTTGCTCTCCAAGACCCGCAAGCTGCTGCGCCGGGAGTATGGTTTCCCCACCAATCTCAAGCGTCGTTTCGACGTGCCTTGCGTCTACTCCACGGAGCAGTTGGTCTATCCCGATGCCGAGGGGGAGGTTTGCCTGGATCGCCCGACGGCCGTCGAGGGATCGCTGAATTGCGGGGGGTTCGGCTCAGCCATGACGGTGACGGCCGGTTTCGGGCTGGCGGCTGTTTCTCACGTGCTCAAACGGCTTGCCGGGT
>JAHXHS010000022.1 GCA_025656455.1 Candidatus Thiodiazotropha sp. (ex Epidulcina cf. delphinae) | reverse complement strand
ACCGCCTTGAACCGTTTTATGATTGAGTTCGAAGACCGCCTGGCGGACTTCGTTTAAACAATGGCAGTTACACAGAATTATTTACAGGCTCTATTCGCTCCCAGCCATCCCACACTTCAGCATCTTTACAGATCAAATAGCGACTACTACAACTGACATCCCAAAAAGACAAATAGAGTATTTTCATTTCCCTGAACGCTTTGTTTATACTTTATGCTATCGCAGCAAAAGACAGACCTGTGGCGTGGATGACCTTCTTCGTCAAGCTCTTCAAAAGCGGTATGAAGATAGACTTCCGCAAATTCCGGGTCATTGCGGATCATCTCAATGACTGCTTCGTCATGACTGCGTGATCTGTTCATGGTTTCCTCTGCGGGTAGTCTTGCCAGCATTCAATCGCTTTTCAGTATGGCTACGCCAGACGCTCACCAAGCCGACTGACTGTATCGCGTCTCTCATGGATAACGCCAATAATAACGGGTTTGGGTAGGCTGTCTATGAGGTAAAAAATATAGTGGTATCTGTATTTTGTTACCATCAAGTTTGGAAAGGTTTTTGAGAAAGCGCGTTTGGGAACATCGTTAGCGGCAATGGCTTTGAAAGTTTCCTTCAGACCATTCCGATATTGTCGGAGCATCTCTTTCCCCCATTGATTCAGGGTATAGCGTGCAACTTCTCGCAAGTCCTGCTCTGCATCCTCGGTAAGTTCGTAAGGCTGCATTGTTACCGGTTCTTTTCCTGCTCGACCTCATCAAAGATACTGTCTACGGATTTGGTGGAAAACTCACCCCTCTTCGCGGCTTCGATTCGGGGTTTCAGAAAGGTCTCCAGCTCCTGCAACGCAGCCTGCTCCTCAAGATCGGGAAGGGTGCGTTCGAGGACATAGTTCTTGATGGATTTGCCTTGCAGGGCAGCGGCGGCCTTGAGGCGTTGGTGCTGCTCCTGGGTGATTTCTATGGAAAGGCGCATAGGTGACCGTCCTCGCTGTCTGGGATTCATTTATCCCATGATAGGCGCTAAACAACAAATGTTCAATATGTTACAAATGTTGTTTTCGCGTCTTGTGTAGCCCCGGCAGATGGGTTAGTAATACTTCTCTGGAAACAGACCAGGCATCCAGCGGTATGCCAGTTTGGCGGGAAAGGCAAGGCGTAAAGGGGCGCGTGTGCTTTCTGAGACGACCACACCATGTTCGGCTAGCGCGGATACAGCACGGCGGGCATGGCGATCGCTAGTGCCGAGTAATTGCGAAACCTCGCCACGAGGCAATTCTCCCCGGTAGAGTATGGCTTCGAGAATGCGCCATGCTTTATGTGGCAAGGTGTCCGCACGGACTTCTTCTTCGGTCCACAATTTGATGCGCTGATGAAGCCGGTTCGGCTGGACCAGCTCTTCCATGAATTTGACTTGATCGAGACAGGCTTCAAGGAAGAAACGGGTCAAGGACGCCAATGCTTCCTCACTGAGGTGACCTCTCCCATCGAGATCATTACGGCGTGTCTGGTCACATTCAGCCAGGTGGTGTTTGTAAGTGCGAACATTCCGAGCAAGGCCCCTTGAGATAGACCAGATACCGCCGGTATCAAGTGCTTCAAGCAGTATGGCGTGGGACATCAGGCGTGCGACCCACCCGTTGCCGTCGAGAAACGGGTGTATCCAGAGCACTCGGTGATGGGAAGCGGCTGCTGAGATGATGGTTTCTGATTTGCCTAGGTTTCGATACGTCTGTGTAAATTTGTCCAGAAAGCGGGGAAGCGCGCCTGGACTGATGGGAATATGCCTGCCGACCCCGACTTCACGCTCACGAAGGGCGCCGGGGATAACCTGCAGTTTTTCTCCTGAATCGGGGTTCTCGACCCAAAGGAGCTCATCTGGCAGCAGTTCGCAAAAGCGCTTGTGGATTTCGCAGATGCCATCGAGGGTCACTGCCCGGCCAGCCAGACCGCCATCATCGATCCATCGCTGGACGGCAATGTGGGCTTTGGCTTCAAGCTGTAGATTCCGCTTTTCTGTATTGGTGCTGTAGTCGTTGTTGAGGGCGCGTTCGATGTCGATCGGATGGGTGTCGTGCCCCTCAATTAAATTGCTGTAGTAGCAGTTCATCGAGCGGACCAGATCAGCCAAGGCCCTTAAAACCCCTTCTGGCAAACTCCGGCGAAATCCAGCCGAGTGGGCGGCCAGTTCGACTGCTAGGTCAGAAAGTGACGCGCGATGGCGTGAACTCTCTGAAATTCTCATCGGTTCCATGAGAGAAACCAATTCACCTCGGTCTTGGGTCATTTCAATATCCGCATTTATGTCCACTACAATGTCCGAATTGTCGTGCGTTGTAAACTTATTATTATCATATAGTTATAGTTTTACAATGGTTTGAATGTGGATGGATTATGTCCGCTTTTAGGGCCGGTTTAAAGACCCTTTGCTCCATCCCTAGACAAATATAGGAGACCCCCCAGCTCTGCTGGGGAGGCATTCTCAGTTTGACAATTCCGGAAATTTCACAGTACTCCCATGCGTGAGCCGCCAAGCGCCACGCACAGGAGAAACCATGAGATCAATAGCAAGACAATTTCTCTCGCAAAGACGCCAAGATCGCAAAGTTATAACTTTGCGATCTTGGCGTCTTTGCGAGAGTTTTTCTTTCCGGATGGACACTAACTACGTTGGCCGGCACTTTTGGGCGCGAGGGTACTTCGCATCGATAGTCGGTCGAGACGAACAGGTCATAAGAGACTACATAAGGCATCAAGAAGCCGAAGATCGTCGCGTTGATCAGTTAAAGTTGATGTAGTCGCCCCCTCTGGGGGCTCAAGGAGCCGTCTGCGGCTCCGTAACAGACCGCTTTGAGCGGTTCACAATTAAAGCCCCCGGCTTTGCCGGGGGATACGTTACGTTGCTATTCTCAATTTATATAAGGTATTTTCATTTCCCTGAACTCTTCGTCTATACATTATGCTATCGCAGAAAAAGACAGACCTGCGGCGTGGATGACCTTTTTCATGGTTTTCAAGGTGGGATTACCCTTCGGGGACAGAGCGCGGTACAGGCTCTCACGTGAAAGCCCGGTTTTTTCAGACACCAATGCCATGCCACCTCTGGCTTCTACAACGTGGCGCAGTGCCATCAAGAACCCGCTTTCTCCACCTTCTTCGTCAAGTTCCTCAAAAGCAGTATGAAGATAGGCTTCCGCGAATTCCGGGTCATTGCGGATCATCTCGATGACTGTTTCGTCGTGACTGCGAGATCTGCTCATGGTTTCCTCCGCTGGTAGTCTTGCCAGCAATCAATAGCTTTGTCGATGTCCGCCTGCTGTTTGCGTTTATCGCCGCCGAGCAACAGCAGAACGACCTCCTTGTCTGCCTCATAGCGCATGAAAATCCTACTATCATGTTGATAAAAAAGGAAAAGTGTAGAATAGTGGCTTTACGAGAAGGTGCGGGAAGGGACTGAAAATGGTTGTTTCGTATAAAGTCGAAATCTTTCTTGTGCAACACCTGCATTCAGTTATTCATTAGGATTGAGCCTCTTGTCTATGTGCTAAATATTGGGCGTTGGTAACCTGTTCCTACTCAAGGAGTGAGGCGGCTTGTGAAAGTAGGTTGTCGCCAAGCGTGAGGAGTTCGTTCGTCGAGGATTCATTTGATGGTTGTCGATCTTCCCGCAGGTTTGAGATCAGGGAGAGGGTTTCGGCTGGTAGTAGATCCTGCTGCACCAGCATGGCGTCGATCCATTCCGGATCCGGTGGTGTCTCGGCATCACGCCCATGCCACAAAGCCAATGCGTGTAAGGCCGTCTCCACCGCTTCCTGCATCGGTGCCAGTGCCTCCACTGCAAAGCCGCCTTTTTTGAGCACCTGTGACATACGCCGTTTATGTTCACTCCGGGCCAGTTGCTCGCGGGCCTCGTTCAGCTGTTTTGATTTTTCATCCAATCTATCCGTTGGGGCGTTGTAGAGCGCCCTGGTGGAGTCACGGTTGGCGCTTAAGATGCCGGCCTGGATCAGTTGTTGGATGGTTGCGTAGGCCTCCCGGTCCAGCAGCTTCAATTGCGGTGTCCGGTCTGGAAACCGCGCCTCGAGTTGCCGGGTCAGGGTGCTCCGCAGCGCCTCGTCAAGCCGATCGGTCACCACCAACAGGGTTTGTTGTCCCTCCTCGCCGTGTAACTCCATCAGTTCTAGTTGATCGCGCCACTGCACCAGGGCGTCGTCACGCAGGCATTCAAAGGGATCGACAGACGGCGTCTGTGGCGCTTTGCTCTCACCCGTCATCAGGGCGTCGAGACGCTCCAGAAAGGCGGCCCGGCCGGAGGGCAGGCGCATCTCTTTGTCGCCTTTGCCGTCCACCACGCCCGCGGCGAGAGAACGCTTCTGCTCCAACAGGGAGAGCATGCGGTGCTCGATGGTGTGTTCGGATACCAGATTGATGACCTGTACCGGGCGCTTCTGGTGCTTACGCCAGGCGCGGGCGATGCGCTGTTCCAGCTTGGCGGGATTCCAGGGCAGGTCCAGATTGATCACCACATCGGCGACCTGCAGGTTGAGTCCCACCGCGCCCGAATCGGTGGAGAGGAACAGCCGGCATTCGGGATCTTGCTTGAAACGTCGAATCTCTTCACGGCGTTTTGGTTGCGGGACCTGACCGGTGTGCCAGGCATGACCCAGCCCCATCTCTTTGGCTTGCACCCGCACCAGTTCCAGCATTCGTTGCCATTCGGAAAAGATAATGATCTTGTGATCGCCATCTTCCGAGAGTTCCTGGAGGATGGCGCTAAGTTCCTTCAATTTGGGGGCGATGCGGCAGTTTTGGTCGAGAATGTATGGGGTGTCGCAAAGCATGCGCATGCAGGCCAGGTATTGCTGGAGCCTTTCCATCTCCTCCTTTTTCAATGGCCGGCTCCTGGCGGTGGCGGCGATACGGGCGACTCTCGCTTCGTACTCCTCGTAGCGCAGTGTCTGTTCATCGTGCATGGGTACGAAATAGGTGTTTACCGTGCGACCCGGGAGTTGCCCTTCTACCTCCTCTTTACGCCGGCGCAGCATGACGGGCCGCAACCGCTCATGCAGCCGATCCAGGTTCTGATAGCCGATGGCGCGCCCTTTCTCGTCCAGTTGATAAAACTCGCGGTTGAAGCGGAACAAGGGGCCGAAGATTTGTGGGTCGAGGAATTGGGCAATGGAGTAGATCTCGTCGATGCGGTTTTCCAGCGGCGTACCGGTGAGCACGAAGGTGTAGGGGCTTTGCAGGCGTTTGATCGAGATGGCCGTCTGGGTCTGCCAGTTCTTGATGCGCTGGGCCTCGTCGAGAATGATCACGTCCGGCGCCAGAATGGCGTTGATTGCTTCCACATCCGGCCGGATCTGCTCGTAGTTGGCCAGAGAGAAGAACGCGGGCTCCTCGTATTGGCGCAGACGTTTGGCGCGCGCCCCCTGGATGATGTGAGAGGGGAGGTCGGTGAATTTGGCGATCTGATCCTCCCATTCTCCCTTGAGTGAAGCGGGGGCGATCACCAGCACCCTCTGGATACCCACGATGCGGCGCAGCAGCTCACAGGCGGCGATGGCCTGTACTGTCTTGCCCAACCCCATCTCATCCGCCAGCAGGGCGCGGCCGGTAAAGGCCAGATGCAGCATGCCTTCGTGCTGATAGGGGTAGAGGGTGCATTTGACCGTGTCGAGGCTTGCCTTACCCGCGGCCACCTGGGTCTCGTAGTGGTGGCGGGCATGTGTACGTTGTTCGCGCCGGTCCAGTGTTTCGAGCCAGTGACGGAGTTCATTTGACACCCGAATCCGGCGTCGGACCGCACCGTGAGAGGCCTCGATCAAGCGCAACAGAGCAGGCAGTTTATCGAGGGGCTCACTTGCCAGGACATGGTTATCGGTGAAGAAAGGGGCAATGAGATCCCAGGCTTTGGAAGGACGTCGGCTGTCTCCCGGCCAGCGTACCAGAACCTGGTGATCCCGCCGGTCCGGAAAGATCTCGATGAAGGGGCTGCCTTTGTCCGATGCATCCCTGTAGGCCCGCTTGCGCCGGTATTGGAGCTTGTTCAACGTCGCCTCGACATGCTTGCAGGTACCCAGGCCATTGATCCGGTGATCGGGACAATCACAGCTGTTGATGGGTTCTGAAAGGGAGCGAATTTCAACCTGATAGGTTTGTCCATTGGGGGATTCGACGCGATAGTCACCGAAAAAATCGTGGAGCCGAGAGAGGGGTGTGATTTGGAGCGATTCACTCTGACCACGCGCCCGGCGGCGTTCGATCTCGTCCGTGTCACTGGTTGACCAGCCCAGTGGTCGGGTGCGTCTTTGTGGCCGCTTACTGCGCTTTTTTGTTTTCGGCATGACTGAGAGGTATTCTACTGATGGTTCACTGAATGATTGGATCGGTTATTCTACAGGAAAATATCAATAATGATCCTTTGAGGTGGCTGATTGTGGCAGAGCAGTTTGGAGAGCGCCTGGAAGTGGTGGGTGAGCATATTGAGTTAATTCATAGTGAACCCTTAGTCAAAGCATTATTAACCCGGCAACTAAGTATGTCGTGTTCAGCCGCTGTGTGCCTGCCTACAGACTGCGTTATCAAAACTTGCTGTAGGAGTGCTACAGCGGCGTTTTGATGCGCAAGCTGTAGGCAGGCACACAGCGGCTGAACACGACATACTTAGTTGCCGGGTTAATAGTAGTATTATTGCGTGAGTCTGATGACCCAGAACTAATTAAACGGGTCATTGCCCTTCAAGACCGTTTTCTTCGAATTGGGATCCATGGGATGGAAGAGATGGTTGAAAAATCTATAGTGTGGAATTGATTAAATACATTCCATATGGCGAGCTACTAAATCAACTCAATAAAATCTCGAAGCCGGTCTGCTGAAATGACCAATCCCTGAGCCGCCAAGCTCTCAAGATACTCGGCTGATGTTTTGGACGGATTTTTTAATGCTGCTCTGTGCTGTTTGGCTGTTGCCATAACAGCTCCCTGATGTAGATCAAGCTGGTGCTCAATGAAGTGATCAGGATGTATGCCCTCAATACCATATTGCGCCAACACATCATCAGGAAAATCTTTCAGGTTGAATGTAACGATTGCTTGAGCACCGCAACGAATGGCTGCCGCCAGCACATGCCTGTCATCCGCATCGGGAAGTTCCAGCTTCTCTATCAATGTTTCATAACCGGTGACCAGTGCATCTGAGACAGCTCTATTCATTAAATCACGAGTACGAGGAAGTTTGTCTTCAAGCTCTGGGTGAGCCTTTAGAACATTTCTAATCCATTCATCATGGATTTGGTCCGTCCATTTGGCAGCGAAAAGCCCTGTCATTGACAAGCGGTGCAAAAAATCCCGTAATGGCGCGGGATAGAGCACGCAGGCATCGAAAACGACGGTATAGCGCATCAATAGCCCATATCATGCTCTTGGGCTTGTGCTGTCAACTCATCAAGGGCTGTCCTGCTCTCTTGATCACGCTGATCACGATACGACATTAAATCCTGATAACGAATACGGCGATGTGTTCCGGTTCTGGAGAAAGGAATAGTTCCTTTTTCAAGCAACTTCACCAGATGAGGGCGGGAGACATTGAGAATGTTTGCGGCTTCTTGGGTCGTCAGTTCCGCATGGGTCGGTACGATCGTCACCGCATTGCCTTGGGCCATTTCCACGAGCAAGTCGCGCAACAGAGCTAATGCCTGCCTTGGCAGGATGAGGTCATTGCCGTCAAGTTGAACTCTAGCGCGCTCTGCTTCCGGCATCCGGCCAAGCAGACGGCTCAGATCCTCAGCACTGGCACGAGCCAATGCTAAAGACTCGGTATCAGGCAATACTTGAGGGTGGGCAGTCATTATAAAATTCCAAAATCAGCTAAGGTTTACTCTGAAGTATATTCGAAACAAACAAAAACGCAATATTCGAAACGCTTGAAAAGAGGCCTGGTAAGGCTAAATTTACGGCCCCGATTCTTCGGTACACTTGCGGTACATCTGTCAGTTTTTACTTCCTTCGCAAAACTGGGTTAACCTATTGATTCAATACGATTTTGACTAATTTCAACAAATATAGCCTAACCTAGAATAATTAGTAAGTTATTGATTTTACTAGCACTGAAAATCCCCCTGTCGGCAGTTCGATTCTGTCCCTGGCCACCACTCATAATCCCTTGGCTTTAAAGGTTCTTCACCGCATCGAGTGGGTGGGGAAAACTCAATACGGCTATTCCGGTCATTGGCGTTCATTCGCGGCCGCCTGGATAGGATTTCACCTCAAACTCCCACCATACTCTGAACACGGACTTGAACGGACGCTTGAATTCGATCTTCTGTTCGATTTTCTCTTCACCAGTGAATTTTTCGTGGGTCAGTTTGCCCGCGCCGACGGTCCTGCCGTCCCAGGTATACCAGCCGCCCTCCTGGTCCGGCGTGTCGGAGTAGACAAGCATGAATCGAGTATAGGGATCTCTGATCACGCAAAAGAAATAGGCGTATCATGGGGGCATGTCATCGTTTCAGTTTCACCCGGCTGTCACGGCGTGGTTTAGCCGCCATTTCAACTCGCCTTCCGAAGTGCAGGCGCGGGCCTGGCCTGCGATTCAGGCCGGGCGGAATACCCTCATTTCGGCCCCGACCGGTTCCGGTAAGACCCTGGCCGCGTTCCTTGCGGCAATCGATCGGCTGGTGCACGAAGGGCTGCGGTTCCCGCTGGCTGACGAGACCTATGTGCTTTACGTCTCGCCGCTGAAGGCGCTCTCCAACGATATCCATAAAAACCTTGAGCTACCGCTGAACGGTATCCGGGATGCGCTGCTGGAGAACGGTTTCCCGGACGTAGCGATCCGCGCGATGGTTCGCACCGGCGATACCACGCAGTCGGAACGTGCGATGATGAAGCGCACCCCGCCGCATATTCTGGTGACCACGCCGGAGTCCCTCTATATCCTGCTGACCTCGGATTCGGGCCGTGACATGCTGAAGACCGTGCGCAGCGTGATCGTCGATGAGATCCATGCGCTGGCCGGCAACAAGCGCGGGGCGCACCTGACGCTGAGCCTGGAGCGGCTCAAGCAGTTGTGTGGCAAACCGCCGATTCGCATCGGCATTTCGGCGACGCAGAAGCCGGTCGAGGAGATGGCGCGTTATCTCACCGGCGAGCACGATGACCCCGCGCAGCGGTCATGCACCATAGTCGATACCGGTCATGTGCGCACCCGCGATCTCGCCATCGAGCTGACGGGATCCCCCCTCGAAGCGGTGATGGCGAACGAGGTCTGGGACGAGATCTACCGCCGGCTCGAGCAGCTCATCGAGCAGCACCGCACCACGCTGATCTTTGTGAACACGCGCAGGTTGGCCGAGCGTGCGGCGGCGGCCCTTGCCGTAAAGCTGGGGGATGACGCCGTGACCTCGCACCACGGCAGTTTGGCGAAGGCGCACCGGCTCGATGCCGAACAGCGCCTGAAATCGGGATCGTTGCGGGCCCTGGTGGCGACCGCCTCACTCGAACTCGGTATCGATATCGGTGATGTGGATCTGGTGTGTCAGATGGGATCGCCCCACAGCATCGCCACCTTCCTGCAACGGGCGGGCCGTTCCGGGCATCACCTCACCGGGACGCCCAAGGCGAGACTCTTTCCTCTCAGTCGTGACGATCTTGTGGAGTCGGTGGCCATGCTCGATGCGATTCGAAGGGATGAACTCGACCGCATCCGCATCCCCGAACATCCGCTGGATGTGCTGGCGCAGCAGATCATCGCCGAGGTCTCCGCGCGGGAGTGGAACGAACAGGCGCTCTACCGGGTATTTAACTGCGCCCGTCCCTATCACCGCCTCGAAGAGAAGGACTTCCTCGAGGTGGTGAAGATGCTCGCGGACGGCTTTCACACGCGGCGGGGAAGGCGCGGCGCCTACCTGCACCGGGATGCCGTCAACGGGGTGTTGCGCCCCCGTCGTCATGCGCGCCTGACGGCGATAACCAACGGCGGCGCGATACCCGACCAGTTTGACTATGATGTGATCCTGCAGCCGGAAGGCCTCTTCGTCGGCAGTGTCAACGAGGATTTCGCCTTTGAAAGCATGCCGGGCGATATCTTCCAACTCGGTAATTTCTCCTACCGCATGCTGAAGATCGAGCAGGGCAGGGTGTTCGTGGAAGATGCCCATGGTCAGCCGCCCACCATCCCGTTCTGGTTCGGCGAGGCGCCGGGGCGCACCGATGAACTCTCTTACGCGGTTTCTCGCCTGCGTGAAAGCATTGACAAGCTGCTGGATGAGGGGCGGCAGACGGCACTGAATTACCTGGAGCGGGAATTGCGGCTTGATCCGGTAGCCGCTTCACAACTGGTTGAATACCTGGCGGCGTCTAAGGCCGTATTCGGCCTGATACCGAGTCAGAAGAACATCGTCTTCGAACGTTTCTTCGATGAGACCGGTGACATGCACTTCGTCATCCACGCACCCTTCGGTTCCCGGGTGAACAAGGCATGGGGCCTGGCGCTGCGCAAGCGGTTCTGCCGCCGTTTCAATTTCGAACTGCAGGCAGCCGCCAACGAAGACAATCTGATCCTCTCCCTCGGACCGACCCACAGCTTTCCGTTGGAGGAACCGGCCGGGTATCTGAAAACGAATACCGCCGAGCATATCTTGATACAGGCCCTGCTTGCTGCGCCCATGTTTCCGACCCGCTGGCGATGGGTGACCAATATCTCATTGGCGGTTCCCCGGATGCGTGGCGGCAAGCGCGTGCCCGCACCCTTCCAGCGCAACGATGCCGAAGACCTGGTGGCGCTGGTGTTCCCGGACCAGCTCGCCTGCTTCGAAAATATCCAGGGTGAACGGGAGGTGCCGGATCATCCGCTGGTGAACCAGGTGTTGTGGGACTGCCTCCACGAGCTGATGGACATAGATGGCCTGAAACAGGTACTGGAGGCCATCGAACAACAGCGCATCCAAGTGATTGCAAAAGAGCTGCCGACTCCGTCACCGATGGCGCACGAGATTCTGAACGCAAGACCCTACGCCTTTCTCGACGATACACCGGCCGAAGAGCGGCGGGCATTGGCGGTGCGGCAGCGGCACATGGATCCACAGGCCGCGGCCGACATGGGGAGGCTGAACCCCGACGCGATTCAACAGGTGAAACAGGAGGCCTGGCCGCAGCCGCGCAGCCCGGAAGAACTGCACGATGCGCTGGTGATCACAGGCTTTATCACAGAGAGTGAAATCGCTTCAAGTGACCTTGAGCACTGGCAGAAACATCTCGCAGAACTGCAGCGACAACAGCGCGCAACGCGTTTGATGGTTAACGGTGAGGTTTTGTGGGTCGCCGCTGAGCGGCTGCAGGCCATGCAGTTGATCTGTCCCGACCGCGAGATCCCCCCGGTGATCGACCCATTGCCTGCTGAAGAAGCAGAGTCTGTTGAAACGGCTGTTACTGAAATCATGCGCAGCCGACTGGAAAGCCTTGGGCCGGTTACTGTTGACCAGCTTGCGAAGCCGGTTAGCCTGCCTGCAAGCGAGGTAGAGCAGGCCTTGACGGTACTGGAACAGGAAGGCTTCGTCATCCAGGGGCGTTTCGATCCGCGTCGATCGGAAACCGAATGGTGCGAGCGTGGTCTGCTGGCGCGCATCCACCGCTATACGCTCAAACAACTGCGCAGGGAGATCGAACCCGTGAGCCCGGCGGATTTGATGCGCTTCCTGTTCAACTGGCAGGGGCTGGATGAGCCTTCAGAAGGGATTGCCGCGTTGGAGCGGGTCATGTTGCAGCTCGAAGGTGTCAGCCTGCCGGCCGGCAGTTGGGAAGAGGAGATCCTGCCTGCCCGGCTGCAACCCTATTATTCAACCGAGCTGGATGAGCTGTGCCGATCGGGTAAGATCGCCTGGCTGCGTCTGAATCCGCCTGGCGGCAAAGACAATAAGCGCAAAAACCCGGCGATTAAATCCACACCGCTGGCATTTATCTTCCGGCCCCATCTGTCGGTGTGGTGTCAGGCTGAAACGGCAGTGCCTGAAGGACTGGGTTCCGCGGCCGTCAAGGTATTGGATGTGCTGAAACAGTGGGGCGCCAGTTTCTTTGATGACCTGCAGCAGCAGACCGGCCTGTTGAAGACACAATTGGAGAGTGCCCTGGGCGAACTGGTTGCTTGGGGACTGGTCAACTCGGACCAGTACCAGGGCCTGCGGGCAATGATTACGCCACGGAAGACCCGGCAACGCAGCCGGCGTCGTCCGGCATTGCAGGCGCCGCTGGCGGAGGGCGGACGCTGGTCACTGATACGACCGCCGATCCGACATGGGGACGAGTCGCAACGGGTCGAACAGGTTGCCCGAGCACTGCTGACTCGTTACGGCGTTGTCTTTAGAAAGCTGCTGGAAAGGGAAAGCGGGCTGCCGCCGTGGCGGGATCTGCTCTACGTCTTCCGCAGGTTCGAGGCACGGGGTGAAATCAGGGGAGGCCGTTTCGTGCAGGGTTTTGCCGGCGAGCACTTCGCGCTGCCCGAGGCGGTCAGCCTGATGCGCGAACAGCGTAACAAACAGGATACTGAACAGATGATAGCGATCAGCAGCGCCGACCCGCTGAATCTCACCGGCATCATCACCCCCGGCAAGCGTATCACTGCACAGCCGGGTCATCGCATTCTGTACAAGGACGGCAAGCCGATCGCGACCAATCAAGGCAGTGAAATCGCGATTGACGATACCGTGCCGGAGAGTGAGCATTGGCAAATCAAAAATCTGCTGACGCGCAAACAGCATGCGGCGAATTACCATTTTGGCGCCTCTCCAGGCTAACCAAAGTGCGCAGAATCAACGAAAATGTTATACACACTAAAATATGTAAAAGGATTTAGTGATGAAACCAGATGTAATCTTCATATCCTACTCAAAACCCCACACCAATCGGGTTGGTGAGGTATTTAAGAGTGTATTGGATCAGCTTTATAACGATAAAAATGTAATGGTGTTTTTATCGAATAAATCGCTTGCTTCCGGCGATATATTCAGAGATGAGATTGCCCGCAATCTTAGCAATGCAAAGTGCGGAATAAGCATCCTTACGCCGGAAAACAAACTGGCTTCACCTTGGTTGATGTATGAGGCTGGCGCATTGGCTATCAAGGCAAGAGAAAATGGCGGTAAATTACTGCCGTTTTTATTTTGTAGGGAAAGGGACGATGTGGAATCGCCTCTTACGCAAATACAATCCCCGGAATACCAGCCGGACGACAACAACAATCTCCAATCCTTTATTGAATATTTCCAGTCCATTGATAAGACCCTTAGCGCACCTAATCGACTGGGCGAATCCATCATTAGAGCATTTATTGTGGATCACTGGAAAAGTGAGTTTTCAGTGGAGCTCGAGTTAATTGCATCTGACATGAGTAATTTCAGTGTGTCGTCCTATGGTGAGAAGCGGGTCAAGTCAGGGGTCAATGAGTCACTCTCCTTGCGATCGGCTGAAACCCATAACCAGGAAGATATCAGGCTGTTTGATAGTTTTGCGCCCGAGACGCCGGCGGATATCGAATACCAACTCGAAAAAATCGTGAAGAGCCAGATACCAAAAGAGTGGCTGGTAAGGAATCGTGAGGATATAGAACGGAATGAACATAGGGTGTTGGTGAACAATACACGCTTTTCAACATTTGTTTCCTTTACTGATGGCGAACGGATCGTATTATTCGATCGTGCCAGGGATAAGCCGAATATTAATGTCTATAACGAGCGGTTCGATGTCTTTGGCTCAGTGCAGTTTGAAAACAGAACCATCAAGAATAAAATTAAAAATAGTGAGTTTTTTCGTTCGCCCATTATAAAAATTGAAGAGATCGGCGGTGTCGCTATTGAGGATAATCGGGACAAAAGGCGCAATGAGATAACTGAGACCGTGGTGATGCTTGGGGTTTGTGTCTATCTCAGGCCCGAACATCTGGATCTGGCAGCGAAAGATACGATAAATAAAGAGATTGGTATCTACGGACTGCGCAAGTTGTTTGATCTGACAAGGGAGTCGCTGACATCAAAAGCGACCTTAAGCATCAGCCACTCTCTAGGAAAAATGAAATAATAATGAATGCAAGATGCGGCGGCATCCCTGGGCATAAGCAATGAGTGACCTAATATTGTTTATAGCTATGGTCATGGCAGGTTTCTTTTGGAAGGTAAAGAGGCCGGCATTCGTTGATAAATATAAACATATACTGCATAAGCTGACTTGGTATAATTTACTGCTGGTTGTACTGTTTCAGTTTTGGAGTAACGGGCTTGAGACATCTTATATCGCTCTAATTGTGGTTGGGTTCATGCTTCATGTTTTTCCGGTATCCATTGCGATTGCATTAAAAGATAACAGATATGGATTGGATAAGTACTTCTTGGCTTATTCGACATTCGGGGGTGGAAATAGAGGTGTGCTGGCGGTGGCCTTATTATCACCGGCTTTATTACCCCAATTTTTTATTTTGGATGTGGGAATTTTTATATCGTTGTTGCTGGTTTATCCAATTGCTTCACGGATCATCGCCAAGAGCAAAGATAATATTGCCACATCGGCAGGGCTTGTATCGTTTGTCCCTGTGGCGATTACGTCAAGCCTGATCATTGCGGGAGTCATACTCAATGAAGTTGCGGTTTCGGATGTCCCAAAACAAGTGTTTCAATATACAAAGACATCATTGTTGTTTTTTGTATCACTATATTTGGGCGTAATACTCAGCCTTCCCAAAGGCCCTCTTAAAAAGGAGATCGTTGGTATTCTTGCAAGTAGGGTATTTGGCGTTTTTCTGCCTGTAGCGATTTTTAGCAGTTTGCTGTTTTCAGGTGACTTTCTGGTGATAGTGCTTTCACTTGTTGCGCTGGCATCGTTTTTACCTGTGAGTTCACTAGCGCCGCAGTTGACATCGAATGATACATTGCGAGAGTGGATGACAGCGCAGGTTATAATCAGTTCAGGATTTTACATTGTCATACTGCTGGTCATTACTCTGATTAAGACTTTTTTGCAGCATCAATGACGTGATGATGAGAAATTGTTCAGAACGCTAAACAGGGTATTCCGAGACACTGGCAGCTAGCCTAGTGTGGTGTAACGTATAAACTGTACCAATCAGAGGCCCGTCAATGCCTCAAGACCAGACGCAGCGCGCAGGCAATGGCAGCGTCCTTGTCAAGCGCTGCAACGCAGGATTGAGGCATTGACGGGCCTCCCTTCGGGCGAGACGCTAAGCCGTCATCTGCGTTGTTGCGTTGCTTGGAAAGGGCGCGCCATTCCCGGCGCAACGCGCCTAGCAGCTAACGGCTTAGCGTCTCGCTGATTGGTACAGTTTATACGTTACACCACACTAGTGTCCGTCCGGAAAGAAAAACTCTCGCAAAGACGCCAAGATCGCAAAGTTATAACTTATTGTTTTTTTATTGCATTTATTTTTCCTTGGCGATCTTTGCGTCTTTGCGAGAGAAATTGTCTTGTTTCTGGACGGACACTAGCCTAGATCATGGTAATATGATGATACGTAGCGGGGGTGCCGATTTTGTCACGGTTCGTGTTGGTAAGGCAGATTGAGGAGTCTGGGAATGTCAAAGGGTCTGATTATAACCGTTTTTTTCTTATCGCTTATATCGTCAATATCGTCATTTGCCGATTCTCAGGATGAATCCGGGGCTGTTCTGTTATCACACATTCGCCAGTTGACTTTTGAGGGGCGCCGTGCGGGAGAAGGCTATTTCAATGCCGATGGCAGCAGCATGATTTTCCAGTCTGAGCGCGATGACGCCAATCCTTTCTACCAGATATACCTGATGGATCTGGAGACCGGGGATGTGGATAGGTTGTCATCTGGTGATGGCAAAACCACCTGCGCTTGGATTCATCCGTCCAATGACAAGGTATTGTACGCTTCCACGCATGATGATCCAGAGGCGAAGCGCAAGATGCAGGAAGAGTTGGATTTTCGTGCTTCCGGCAGCGAGCGCCGATACAGTTGGGATTATGACGAAAATTTCGATATCTACGAACAGACAGTTGTCTCTGGTCAGCGAAAAAATCTGACGGCCACACTTGGCTACGATGCTGAAGGCGCTTATTCGCCTGATGGCGGCCTGATTGTATTTGCCTCCAATCGTCGTGCCTATACGGGAGAGATGAGCGATGCGGAAAAGGAGATTTTCAAACACGATAAGTCGTTCATGATGGATCTCTATCTGATGCGCGCGGACGGTTCTGATTTGCGCCAATTGACTGACTCCCCGGGATATGACGGCGGTCCCTTCTTCAGCTTCGATGGTGGCAAAATAACCTGGCGCCGCTTCTCCCCGGACGGCAGCAGGGCCGAGATCTATTCCATGGATCTTGCCACCGGCAAAGAGAAGCAGCTCACCCGTATGGGGGTAATGTCCTGGGCGCCTTTTTTTCATCCCAGTGGCGACTACCTGATTTTTGCCTCTAACCGCGAAGGTTTTGCGAACTTTGAACTGTTTTTGGTGGACGCGCAAGGTAAGCGGAAGCCGGTGCGGGTGACCCATACCATGGGTTTCGATGGGTTGCCTGTCTTCTCGCCCAATGGCAGGCAGCTTTCCTGGACTTCAAAGCGGGGTACGGACAAAAAAAGCCAGATCTTCCTGGCCGATTGGAACGATACGGTGGCGCGTCGTTTGCTGGGACTGGATGGGGCCAATACCGCCAATGCCATGTTTGAAGCTGAGGCGAGCCTAGCAACGACTGCCGATGCTATCAGGCGTGAAGACCTCCGCTTGCATGTGCATCGTTTGGCCGACGATGAGATGGAGGGCCGGCTCACGGGAACCAGGGGAGAGCAGCGGGCCACCAGTTATGTCGCTGCTGTCTTTCAACAGTTGGGACTCGAGCCTGGCGGCGATGATGAGAGCTTTTTTCAACCCTTTGCTTTTACCGCAGGCGCAAAACTGGGTGAAGAGAATGGGCTGACAATTTTCGGTATTTCCCAACCGGAACCGCTGACACTGCATCGTGATTGGCGTCCATTAGCCTTATCCCGATCGGGAAGGGTCGAAGCAACGGATATCGTATTTGCTGGCTACGGTATTGACGCACCCGGCTCAGACAAGGTGCCGGACTACGACTCCTACGGTACCTTGGATGTTGCTGACAAATGGGTGATGGTGTTCCGTTTCCAACCGGAATCGGTTTCGCCTGAGTGGCGAAGGCATTTGCTCCACTACTCGGACCTGGCTTATAAGGCGTCGGTTGCCAAACGCCGGGGAGCGTTGGGTTTGATTGTGGTAACAGGCCCTGCTGCCGAGGCCAAACAGCGGCTCATCGATCTTCAGATGGATGAAATGAGCGCAACCACGTCCATCGCCGGCATTTCCGTCAGTGACGACCTGGCATCCCGGATAGTGGCGTCCGCTGGTAAAGACCTGGAACAACTTCAGAAACAACTGGACAAAGGGGAAGTTACGGCGGGATTCGCCTTACCGGGTATAGGCCTGGCCGCCAGTTTGGATATTGTCCGTGAGAAGCGCCAAGGCCTCAACGTGATCGCACGCTTGGCTGCCGATGATCCATCGGGTAGGCCCCCTGTTCTACTGGGCGCCCATTTGGACCACTTGGGTCACGGGGAGGTCTCTGGTTCGTTGGCTCGTGAAGAAGAGCGTGGAAAGGTCCATCATGGCGCGGATGACAATGCCTCTGGCGTGGCGGCCTTATTGGAAAGCGCCCAGTATTTAGCAGGGCTGAAAAGGTTCGGCAAGCTCGGCGTCAAGCGCGATATCTTGTTCATCGCCTGGTCTGGCGAAGAGCTCGGCACCTTGGGCTCCTCTCACTTCGTCGATCAACTGGCAGGCTCCGGTTATCTGCGCGGCAAGGTGAGCGCCTACCTCAATATGGACATGGTGGGGCATCTCCGGGAGAAGGTCTATATCCAAGGAACAGGCTCCAGCAGTCGTTGGTCTCGTGAGATAGAGCAACGCAACGTTCCAGTGGGACTCTCCATCGCCACCAAAGCCGACCCCTACCTGCCAACGGATTCCACCCCCTTTTATATGAAGGGGGTTCCCGTGCTCAATGCCTTTACGGGCGCCCATGAAGACTACTCCACGCCAAGAGACAGGGCGGAGCAGCTCAACTATGAAGGTATTCGCGATATTGCTCGGTTGATGGCCGGTATAACCCGGTCACTTGCCCGAGCAGAAAAAGAGCCGGACTATTTGGAGGTTACGCGAGAGAAGAGCGGCCTTTCCCGTAAACATCTGCGCGCCTATCTGGGTACTATTCCGTCCTATGGACAGGATGAAGAAACGAAAGGCGTGAGACTGCAGGGTGCGGTGAAAGGAGCGCCTGCCGAGAAAGCCGGTGTCAAGGATGGAGATATCCTGGTTGCGCTTGCCGGTGTGGATATCGAGACTATTCATGATTTCATGAACGCGATGGCTGGACTGAAAGCAGGTGAAGAGACTGAGATGACGGTTATCCGGGGAGGCAAAGCCATATCCCTGAGTATTGTTCCCGCCTCAAGAGAGTAATTACCAGCAATAATAAACAAAATGAGATTCAGCTTTTCCCATTAATTCAAAACTGATGACCGATGCTGTAGGCTAATAGCCGTTACTCATATTTTTTTACACAATTTCGTCCACAGTTCTTTGCTAGATAAAGTGCTTTGTCCGCTCGGCTGATAAGCTCATCTGCTGAAATCGCTATTGTGGTTACTGCCAAACCGATACTGGCGGTAACCCTTAGTCGGTTGCCTGAAGAGCCTGTTCGAATCTCTGCCTCTGCGATCCGTTGCCGCAATCGCTCGGCAATAAACAGGGCCTGTTTTTCGTCGGTATGCGGGAGAAGCATGGCAAACTCCTCGCCTCCCATTCTTGCCGTTACGTCGATCTTGCGGGATACCGTATTACATATCTTCGCAAAATACTTCAATACCTCATCTCCAACCGGATGACCCCATTCGTCATTGACCTGCTTGAAGTGATCGATATCGATCATCAGCAATGAGGTTGAGACCCTGTGCCGCTCAGTTCTGTCAAGATCGAGATTCAAATGCTCGAGAAAGGCGCGGCGATTGAAGAGTCCGGTAAGAGGGTCATGCCTGGATAGCTCGAGCAGGAACGACTCCGACTCACGGACTTTCTTCAAGGCATTTTCGAGTCCTTGATGGGCATCTGTAAGCTCATTGTTCTTCCTCTGTAGTAACCACAGAAAGAGGAAAACGAGCAATCCGAACAACACCAGAAATGCGGGGAGCAGATACCAGACTGGCTCATATTGGCTCTTGGTGTGATGTTGGGCGGCGGTCAGTAAAATAGTCCATTCGTTGCCATACAAGTTCATTGAGGTAGCGCGGGAATATTTCGAACCTTCGCCTGTGGTCCTCTCCAGGATCGTGCCAGCTTCACTGCCATCTCTGATTGCGATATTGAAACCTTCCGCTGACAGCTTGGCCAGATGGGGCGCCAGCAAGTCTTCCAGAGAATAAACCCCTGCAATATAACCCAGTAAATGACTTCTTCTTTCCTGGGCGTTCTCCGGCACGACACCATCGCGGTAAATCGGCAGGGTGATGGCAAATCCCACGGGCGCGTATTCTGAATTCCTGCCTGTGACGATATTGAAAAAGCCCGATGATACAGGCTTGCCCTGATCCCTCGCCATCCATTTGGACAGCATTCTTTCTTCTGACCAAGCTAAATCCAGCCCCATGGTGTTGTTGCGTTGATCACGCGAAAGCATGTAAAAAACGGGAACATGTTCAGGTCTAGACTTTGCGGGTATAGGGTTGCCCTCGCTGTCCGGCTCCCACAGTTCGAATGCCGACAGGCCTTGCTGGCGAGCCTTGTTTATGAACGCATCACGCTCTTTTTCCAATACCAGAGGCTGCCACTCAAGAATCAAGAGGCCGTCATCACTTTCAACATTGTTCTGAGCAAAACTCTTGAACTGAGCAAAACTGGTCTCCTTGAAGAAAACCAGAATTGAAGAGACGGCGTGTAACGTATCGACCGAACTGCGAATCGATTCGACTGATCTTCGGGCAAAATCAGAGGCCTGAGTTTCAAGATTGAGCTGGATTTTCGATGCCTTCTCAGACTCGACAAAAATCCATGTCAGCCCCATCAAGGCTAGGAAGGCAACCAGGGTGAGGATTTTGACGCCGAGAAAAGATCTGTGGAAATAATCACTCACTACTATTCGCAAGTATGGACTGGAATTCTTAATGGTTGTTTATTGATCAGGCCGCCAATACTTACAATACTAGACGAATCGGTGGGTGAGGCCAGTTTTTATGAATACGGCTTGAAAAAAGTGATCAGGGTGGGGGCATGAGCGACATCTGGGCCGGCTATTTCAAGCATCTAACGACACTTTCAACCGGCTCAATCCTTATTGCTGGCAACGTTCATAGAGAAACTATTTGACAATCCTTTGTGGAAACCGCTGGTTATTGTCGCCTTCAGCGGTTTCCTCGTGTCGGTTGTCTCTTCGGTCATTACCCATACGTTGTATATCCTCAGTAAGGATATCTTCGAAGAAGACATAACCGATTGGAGATTTAGTGCTGCAGCTATCTCTATGATTGCGATTTGGGTCGGGTTTCTTACGGGCATAACAAGTCTTGGTTTGTTTGGCATTCGTAATTTTATTTAAACTACAGCTTCTTTCTCTGATCGAGTGGGTAGATCATACAAAGAGTGATCGGATGACCAAAAGCCGCTTTTAATTCTCAGGCTGTACAGCAGTGATCATTGGCGCCGACGTCAGGGTGGAGTCCGTTGGCATGATAAATCCTATTTAAAACAAATAGATACAGGCCGATACCTGGTGTCGCGAGTGGTGTTCGCCCTTAGTGCAAATAAAAAATATTTATCTATACATAAACCAGGATAATTTGACATGCCCGCCCTAAAACCTTACAAATATAGTAGGTAATATTGTTTGAATGCGCATATAAGCATTTCCTATAAGGATGGCAGTTAAGGTGCGCGATGGCCTGGAAGGCTTGTTGGCGCTCTTCCTGGGAAACCTCAAGGGATGTGAGAAGTAGGATACGCACGAGTGGTTTTTGACCCGCGCGCTACTGGAGTGATGAGACCGGCATGGATTGAGCGCAGGCGGGTATTCGGAGCACTCAAACAAGGATGCTGGCTAGGGAGTTGGCCGGGCAGGGATGCTTGTTGTCAGTTGCTAGCACAGATCCGAGCGTGCTGCCCTGGCGGAATCAGGTATCAGAGGTTAGGGTGGCAAGAAATGCTTTTATCACTATCATTATTCATGCCACGGATGGTGAAGGGCGTAGTCACGGCGGTATTGGTGATGTCCGCGCTTCCGGCTGTAGCCGCGATCCAGGGAAGCGTTCACGATCTTTCAGCCAGCGGTTTGAGCGGTGGAGAAATCTGCAATGTCTGCCATGTGCCGCATAATACGGATGCCACGGCGGAAGCCCCATTGTGGAACCATGCGATTTCTAGTGCGGTTTATACTGTCTATAATAGCCCGACGATGGATGTAACGGCGGAGCAGCCGGCTCCGGGGGGGTTCTCGCGCTTATGCCTGTCCTGCCACGACGGCACGATCGCGCTCGACGCTTATGGTGGAAATACAGGTACCACATTTATTCATCCGCGGGCATCTTTAGGGACGGACCTGAGAGATGACCATCCGGTCGGGATTCAGTGGATCCATCAGACGGTTAGAGCTGGCTCGAATATCTGTATCAACTGTCATGATATTCACAACCTCTCCGCCCCGCCGGGAAAGGAACTTAGATTCTTTAACGGAAAAGTCGAGTGTCCTTCCTGCCATGATGTCCACAACAGCCAGGTCATGGATGTGAAGCTGCTCAGAAAACCGATCGCGGGTTCTCAGCTGTGCTTTCATTGTCATCCGAAATAGACGACTGGAAAGTCTTATTCCGAGTAAACTTGCTGTAGAAGTACCACAGCGGCGTTTTGATGCCTTGCTGTAGGTAGGCACACAGCGGCTGAACGCAACCTATTAGGGTGCCGGGTTAATATTAACCCGACATATTAGGTCACCGGGTTAATAGTGCGCCTCGACTCTGCCTTCTTGTCACAATGTTTTGGCCCAGCACAGCCATTCTCCGCGCCGCTCGGTAGCAGCCTTTCGGCTGTCACTATTTGAGCAATCGTTTTTGACCAGCAGAGCCTTGCTGAGCTGGTGGACGGCTTTCACGCGCTCTCACAGATGTGTCTTTTCAGCACTGAGGCTCTTGGGGCGAGATTGCCACCGGCAGATCAAAGTGGCAATATTTATGGACGGTTATTATCTCAAGTTTCGGAGTTCATCTTGTTCCCATGTTCTACGAGTTTCGTAGGGTGCGGCCCTGCCGCACCGTAACTTGAAGCCCTGGAACCCAAGGTATTGGGTCAGGGGGCCGCGAAGTGAAGAAATCCATCATAGCAAACAGGAGCGCAACCCAGCATGGTGCGGCAGGGCCGCACCCTACGCCCTGTTCACATTGTGCGGTCCCACATAGAACATGGGAACGAGTTAAATTTGAACTCCGAAACTTGAGTTATTATGAGAAGTGGGATTGTTACGAACAGAGATAGTTTCATGATTTAATGTGTGAACTCATAGTCGAAGGCAGGCTGAGGGCCTGAACCAAACTGGATTTTACTGTCTGACTTGAGTACACACATACAGCTGACAGGTTAATAAATATGCCGAAATTAAATATGACGACTTGGATTGTGATTGGAATCTTTCAAGTTTTTTATGGATTTGTCGTCTTTAGTATGACGCGGAGTTACTACCAGGAGGAGAGTGCTGCGCCGAGGCAGACGGCAACAAGCATACCGGCGTTCCCAGCGGCAAATACGATTGGTGGCCCCATACAGCGCATGGGCGGCTCTGTGGCCGTATCACCGGATCTATCCACTGACGATCCACAACTGCTGGCACAACTTGCCGACAGCTATTTTGCCGAGAAGAACTACCAGCAAGCCATTAAGGCATACGAAAGGTCCTTGGAAATTAATCCGGACGATGTCGAAACCTATAATGACCTTGGCCTGTCCCTGCACTATACGGGCCAATCCGCCCGTGCGATCGAAATATTGAAAACCGGTATCTCCAAGGGAGAGGGTTTTCAGAGAATTTACTTGACCATGGGTTTTGTCCAGGCGCAGACCGGCGATAAGGAGGCTGCGAAAAGGGCTTTTGCGAAGGCGGTTGAGCTGGGTTCCGACAATAGGGTGGGTCAGGAGGCGCAACGCATGCTTAGAGATTTGAATTAGCATGAAATCAAATCACATTCTGTTGGTTGAAGACAATCCAGATGATGAACTTCTGGCCCTGCGCGCCTTGAAAAGGAATAACATTCTCAATGAGGTCCAGGTTGCCAGGGACGGTGTGGAGGCGCTTGACTACCTTGCTGGTCTTACAGAACGGAGTGTACTCCCGGAATTTATTCTACTGGACCTGCAATTACCCAAGGTAAACGGCTTCGAAGTGCTCAAAGCCATCAGGAAACATCCTCGTACCCGCCTTTTACCTGTTGTCATAATGACCTCATCGGACGAAGAGAAGGATTTGATCGACGGTTACCGACTCGGCGCAAACAGCTATATCAGAAAACCTGTGGACTTTAATCAGTTTGTCGATGCAGTACAGCAATTGGGGTTATACTGGTTAGTACTCAACCTCACACCTTTCCATACATAGCCTATGATCGATAATCGCTTGAGACTTCTGCTGGCCGAAGACTCTGAAGACGATGCCCTGCTTTTACTGCACTATCTGAAAAAGGATGGATGGGAAATTGAGCATTATGTGAGGGTGGATAGCCGGGAGGAGATGCAGGCAGCCCTGGAAACCGGGAACTGGGATCTTGTCATCACCGACCACAACATGCCCTCTTTCGATTCGAAGGAGGCGTTGGAGTTGATTCGCCGGAGCAATACGGATGTTCCCGTGATCATCGTCTCCGGCAGCATCGGTGAAGAGCTTGCCGTATCGATGATGAAGAGCGGCGCCGCCGACTATATCATGAAAGATAATCTGATCCGGCTCGGCGCGGCGATTGAGCGGGAGTTGCACGAGGCAAAGTCACGCGCCGCCCGCCGGCAGGCGGAAAACCAATTGCAACACATGGCCTTTCACGATTCCTTGACCGATCTGAAAAATCGGCGTGAATTGGAACAGGCCTTGAGTGACGCCCTGCACAAGGCGAGGCGCAATAATGAAGTCCACTCCTTCATGTATCTCGATCTGGATCAGTTCAAGGTGATCAATGACACCTGCGGCCACATGGCGGGCGATGAGTTGCTGAGACAGATTTCAGTTTTGTTGAAGCGTCATATTCGTGATAGCGATCTGTTGGCCCGCCTCGGTGGTGATGAGTTCGGTGTGGTTTTGCGCAATTGCGCCTTGAATCAGGCAGAGGCATTGGCTGACAAGCTTCGTAAGGCCGTTGAAAGCCATAAGTTCATTTGGGAAAAGCGTCCTTTCAGTAGCAGGGTGAGCATCGGCCTGGTGGATATCACCCCGGACAGCAGCAGTATCGATGAGGTCTTGAGCAACGCTGATATGGCCTGTTTTGCAGCGAAAAGCAGGGGACGCAACCGGGTGCATGTCTACACGGCGAAAGACGATGAACTGGCTTTACAACGCAATGAGATGCAGTGGGTCAGCCGGATCAACAGTGCGTTGGAGGATGACCGGCTGTTGCTCTATCGGCAGCCCATTGTCCCTTTGAACGAGAATGGCGGGGTATGGCACTCAGAGGTATTGTTACGCATGCAGGGTGTTGACGGAGAAATTATCACCCCCGGCGCCTTCATCCCTGCGGCCGAGAGATATGATTTGATGCAGCGCCTGGATCGATGGGTGGTCAATGCCATGTTTACTCATCTGGGAAAACGGCACGATCAGAGTAGGGAGGGGCAGCTCTATTTCATCAACCTCTCTGGCACTTCTCTGAGTGATCCAGGCTTTTTCAGTTATATCCAGGACCGTATCACCCGCCTCAAGGTGCCCCCGCAATCCATCTGTTTTGAAGTGACTGAGACGGCCGCCATCAGTCATCTCAACACCACGGTAAGCTTTATCGAGGAGATCAGGGAGATGGGCTGCTCTTTTGCCCTGGATGACTTTGGCACCGGGCTTAGCTCATTCTCATATCTCAAGTCCCTGCCGGTCGATTTTCTGAAGGTCGACGGGTCATTTGTGCAGCAGGTGGAAGAGGACGAGATGAGCCGCGCTATTGTCGATGCCATCAACACCATTGGACATGTTGCTGGGTTAAAGACCATTGCCGAGTTCGTTGAGCGTGACGAGACGCGCAAGGTATTGCAGGCGATGGGCGTGGATTTCGCCCAGGGCTATGGGATTCATCGACCTGAACCCTTGGATGACTAAGGGCTTGGCTCTTCCCCTGATCGACTGGGTAACCGAAAGCACATGAATAGGCGGCCAATTAACCTTTCTACCGATGACCGGAATAGCCGTATTTAGTTTTTCCCACCCACTCGATGTGGTGAAGAACCCTATTTATCGCAGGCCGACGGATCAATAATTCACCCGCAGTTCCGCCCATACCGCCCGGCTGTCCATCGGATAATCATTGGGTATCGAGGAGGCGCTGGGTTCGCGTACATCCTCATCGAACAGATTGCGTAACGCGATGGCCAGGTCGAATTGGTCAAGGAGTCGCTTACGGCGCAAAGTAAGGTTGACGATATGGTAGTCATCGACCTGGGGCCGGGTGTCCCCCGCCGCCCGTTGCCGGTCGCCGACCCACAGCCACTGGCCGTCGATTGACCATTTGGGCAGGAACCGCCAGTGGGCATTGGCATAGGCCTGCAGTCTCGGCGCATCAGGAACGGCGTGGCCGGTCGACTTGTCTTCAGCGTTTTGCCAGGCTAGATTGCCCATCAGGCGAAGCGTGCCGGTGGCTTCCCAATCGATCTCGAGTTCCGCGCCATGGCCTTTCTGATCACGCACGTTTTGTGCGGTCGCGCTGGAGCCTCCGGGATCAGGCACAAAATCGATCAGCCCTTCGATCTCATAGACAAACAGGTTCGCCACCAGTCGTAGATCCGGCGTCGGGTGGTAGTCGAATGCCAGTTCCAGGGTATCGATGGTTTCCGGTTCCAAATCAGGATTACCCAAGCCGATAGGGTTGTTTTGGGCGTATAGATTGGTGAAGCTCGGGGCACGGAAGGCCCGCCCGTAGAGGATTTTGCTGGTCAGATCGTGGCGGGTTTGCCACACCAGCGCCGCCCTGGGATTAAAAGTGCCGCCAAAGTCGGAGTAGTGGTCGTAGCGGGCGCCCAGAGTCAGCTCCCAATCACGGGCGAAGGTCCACTCGTCCTGGGCCGAGAGATACCAAAGACTGCGATCGACATCGGGCATAAAGACGCCGGCTGTACCGGTAAGATCAGTCAGCGAACCATCCACCACCACTTGGCTGCCGTCAATGACGCTTGGCCCCCAGTTTTGAGTTGCCCGGTAGGTCATATCCGTATATCGATAGCCAAGGGCAAACCGCATCTGGTGTTGCGCGAGACCTTCGAATATCGCTGTGGTTTCTGCGCTGTAACGATGCTGTGTGTGTTCGGGATTGCCGATGTAGCCATCGCTGAACAGGGTGATTCCCGCTGGTGCGGGAAAGTTCAGGTTACCATCATTGCCGATAGGCAGTACCGTACCTGGCGGGAAGAGCTGAAGATATGTGTCACTATCGTTGTACAGATAGTTGAGCCCGAACCCGAGAGTCCAGTCCTGTAACCAGCGATCATTGCTGTATTCGATACCACCCAACATGGCTTCGTTTTGCCATCGGTTTTCAGTACTTAGCGCATTGGCCAGTCCGGCGCCCACGCCGCCATCCTTTTCCCTCCACCCCCAGAGACGCAGACTCCAGTTATGTCGGTTCAGCGAGATTAGTGCATTGATGTTGTCATATTGGCTGCTGACCGGTCCCGGCGCAAGGGAGGCCGAGGTACTGAACGTGTCGTCCAACAGACTCTGCTGATCGCGCTCGACCACCCGATTGTCATCCCCATCCGACTTCGATAGATCGATGCTCACCGCCAGGTCCCATCCGGCGTAGTCGCCGCCGTGCTGAAGCCAAGCATCTCGGCGACCGAAGGAACCGCCCCGCAGGCCAGCCTGAATGGCGCCGATCTCCTGACCGTCCTTGGTGATCACGTTGATCACGCCGGCAAACGCATCGGCCCCGTGGATTGCCGATCCTGGGCCGCGGATCACCTCCACCCTTGAGATGATGCTGGCCGGAAGTTGAAGTTTGGAGGGGCGGGCGCCGAAGTGAAGACTCTGAACCGGCTGATTATTGAGCAGTAACAGGACCTGGGGATTGGCATTGGTGTGAATGCCGCGCATGGACCATTTAGTTGAATAGCCGGACATCGTGGAGACGTAGACGTGCAGCCCAGGTATCGTCTCCAATACTTCATCAAGGGTAGCGGCTCCCATGGCCTCGATCTGCTCTTTGGTGACGACACTGGCGACCGAGGGCGCCAGAAACACCGGTTTGGCGCTACCGGTGGCGCTGACCAATACGGCGTCTGTCCGATAGTAGTCCTCTTCACTGGGGCCGCTGAAAAGATGCTCCGCCTCCCTCATCTGTTCGTCGGAGATCAGAGGCTCCTCAGCCAAGGCTGAAATGGAACATGCAGCGGTGAATGCGAGCAGCGATAAACTGTGTTTTCCGATCATATTGTTCGCCTGGAGAGTGCAATTGGGTATCTAGCCATACTTAACCTATTATTAACCCGGCGACCTAATATTGATGAGGTTCTACGAAGGTATTGCATTAGAGGAAACACCGTCAGTTACAATTAAGCGTCTTTGCGCGATCCAGCGTTCTTTGTGTCCCATTTCTGGACGGACACTGGTTAGTTTAATGATATGTTTGTGCCGGCAGTTCAAAAATTCACCTGCAATTCAGCCCATAACGCCCGGCTGTCCATCGGATAGTCATTGGGTATCGAGGATGCGGCGCCGGGTTCGCGCACATCCTCATCGAACAGATTGCGTAGCGCGACGGCCAGATCGAAGTGATTGAGAAACTGTTTACGGCGCAAAGTGAGGTTGACGATATGGTAGTCATCGACCTCGGAGCGGGTATCCCCCGCCGCCCGTTGCCGATTGCCGACCCAGAACCACTGACCGTCGATTGACCACTTGGGCAGGAACCGCCAGTGCGCATTGGCATAGGTCTGCAGCCCCGGTGCACCCGGCACAGGGTGACCGGTTGCCTTGTCTTCAGCGTTATGCCAGGCCAGATTGCCCATCAGGCGAAGCGTGTCGGTGGTTTCCCAGTCAACCTCCAGTTCCGCACCATGGCCTTTCTGATCATGGGCATTTTGAGCTGTTGCGCTTGCTTTATCTGAGTCGGAAACAAACTCGATCAGGCCTTCAATATCGTAAGCGAAGAGGTTGGCCGCCAGTCGCAGGTCTACCGTTGGCAAATAGATGAATGCCAGTTCCAGGGTATCCATGATTTCCGGCTCCAGGTCGGGGTTGCCCAGGCCTATGGGATTGTTTTGTGCGTGCAGCTTGGTGAAGCTGGGTGCGCGGAAGGCCCGCCCATACAATAATTTGGTGGTCAGGTTATAGCGGGCCTGCCACACCAGCGCCGCCCTGGGGTTGAATGTGCCGCCGAAGTCGGAGTAGTGGTCGTAGCGGGCGCCCAGAGTCAGCTCCCAATCACGGGCGAAGGCCCACTCGTCCTGGGCCGAGAGATACCAAAGACTGCGATCGACATCGGGCATAAAGATGCCGGCTGTACCGGTAAGATCAGTCAGTGAGCCATCTACCACAGCCTGGCTGCCGTCAATAATACCCAGTCCCCAGTTCTGTGCTGCCCGGTAGCTCATCTCCGTATACCGATAGCCAAGCGCAAAACGCATTCGGTGTTGCGTCAAACCGTCGAAAAGCGCCGTGGTCTCAGCGCTGTAATGATGCTGTGTGCGTTCAGGATGACCGATATAGCCGTCGGTAAACAGGGTGAGCCCCGCCGGTGCTGTAAAGTTCAGATTGCCATCGCTGCCGATGGGCAGAACCGCTCCGGGAGGAAATAGCTGCAGATAGGTGTCAGTGTTGAGATACAGATAGCTGAGCCGGAAGCCGAGCGTCGAGTCCTGCAACCACTGATTATTACTATATTCAACATCGCCCAGCAGGGTGTCGGTTTCCAATCTGTTATCCGCAGTCATCGCATTGGCCAGGCCGGCCCCGATGCCGCCGTCCCTTTCAGTCCAGCCCCAGAGGTGAAGGTTCCAGTTTTGCTGACTGAGCGCGATATGAGCATTGATCATGTCGTATTGACTGTCGACGGCTCGGGGCGCGAGGGAGGCGGAAGTGCCGAAGCTGTCATCCAAAAAACTTTGCAGATCCCGGTCGACCACCCGGTTGTCATCGCCGTCCGATTTCAATAGATCGATGCCTACCGCCAGGTCCCAGCCAGCATAATTGCCGCCATGCTGAGCCCATGCATCCCGTCGGCTGAAGGAACCACTACGAAGGCCGGCCTGAGTGCCGCCGATCTCTTGACCGTCTTTGGTGATCACGTTGATGGAACCGGCAAATGCATCGGCGCCGTGAATCGCCGATCCCGGCCCGCGAATTACCTCCACCCGGGAGATCATGCTGACCGGGAGTTGAAAGTTGTTGGGGCGGCCTCCTTGGTGGAAGTCCTGAATCGGCTGGCCGTTGAGCAACAACAAGACTTGGGGGTTGGAATTGGTGTGAATGCCGCGTATGGACCACTGTTTTTGGTTGTTAGGCAAAGGGGGATTATAGACATGCAGCCCCGGCACCGTCTCCAATACCTCATCCAGGGTGGTGGCCCCCATGGCTTCGATCTGCTCCTTGGAGATGACGCTGGCGACCGAGGGCGCCAGAAACACCGGTTTGGCGCTGCCGGTGGCGCTGACCAATACGGCGTCTGTCCGATAGTAGTCCTCTTCACTGGGGCCGCTGAAAAGCCGTTCCGCCTCCCTCATTTGCTCGTCGGAGATCAGAGCCTCCTCCGCCAAGGCTGAAATGGAACATGCGGCGGCGAATGCGAACAGCGACAAACGGTGTCTTCCGATCATATTGGTCGCCAGGAGCGTGCTATTGGGTATCTGGCCATACTTAACCTATTATTGATGAGGCTCCTGTCGTATCCAAGCAGAAGATGGCGATGCGTCGATTCTGTGTGCCCAGCCGTGATTTCCAAGCAGATGGTAGTTTATCGAATATTTTTCCTGTTTCTTGAGGAAGATAGGCGAATTACTCAGCATCCGAACCGTTTAGCGCCAATTCAGATGGATCAGGCGGAGATGGGATTAAGGGTCGCGGAAAAAATAAATTATCCAGTCTCACGCCCCTCTTCAGGCAATCTTCGGACGATTTTCAATCACAAAATCCTCGAATTAGTCCAACTAGTCCTGCGGTTTTGCTCAATCAAATCGCCCGAATCTTACCCAAATATTGACGTGATCTTTGGATAATTTATTTTTTCCGCGGCCCTAAGACTGACACGAGGCGGCAGAGAATCTACACTCCTTGTGCAATGAACTCGAATACACCGATACCTGAAGCCGACAGCCTCCCGATAGGTTTTCCCCCGATAAGGGTCTACCTGATATCGATGAACCTGGCGCTACTGCTGCTGTTTGCGGTGATCAGTCTGCTGTTCTGGCGGCAGGTGAGCGATTTCCGGGAAACCAAGCAGGCAGAGGATATCGAGGCGATGCATGATTCCATGGAGACCAGCAGCGCCTCCCTGCTACGCAGCATGGCGTTGAGCGCCAACCAGGCGGTGGCTGGGTACGATTTCAGCCTTCTCAACACCCTGATGCAGCAGGTGGCCGATGGTGACAAGGAGATCCGCTATTGCCTGGTGATGGACGAACAGGGGGTGGTGATTGCCCACAATGAATTGCATCGGGTGGGGCGGACGCCGCAAGGAATACTGGATCAGCAGGCGCTGGCATTGATGGTGGGTGGTTTTGATGACGTGAGGCAGGCGCCTGCCCCCATCCATTTTTTAAACAGTCCGTCAGGATCATCCCCGGATGATACCTTGATGGAAGCGGTGACCCCCGTTTATAACGGCCGCGACCTATGGGGGATATTGCGTTGCGGTTTCTCTACCTATCGCTTACAGGAACATATTGAAAGTCATGAGCGCGAATGGGATCAGCAATTGTCCCAGATCCGGACCTTTTATCTGTCCATGGTGCTGATCTTTATCCTGCTCGGTTTTCTGGTGGCGGCCTTGATTACCCGGCGCTTGCTCAAGGCCCTCGATCAGTTGGCCGGCGGTGTGCAAAAGGTATCGGCGGGAAATCTGAAACACCAATTGAAAATGCGCGACCTCTTTTGCGCCGAATTCGGTTCGCTGGCGGTCGCTTTCAACAGGATGACCAGTAACCTGGAGGCTTCGCGCATGCGCCTGGACGAATACAACCGTTCCCTGGAGCAGAAAGTGGAAGAGCGCACCTGTGAGTTGGAGCGCAGCAACAAGGAACTCGAGGCATTCAACTATTCGGTTTCCCATGATTTGCGCGCGCCATTGCGCAGTATCGACGGTTTCAGCCAAGCGCTGATCGAGGACTATCAAGATCGACTCGATGAGACGGGGCATGACTATCTGAATCGCGTCAGGACGGCAACCAAGCAGATGGGAGTGCTGATTGACGATATGTTAAGGCTTTCCCGGCTCAGCCGGCAGGCGATGAGCATTGGCGAGGTGAACCTGAGTGAACTCGCCACACAGATCCTGACCGAGTTGTGGGAGAGGGATCCAGACCGCTCGGTGGAGTGCCGGGTCGAACCAGGTCTGTACACCAGGGGCGATGCCCAGCTATTGGGCGTAGTGTTGGATAATCTGATAGCTAATGCCTGGAAGTATACCAGTCGCCGGGAGCAGGCAAAGATTGAAATCGGCCGGACAGAGCAGCACGGCCAGCCGGTGTTTTTCGTGCGCGACAATGGCGCCGGATTTGATATGAAGTATGCCGACAAGCTGTTCAGCGCCTTCCAGCGGTTGCATAAAAGCTCGGAGTTTGAAGGCACGGGGATCGGATTGGCGACGGTGGCGCGTATTCTACACCGTCACGGCGGCTCGATATGGGCGGAATCATCGGTGGATAAAGGGGCAACTTTCTATTTCGAGTTGCCGGGTTAATAACAGGAAAACTTATGAAAGTTGAACACAGGTTAGCATCTCTCACGATATGGTATTCATCGGACAGTCTGTCCTATTTGGTTTTTGGAACAACCAGGCCGAGCATCTTGAACGATCGGGCTTGAGCCATAGGCTCGGCTATGCTTTTGCGCCCGATCATCCAACCTGCTCGGCCTGGTTGCCCCAAAAATCCAAATCCTGGTGAGAAATGCGGGCTAGGCTGATTTTGCAAGCGGCAATCGAAAATCTCATCATACGCGCCATTTGTCTCTGGCTGCTGCTCATTGCGGGGCCGACGTGCGCCGATACGTCTCTTCGCTTCTACTATTTCAATCCGGACTCCCCGCAAAATAATCTCGTGCGGCTGAAAAACGATATGCAAAACCTGCTGGACGGGTTGGGATTCAGTGTTGAGTTTCAACCTTTCGCCCGCCTGACCGATTTTGACCGAGGGTTGCGCAAGGATCGCCCCTCCTTTGTCTTTGTTCCCGGTTGGTATCTGCATCGCTACGGCAAAGAGCTGAAGCTTCGACCCATGCTGCAATCGGTTCGGGACAATCGCCGGAGCTATCGCAAGCTTTTGATAGCCAGCCGGCGATTTTTCAACAGCGCTCGAATACCCGGCCGGACCTCGCTGGCGATGACCAGCCTCGGGCCGGATTCTGCAGATATCCTCAATGGAATTTTATCTTCAGATGAAATTCTCGATACCGGGAATCTCAATATCGTTGAAGTACCCAAAGATGCGGACGCCATTTTTGCCGTTGCCCTGGGACAGGTCGATGTCGCCCTGGTCTCCCAGGCCAGCCTGAAACGGCTTCGGGCGAAAAATCCACGACTGATTGATTCGCTCAGGGTCTTGGGCGAATCCGAACCGCTGGCGATGCCGGTGCTCGTTGTATTGGAAGGCGCGGTCGCCACCAATCGGCAAAACCAATTTAAAAGATTCATGATTTCAACCCAAGACAGTCCGGTGATGGAGACGCTTCGGATCGATGGATGGAGCGTGCATAATGATTAGGTTGCTACTGCTATTGATCTTAACCCTATGCATCTGGCCTGCATGGTCCGGACAGGGCTCGGTAGTGGTGCTTTTGTCCGACACGGAAGCGGCCTATGAAGAGCCACTGGTAGAGTTCAAGGCCAAGCTGAGACAAGAGATCGAGGTCTACAATCTTCAGGGAGACATCGAGGGAGCCCCGGAACTGATGCGCCGAATCATGGCCCGTCGACCCGCATTGATTCTCGCTCTCGGGGCAAGGGCCGCTTTCTTCGCCAAGGCGGCCACTAGCTCCCGGCAGGAGGTGCCGGTTATCTTCGCCATGGTGCTCAATTGGCAACGCTACAGGCTGATGGAGGGACAGAGCAACCTGGCAGGCATCGATTCCGACGTGGCGTCCGGCACACAACTGCTGTCGTTGAATCTGCTGTTTCCCGAAGTGAAGCGCATCGGGGTGTTCTACAGCGAGGCACATAGCCTATCGGCTATCGAGGAAGCCGTCCAAGCGGCTGAATTAGTGGATCTGGAGATCGTGGCCCGTCCCATCGCCCGGGCCAAGGAGTTGAGGCAAACCTATCGGCGCCTGGCGGGAGAGGTTGACGCAATCTGGCTGCCGACCGACCCAGTACTCTATACCTTGGAAAATATGCACTGGTTGAAACGGCAATGTCTCAAGGATCGTCTGATCTGTATCGGTCAGTCAGACAATATCGTCCGCCTCGGGCTGTTGCTGGCGGTCAACCCGGATGTCCCCAGTATCGGCATCCAAGCAGCGGCCATTGCCGAGGATATTCTTCTACACGGAACCAAGCCGGCGGTGATCGGTGTGCAGGATCCGCTCGGCACCCGCCTTACCCTGAATGCGGGAACGGCAAGGAAAATCGGCCTTCACATCGCGGATGAGGTACTACAGATGGTCGACGAAGTGATAGAAAAGTAATCGCCCAGTGGGGCCCCAGCGCCGCTATGTTTCGATAAAAAACTCAGATTATTCGGGAGATGGACGTGAATAGTTCTCCAAGCTTCGCAGGTAGCGTAGTTGCCGTGGCGGGTGGAAGTAGCGGCATCAACCTGGGCATTGCGGACGCATTTGCCGCGCAAGGGGCACGGGTTGCTGTTGTCAGCCGTTCGCGGCAGAAACTGGATGCCGCCGTTGAGAGGCTGTTGATCCATGGCGGCGAGGCGATTGGATTCAGCGCCGATGTAAGGGATCCCGAGGCGGTGGATGCGGCATTGTCTGCCATACATCAGGCGTTCGGCGATATCGATGTGTTGGTGTCGGGCGCGGCAGGCAACTTCCCGGCCCCGGCGCTCGGCATGTCGCCGAACGCTTTCGCATCGGTGGTCGATATCGATCTTCGCGGCACCTTTCACGTGCTGCGTTCCGCCTATCCCTATCTGACCCGGCCAGGCGCCTCAATCATCAACATTTCAGCGCCCCAGGCCTATGTTCCGATGGCGTTTCAGGCACATGTTTGCGCCGCGAAGGCGGGGGTCGATATGGTTACCCGGGTGCTTGCCATGGAGTGGGGGCCCGCGGGCATACGGGTCAACTCGGTCGTGCCCGGACCGGTCGAGGGGACGGAAGGCATGAAACGGCTGTCGCCAACCCCTGAGCTTCAGCAGGCGGTCGCGGAGTCGGTGCCGCTGGGACGCCTGGGAACGCCGATGGATATTGCGAATACCGTCATGTTCCTGGCCTCACCGCTGGCAGGGTATGTCACCGGCGCGATCATCCCTGTCGACGGCGGCTGGTCGCTCGGAGGCGCGAGTGTGGTTGCAGCCAGGATGGCGAAGGCCACCGGCGAGTCGGACTGAGTGAAAAGGCCCTAGTTAGTGTCCGTCCGGAAAGAAAAACTCTCGCAAAGACGCCAAGATCGCAAAGTTATAACTTATTACTTTTTTTATTGTATTTATTTTTCCTTGGCGATCTTGGCGTCTTTGCGAGAGAAATTGTCTTGTTTCTGGACGGACACTAGTTAAGATACCGAGATGCAGCAATCCCGACCTTCCACCCCCTCAGTCTGTCTCTTTATTCTCAGGTTCGGCGATGGCGGTGTGGAACGGATGATGGTTAACATCGCCAGGGGTCTGGCGATGATCGGCGTCAGGGTCGATTTCATCGTCAAAGACGAAAACGCCCCCTTTTTGCATCGGCTCCCCCCCGAGGTTCGGTTGATCACATTCCCGGTATCGCGTCAAAAGGCGGCGCTGCCGAAACTGATCGACTATCTGCGGCGAAACGACCCGGATATCCTGCTATCGGCTAAGACCAAGGATGACCAGGTCGCACTCCAGGCCAAGCGCAGACATCCCGGACACACCCGGTTTTTCCTTCGTCCTGGGTCGGCGCTGTTATCCAGTATGGAGGCCAGGGGCACGGGTGCGCTTCGCCGCTGGCTGAAGACAAGGCGGTTGGCCCGACTGTTCACCCAAGCGGACGGTGTGGTTACGGTATCCCAGGGTGTGGCCGAGGAAGTGGTTCAACTCAGCGGCATCGCCATGGATAAGATCGACATTATCCAGAATCCGACCATAACCCCAGAGTTATATGAGCAGGCCGCCGCCCCGGCCACGGACCCATGGCTGGGTCCGGACCAGCCGCCGCTGATACTGGGTATCGGGGGGTTGGGCCGGGCCAAGGATTTTCCGACACTGATGCGCGCCTTCTCCTTGGTGCGCCAAGAGCAGGATTGCCGGCTGATGATCCTGGGACGAGGCCACAAACAGGCGAGTCTGGCGAGTCTGGCGAAGGCGTTGAAGTTGGGTGACGATTTTCGCCTGCCAGGCTTCGTGGACAACCCCTATGTCTATCTGAAATGGGCAAGGCTTTTTGTGCTCTCTTCCCGTTGGGAGGGGTCGCCCAACGTATTGACCGAGGCCCTGGCGCTTGGCACCCCTTCGGTCAGCACCGATTGTCCCTCGGGCCCGTTTGAGATCACCCAGGGGGGGAAAGTGGCTCCACTGGTGCCGGTGGGCGATGCAGAGAGGCTTGCCGAGGCGATGCTGCAGACCCTCAGGGAGCCGCCGGACCCGGATCTGCTGAAAGCGGCCGTCAGTGAGTACACCCTTGAGAAAAGCGCCCAGCGCTATCTGGCGGCGTTTGGCTTGACAGGGCCATCGGGCGCCCATGAACCTAGAATCCTCAGTTGACCACTATGCACACGACTCATCATTTTGAAAACATGGGTTTTCTCAGTATTGGGAATACTCACTTGGTGGGTGAGCAGCGTTACGCCGTGAATAGCACGCTTGTGGTGGCGCATGGCTGCGTTACAACGCCTTGGAATAGAACAACTATTCCGCGTCGTTGTGCGCCGTGCAGGGATGCACAAGTGTCGCAAGCACAGGGATGTGCAGGAGCGACCCTTGCCCTGCACCACCACAAACGCACTCTTCACGGCGTTCAACTGAGGATTCTAGGATGAATAAGCAGCCCCGCATCGCCTGTTTTCTGGCCACTTCCGGCCATAGCGGGGTGGACCGTGTGGCGCAGAACCTGTTGCCGGGACTGGCGGCCGCCGGTTATCCGGTGGACCTGCTCAAGATCCGCAATCACGGTCCCTATCTGGCGGAACAGAGACCGGCAAACCTGCGCGTGATCGAGCTCAATGCCCGCCATGTCTATTCCGCGTTGCCTGAGATCCTGAGCTACCTGAGACATCATCGTCCCGCTGTATTGCTGAGCGATAAGGACCGGGTCAATCGGACCGCCATCCTGGCGAATGCATTGACCGGAGGAAAGGCGCGACTTGCCCTGCGCAGCGGCACCACGGTCAGCCTCAACCTAGCCAGCAGGGGGCGATTTGACCGCTTTTTACAGCGCAACTCGATGCGTTATCTCTATCGGCTGGCCGATGTCGTATTGATGCCTTCCCGGGGCGCGGCCGATGATTTCGCCCACGCCATCGGTCTGCCCAGGGAGCGCATCTCCGTGGTCCCCAGTCCCATCATCACCCCCAGCTATCGGGAACGGCTGCATCAACCCATGGACCACCCCTGGTTCCGGCCTGGCGAGCCGCCGGTCATCCTGGGTGTGGGCGAGCTCTGCCGGCGCAAGGATTTCACCACCCTGATCCGCGCTTTCGCGCAGCTTTCCAACAGTTACGACTGCCGGCTGTTGATACTGGGCGAGGGGCGCGCGCGGGGGCGGTTGGAACAGGAGGTCAGGCGGCGCAAGCTGGAGCAGCGCATCAGCCTTCCAGGTTTTATGGCGAATCCCTACCCCTACATGAAACAGGCGGGCCTGTTCGTCCTCTCCTCCCTATGGGAGGGCATGCCGGTGGTCCTTATCGAGGCGATGGCAGCCGGCACCCCGGTGGTAGCCACCGACTGTCCCAGCGGTCCCGCGGAACTCCTGGGAGCGTTGCCCGGCAGGCCGCTGGCGAAAACCGGCGATGTCTCGGGGCTTGCCCAGGCCATGGCGCGGCAACTGGACAACCCGCCGCCCTCATCCCTGTTGTCGGCATCGGTAGCGGACTATACCCTCGAAAACAGCGTTGCCAGTTATCTGGCCGCCATGGCGTTGCCAACGGATTAAAATATCCGGGTTAAGGGTCGAAGCGGTAGCCGAGGGCTTCTATATCCCTGCGAAAGTGCTCACTCACCAATCCGGCCAGTTCGTCAGAGTAGTAGCCGCGATAGTCCTTTTTACGATCCCTGGCCTTGCGTTTGTGCGGCAGGGTCATATCCTTCACCCCGATTCTGCGGGCGATCTCACTGAAATCCTCAGCCAGGTTTTCGTAGTGGCCGATGAAATCGACCAGGATATCGCCCTGCAGGTCGATCAGATAGTCGAGCTGTGACTGGATCGATGTGTCCACATGGTACTGATAGGCCCTTTCGGGATCGAGTTTCCAGCGCATGAAATGGTCGAAGTCGTGGATGTGCGCGATCAGGTGCGGACGTTCGCGGCGGATATGGTGATAGGAGCTGACCTGCAGATCCCAGGGGTTGCGCACGATGGCGAACTTGAACAGGCCGTTGAAAAACGGCTCGGGAAGGAGCTCCTTGGCGGCCACGATACGGGAGTGCCTGGGGAACTTACTGCCGAGACGGTGACCGCTGAAATGGCTGAAGCGGGAGCACAGCGCCATCGGGTAGTACCAGGGGTCACGCCAGCGCAGGGGTTGCAGGGCCGCGCGAACGCTGGTGCCCCCGGTCTTGGCGATATGTACGAACAGAAAGTTGTATTTAATCGAAAGCAGCATCGTTATGACTCGTTATCAGCGCCATGGTTTCGAGATAGCGGGAGGCGCTTCTCTCCACCTCGTATTCTCGCACGGCCTCATCCAGCACGGCCCTGTCCGGTGGTTCGTCGAGCACCGCCGCCATGGCCTTGGCGAGGGCCTGCCAGTCGCCCACCGGCGCCAGGGGACAGATCCGACCCTGGTCCAGGATCTCGCTCGGGCCACTGGGGCAGTCGGTGGAGACCACCGGGGTGCCGAGGGCCATCGCCTCGGTCAAGACGTTGGGCGATCCCTCCCAGCGGGAAGAGAGCACGAACAGATCGGCCCGCTGCATGGCCGCATAGGGATTGGGGGTGAAGCCGGGAAGCGACAGGTCGTGTTCAATGCCTAGCTTCCGGCCCAATGCGAGCAGGGCTTGCCGCTGTCGGCCTTCACCGAGAATGATCAGGCGGCATGGCCGGGTCGAGCGGAGCGTGGCGAACGCGCGCAGCAGGGTGTGAAAATCCTTCTGCAGGGTCAGCCTCCCCGCCCCCAGTATTACCGGTCGATCCGGTTTGTCCAGCCAGGGGTGTGGAGCGGGCGCCGCCGCAGACGCCAACAGGCGCGGCGTGATGACCGGGTTTCGCACGACCCGGACCCGGTCCGGGTCGATGCCCGATACCGCAAGGGTGTCCTGTCTGACCCCCTCGGAGACGGCGATGACCTTGTCGAGATGGGGATAGAGCAGGCGAATAGGCAATCGGCGCAGACCCATGCGCCAGGGAGATTTATGGGCAAAGGCCGCGGTGAGATTGGTGCCCAGGCGCAGTATCAGACGGGTCGAGGTGGCGCCCGCCAGCGCCCGGGCAATCACGGCCAGGCGTCCGGCCCGGTCTTTCGCCGCCAGCAGGCAGGGAGGGCGGGTCTGTTTCAGGTAGCGGATGAGAGGCAGCAGGCTGGTTGCGGTATGGCGGCTGCCCAGTTCGATACGTCTGACCGCCGGGTGGATGTCATTGAGGTGTTTGCTGTCGGTCTTGATCAGCACGAGATCGACGCGCAATCCCCGTTCGGCAAAGGCGTTGGTCAGGTTGAGCACCATCCGCTCAACCCCGCCCTCGCCGGAGAAGGAGACCAGAATCGACAGCGCCGGGCGGGTGTTGGCTGCACTATTCATCTCAGCGGGCGGGACGGGGAACGGACGGCCTGTGTTCACGCAATGCGAAGGCATACACGACAGCCGCGATGATCAGCCAATAAAATCGCCAGTTCCAGTGCAGGTGCCTGAAATCGGTCAGGCTGTAGACGGCGATCAGCACGAAGTTGCTCAGCAGGAAGGCCAGAAAATAGACCGAGAGGCGTTTTTGCCGGTAGCTCTCCATGACCATCGAAAACATCAGCCCGCAGATCAGGGCGATGAGCACGAAACCGACCAGTCCCAGTTGGAAGACCGCTTCCAGGTAGGCGTTGTGCAGGTGATCGAAGCCGGAGCCCGGCGGATCCTGCAAGGCGATGTCGTTCTCTGCCTCGACCAGGATGTGGGTGGTCCCGGGTCCCCATCCCAGGAGGGGGCGCTCGAGCCATTTTTGCAGGCCGAATCGCCACAGGTGCAGGCGATAGGTGGAAGCGCCCAGGGGGGCTTTTTCAAGGCCCTCGGTGACGACGATGCCCAACTCCTGGCGTTCAGTGAAGAGTCGTTGGGAGATGGTGTGCCAGTTCAACGACAGGATGAGCGCGATGATCGCCAGGATGGCGAGAAAGGGGATGCGAAGCCGGTGTCTGTTTCGGCGCTGAGCCGGTCTGCCGAAGTTCAGGGTCAGGAAGACCGCGGGCAAGGCGAACAGGATCGCAAGCCAGACCCCTCGGGATTGGCTGATGATGAGACCCTGAGTGAACAACAGCATCGCCACAACGGTCAATCCGATCCGTACCGCGCGCGCCCCCCAGGTATGGTCGTGCTGCGGGTTGAGCCAATAGGCGGTTAACGTCATCAAGGCGAGGATGGCGGCGGCGCAATCGAAGCCGAAGATGATCGGCTTGCCGAAGTGCAGCCCCGAGCGAGCGCCCTGCTGAATCCGCGCCAGCGTCTCTCCATCCAAGGCGCCGATGATGCCCAGGCCAAAGCCGCTGAACATCAAGGCCAGGACGATGGTGATCCGGTTCGGCGATTGGCTGAGCCACCAGGCCGGGATGAAAAACACAAACAGCAGCGCCCAGTCCCTGGCCTGGTTGATTTGGGTCTTCTGCGCCGCCGCGATCTCTGCGGTGGACCAGACGGTGCGCAGGGCGATATAGCCGATGATCAGCAGGCAGAGCCAGAACAGGGGCTGACGCGGTAGCCGCCGCCAGGCGTCCGCCGACAACGCCAGGGCGATGATCATCAGCGCCAGACCCAGATTGGCGCCGGCGATACTCAGCAAAGAGAAAAAAGCGAACAGATAGAGGCCGGCGATGCCGAGCCAGTCACTGATCTTCGCTAGCTTCGATGCGGGGGTCCGAATCGGGGCGAGGCTGTTGGTCAGGGTCTCCAACATGATGCGTGTTTCTTCCAGGTTTAGTGGGTTCTCAGGCCAATGGCCCGGGCGATGCCGCTTGCCCGGTTCGGCCAACTGTAGGCATCGGCATCTTGCCGTGCCTGGGCCGCCAGTTTGCAGGCGAGTTCAGGATCGTGCATCAACCGTGTTACCGCACCCTCCCATGATAGCGGGTCCTTGGGGTCTGCCAACAGGGCATTCCGGCCATGTTGTAGGATCTCCCTGAGGGGTGGGATGTCGCTGGCGATGACCGGCCGGCCGGCGGCCATGGCCTCGAACAGCTTCATCGGGCTGATCCCGTCCGCATGGAGCAGGTCCGGCTGATAGGGCAAAAGCACCAGTTCGCTCTCGGCGTAGAGACCCGGCACCTGCCGATGCGGGACAGCGGGATGGTAGTTGAGTTGGGGGTAGTCCGGGAGCTGCTCGTCACAGTCGCCGACCAGGCGCATCTCCCCCATGGCGCGCTCCGCCAGGTGAGTCAGGATCTCAAATCCACGGTCCCGGCTGATCCTGCCCAGGTAGACCATCCTCGGCTGAGCGAGCCGCTGCGGATCGAGGGGCGGAATGGTTTGATAAGCGCTCAGGTCCACGCCGGAGGGGCTGACATGGATGCGTCGCCGGTCCGCGCCGGCCTCAATGAGAGCCGTTGCGGCGCTATGGCTGATCGGGATCAACTGTTCGATCAGGCCCTGCCGGTGATAGTCGAGGATCCTTGTCAGCGCCCCTTGCCGGACCATCGGTTGCAGGGTGTGCACCTCGAAATGGTGGACTATCCCCAATGAGGCAAGGCCCAGGCTGAGTTCAGGTGAGCGGACATAGACGGCCTTGGCGCCGCGCAGCATGCCTTTATGGAAACGGGCAAAAGCGGTAGCGGGCCAGCGGCGGTGAAGGAGCTGCGAGGCCCGTATTTCCGCTCGGGTCGCAATGCCCATCTCCGACAGCCTCTGCTCAAGGGTGACGTTGCCGTGCCAGGGCGGCAGGTAGAGGCGGGTCTTGATACCGATCTCGGTCAGGGCCGCCACCGTGTGCAGGGTCTGGATCAGGTTGGCCCGGTTTCTGTGCAACCGGCTGCGGCCCAGGTAGATCAATTCAGGGATGTCTGGTTTCGGCATAGAATCAAGACGGGATATTGTCCGGCCATAAACAGCAGGTTATTACGCAAGGCACCCAGAGAAACGCAATCAACGCAAAGCCGATTGCCCGGTATATCTACCTGTTATGCGTCCTTTGCGCTTCATGGCGATTTTTACGTTAGATCTTTTCAGCATTTTCCAGACGGGCACGAGATAGCAGCGAACACTAACATAATCACAGGGCAGCTTGTACTGTTAACCCGGCGATCTAATATGTCTGCTGAACCCGATATATTAGGTCGCCGGGTTAATACTCAAGTTTCGGAGTTCAAATTTAACTCGTTCCCATGTTCTATGTGGGAACGCATCATGTGAACAGGGCGTAGGGTGCGGCCCTGCCGCACCATGCTGGGTTACGCTCCTGTTTGCTATGACGGGTTTCTTCACTTCGCGACCCCCTGACCCAATACCTTGGGTTCCAGAGCTTCAAGTTCCGGTGCGGCAGGGCCGCACCCTACGAAACGCGTAGAACATGGGAACAAGATGAACTCCGAAACTTGAGTTAATATAAGCGGAAGTCACAGAGACCTCCCATCCACAGTCGAGAAAGCCGTTATCCATTGCCGATGATTTACCTCCTCTTTCAGGCCTGTCGTGAAATTACCTGATCTCGGTAATTCCTCGATTCTGATCGTCCGCCTGAGCGCGATCGGCGATATCGTCTTCGCCTCGCCGTTGATACATGCCTTGCGGCTGCGCTATCCGTCGGCGCGTATCAGCTGGCTGGCGCAGCCCGAGTCGAAGTCGTTGCTGGAGCATCATCCGGATCTCGATGAGGTCATCGTCTGGCCGAGGGGAGAGTGGGAGGCGCTGTGGAAAGCGCGGCAGTGGTTGGGGCTTTGGCGCGCGGTGCGACAGCTCAGGAACAGGCTGACCGCCTCCGGCTTTGATATCGCCTTGGATGTACAGGGCTTGATGAAGAGCGGTTTCCTGACTTGGCTCTCCGGGGCGAGGGAGCGGATCGGCCTGGGTTCGCGGGAAGGGAGTCAGTGGTTGATGAGCCGAGTGGTCGAGAAGGGGGGGGAAGCGAGGCTGATCGGTTCAGAGTATCGCTATTTCGCCCAGCAACTCGGCTTGCCGGTCGATCCCTTTGAAATGCACATCGGCTTGAGCGATGCGGATAGCGCCTTTGCGGATGAGCTGATCAAACGGCAGGGCCTAGAGAACGGCTATGTCGTTATCTGTCCTTTCACCACCCGGCCGCAAAAACATTGGTTCAATGCCTCATGGCGTAGATTGATCGACGCTATCGGGCGGCAGCGGGGGTTGAGGTTGGTGATGTTGGGCGGGCCAGGCGACCGGGAGGCGTCAAGGGCGATCGCGTCCGGCCGGTCATCCGCGTTGGTCAACCTGGTGGGAGAGACCTCGTTGCCGCAGGCCGCCGCCGTTATCGCCCAAGCCGGCTTGGTGGTCGGCGTCGATACCGGTTTGTCCCACATCGGCATCGCCATGAACCGCCCGACCCTTTGTCTGTTCGGCTCGACCCGTCCCTACCTGGATACGACCCGTGAAAACGCCCGGGTGATCTATCATCAGCGGCAATGCTCCCCCTGCAAGCGCAAACCTACCTGCCATGGCGCGTTCGACTGCATGGCGGATATCAGCGTGGAGGAGGTGATGGCGGCGGCGGCCCGGCTGCCCGGTTTCGAGAGGCGGGTGGGATGAAGGTGCTGCACGTCGAGGCGGGCATGCACCTCTATGGGGGCGCCAGGCAGGTGGCCTATCTGTTGTCCGGTCTGCGGCAACAGGGGGTTGAGTCGATCCTGGTCTGTCCGATCGGCAGTGCGATCGGACAACTGGCCGGTGAGATCATCGAAACCGTCCATGAACTGCCCATGCGCGGGGATTACGACCTGGCGTTGATCTGGCGACTGCGGCGCATCATTCGCCAGGAGCGCCCCGAGCTTGTCCATCTCCACAGCCGTCGCGGCGCCGATATCCTGGGGGGGCTGGCGGCCAGCCTGACAGGGGTCAAGACGGTGCTGTCAAGGCGCGTCGACAATCCAGAGTCGCCGTTGGTCGTGAAGTGGAAATATCGCCTCTATGACCGGATCATCCCTATCTCCCAGGGGATTGCGGAGGTGATGTTGCGCGAGGGCGTGCCTGAGGAGAAGTTGGTATGCGTTCGCAGCGCCGTGGATGTGGAGGCCTTTCAGCAAGCCTGCGACAGGGCCTGGTTCAGCAACACATTCGGACTGGCCGAGGATGCCTTGGTGATAGGGGTGGTGGCGCAACTGATTCCCCGCAAGGGTCATCGCTATCTGCTGGAGGCGATGCCGCGATTGCTCGAAGCATTTCCGAACCTGCGACTGTTGATATTCGGACGGGGTCCCCTGGCGGCGGAACTGGAGGCGAGAATCGTCGAGATGAAGTTGCAGGAGCAGGTGATGTTGGCCGGGTTCCGTGAGGATCTGCCCGCGATTCTGCCCTGTCTCGACCTGCTGGTGCATCCGGCCCTGATGGAGGGGCTGGGCATCGCCCTGTTGCAAGCCGCCAGCGCGGGCCTGCCCATCGTTGCCGTGGATGCCGGGGGGATGCCCGAGGTGGTGGAGGATGGCGTTAACGGCCGCCTGATACCGCCAGGCAGTGTTGAGGCCCTTGAGGATGCCGTGCGGCAACTGCTCACCGACGAAGACCTGCGCCGGCGGATGGGGGCATCCGGCAGAGAGAAGATGCGGCAACACTTCTCCGTGGCGCGCATGGTTGACGGTAACCTGAGCGTCTACCGGGAATTGTTGAGCCAGGAAAAAAACGGTTGAATCCTACAGTATCTATGTCTAGTGTTGCGTAACGTATAAACTGTACCAATCAGAGGCATTGACGGGCCTCTGATTGGTACAGTTTATACGTTACGCAACACTGGCCTGCATTCCTCACACCCCTCCTACTGCGGCGACCCAATGGTACGCCCTGACTGACATTCGCGACTGAGGGGCGCGCAGGCATAGCCGACACTATGTTGAGCGCCCCGACTGAGCGAACGCCAGACAGGGCGTGCCATTGGGCCGCAGTAGGAGGGGTGTGAGAAATGCAGGCTAAGATCCATTCGCTTCAATTGATCGGCAGTAAATCCTTTGGCGGGGCGGAGCGCTGGTTCCAGCGTTTCTCCCTGGCGCTTGCCGAACGGGGCCATCCCACCGAGGTCGGCGTGCGCAAGGGCCATGAGCTGAACGGCGATCACTGGTCCAGCCTGGCCAGCCATGCCTTGCCGATGCGCACGGTATGGGACCCTTTGTCCCGTCTCGAGGTAAGCAGGCTGGTCAAGCGGTTGCAGCCCGATATCGTCCAGACCTATATGGGACGGGCCACTCGGCTTACCCATCTGCCCGCTAACCGCGGCGCCATTCATGTGGCGCGGCTGGGGGGCTACTACAAGGTGGACGGCTATCGTCACGCCCATGCCTGGATCGGCAACACCAAGGGGATCTGTGACTACCTGTTGCAGGCGGGTTTCCCCAAGCAACGGGTGTTTCATCTCTACAACTTTGCCGAGTTGCCGGAGCCGGGTCCCGCCCCGGCCGGCTTGAAGGCTCAACTCGGTATCCCCGAAGATGCCTGGGTGTTGATGACCCCCGGCCGGTTTGCGCCGTTCAAGGGGCACCGTTTCCTGCTGGACGCCCTGGCGCGCTTGCCGGAGAGCATTGCAGGCCGTCCGGTCTGGCAGGTGATCCTGGGTGACGGTCCCTTGAAGGAAGCCCTGCGCCGCCAGGCCAGGGAGTCGGGCATCGATCAGCGCATTGTCTGGACAGGGTGGCAGCTCAATCCCGACAGCTATTATCGTCTGGCGGACCTGATCGTCTTCCCATCGACCCATGCCGAGCCCTTCGGCAATGTCATTATCGAGGCCTGGGGTTATGGGAAACCGCTGGTTACCTCTGCCTCCATGGGCGCCAGTGAAGTGGTGCGCCATGAGGAGGATGGATTGCTGTTCGAGTGTGAGAATCCACAAGCGCTGGCCAAAGCTATAGAACAGGTCTTGAGCGAGGATAAACTAAGAGATGAGATGGCTTGCTCTGGTCATAAACGGGTTGCTGAGGAGTTTGGTCGTGAAGCGATCATGGGGGCATACTTGGATCTTTACCAGTATCTGTCAGGGCAACGTTAGTTGAGTTAACTAAGAAGAGATAGTTAGGAATTCAACTATTATATAAACTTCATTATTGAAGTGATAATTGCCTGAGTTTCCTTTGCGGGCTTTGCGATCTTGGCGAGAATTTCTTTTCCTCTTATGATCTCAGCGAGCTATCAGTTTCGACCTCCTTGAGCGACGAGATCGGTGCGAGGGCGCGTTCAGCATTGCCGGGCAACACTTTTGTCACCCACTCGAATAGGGGAAGAGCCCCCTTAATAGGAATGGCACTGAATATGCCTGGATCTGATTCGTCATTCCATCAACCACGTCATTCCGGCGAATGCCGGAGAAGTGGTGCATGGATGCACCGTTTACGGACCTAAGGATGGAATCCAGGGAAATGACACCTGTTGGGGATTGTGGATCCCGGCATTCGCCGGGATGACGGTGGTTTTATCTGATCTGACAGTGGTTTTAATCTTAAGTAAGTGCCATTCCCCTTAATAGGGATCCGGCATCACCTTGCGTTTTTTGAATCTTCTATGTATCCAGAGATACTGCTCTGGCGCGTAGCCGACCGCCTTTTCGATCAGCCCGTTGATGCGTGCGGCGTCCTGATGGCTGTCGTCCGTGGGGAAGTCGTTCAAGGGTGGATGTATCACCAGGCAGTAGCCGCGGTCATCGGTTTTTCTATAGCCGCTGAAGAGGATGACATCCGCGCCGCTGATCTTTGCCAGGCGGGAGGTGGCGGTGTTGGTTCCCGCGGGCTCCCCGAAGAAGGGCGCCAGGGTGCTGTTGCGCCCCTTGAAGCTCTGGTCCGGGGCGTACCAGACAGGGAGGTTCTTTTTCAGGGTCCGCACCACCTGGCGAATGTCGTTGCGCGGTATGGCGGCCTCGAAACGCATGCGGCGGTTGCGGTTGAAGGCCCACTCGATGACCGGGTTCTCGTGGGGGCGGTACATGACCGCGATCGGTTGATGGAGGCTGAGCAGCCGGCCGGTGATCTCCAGGTCGGTGAAGTGGGCGCTGAGCAGGATCACCCCCTTGCCCCGCTCCAGGCTGTTGCGCAGATGCTCCAGCCCCTCGATCTCAAGCAGGGGTTTCAGCTTTGCATCCCTTGCCCACCAGGCGAAGCCGATCATCAGGATGCCGATGCCCAGGGAGGAAAAGTGCTCACGCAGCAGATGCTCTCTCTCCTCCTCGCTCTTGTCGGGAAAACAGATCCCCAGGTTGACCGCGGCGATGTGCCTGCGCGACGGGGAGAGGCGGTAGATCAGGCCGCCGATGAGGCGGCCGATGCGCAGCGCCAGGCCGTAGGAGAGCGTCCGGCTGCCTAGCCACAGCAGTCCCAAGCCACCCCAGGTAGGCCAGTTGCGGGGTGAAAAAATAGAATGTCTGCGCTTGTTTGCCATCGGCGGGGATGCGTTATGCTTGATTCAGCTTGTTCCTGTCATTGACCATCCCTAAACTAGGGACCTGGTCGTACTTAATGATAACTGTTTGATGCAATTCCATCTTCCCGACTTTAGCCAGGCCCGCGTTCTGGTGGTGGGCGATCTGATGTTGGATCGCTACTGGCAAGGAGCGGCGGGGCGAATCTCTCCCGAGGCGCCGGTGCCCGTGGTGCATGTGCATGATACCGAAGAACGGCCGGGCGGGGGGGGCAATGTGGCCCTGAATATGATCACCCTGGGGGCGCAGGTCTCTCTGTGCGGCCTGGTGGGTGACGACGAAGCGGGCCGCTCGCTGCGGGACCGATTGCAACAGGCCGGCGTGGCGTGTCATTTGCAGGTCGATCCGGCAATCCCCACCATCACCAAGTTGCGTGTGATCAGTCAGCATCAGCAGCTTATCCGCCTCGATTTCGAACAGCCCATCTGGCAGACGGACCTGAACGATTTGCATCAGCGCTGCCTGCAACAGCTTCCCGGAGCGGACCTGGTGGTGATGTCGGATTACGCCAAGGGGACGCTGCAAGATCCGCAATTCCTGATAGAAGCGGCGAACAAGCAGGGGATCCCGGTGCTGGTGGACCCCAAAGGGAGCGACTTCTCCAGATATCGCGGCGCGACCCTGCTGACCCCAAATCTGAAAGAGTTCCAGGCGGTGGTGGGACCCTGCGATACCGACCAGGCGCTGAACGAAAAGGGCGTGGCGCTGCAACGGGAGCTGAATATCGAGGCCCTGCTGATCACCCTCAGCGAGCGGGGGATGTTGCTGATTCAGCGAGACGCGCCACCCTTGCATCTACCGACCCGGGCGCGGGAGGTGTTCGATGTGACCGGCGCTGGGGACACGGTGATCGGTGTCTTGGGCGCCGGGATGGCTGCCGGGATGCCTCTCCATGAGGCGGCTGGGCTGGCCAATGCGGCGGCCGGGCTGATGGTGGCGAAGCTGGGGGCCGGGAGCGTCACCCTGGGCGAGCTCAAGGGGGCGCTGCGCCGCCAGGGCGAGTTCCGCACCATCCTCAGCAGGGAGGAGCTGCGCGAAGCCACGCAAGAAGCGCGCTATCAGGGGGAGCGCATCGTGATGACCAACGGTTGCTTCGATATTCTGCACGAGGGGCATGTGCGCTATCTCCAACAGGCGAAACAACTCGGCGACCGGCTGGTGGTGGCGGTGAATGACGATGCGTCGGTAACACGCTTGAAAGGCGAAGGGAGGCCGGTCAACGGGGTGAATCAACGCATGGCGGTGCTGGCCGGGCTTGCCTCCGTGGATTGGGTAGTGCCTTTCAAAGAGGATACCCCGGAGTCGTTGATCTGCGAGATCAAACCCGACCTGTTGGTGAAAGGGGGGGACTACCGTCCCGAAGCGATCGCTGGCCACGACTGCGTGGTGGCGAATGGCGGCGAGGTCAGGGTGCTGCCGTTTCTCCCCGGCGCCTCGACCAGTCGTATCCTAGAGGCGATTCGAGATGGCGAGTGAGTCTGGACCGGAGTCCGCTCCAGGCATGACCGGTCGTGAACTCTATCTGCGCCTGCTGCAGCGGGTGCGTCCCTACTGGCGGCAGTTCGGCAGCGCCATGTCCGCGATGGTGGTGCTGGCACTGACCGAACCGGCGATACCCATACTCATGAAGCCGATGCTGGACGGCAGCTTTGTCGAGAAGGATCCGGTCTATGTCTTCTGGTCGCCGATTCTGTTGATCCTGCTCTTTTCCATCCGCGGGATCATGAACTTCATCACCAATGTGACCTTCGAGTGGGTTGCCGGCAAGGTGGTGCTGGATCTGCGCAGGATGATGATCGAGCGCATCCTCACCATGGGTACCCCCTACTTCGATACCCATGCCACCGGCGCCCTGATCTCCAAGGTCACCTACAACGTCAATCAGGTGACGATGGCCGCCACCAGGGTGCTCACCACCCTGGTCAAAGACACCATCATCGTCATCGGCCTGCTCGCCTACATGGTCTATCTCAACTGGATCCTGACCCTGGCGGTATTGTTGGCGATGCCGGTGATCGTGATCGCGGTGCGCCTGCTTGCGGTGCGCCTGCGCCGTATCAATCGCGCCCTGCAGCAGACCATGGGGGTGATGACCCAGGTGCTTGAGGAGTCGATTCGCGGTCACAAGGTGATCAAGATATTCGAGGGCCGGCCCTACGAGCAGCACCGATTCCTAGAGCGGGCCAATTGGGTGCGCCGCTACAACATGAAGAGCAAAGTGGCGGGTTCCGCACACATGCCCCTGGTGGAATTCGTCGGTGCGGTCATGATCGCGATGCTGGTCTATGTCGGCACCCATCAGACCGCGGCAGGCGATTTGACCGTGGGCGGTTTTGTCTCGCTGATGGTGGCGATTGGGCTGCTCTTCTCCCCCTTGAAACGTCTCACCGGCATAAACCAGCCGCTGCAAAAGGGGCTGGCGGCGGCAGAGAGCGTGTTTGGCCTGGTGGATGAAGCGCCTGAAACCGACAGCGGCAGCCAGACCGTCCAGCGGGCAACAGGCAGGGTGATCTTTGAACAGGTTTCGTTTCGCTACCCCGGGATGGACAAAGACGCCCTCAAGCCGATCAGTTTCGAGATGGCGCCGGGTACGACCCTAGCCCTGGTGGGTCACTCAGGGGGGGGCAAGACGACCATCGCCAATTTGATTCCTCGTTTCCATACCCCAACCGGTGGGCGGATCCTCATCGATGGCATGGATATCCAACAACTGACCCTGCTCAGCCTGCGCCGTCAGATCTCCTACGTAGGCCAGGAGTCGATACTGTTCGATGATAGCGTCGCGGCCAATATCGCCTATGGCGCGACAGGGGAGGTTAGCGAAGCGCAGATCAGGGAAGCGGCAAAGCGCGCCCATGCGCTCGAGTTCATCGAGCGCCTGCCGCAGGGATTCGACACCGTCATCGGCGAGGACGGGGTGCGCCTCTCCGGTGGTCAGCGCCAGCGTCTGGCCATCGCCAGGGCATTGATCAAGGATGCCCCCATATTGCTCCTCGACGAGGCCACCTCAGCCCTGGATACCGAGTCGGAGCGCCATGTCCAGGCCGCCCTGCAGGCCCTGACCCAGGAGCGAACCACCCTGGTCATCGCCCACCGCCTCTCAACCATTCAACATGCCGACCGTATCCTGGTGATTCGAGACGGTGAACGGGTGGAGGAGGGTAGGCATCAGGAACTCATGGATCGAAAAGGGGAGTATTATCAGCTCTGTCGCCATCAGTTCAGCGAACAGATCGAGCCGGCTGAATAAGCGATCGTAAACGGAGCGTCGATGCGTCACCTCTATACGCTGCTGTTCACCCTGTTGGTCCCGGTCTATCTACTGAGGCTCTATTGGCGCAGTCTGCGTGCGCCGGCCTATCGTAAGCGCTGGCTGGAGCGATTCGGGGTTTTCGAGTCGCCGGGGAAACAGCATGGGATCTGGGTGCATGCGGTATCGGTGGGCGAGGTTCAGGCGATGGCGCCATTGATCGTCCGCCTGATGGACCACTATCCCGGCATGCCCTTGTTGATCACCACTACCACCCCCACCGGTGCAGATCGCGTGCAGGCGCTGTTTGGCGATGAAGTGGAGCACCGTTACGCGCCCATCGATCTGCCCTGGGTGGTCAATCGGTTCCTGACTGCCTTTCGGCCCCGGCTGTTGATTCTGGTAGAGACCGAGATCTGGCCCAACCTGATCCATTACGCCAAGTGTGAGGGCGTGCCGACCCTGCTTGCCAATGCGCGGCTCTCAGTACGTTCGGCACAGGGATACCACCGGCTGGCGAGACTGACCCGCGAGGCGCTGCAAAATCTTACCCTGATTGCGCCCCATGCCGAGGCGGATGCAGAACGATTTCACACCTTGGGAGCGAGACCTGAGAAGATCGAGGTGACAGGCAGCATCAAGTTCGACATCCACTTGCCAGGCAGCCTGTTGGAACGGGCAGACGTGATGTGCCGGGAGTGGGGCGCTCAGCGCCCTGTATGGCTCGCGGCGAGCACCCACGAGGGTGAGGACGAGCAGATCCTGGAGGCGCACAAAGCGGTGCGCCGGACCATACCCGATGCCCTTCTGGTGCTGGTTCCGCGCCACCCGGAGCGTTTCGAGCGAGTCGCTCAACTGGTGGAAGCAGCGGGCTTTCTTCTGGTGAGACGCAGTCAGCAAAGAGCGTGTGAGGAGGAGACCGGCGTCTTTCTTGGTGACACCATGGGAGAGCTGACCCTCTTCATGGGGGCATCGGACGCCGCCTTTATCGGTGGAAGCCTGGTCCCCCACGGCGGCCACAACATGCTTGAGGCGGCGGCCCAGGGGGTGGCCGTGGTGTTCGGTCCCTATATGTTCAACTTCAGCGAGATCAGTGAGCTGTTTCTGCAACACCAGGCGGCGATCCAGATCGATTCAGCCGATGCCTTGGCAACGCAGATAATCCACTGGCTCAGCGACGCCAGCGAGCGCAGCCGGGTGGGCGAGGCGGGCCGGGAGTTGGTGGAGCAGAATCGCGGGGCGTTGGATCGGCTGGTGCGGTTGGTGGAAGGGTTGGTTGAATTATGAATTATGAATTTTGAATGTTGAATTTTGAATTATTTGGTGTGCGCTGGCATGCACGTTGGCGATGCGGAAGGTACCGCTGAGTTTGAGGTCGTTCAATCTGGGATTGGCGGCCAGCTAAGTTCAAAACCATCCGCCAAGCCGATAACGCGCATCAAGGTATCGTGTGTCAAGTTGTCCGCATCACTGCGCTATGCATCGATAACACAGCCTGGGTCACAGTATGAAGTACTGAAAGGTTGTATATCAAAATTGCCAAGGAGCAACCAAGGCATCAAACCATGAACCACGGAATAGAGGATTGAAACCATGAAGAAAATGATCATTGTTATCACCATCAGCGCTGCCCTGGCCCTGACGGCGTGCGGAAAACCGGAGAATACAGAAACATCAAAAACAACCGCCGCTCCCGCTCCGACCGCGGAACAGAATATGCCTGCGCTGACTGAGCAGCAAACCAACCCGGTCGACCAAAGCACAGATAGCGGCAATGAATCCATTGAGCAGACAGAACAAGCTGCATTCGAGGTAGGCAGTACGGCCAAAGAGCCTGCTGACACTGTCGATAAAATGAGCAGTGAGACCAGCGGGGAAATGAATAAATAGCAGTCTTTAGAATAGATGTGCTTTGACCAGAGGTCCCCACCCTAATATCCATCTTACTGGATAGGGTGGGGTCCTACCCTATTCTGTTCACAATTGTTGGATTAACCATAGGGCTAGCCTGCATTTCTCACACCCAATAATTCACAATTCAAAATTAAAAGCGCTAGCCCGGATGTTTCACCCGGGAACGTGATGATCGTGCCGAGCTCGTTGCTCAGGGGCGGATTTCTGATTGAATCAATAGCCTAAGCTATTGATGATTGAGGAAATACCGTCCCTGAGCGACGAGATCGGTGCGAGGGCGCGTTCAGCGTTGCCGGGTAACACTTTGTAGTTTGCTAATATTCTAGACATTACATGTTAAATCAATAAGTTAATTCACAATATCAGCGGCCGGGTGAAATATTCGGGCTAGTTTGCCGGCGGAAAAACAACCGGCGGAGGTTTGACCCCCGTCCCGGTCGTCTCTGAGACGATAGTCTTGGCAAACGACCGCCCAAGCTCTAGGGCCTGCTCCTGATCCATCTCGGCGGGCGCCTCCGGTTCGCCGTCCTCTTGTTTCATGTACAGGGTCTGGGTCGGGAACGCAAACTCGACACCCAGCCGCTGCGCCATACGCAGGATATCCAGCATGAAACGATGGCGTTCGCGCAGCTCCGTATTCCACTCGGGCGTCTCCCAGAAAACATACAGCAGCACATCCAGGGATGAGGCGGCGAATTCGTTCAGGTAGACGTGGTAATAGTCTTTGCGCATATAGGGGTGTTGGCGCACCAGTTCCCTGACGCCTTCGCAGAATGCCTCGATGCGGTCGGGGGGCGTGTCATAGGTGAGCGACAGCTTGCACGATAGCCGGCGATAGCGGCGTTCGCCCATATTGTCCACGGTGGCGGTGATGAACTTGGAATTGGGAACCGTCACCACCGAGTTGTAGAAGGTGCGCACCCGGGTGCTGCGAAAACCTATCCTCTCGACGCTGCCTTCAACCCCGTCGACAATGATCCAATCCCCTACCGAAAAGGTTCGATCCATCAGCACCGTTACCGAACCGAACAGGTTCTGCACCATATCCTTCGCGGCCAGGGCAAAGGCCAGACCACCCAGGCCGAGACCTGCCAGCAGGCTCGAAATATCGATATTCAGGTTATCGGCGATGAACAGGAAGCCGATGACCGTGACGAATACCTTCAAGGTTCGCGGTATCAAGGGAACCAGCGCATCGTCAAGCTTGTTGCTGGTGAGTTGCGCGCGTTTGTGCAGGTAGGCGGATACCAGGTCGACCAATCGATAGGCGGCCCAGACACCGGATATACTGGCCAGGAACTTGACCGCCAACAACAATACCAGCATCGCGTTTTCCGCAAGCCCCATCAGGTTGATGCTGCCCAGCCAGACAATCGCCATCGCCATCAAACCCAGCGGGCGCAGAATGTCCGCCGATATCTCCTTGAACTCACCGTGACGGGTCCTGGCGCGCCAGCGGTGTACCCCGCTTCTGAGGAAAAAGGAGATGACCTTGTCGATTATCACGCCTGCCAATATCGTCAGGAACAGGCCGATCCATTGCCAGTTCTGCAACAGGAAGGTCGAGGTCTTCAGTGAGGCGGGTATCTTTTGCCGGAAGCGGATATGCCAGGGTATATGGCCCGCTTCCTCATCCTTGCCGCTAACCCGCTTCGCCGTTGCCACCTCGTCCATGATGGCGGGGAGCTTGGCGATGGTGTCTCGATCGAAAAGCCAGCGGCCAGATTCGTTCCGGCTGATCTTCACTTCACCGTATTTATAGTTCTGAAACAGGTAGGGGGCGCCTTCGCTATGCGCGGGAATCGTCTTTAAGTCGATGATGCGCGTACGGTCCAGCACTTCAAGCAGCATCCAGGCCAGATCCCCGCCCCGCTCTCTTCTCACCAGCGGATTGACAGCCGAGAGATCGAGGGTGGTCAGCGCCGTCTCTATCCTGTCCGGGGAGCCGCGCTTGACGTCATTCATGGCGCGCAGGAATGTCTCCATGGTGGCGCGTGGGTTTTTCAGGCCCGTAGGGATTGCCTCCCGCACGACATCGGTATCATCCTTTGCGTTCTGTCGGGGCTCTTCCGCCCACCCGGCCTGCGCAGAAAAAAATAAAACAGTGATAGCGATAAAATGGAGCAAGATCTGTTTGACGGCCATCGTCTACTGCCTGTTGTTGATATGGTTCGGGGGGGTCATTTTAGGGCTGTGGAAGAAAATAATCATCCAAAGATCTCATCAAGTTCCTTATAGGCGGGCCGATATAAAGGAGTGAAACTTCGGGTCAGGTAGGTTATCTGTGAACCTGGAGCGGAAGCCATCTCGCCTGATATAGAAGTACGCCATATCCTGGAAAATCGCCTGACGAGATACCCGTAGGTTGTAGTTTCATCCATTTCCCGCTTTTTTGCTGTTGTGGACGCCCTGCAGCAGCGGTGAACCAGGAGGGATGTCAATGAGTGATTCAGGTTTCAGCATACAGGCCTTTCTGCTCGGCGCCCTGGAGGTCTTCTCCTTCGTCCTTCTTCTGTTGTTCGGTGTCGCACTTCTCGCGGTCATTGTCACTTATATCTATGACGTGACCCAGACCAAGACCGCGATTCGCAGAAATTACCCGGTAATCGGCCATTTCCGCTATTTCTTCGAACATCTCGGCGAGTTCTTCCGCCAATATTTCTTTGCCATGGACCGGGAGGAGCTGCCCTTCAACCGCGCGCAGCGGGCCTGGGTCTACCGGGCCGGTAAGGACCTGCCCAACACCGTGGCCTTCGGCTCCACCAGAGACATCCGCCGTCCCGGTTCGATACTCTTCGTCAACTGTCCCTTTCCGACCCTTGGCGAAGATGCCGTACCGCCCGGGCCGATCACCATCGGTGAGAAATGCCGCCATCCCTATACCACCGATTCGTTGTTCAATATCTCCGGCATGAGCTACGGGGCGTTGTCTAAACCGGCTGTGCAGGCCCTTTCCATGGGAGCGCACAAGGCCGGTTGCTGGATCAATACCGGCGAGGGCGGGCTTTCGCCCTATCACCTTCAGGGCGGTGCGGACATCGTGTTTCAGATCGGCACGGCGAAAAACGGCGTGCGTGACCCGGCCGGTAATCTGAGTGACGATAGATTGCGGGAGGTCGCGGCCCTTCCCCAGGTAAAAATGTTCGAAATCAAATTGAGTCAGGGGGCCAAGCCCGGTAAAGGAGGTATCCTGCCTGGTAGAAAGGTCACCGATGAGATCGCCGCGATACGGGGGATCGAGGCGGGGAAGGACGCCATCAGTCCTAATCGTCATACCGATGTTCGTTGTAACAACGATCTGCTGGATATGATCCAGCAGGTGCGAGAGGTCACCGGTAAGCCGGTGGGCTTCAAGATCGTCATCGGCGGACCCCACTGGTTGGATGAGCTGTTCAGCGATATCACTAAGCGCGGACCCTCCTGCGCACCGGATTTCATCACCCTCGACGGCAGCGACGGCGGCACCGGCGCAGCGCCGATGCCGCTGATCGACGCCGTCGGGCTCTCACTGCGGGAGAGTCTGTATCTGCTGGTGGACAAGCTCAACGCACACGGTCTGCGGGATCGGGTCAAGGTCGTCGCTTCGGGCAAGCTGATCACCCCGGCCGATATCGCCTGGGCGCTCTGTGTCGGTGCGGATTTCGTTACCTCGGCGCGGGGTTTTATGTTTGCCCTGGGATGCATTCAGGCCTTGCAGTGTAATAAAAACACCTGTCCCACCGGCATTACCACCCATGATCCGAATCTACAAAAAGGGCTTGTGCCTGAAGTGAAAGCGGAACGCGTGGCCAACTATGTCGGTCACCTGGTGCATGAGGTGGGGGTCATCGCTCATTCCTGTGGTGTCAAATCACCTCGTGAATTACGCCGCCATCATGCCCGCATCGTTACCGTAGACGGTCCCTCCGTCGCCTTGGACGAACGGTTTCCGCCGGTGCAGCCTCCCAAGGTGCATGCCGTGGGTTAGGGCCGCGGAAAAAAAGATTTAACCCAAACTACTTGTCTTCTTGCCCGCCTTCTTTGTTGTAGCTTCGGTTACGTAGGCCCGGCTACGCGCCCTTCGCTACGCCTCGAAGGCAGGCAACAATCCGGGGCATTTTGGGTTAAATCTTTTTTTCCACGGCCCTTAATAAGCTGCGCCCTTGCGAAAACGCAGCAACGTAGGCCAGAGACGTAGGTCAGGTTGCGAAGCTACCTGACATCTTCCCGCCGATATTGTCAGGTAGCGCTTGCGGCGCAACCTGACCTACGGTCTTCTCGTACTCAGGTTGAGAGATAGCTTGAGTTGATATTTTCGTCATGCAACACCGTTCGCCCGGCCTTCCGTGTAAGCGCTTGAGTCAATGCGCGGGTGACGGCTTGATCGCTGACCCTGTCGAATGCGGCAAACATCGGTGAAGTGTTGATTTCGAGGAACAGTAACTCCCCGGTCTCAGGGTCGGTTTTGAAATCTGCGGCGCCGAAGTCGAGGCCGAAGCGGTTCATCAAGTTTTCCAAGCCAGGGATGATGTTGCCGGGAAGCGCTTCATCCCATGGTTCGATCCGGGTTTGTTGGCTGGTGCGATAGTCCAGTTCGTCCGATATGACTTTGAATGGGATGGTCTCTTCACCGATCCGGTAGACGCGAATCTCCGGCGGGACAAGCTCGGTTTGAATGATCGCGGGCGCGGCGGCCACGCCGTTGCGCAACTCCGTTATCTTTCCCAGCGAGGCCAATGTCTGACAATAGCCCCCGCCGGTGACGGGTTTGGCGATCAGTCTGGGTCCCAGTCCGGTTATCGCCGCGCCGGTGAGTTCATTGCTGACAAGGGTGTCGGGGATGTTCAGGCCCGCTTCACGGGCTGCATGCAGGACCTGCGGTTTGTTCAACTGGGTGTGTAGCGCACCCCTGTTCAAGCAGTGCACCTCGTGGTGCGCCGCCAGCCATCCCGCAATGGCCGTGTACCAGGCAAATGCGCGATAGTTCGCCGTTGCGCTGTCACTCATCGCTGAGGTAAACACATCGTGACGGATGAACGCGGCCGTTGGATGAATGGGTTCGCCATCCAGTTTCAACGCATCACTGGACAGATCCCAGGTCAGCGCGGCATTCTGTTCAACGGTGCAAAGCAGAGGCAGCGTCTCAATCCCGGCATGGGCCAAGGTATCCAGCAGACAGACCAAGTTAGGGTCCTGGTCACCGCCGGCGACCAGGATAATCGGATTTGCAGCGACCGGCATTAAAAGTTTCCGAATGGATTTTCGCCACCGCCGGTCGGGTCGCCGGGGCCTTCTTCGCCAACCGCCAGGGTGGTGACCTGCTCCTCGCCGACGGCCAGGGTGGTGACATGCTCTTCACCGACGGCCAGGGTAGTGACATCTTCGCCGTCCTCGAGCTTCGGTGCGCCCTCCTCGCCGAAGATCCAGGTTGTCGGACCCTCTTCCCCGACGGCCAAGGTCGTGGGACCTTCCTCTCCCAGTAATCCGGTCGTGGGACCCTCTTCACCGATCCGCAAGGTTGTCGGGCCTTCCTCGCCTTTCTTTTTCGTGGTCGGGCCCTCTTCGCCCTTCTTTTTGGTGGTGGGCCCTTCTTCACCCACCACCAGGGTCGTAGGTCCCTCTTCCCCTCTCTTCTTGGTGGTCGGCCCTTCCTCGCCAAGGCGTTTGGTGGTCGGACCCTCTTCGCCGATGGCTAGGGTGGTCGGTCCCTCCTCACCTTTCTTTTTTGTGGTCGGGCCTTCTTCCCCGATCATCAGGGTGGTAGGTCCTTCCTCCGTCAAGGGCTTAGTGGTTGGCCCTTCCTCGCCTGTCGCTTGGGTGGTGGGTCCCTCTTCTCCCAGGGCTAATGTGGTTACCTCGGCCGAGCCCTTTTTTGCACGCTTTTTTTTATCGCTGGATTTATCCGTCTTCTTTACCATGAGACTACTCCTGTATCCTTATTGAGGCAGCAGCAGGGCATGGATATGGATTCAATAAAGGTGGGATCGCTATCCGGCTTTAACCTGCACAGCTACGCTCAAATGCCACAAATTATGATCCATACCCTCTTCCTGACTAACAGTCTAACGGATAGACCATGAGCCTGGTCATTTCAAGGAAATACTCATTTGCGTGCATTGTGTTTCTCCGTTTGCTTTACGTTATAACCTGCCGCTGATGGACAGAAGCGTAGGTCAGGTTGCGAAGCTACCTGACACTCCCCGCCGATATTGTCAGGTAGCGCTTACAGCGCAACCTGACCTACCGAATTATTAACCCGGCAACCTAATAGTAGGTCACGTTGCGCAGCTACGTGACACCCCCTTGAGTCAGGTAGCCGCTCCGTGTCAACCTGACCTGCGACTTTTTTCATGGGGAAGAGCCGGGTTAATAAGGGCCACGGAAAAAAAGATTTAACCCAAAATGCGCCGGATTGTTGCCTGCCTTCGAGGCGTAGCGAAGGGCGCGTAGCCGGGCCTACGTAACCGAAGCTACAACAAAGAAGGCGGGCAAGAAGACAAGTAGTTTGGGTTAAATCTTTTTTTCCGTGGCCCTAAAACCGTCCGCCGCTTTATCAGAGCGCCAGCAGACCCATCATCCTATCCACCGTGCAGGCCTCGAAGGCGGACGGGTCGGCACAGACTTCAAGGATCTCATCGGCGTTCTTCTGGCTGATACGGCCACGCAGATAACGTTCGAACTTCTCTTCCAACAGCGGGATGCCCTCGGAACGGCGCCGGCGATGGCCCACCGGATAATCGATGCTGACCTTGTCGCTGTTGCCGCCATCCTTGAAGAAGACCTGGATGGCGTTGCCGATGGCCCGTTTGTCAGGCTCCAGGTATTCGCGGGTGAAGCGTTCGTTTTCCACCACCTCCATCTTATTGCGCAGTTCATCGATCCGCGGGTCGGCGGCGACATCGTTTTCGTAGTCTTCAGCGGTCAGGCTGCCCTTGATCAGCGGCACCGCCACCATGTACTGGATGCAGTGATCCCGATCGGCCGGATTATCCAGGGGACCGGTTTTGTTGATGATGCGGTCGCCCGATTCCGTGGTCTCGATCAGAATCCTGTCGATCTCATCAAGCCGGTCTTTTACCTGAGGATGCAGGATAACGGCCGCCTCCGCCGCGGTCTGGGCATGGAACTCGGCAGGGAAGGCGATCTTGAAGAGGATATTCTCCATCACATAGGCGCCGAAGCCCTGGGTGAATTGCAGCTCACTGCCCTTGAACGAGACATCCTGGAAACCCCACCCCTTGGCCGTGATGGCCGAGGGGTAGCCGGTCTCGCCCTTGGCGGCGGTGAAGGCGAGAAACAGTCCCCGGGAGGAGGCGTCGCCGGCGGCCCAGGACTTGCGCGGACCGGTGTTGGGGGCGTGGCGATAGGTGCGCAGGGAACAGCCATCGAGCCAGGCGTGGGAGACGGCGCTGAGTATCTCCTCCCGGTTACAGCCGAGCATCGCCGCGGCCACGGCGGCGGAGGCGATGCGCACCAGCATCACATGGTCGAGCCCGACCCGGTTGAAGCTGTTTTCAAGCGCGATCACCCCCTGGATCTCATGGGCCTTGATCATCGCCTTCAACACCTCGCCCATGTTCAGCGATTCACCGCCCCGCGCCAGGGCGAGACGCGACTGATAGTCTGCCAGGGCCATGATCGCGCCCAGGTTGTCGGAGGGATGGCCCCACTCCGCGGCCAGCCAGGTGTCGTTGTAGTCGAGCCAGCGCACCATGGCGCCGATATTCCAGGCCGCCCGCAGGGGATCGAGTTCATAAGGGGTGCCGGGCACCCGCGCCCCCCCCCGCATATCCGCGCCAGACACCACAGGCCCGAGCAGCTTAGTGCAGGCCGGGTAATTGAGGGCGTAGATGGCGCAGCCCATGCTGTCCATCCAGTCGTAGCGTGCGGTCTCCATCGCCTCCCGGCTCTGGCTGACATCGTAATTCAGCACATAGTCAGTGATCGCCTGGATCACCGGGTCGTAGTCAGGACGCGAGGCATCCAGGACAGCGGCTTTGCTCATGGTTGTAACCCTTGGTTAATTTTGAATTTTGAATGATGAATTTTGAATTGATGTGCTCGCTGTGCTCGCGGGTTTTTTTACCCAACAGCGGAATTGATAGATTTCTTGTAGCCTCTATCTTCAGGGAGAGGGTGAGGGGGATAAATAAATAGCATGCCGATTTTTATCCTCTCATCCTGTCCTTTTCCCTGAAGGGGAAGAGATGCTCCATAAGGCTTAAGCAATCTGATTATCCATTTCAAATCAGGCGTGCGCAAAGCGCACACCTTAATTCAAAATTCACCATTCAAAATTCATAATTAAACAAATCAGCTTCGCTGATCGATCGGCGCCCAGGCGCGGTTTTCCGGCCCGATGTAGTTGGCCGACGGACGAATGATCTTGCCGTCTTCCCGTTGCTCGATGACATGGGCGCCCCAGCCGGAGACCCGGGAGATGACGAACAGCGGCGTGAACATAGCCGTGGGCACACCCATCTGGTTGTAAGAGACGGCGGAGAACCAGTCGAGGTTGGGGAACATCTTCTTGATCTCCCACATCACCGACTCCAGGCGATCGGCCACCTCGTACAGGCGGGTGTTGCCTGCTTCGTCCGAGAGCCCCTTGGCGACGCGCTTGATCACTTCGTTGCGCGGGTCGCCCACGGTATAGACCGGATGGCCGAAACCGATCACGATCTCCTTGCGACCGACCCGCTCGCGGATGTCCGCATCCGCTTCGTCCGCGGTGCGGTAGCGGCTCTGGATACGGAACGCCTCCTCATTGGCGCCGCCATGCTTGGGACCGCGCAGGGCGCCGATGGCCGCGGTGATGGCCGAGTAGATATCCGAGTTGGTGCCGGCCACCACCCGGGCGGTGAAGGTGGAGGCATTGAACTCGTGTTCGGCATACAGCACCAGGGAGGTGTGCATGGCGCGCACCCAGGACGCCTTGGGCTTCTCGCCATGCAATAGATGCAGAAAATGGCCGCCGATGGAGTCGTCGTCGGTCTCCACTTCGATGCGTTTGCCATTCATCGCATAGTGATGCCAGTAGAGCAGCGCGGAGCCGAAGCTGGCCATCATTCGATCGATGAGTTCCCTTGCCTCAGCCGCCGGGTGTGTCTCCTTCTCAGGGATGCAACTACCCATCACCGAGCAAGCGGTGCGCATCACATCCATCGGATGGGCAGAGGCGGGTATCGCCTCCAGCGCCTGTTTGACCGCCAAAGGCAGGCCGCGCATCGATTTCAGTTTAGTCTTGTAGGCCTTGAGCTCCGCCGCTGTCGGCAGGTTGCCGTGGATCAGCAGATAGGCGATCTCTTCGAATTCCGCTATCTCCGCGAAATCGAGGATGTCATAGCCGCGATAGTGCAGGTCATTACCAGTGCGCCCGACCGTGCAGATCGCGGTGTTGCCGGCAGCGGTGCCGGAGAGGGCGACCGATTTTTTCGCCTTGGGCAGGACTTGATTGGGCTCGCTCATGGGGAGACCTCCTCTGATGCGAAAAGTTGATCCAGTTTGGTTTCAAAGTCGTGATAACCGAGGTAGTGGTAGAGGTCGGCGCGACTCTGCATGATCCCGACCACTCCCTGTTGGGTGCCTTCGGAGCGCAGGGTCCGGTAGACCTTGAGTGCCGCGGCATTGGCGGCGCGGAACGCACTCAAGGGATAGAGGGCGATGCTGACCCCGGCGGCCGCCAGTTCCTCGGCGCTAAACAGCGGCGTGGCGCCGAACTCAGTGATATTGGCCAGCACCGGCACTTTTACCGCCGCCACGAATTCACGGTATTGATCGAGTTCGGTCATCGCCTCGGGAAAGATCATATCCGCCCCCGCCTCGACGCAGGCGCAGGCCCGGTCGATAGCCGACTGCATGCCCTCCACCGCCAAGGCATCGGTGCGCGCCATTACCACAAAGTCATGGTCCAGCTTCGCGTCCACCGCCGCCTTCACCCGATCGACCATTTCGCCTTGGCCGACGATAGCCTTATTGGGTCGATGGCCGCAGCGTTTTTGCTGCACCTGATCCTCGATATGCACCGCGGCCGCGCCGAATTTATTCATATTGCGGGTGGCGCGGGCGATATTGAAGGCGCCGCCCCAACCGGTATCGATATCCACCAACACCGGCAATGCCGTTACCTCGGTAATGCGCCGCAAGTCAGTCAGCACATCCTCCATGGTGGTGATGCCCAGATCAGGTATGCCACAGGAACCGGCCGCCACACCCCCGCCAGAGATGTAGAGCGAGCGAAACCCCGATGCCTCAGCCAGCCGGGCATGATAGGCATTGATCGCGCCCACGCACTGCAAGGGCTTCTCTCTCTCGATGGCGGCGCGGAAGCGGGCGCCGGGGGTGGGATTGGTCGTCATCTGCTTTCCTCAATAATTATGAATTTTGAATGATGAATTTTGAATTTCGGTATGCGCTTCGCGCATGCCTTGTTTGAAATATAAAGAGCTGCGAGCAACGCGAGCACATCAATTCAAAATTCATCATTCAAAATTCAAAATTAATGTCTCAACGTTCCGCCGCGAGGCGCGAATATGCTGGCGCATCAACAGCTCAGCCATCTCCCCATCGCGGGCGACGATGGCGTTCAATAGATAGTGGTGCTCGTCATAGGCCTGGCGGGAGCGTTTGCTGCGCATGCCGAACTGGTAGCGATACATGCGCAGCAAGTGGTAGAGATCGTCACAGAGCAGACCGATCAACTGGTGGTTTTTACTGCCCTGAACGATGCGGTAGTGAAAATCCAGGTCGCCCTGCTTTTGGAAATAGGCCAGGCCATGCTGCTCCTCGATCTGTTGTCCGTGTTCTTTCAGCAACGCCTGTAGCGCTTCGATCTCCTGGTCGCTCATGTTTTGGGCGGCCAGCCGCGCCGCCATGCCTTCCAGGGCCTCGCGCACCTGAAAGATCTCGATAAGCTGTTCATAAGAGAGGGTCACCACCCTGGCGCCGAGGTTTGGCTTGCGCTCCACCAGTTTCCTGGCTTCGAGCCGGCCGATGGCCTCTCGCAGAGAGCCGCGGCTGACCCCATGCCGGCGCGCCAGCTCAGGTTCGCTGATCTTGCTGCCCGAGGGAATTTCACCCTCGACGATGGCCCTTTGCAGGGTATCGAACAGGCGGTCCGTCAGAGTGATGCTGACCGGATCAGTAGCTTTCGATGCAGAGTGATTTTGCATGCTTTTATTTGCCATAGCCCATCTGTCGCAGCGAAGAAGAGATCTCATCCAGAATCGCCGGGTCGTCGATGGTGGCCGGCATCTTCCATGCATCCCCGTCAGCGATCTTCACCATGGTGCCGCGCAGGATCTTGCCGGAGCGGGTCTTCGGCAGACGCTTGACGACCGCTATGTGCTTGAAAGCGGCCACCGGGCCGATCTGCTCCCGCATCCGTTTCACCAACTCCGCGGCAAGTTCATCGGCGGGCCGGTCGACCCCCGATTTGAGGACCACCAGACCGAGGGGGAGCTGTCCCTTCAAGGCATCCGCGACACCGATCACCGCGCACTCGGCCACGTCAACATGGCCGGCCAGCACCTCCTCCATTTGGCCGGTGGAGAGGCGGTGCCCGGCGACATTGATCACATCGTCGGTGCGGCTCATGATCCACAGGTAGTCATCCTCATCCTTGTAGCCCGCGTCACCGGTCAGATAGTAACCGGGATGGGCGCGCAGATAGGCGTCGACAAAACGCTGTTCGTTATTCCACAGGGTCGGCAGGCAGGAAGGGGGCAAGGGTTGCTTGATGACGATATCGCCCATTTCACCGGCCGGCTTTTCATTGCCCTGGTCGTCAAGGACACGCACGTCATAGCCCACCATCGCCACCGTCGGCGATCCCGCCTTCACCGGCAGCCGCTCGATACCCATCGGATTGGCCGCGATGGCCCAGCCGGTTTCGGTCTGCCACCAGTGGTCAATGACCGGTTTTTGCAACATGGTTTCCGCCCAGTGCAGGGTGTCCGGATCGCAACGCTCGCCCGCCAGGTAGAGGGTCTCCATGCAGCCGATGTCATATTTCGACAGGTAAGCGCCCTGGGGATCCTCTTTCTTGATGGCGCGGAAGGCGGTCGGCGCAGTGAACAGGGCCTTCACCCCATACTCGCTGATCACCCGCCAAAAGGCCCCGGGATCAGGCGTGCCCACCGGCTTGCCTTCATAAATCAGCGTCGTGCATCCGGCCAGCAGCGGTCCATAGACGATGTAGCTGTGGCCCACCACCCAGCCCACGTCGGAGGCAGCCCAATAGACATCGCCGGCCTCAACGTTGTAGATATTTTTCATCGACCAGAGCAGGGCCGCGGCGTGCCCGCCGTTGTCACGCACCACCCCCTTCGGCTGACCGGTGGTGCCGGAGGTATAGAGGATATAGAGGGGATCAGTGGCCTCCACCGGTACGCATTCGGCAGGTTCCGCCTGGGCCAATGCCTCATCCCAGTCCAGGTCCCGCCCGGTCTGCAGATCGGCGGCCAGTTGCGGCCGTTGCTTAATGACGCATGTCGCCGGTTTGTGTTGCGAGAGTTCGATCGCCTCATCCAGCAGAGGCTTATAGGCGACCAGGCGGTTCGGTTCGATGCCGCAGGAGGCGGAGAGCACCATTTTCGGTTGACAGTCGTCGATACGGGTCGCCAGCTCCTTGGCCGCAAAGCCGCCGAACACCACCGAGTGGATAGCGCCGATGCGGGCGCAGGCCAGCATCGCCATGGCCGCTTCCGGGATCATCGGCATGTAGACAATCACCCGGTCCCCCTTGCCGACGCCGTTAGCCGCGATCACACCGGCCAGTTTGGCGACCGTATCGCGCAACGCCCGGTAGCTGTAGCTGCGCTTCTGCGCCGTCACCGGACTGTCGTAGATCAGCGCCAAACGCTCGCCCTGTCCAGCCTCCACATGGCGATCCAGGGCATTGAAACAGGTATTCAGCCGGCCGCCGCTAAACCAGCGCGGCGAGGGTTCAACGCTCTCATCCAGGACCTTGTCCCAGGGTTTGTGCCACTCCAGTCCCTGGGCAACATCGCCCCAAAACGCTTCAGGGTCATCCAAGGCGTGTCGGTAGAGCTCCGCATAACGTGGCATGAGTGTGCTCCTTATGGTGGATTTGTGACGCTAGAGCCTGCAAGTGTCGACAATTTTTATGTAATATGACATATATTTGCTAATTTATAGACAATAAAATCCAATATGTCGACACTTTTGTGATTTTTTTCTATTTTTTGTTATCGGTAGCGTTGTTTTAGGACGTGCTTTGCACAGGTTAATCCATGACATTTTTTAGCTATCTAGTGTCCGCCCAGAAACAAGACAATTTCTCTCGCAAAAACGCAAAGATCGCCAAGGAAAAATAAAAACAATAAGTTATAACTTTGCGATCTTGGCGTCTTTGCGAGAGTTTTTCTTTCCGGACGGGCACTATCTAAACCACAGCGTCCGTCATTCCGGCGAAGGCCGAAATCCAGTAAGACATTGAATTTACTGGATTTCATCCTGCGCTCCGTAAACGGTGCATTCATGCGCCACTTTAGAGGAAAAGAAATTTTCGCCAAGATCGCAAAGCCCGCAAAGAATTCTCAGAGAATGTCTTCCTGGCGTACTTTGCGAGCTTGGCGAGAGAGATTTTGCATCCCCGGCCGGTTGTGGAAAACAGGGATTCAAGGCGTAGGGTGCGGCCTAGCCGCACCGTGTTAAAACAGGGTGGCAGGTGTAAATGGCGGTCAAAATCCGCGCATAATTGGCGAACACCCATAATCGGACAAAATAGCTTCAGATAGCAAGACAGAAGAAGATCTTGTTTGTAGAATTGTTGACAAGGAAGAAGATATACAAATTTTATGGGAGCCAACGTACATTAGCGAATGGAAGAAAAATTACTTGGAAGAAATTTATTGAAAAAATGCAGAAATAATCTGCTGACAATGCGCTCATGTGGGACACTGCGCCGCGTTGCGGCTTGTGCCCCACAGCTTCACCGTTATGCGTAAAAGGAAAAGGAGAACAAGGAGTGAATATTCTAATCGCAGAAGATAGCCAAATGATTCAGATGCTCCAGAGGGAGTTAATGGAAAATTGGGGCTATTCGTATGATTTAGTCTCAAATGGCATGGAAGCCGTCGAATACACCAAGAAGAACAATGGTAAGTATGATCTCTGTCTGATGGACGTTGAGATGCCAAAAATGAATGGCATTGAGGCAACAAAAATTATTCGAAGGACCGCAACATACTTTCCCATCCTTGCACTTACTGCCGATTATGCTTATAAAAAAGCCTGCTATGAAGCAGGAATGGATGATTTTGCTGAAAAACCATGCCTGCCAGATAAATTATTTAATAAAATCAATGAGCTAGTAGTGAGGCTGTACAGTTTTAGTACTAAGCAAGCTAATTTGGATATTACAGAGGTGAAACCTGTGGATCAAAAGCACGCGCAAGAGTTAAGAGAACTAAAAAAACAGCATCTGATTAAAATCAAATTTGATGACATTAGTGGCGCAGAAGTTGTGATCCATGAAAATATCATTAATAAAATAGTTGATGACTTCAACATAAAAAAACAATTTGTCTCAACATTTCTAAATCGAAATCCCGATAAGCCAACAAAATGCGTACTTTTTGCTAATAACTGTCGTATGCCACAGGTGTATCTTGATGATGATGACTATGCAAGTGAATTACATGCAGAAAATGAAGAAGCTAAAGCACATCCAGAAATGATGGTAAAAATTGAAAAGGATGTGTAGCGCATTATCTACTAATTACCAAATCGAATTTAAACGATTTAGACCAATTTAAAGATTTAAACGGATACCCGCCCAAAATCAATCGAAATTTGAATGGGTGTCCAGGTAAACGGTGAATTCTGGCGTTAGCCTACAAAAATGAACGGTATCGAATTAACCGCTGGTGACTGGATTAACCTTCTTACTCACGTCAAGAAGTGGGTAAGCAATTTGCTTCGCGCTGGGCAGGCGCGCAAGGAGCAATCAAGAGACGCACTGCGTAGCGTGATTAGAGCTGTCAGGGAAACAGAAATTTACGTGCGCCATCTAAATGAAGGTGGTGAAAAATCAATCGATACAGAAAGGCAGCTGTCTTTCCGATGGACTGATTTATCATTCGCGCTCGAAGATCTAGCGCTAGATGGTCTCGCTAAGAGGTGTCGCATTAAAGGCCAATATTGGGCTGATCCATCGAGGTTTGATAGGGAGTTTCTTGATAAAGCAGGAACGAAGTTGTCAGAGGTGGAGAGAGTTACTCTATTGGCGCTCAAACAAATCAAAGGCTAACAATGCCGTAAACGAGGACGCATTTTTTGTTCGAAATAAACAGGGAGAGAGCTTAGCCGGACACCCACCCAAAATCGCTCGAAATTTGAGTGGGTGTCTGGATTAAATCGTGAAGGGTCATCGGAAAAGAGCAACGCTTTGGATGCCCAGAATAGCTGGAGACCAAACGTGTCTATTTGCTCACTGGAGATCCTTTGGGTGGAATGGTTGAATGATAGGAGCCGGATGAATGGAGACATTCACGTCCGTGTCTGTGAGAGCCTTAGGGGGTGGTTCCTTTTGGCTACTCGACCGGGCATTTATCCGCCATGCTGCGCACGGTGGATAAATGCTTAACGGTTAGATTTATAAGGGCAGGAAGCAGAAGATGGTAGACAAGCCAAAGAAAACGGATCTGAACATTTACTTGGCTAAATCCGGCGCTGTAATGCCAGAGGATGTCATAAAAGATATTGAGAAGCTTAAATGCTTTAAAATTTCAGTTGAGGGATTCGATGCGTGTAGAGTCTATATAAAAAAGACATTTTCAAATTTACCACGCTGGACTAATTTTTTTACTCCTTCTATTGACCCAGATGAATTTGGCTTTAACTCGTCAACAGGGGCATTGCTATATGCCAAAGTAGACGATGGTGTATTTATGCTGTCGTTTGGTCAAGGCTTTCATCTCATTGATTCAGCAATGATAGAAATGAATTTTGGCCTAAGAACATCCCTAAATCTTATAGACGAAGAGAGCATACGAAGTATTGATAAATCATCATTTGAGCAGCACCCAACACAATCGCGAGAGCAAACCGGCATAGCTACAGAACTCCAGTATTTTGGCTTGAATATAGAACAAGATTTACTTCGTGCAATAACAGGAAAGCCACAAGATGAAAGGTTTGGTAAACGTGTGTCGGGAATGGATGCGCTAAAGCTTAATGTGGAAGTGGATTTACAGAAATTACCAAAATTATTAAAAAGCATATACACAGCATATAAAGATGAAAGATATAAAAAAGGGCCATTTGCATGGGTGGATCACATTGGCGAAGTAAGAGATAAGCAACTTCATGCTGCCCTAGATTCAATAATCCTCGAAAGGATCAATAGTGGGGCGTATCAGAATATATGGATATCTGTTCCAGATATAATCGACTGGGATCGTGTTGTAGGCTTTAAGTATTCTACGAGGAAGTATGCACCCAGATACTATGATATTCGTATACCAGATTTTATAGAGTCACTAAAAGAGAAAAAGGTTGATATTGATAAGTTGTATAAACGTAAAATTTACTGTGTAGATTCAGATGACTATGTTGTTTATGAGAGACCTGCGTACCGTTTTATTTATGCAGAGGCAGTATATAAGTCTGATGTATATATTCTTAATAATGGTAAATGGTATAAAGTCAGTAAAACATTTGCTGATCAAGTTAATTTGTTCTTTTCTGGAATTGATAAATACAATAAAACACTCCCAATTTACAATGATGAGACTGAAGGGGATTACAATGAAAGAGTGGAAGCAGAAGACCCTGGCTCATTTGTTTTACTAGATAAGAAAAATATACGCGTAACTGGTGCAGCATCACCAGTAGAGCCATGCGATCTATATCGAAATGGCAATGAATTTATTCATGTTAAGAGGTATGGTGGGTCTAGTGTACTAAGCCATCTATTCAATCAAGGGCTCGTTTCAGGAGAGCTGTTCCAAATGGAGCCTGAGTTTAGGCAGCTACTGAACTCTAAATTGCCGGATAACTATAAGCTGAAAGATGTAATCAACAGACCAAAAACAAATGAGTATCATGTTGTGTTTGCCATTATTAGCGAGTCAGATGAAGATGAGCTATCAATACCATTTTTCTCAAGAATTAGTCTCAAACATGTCTTAATACGCTTGCAAGCAATTGGCTTTGTTGTGACAGTAGCTAAAGTACACGTAGATGAAATTAAAAAGAAAACAAAAAAGATTTCTGGGCTATGAAGAAGCTTAGCCGAGCTTAGCCGGAGAGCTTAGCCGGACACCCACCCAAAATCGCTCGAAATTTGAGTGGATGTCCAGAATAGCTGGCGACCAAGCGTGTCTATTTGCTCACTGGAGATCCTTTGGGTGGAATGGTTGAATGATAGGAGCCGGATGAATGGAGACTTCCCGTCCGTGTCTGTGAGAGCCTTAGGGGGTGGTTCCTTTTGGCTACTCGACCGGGCATTTATCCGCCATGCTGCGCACGGCGGATAAATGCTTAACGGTTAGAATACATGTATACAAAGGAGATTAATAAATGGAAACTAATATTTCGAAAGATATTCTTAGAGGAAGAATAACCGAAAGAGAAGAAGATTTGCGTGGGGCATATTTACGCGACCAAACCGCTATTGTTCATAGCATGGCATTTCGAAGACTAAAACACAAAACGCAAGTATTTTTTGACCCTGATAATGACCATGTGTGTACGCGCATAGAACATGTAATGCATGTTGCAACAATTGCAGCAACAATTTGCAAAGGAATTAATAGAAATGGCGGCAATCTTAATGAAGAATTGGCAACTGTAATTGGACTAGGCCATGATATTGGCCATGCACCATTTGGACATGCAGGTGAAAGCACCTTAAATGAACTACTTGGCAATCCAGATGAGTTTATTCATGAGGTAAATGGATTGAGAGTTGTCGATTATTTAGCAAACGATGGCAACGGACTCAATTTAACATACGCAGTTAGAGACGGAATCGTATGTCATAATGGAGAAGAATTTGAGCAGCAAATAGAACCAAGAGACGATGCCATAGATCTCCGCTCAATTAAGAACAGGTCGCAGTATCCCATTTCTTACGAAGCATGCATCGTCAGAATGTCAGATAAAATCGCATATTTAGGCCGTGATATTGAAGATGCACTAACAGCAAGTATCATCGGTATTAAAGATTTACCTAAACTATTAAAGGAAAAAGCCGATATAATAAATTCACATTTGATAAATGAACTTGTCGTTGATGTAGTGAATACATCAAGTATAAAAGGAAAAATTGCACTATCAGATAAAGCATATGAATTGATTACTGCCATGAGAAATTTCAACTATGATGTAATTTACAAGTCCGCAGTCCTAAAAGAGTACATGGTTTATTGCACGAAAATTATAAAGATGCTATTTGAATATATCCTTGAGTTATATAATAAAAATGGAACAGAAATAGACCGTTATTTAAAGGGTTCTTCTATTCTTGAAATTCGGTTTGGTAAATACATGGAAAAAATGAAAGATGCTTATATCAACGCAGGCACCGCTCCAAACTTGATTGTCGCTGATTATATTTCAGGCATGACAGATAAGTATGCACTAGAATGCATGAAACAAATTACAATTCCCAAACCAATATCTTTTGTACCACACTTACCTTAGCCTAGATGGCAGGGCTAAAAAACTGGGAAATAAAAAACTGGGACACCCATCGATTATCAATTGAAATCAACTTTAGCATGCGTTAGAGTAGCTTGCATACGGATAGACCAAGCGCCAAGGAGAGAGCCGATGACCACACCCCGCAAAAGCCAGATCTGCCTGGAAGAAACCCCCTACTACAAAAAAACTGGGACACCCAACGATTATAGGAAGCTTAGCCGGACACCCACCCAAAATCGCTCGAAATTTGAGTGGATGTCCAGAATAGCTGGCGACCAAGCGTGTCTATTTGCTCACTGGAGATCCTTTGGGTGGAATGGTTGAATGATAGGAGCCGGATGAATGGAGACTTCACGTCCGTGTCTGTGAGAGCCTTAGGGGGTGGTTCCTTTTGGCTACTCGACCGGGTATTTATCCGCTCAAATAAGGTATGCATATGTTTCCACAGTTATATTTAAAAACATTTTGGCGTATGGAATTGAAACCAGATGTTTTTGTAGCCATGAGCTTCGATGATAAATATAAAAGCAGGTTCACAGATATAATTGAACCAGCTATCAATTCAATTATTGTAAATGGAAATAATTTTTGTGCTCGTCGTGTTGACACATCCAAATCTGGCGATTCAATTCATACCGAAATAATGGATGGTATTGCACATTCAAATCTATTTTTAGCTGATGTGTCAAGTATAGGTAAGGATTCAGTAAGCGGAGATACCTATCGGAACGGAAATGTTATGTATGAAGTAGGTCTGGCTTTATCTAGCCGCCTTCCATCTGAAGTGCTTTTAATACGCGACGACAAAGATAAATTCCTTTTTGACGTTAGCGCTATCCCGCATCAACATATTGATTTCACTGATAATGAAAAAGCCAAAAAAGAATTAACTGATCTGTTAAATGATCGAATCAACGAAAGGAATAGCTTGCAAGATGCTCGAATAAATATTGTGGCTTCCAGCATGACAGAAAAAGAGATCATTCAAGTTAAGCATATGGCTGAAATTCCTGAGAATTCAGTACTAAATTTTAACCTTAAAGGTAATCAAGCATTATTCGATATAGTGATAATTACTAGATTGCTTGATAAACAGTTAATTAGATATATAGGTGATTCTGATGATGGGAGACCATGTTATGTGTTAACACCGTTCGGTAAAATCGCAGCAAATTACTTAATAAAACAAAAGCGGATAACAAGTCAATCGTGCCAACGATAAAACCCGCTACTTCGTTCCGGGTTTTATCGCGGCACATTTCGTACGTTATACGCCGAAAATTACAAAGGAGAATAAGATGACTGATCGAGCTGAAATAATTGAAAATGAAATACGTGAGTTTAATAAAGCGTTACGAGCTTTTTACGGTCCATATCTCAGAATGGAGGCATTTGAACATGATATTATAGAAGAAGCAACGCCGCTAGAGCTCATGCGATTACATGGCCTTGAGCTTCCTTGCCATATGGACGTTATAATCACAAGGCAAGATTATAGGTTTAAGATAGTGATGATGTTCGCTCACAACCTGCCACCAGGCGATTTTAAAACAGTGACAGCTACAACAATAGATTGGTATAAAATCGAGGGTGAACAAGTAGTAACTACAGAGAAGCATTGCCCTGAGGGTGGCGCTGATGTGCCAGAGATTCCAGATAATTATTGTATGTTGATTATGGGTGATAAGGTTGTATGGAAAGGTAACGAACGTTGTACCGTTAAAATAAACTACGGGGGGCATTCAGTTGACTACGAACCTCCAACAGGAGATATTGATTACCTCTCAGCAGAAGATATAGATCGACACTTTCATGAACGTTATATACTTGAAAATATAGACATAGAAGCACCTAAGATAATTGAGCGTACTCCACATGATTTTGGGATAACTGAGACATCCACCCAAATTGACAAACGAAGACCATCCCCCATGTAGCTCTCCTAGCCGAGCACAAGAAGCGTGATTTTGAGTAGGCTTGAAGAAAATATGCGCGGAGATGCGGTTTTTTTTCGAGGAATCAGTCATTGCGGACACGCGCATCGCTCAGCCTGCGCTGATCAACACGCTCTGGTTCTTTTAATACGTTATTGACGTATGTGAGCAATCGCCGACAAGCGGCAAGATTGGGCGTTCGCCGATAGCCCAATGTCTGACAGGCTGCCTTGAGCGTATAGGCCGCACCCACCAGCCCCTTGAACTTGCTCTCGAAATGCTGCGTCATGTAGAGCCAATGCTTGGGATCGATCTGTAGTCGCTCAAGGACGGGGGGTTGATCTTTGGCGAAGCTTAGCCGGACACTCACCCAAAATCGCTCGAAATTTGAGTGGATGTCCAGAATAGCTGGCGACCAAGCGTGTCTATTTGCTCACTGGAGATCCTTTGGGTGGAATGGTTGAATGATAGGAGCCGGATAAATGCTTAACGGTTATATGAATAAATTCAGCTAGGAGTTGGCATGAAATTCACTAGAATAAAGATAACAAAGTTATTTGGGCTTCTTAACCCAGATATTCGAATGGACTCAGATATAAAAATGACAATAAAAACTGGGACACCCATCGATTATCAATTGAAATCAACTTTAGAGAACAATCGATGGGTGTCCTCGTTTACTCAGACTTGACCCCTTAGCCCTGACCTAAACGATAAACGATGAGTCCTTATATTTGAAATTGATTTAGCCCCAGATATATTTATTCTTGATAGCTAGTTTGTCGATAGCAGCGTCCAGATCTGTGCCTTTCGGATATACACCTTTGTACGGATCCAAGTCCGAGTATCTTTGTGGGCTAGCGTGATTAGAAAATATTGGATGAATGGCGATGTAATCATTAGAGTGAACATGCAATCTCTGAGGTAACGTATATTCATACTCCGCATTAACATAATCACCGTTTTTAAGGTCGCCAGAGGATTGAACCCTTCCAATTACACCAACCTCGACCAGAAATCTAATAAATCTGTCCGCTTCCACAGTAACACCCGGAAATGCTAAATATTTATTTAGAACTTTTTTAGCCCCTAATTTTGACCAATCTCTCTTCAGATCTTCTAACAACGAAATCAGGGGAATATCATCTATGGTATCCATTAACTCTCTTCCTTCGGGAAATACTGGTCGATAAGAATCGATAATTTCTCGCGCGCACAAATCCTCATTGGTTTCGATTGCATATCTAAGTAACTTGGAATCAAGATGCGTTAGATCATACATTGGGTCATTTTGCAATGCTATTTGTATCGCCTTATTTGTATACAAAATAACCTGTCGAGGAAGAAGCTGCGTATGTCGCAGTAGATACGTTATCGTCTTCTCTGTGTGTTCGCGCTTATTGGTTACATATTCTTCAAATACCATTCGAAAGAACTCAAAAGCCCCATTTCTACTATATATGGGGACCATTTTGAGATTCTTATACTTTTTGTCGTTACGATTTTGCGGATGCAACTGAAGATATACCATATATCTATGAGCAAGCGCTGATAATATTTCACCACTAGACCAATGAAGCACTTGAATATTAGAAAAATCCTTGAGTATCGCTGACGACCGTTCTTGCAGGAAAAAATATTGTTCTGCAGCCACGCAATATCGCGCTTGGATGCCTACTTTTCCTTCATTAAAGTGAGCCAAAAGCGTTAAGAGTCCCGCATATGTATGCCATCTTGGTTTACTCGCTTCACTATATGAGCGCTCCCAATCGAAATCGGCATTCGGTTCTAAGAGTTCAGGATTGTCGATCATAATTATGATGACCTTTCCAACATTCTTCGCAGCACCTGATAGTATCAACTCCCACTCGGAAAGAGAGTTACACCAAAGCCCAATAGAGTCCGAAATTGTAGAGAGATCAAAGCTTGTATCGTTATTCTGAAGGTACTTGTTCTTCAGTACTTCTAGCATTTCTTTTGCTATCACAATAAAGGCCTTTGCAGCGAAGTTTTTTATAGGGATATTTTGAACGATTGCCTTTATTTCTTCACTAGAAGGAGCGAGGCGCACCAAGGCCTTGGTAGCAAGAGTTAAGAACACAAGATGCCAGATATGGGCAACCTTTTCTGCGTCTAAACTATTCTGATTATTCAGTATTAGCTTTACTTGTTTTTCAATTAAATCTACAGCATCCCAACTCTTAACCGGTACAGCAACAACGTCTTTTTTGTGGGAGAGGTTATTCAAATAACTACTTTTACCAGCGCCTCTGCGCCCTAAGATAATTGACGGCCTTATACCTTTGTCTTCATGAAAATGGTCAGGATGCCAATTAAATAGCAAATGGTATAAATGTGGATCGTATCGGTCATCGGAATATTCAAATACCTTGTTGCCAAGCGGATGCCCTAGCGTCAGCACTTCCTCCTTCAGTTGTTCAACCTGTTTATCAGACAAACAAAAACTGGGACACCCATCGATTATCAATTGGCAAGCTTAGCCGGACACCCACCTAAAATCGCTCGAAATTTGAGTGGGTGTCCAGATTAAATATCATTTATTAATTAATGTGAAATTGCATAGGAATATATTGGCGTGACGAGATTACTAATCTCTTAACATGTTGTGTGAACAGTAGGGCGAAGACCTTGATTTAATGGCTGAATGATCTGATCAAGGACTCTCTCTATTAATTTTTATAAACCAAAGAAGAGGTAATATTGATATGGCTAAAGTAATAAGTGTAAGTCTAGGAGTGGAAAAAGATATAAAAACCAATCTTTGTTATATTATAATGATTGTTAAGATCGAATTTACAGCGAGGGAAGCCCTTGTATTAGCCGATTCTGCACTTGGACCAGGGTACTTTACTTTAAATTCTTCAATTTTTGGACAGGATCCAGTTAATGGTAGTTGGGTGAATACAAATATCATTGATCTAGATGAAATACCAATTACTGATTCGGCGCGTGAACAGACGATTAGAATTGAAAAAACCGTAGGTTGTGAGCTTTTGAACGAAAGCTCTGGAGAAAATGAAGTTGCTGAAGTTGATCAAATTATTGCAGAAGTGGATCTTCATAATAATGATATTGATTTATCCAGCAAGGGACAATCTGCACCATTCATAGGTCATTTTGAAAGACGTTAGATTAGGGAAAAAACTGGGACACCCATCGATTATCAATTGAAATCAACTTTAGCATGCGTTAGAGTAGCTTGCATACGGATAGACCAAAACCCTAAGGAGAGGGCCATGACAACACCCCGCAAAAGTCAGATCTGCCTGGAAGAAACCCCCTACTACCATTGCGTATCCCGCTGCGTCCGCCGCGCCTTCTTGTGTGGCGAAGATCAGTTCTCGGGACGTAACTATGAGCACCGCAGTGAATAAACGAGACACCCACTCTTAACGCTCATTACAAAATCCTATTTTGAGTGGATGTCCAGCTAAGTTGTTATGTGGTCATCAACCAGCCAGCCGTACCCTCCTATACTTGTGCTAAAATTGTCAATTATCTATCCAGTACGAGGTAAATATTGTGGAAATACAATCGCTTACAGTTTCTGAACGAATTATGCTCGCTGAAGCCTTATGGGACAGCATAGTTGCAGAAGACTCGAAAATTGAACTCACCGATATCCAGAAAGAGGAGTTAGATCGACGGCTCGCGGCTTTCGAAATAGACCAAGATGTAGGATCCTCCTGGTCAAGCGTCAAAGCTCGGATACTATCTAAAAAATGAGTTACACGCTCACAATTCGGAAAGAAGCTGAGTTTGATATTGATGAACAATTCGATTATTACGAAGAAAAAAGGGAAGGTCTTGGCCATGATTTCCTCTTATGCATAGAAGAGGCCTTAGACAAACTACAAAGGAACCCGCTTATTTATCGTAAAATACACAAAGAACTAAGACGTATTCCAATCAGACGCTTTCCTTACCGTGTATTCTATTTCGTTCAAAACAATAATGTAATTGTCACGGCTGTATTTCATGCCCGAAAAGACCCCACATCTTGGAATAGCCGCACATAACCAAGGGCTGCAGTGGACGCTCGCACCACTGAGCCCAGCTGTTATTTTTTCTTAAAAGATGAAACCACACATTACTCATTTATTTTTGCTTGCATTCCTACCTGGCTGTAGTTTGATAGGTGCAAATATTGGAAAAGAAGTAGATAAATCTATTTTTGGTGATATTGAAAACAAGCATAAGTATGAATCACAATATATGGTAGAAGGACTTGAAGAAGATATTGAAATAGTTAAAGAAATACTTAGTAAAACGGAGAAAGAAAATAAATATGTTGATCCTGACCCTTGTAAAGAGATAAATAGCATTCAAGTATGCACCTTAAAAAAAGGATGTTGGTGTGAAGTCAAAAATAACAAGTAAATTATGTCGCCTGCAAAAAACGCAGGCTGGGACACTCCGCTTCGCTACGCGCCCCATATATAGGCGTTATGTGTCTAAAACACCAATCAAATGAGGATATATTGTGATAAAGATTTCTGTGAGCATTGAAGATTTAAACGCGAAGATTTAAACAGATTTAAACGGACATATATGGACACCCCAGATAAGTCAAGGATTAGCTCATCATAGTTCTTTACCTCTTACCCAACGGATGACAGCCTGGAGAAAAAAC
>JAHXHS010000021.1 GCA_025656455.1 Candidatus Thiodiazotropha sp. (ex Epidulcina cf. delphinae) | reverse complement strand
GACACCCCGTTGCTTGTTGGTTGAACACACTTCACTTCAAGCTTGGCACATACGATGCCGGATGGCGGGGTGTCCATCTCAGCACCCACCCCAATTTACATAATTTTGAATGGGTATCTACACAGCAGCACATTTTCAGTGTCCTGACCCACTCGCGGTGAACGGATACGATGGTGCGGCAGGGCCGCACCCTACGCCTTGAATCCTGGTTTTCCACAACTGGCCGGGGAAGCAAAATTTCTCTCGCCAAGCTCGCAAAGTACGCCAACAAGACATTGTCTGAGGATCCTTTGCGGGCTTGGCGATCTTTGCGAGAGTTTCTTTTCGTCTTATGATCTCAGCCAGGGGTTCAGTTTCGACCTCCCTGCCTGAACCTGACATCCAGCTGCACGCCGGTACGCCAGAGCCTCTTCGTGTCTCATCGCCTGAGGCGGTGGTTTACCTACATTGAAGGGGGGGGGCAGGCCGGCTTCAGGGAAAAGAGGTCTTGTAGGCCAGATTGACGATCAAGTCGGGCACTGGATCGGTGGTGAGGTTCTCCCCCAGTGAAATATCGATTCGGCCGGGACCGTCATCGAACAGAATGGAACCGCCGAAGGTGAACATCACCGCAGCGCCTCCCAACTGGTCCAGGTCGCTGTGGTAGAACGAAGTGTGGCCATCGAGCTGGAGTTTGAGATCGAGCCAGTCATAGGCGCGCCAACTGAGGCCCAGCGAGCCGAACAGGGCCAGATTCCGCTGTTGCTCGCGCAACACTTCCGCATGCCCCATGTACAGGAGACCGGCCTGAAAAAAACCACCCACCGGCCAACGCTTGAGCAACTCAGCATCCGATCCGCTGAGCCAGACTGCGAGATCCGTAGCCCCGCTGCCCAACAGGGAGTCCGAATCGCCGGTGGGCAGTTTGAGACTCGCATGCATCGACACCCTTATACCGGCGCTATCCTGCCTTAGCCTGCGGGACAAGAGCAGCTGCAGATCGCCGAATCCGCTGACATCGTCTTCGATCAAGACGTCATACTCACCATCGATCTTGCGGAGGTAACGCAGACGATTGCGCGGCCAGTCGTCTCGCTCGGAGTTCGAGAATCCGAGGAGATCGTGCCAATTCTCGATCAAGTTATCCATTACCCCATGCCGATGCGAGAGAAAAGGCGCCTCTACTCCCATCTGCCAACCATCACCGAGGCCTCTTTTCCAGATCAGGGCGAGCCGGTATGTCTCGCCATCCAAGGTCACCTGCTCATTGCCGGAAATTCTCTCCATTGAATTGTTGGCCAGACTCGAAAGCAGTTCCAGACTCGACTCGCTCTCCTCCAAGATCCCGGAGGAGGTGGCCACCGGCAAACCATGGAGCAAGATAAAGGGATTGAAATTGCGCACGCTGAAGGGCTCAGGGTTCCAATCCTCGGCCTGAGCCGTGAAAGACAACGCCTGCCCGAGCGTGGCGATAAACAACCATTTTATTATGGCGCGCATCAAGACCTATTTCCCCTTAGAGGTCGATCAATACCGACTTATTATTCAGGCTCTTCCCCTGATCGAGTGGGCGGAATACACAAATCACCACGATTTCATTGAATACGCGAATCATTAATTGGCCACCAATGAACGCGAATCACCGGTGGGTGAAGGGACGCTCCATCTTTACGTTGAATCGATAGTTCGTGATACCGGGTTAACAACCCGGAACTCGCCGTTTTGACCTGGTGAAATAGAGAAATCGAACCCCAGGACCAGGCGCTGGCCAAAGGCGGTGTGTCGCTCATTCACCCGGCGCAGAGAGCCACGGCCGGGCCCTGATCAGTTACGACCCCTGATTAGTCATTTAATTCAGTTGATTGCAGCCATATCAACACCCAATACCCATTATGATGATCGGCCGCTTGATATGGCATAATAGTTGATGTTGGATTATGGATATATCCACTGAAACGGTGGGAGCGAGAACCCCCGGATAGCTCCCGCACTGATTGCCATGCGCCTGAAACTGAAACGATATGACCCGGTTGCCACACGCCAGCTCAATGATCCCCTATTCTCGCTCCCAGGCGTGGCGATTCGTCGTCACATCGCCTATCATCACTGCATTTGGGCATTTATTACCAACTTCAGAGATCAAGCTGTGACTATGATCGCAAACGCAACACACTAATTCATATAGATTTGTTTCTTCATGACTCAGCTTCAAACCGACTCGGGAATCAACACCTTGAAGACCTTAATCCGTAATGCGCTTGTTGTTCTCTGCTGCTTGTTTTTCTCGTTGTCTGCCGCCGAGCCGCCGGCAGACAAGGGAAAGGGTCTGGATCGGCAGGTCGAGGATCTGAAGCAGGCTGTCATCGAGCTCAACCGGGAGCTGTTCATCCTTGAGGAGGAACTCCTGTTCCCGGGGAATACCCAGGTCTCGGTCTTTATCTCCATGGATATCGGAAAATATTTCAAACTCGACTCCGTGCAGTTACAGATCGACCAGAAGGAACTGGCCAACCACCTCTACACCGAGCGGGAGATCAAGGCCCTGCAGCGCGGCGGCGTACAGCGCCTCTATCTGGGCAACCTGAAAGCCGGCGAACATGAACTGGTCGCTTTTTTCACCGGTGTCGGGCCCAAGGGCAGGGATTACAAACGGGGTGCCACGGTCAGCTTCAGTAAAGGCATTGGACCGAAATACCTGGAGCTGAAAATCGTCGACGGCGTCACCATGCAACAGCCCGACTTTGAGATTCGGGAGTGGGAGTGATTCGGGTGCGATCCGGCTTGGCCTCCGGCCTGCTCCTCACACTATCTCTCGCCCTCCCAATCTCCGCGACAGCGGAGATACGCGCTGGCGAACCGCAACAGCTGCGTGATCTCCACTATGGCGAAGCGCTGTTTCAGCTCTATCAACAGAACTACTTTCAAGCCATTGTGCGTCTTCTCTCAGCCAGAAAGCAGGGGCTGATGCAGGCCTATGAGGATGAACCGGAACTCCTACTGGGCGGGCTCTACCTGGCCTACGGCATGCCAGACAGGGCCGAAACCCTGTTTAACCGGGTGCTGAAGCAGACGGCGACGCGGGAAGTGCAGAATCGCGCCTGGCTGCAACTGGGCAAGTCGCGTCACCGCCGCGGCGATATGCAGGCGGCGAAGAGCGCCCTCGGCCGGGTTGGTGAAGATCTTGCGCTGGAAGCCAGCGACGAAAAGCACCATTTAACGGGACTGATCGATCTCATTCAGAATGACGAGACCCAGGCTATATCGGATCTTGGCAAGATCTCCGGGGAGAGTGAATGGTCTTTGTACGGCCGCTTCAATCAGGCCATTGCCCACCTGCGCAGCAATCAACAGGCGGAGGGTCTGACGCTGTTGCAGGAGATCGGCAGCGCCGCCGCCGAGAACGATAACCAAGAGACCAAGGCCATCCGGGACCGCGCCAATCTCATCCGCGGTTTCCTGCTGCTGGAGACCCAACAGGCGGAACCCGCCATGCTCTCCCTGCGGCGTGTCCGCCTTGACAGCCCTGCCAGCAACCAGGCGCTGCTGGGGCTTGGCTGGGCATTGCTCCAACTCGCGGAGCGTGAACAGGCCCTGGTTCCCTGGCAGCTCCTCGCCGAACGCAATGCCAGCGACCCGGCCGTATTGGAGGCAAAACTCGCCATCCCCTATGTCTTCTCCCTGCTGGAGGCGAACCATCAGTCCCTGGAGGCCTATCGCAACGCGATCGAGACCTACGAAAACGGTATCCGGCAACTGGAGCGGATGAGCCGGGAGATCGAACAGGGCGATTTCCCGGATCGTCTTATCGGAGAAGAGGACCCAACCGCCGCCGCGTCCGAACTGCGTTCCCTGCTGCCCTTCCTTCTCACTGGCAACACCTTTCAGGAACGCCTGCAGGACTACCGGGATCTGTTGTCCCTTCGGCGCAACCTGCAACAGTGGCAGGAGAAAACCGCCTCCTATCGCACCATGCTGGCGAACCAGTTAGCGGCCTATCAACGGAAACTCCCCAGCGTCGAAGCCTACCTGCAGGGAGACAGCCTCAAACAACTGACGGGCGAACGCGATCGTCTGCAAAAGCGCTATCAACGGGCCGTTTCCACAGAGGAGCCGCCCTTTATTCTCGCCACGCAAGAAGAACGGGGCTGGATCGAACGCCTGAAGCGCATCGAGCGGCTGATCGACGGATCCGGCGCAGGCGAGCAACTTACCGTGCAGGGGGAGATTGCGCACCTGATGGAGGGTATCCTCACCTGGAGAACCGTCACCGAACACCCCGGCAGGGTTTGGACCCTGAAGAAGCAGATGCGTGAATTGGAACAGAACCTCGAAACGGCCCGCCACCAAGAGCGTGAGTTGGCTGAGGCGCGGCACAGTGCCGAAGATCGTTTCAAGGCCTTCTCCAATCACATACGGCAACTGGAAGCAGATATCCCACAACTGCTGAAGCAGGTGGAGGCGCTGCGTCTGGAAGAGGCCGGGCTGTTGCAGGAGATGGCCATCGACAGGCTGGAGAAACGCCGAGGTCTGATCAACAACTATCTGGTCCAGGCCAGATTCGGCATCGCCAATCTGCTGGATCTTAGCAGCGGGAGAGAAGGAGCGCCGGAATGAAGCAGTCCTTCTACGCCTATATCTCTCTCCTGGCAGTGCTCCTGAGTGGCTGTTCCACCACCCAGAAAGGCTCTGATGAGGCTACCCTGGCGGACTTGCAAAAGCAGCAGATAACAATCGAAAAACAGGCGCTCTCCCCGGCCGACAGCGATGAAGTGATAGAAAACTACCGCGCCCTGCTGCAACTCAATCCCGATCAGCGCCTCAGCAGCGAGGCCACCCGCCGCCTGGCCGATCTGGAGCTTGAACGGAGTGAAACGAAATTGCTGCAGTCATCGGAACCAGAGAGACCTTCCGAGGTGGAATTGGCAAAGTCGGTACGACTCTACGAAGAGCTGTTAAGGAAGGACCCCGACTATGCATCCAGGGACTTGGTCCTCTATCAACTGGCCAGGGCGTATGAACTCCAGGGCGACATGCCCAAGATGATGCAGGCCTTGCAGGAACTGGTGACCCGCCACCCGCAAAGCCCCCATTGGCAAGAGGCCCAGTTCCGCCGCGGGGAACGATTTTTCGTCGTCCAGCGATTCGGCCAGGCCGAAAAGGCCTACGGCGCGATTCTGGCCCGGAAAGAGGGCTCCCGGTATTTCGATCGCGCACTCTTCAAGCATGGCTGGTCACGTTTCAGGCAGCGTAACATTGAACAGGGACTCGACTCCTTCACCCACCTGCTCGACAGGAATCTTGGTGATTCTCCGCAAGTCAATGCCGCCAAACTCTCCCCTGCCGATCAGGAACTCCTGAAAGAGACCTTGAGGGTCATCAGCCTGACCTTCTCCGAACTCGGCGGCGCTAAACGCATACGCCGCTACTTCGATGCAAAGGGCCACCGCAGCTACGAGTACATGATCTATCAGGGGCTGGGGGATCTCTACCTCAAACAAGAGCGCATCCAGGACGCCGCAGAGGCCTACCTGGCATTTGTCGAGCTCAGCCCCGACCATCCCCACTCTCCCCGCCTGGCGGTTCGAGTGGTCGAGAACTACACCAAACACGGCTTCCCCGCCCTCGCAGTGGAGAGTAAGAAATCCTTTGTCAAACATTACGCAGTGGGAAGCGAGGCCTGGAAAAAGCAGCAAGCAAGCGATCAGACATGGCTGGACGGGCAGTTACGAACCTATCTGAAAGAGCTTGCAGAATACCATCATGCACTGGCCCAACAGGCTAAAAAACAGCGCACCAAGAACGCCGCCGCCGAACAGGCAAAACAGGGGCGTGAAGCGACCCGCTGGTATCGCCTCTATCTCGACGCCTTTGCCGATGACCCGACAGCCGGCAGTATCAGCTTCCTGCTGGGCGAGTTGTTATTCGATCTGAAAAACTACGCCCAGGCAGTCAACGCTTATGAAGCCAGCGCCTACCGGCTTCCTGCCCATGATAAGCGGGCTGAGGCGGGATATGCCGCCCTACTCGCCTACGCCGCCCAGGAAAAACTGCTGGCAAAGGCTGAAAAGCGGGCCTGGCAGCTGCGGGAGGTGGAGAGCGCCCTGCAATTCAGCAACATATTCCCCCAGGACCCGCGAATGACCTCGGTGTTGACCGAGGCCGCCGATCAACTGCTCAAGCTGCAAGACCTCGGCCGGGCGCGGGGCGCTGCCCTGCAGGTGGCCAACCTCAAACCACCCGCCGATAGAAAACTGCAACGCACCGCCTGGACCATCGTCGCCCAGGCAGCCTTCGAGCAGCAGGACTTCCCCGCCGCCGAGAGCGCCTACCGGCAGGCCCTGGCCTTGCTGCCGAAGCGTGACAAGGGCAGGGCCCAGTTGCAGGAGCGGCTGGCGGCGAGTATCTACCAGCAGGGAGCCGCCCTGCGCACCCAGGGAGATCACCGTGGCGCTGCCGAACAGTTCCTGCGCATTGCAAACCGTGCGCCCCGGGCATCCATTCTCGCCACTGCCGAATATGATGCCGCCGCCAGCCTGATCGCAGCCGGGGATTGGGCGGGTTCGATAAAGATACTTGAATCCTATAGGGCCCGGTATCCGAAAAGTGAACTGATTCCCGAGGTCAACAGCAAACTGGCCGTGGCCTATATGGAGACCCGGCAACCCTTGAAGGCCGCCGCGGAACTCGCCACCATCTCGACCCAGGCCTCCACGCCTGAACTGAGGCGGGAGGCCGGCTGGCGTTCAGCGGAACTCTATGAAAAGGCCGCCAAACACAAACAGGCCATCGCCGCCTACAAAAAATATGTGAAGGCCTTCCCCGCTCCCTTGGAGCAGGCCGTGGAGGCACGACAAAGGCTGGTCGACCTCTATCAAAAGACCGGTCAAACCGGCAAACGGGACTGGTGGTTGAAACAGCTGATCAAGGTCGACGCGAATGCGGGCAAGCAGCGTAGCGACCGAACCCGCTATCTGGCGGCCCAGGCAACCATTCGCCTGGCGGAGCCGATCCTGGAGGGATTCCGCCGGGTCAAACTGAAGGCCCCGCTGGAGAAGAACCTGAAGCTCAAGAAACGCCGCATGCAGGAGGCCATCGCCGCTTACAAAAAGGCCGCCGAGTACGCCGTGGCGGAGGTCACCACCGCCGCCACCTACCGCATCGGCGAAATGTATCAACAGTTCGGCGCCGCCCTGATGGCCTCGGAACGTCCGAAGGGGCTGAACGCCGAGGAGCTGGAGCAGTATGAGATCTTGCTGGAGGAACAGGCCTACCCGTTCGAGGAGAAGGCCATTACCCTCCACGAATCGAATGTCGAAAGGACCGCGAGCGGCATCTACGACAAATGGGTGAAGCGCAGCTTTGCCGCCCTCGCCAAGCTGCTGCCGGGGCGCTATGCGAAACAGGAGAAGCGGGAGGCGTGGACCAATGCGCTCAATTAGTCCCTCCCTCCTCAGTCTCTGTGTCGTCCTGCTCTTCACCGGCTGCAGCGCTGTCCCGGTGATGAACGACAGCCCGGATCCGCAGCTACAGCGGGAGTTCGAGAGTGCCGTGGAACTGATGCGGCAGAATGAAACCACACAGGCCAAGGCACGTCTAAAACAGTTGATCGATCGATATCCCGACCTGGCGGGAGCGCATATCAATATGGGCATCATCCAACTGACGGAAGAGGATCCCTCCGCAGCTGAACAGTCGTTCAACACCGCCTTGGGGATCAATCCCGGCAGCCTGCCGGCCCACAACCAGTTGGGGATCGCATTGCGCATGCTGGGCCGCTTCCAGGAGGCCGAACAGGCCTATCTGGGCGCCCTCAAGCTGGAGCCGGACTATCTGACGGCCCACCGTAACCTGGGCATTCTTTACGATCTCTATCTTGCCAGGCTGGAACCGGCGCTGAAGCACTACCAGCGTTGCCAGGCATTGAGCGATTCGCCCGATCAGGAGATCGAAAGATGGATCATCGATCTGCAACGCCGCATCAAGTCATCGAAATAACGGGAAAGCGCAGATGCACAACAGACCTCTCATACGACTGACGACGGCCCTTGCCGGGCTGCTACTCATGTCGTTGCAGAACAGCCAGGCTGAGCAGCGACTCGATTTGGAAGGGGCGGCGATTTTCGGTAACAAGGAATCGCCCAACGTGCTCTACGTAGTCCCCTGGAGATCGGCGAAACGCCTCACCGGCATGATGCCCCCGGAAACGGGGCGTAGGGAGGAACTGCTCTCTCCCCTGGATCGTGATGTATTTCGCAGACAGATCGATTGGTACCAGACATTTAGCGAAAAACCGTAAAGAATCTGACAACCTGTGCCGCATGACTAAAAACATCCCAATTTTCAACACACACCGTTTTTCAAGCGTTTAAACAACGGAGAGCCCTATGGAACTCATCGACCCCATCATCCGATTTTTTCAGGAAGGCGGACTTTTCATGTACCCGATCCTGTTGATCTTCGCCGGCGGGCTGGCGATAGCCATCGAACGCTGGACCTATCTGACCCTGGCGACAGGGAGTAACAAACGGACCTGGAAAAAGGTCCTGCCCCATCTCAATGACGGCGATTTCAAGACCGCCATGGAGGCCGCCAACAAGTCCAAGACCGCGATCGGCACCATGCTGACCTACGGCCTGGCCCGCGCCCGCACCGCGAGGCGCCGCGACGATGTCGAGGTGGCCATGGAAGAGGGGCTGATGGAGGCGATCCCGCGCATGGAAAAGCGCACCCACTATCTCAGCACCCTGGCCAACATCGCCACCCTGCTCGGTCTGCTGGGCACCATCATCGGCCTGATCCAGGCCTTTACCGCCGTCTCCAACGCCGACCCCGCCGAGAAGGCGGACCTGCTGTCGGCCAGTATCTCGGTCGCCATGAACACCACTGCCTTCGGCTTGATGGCCGCGATCCCTCTGCTGCTGGTCTACGCCCTGCTGCAAAGCAAGACCACCGCCATCGTCGACAGCCTGGAGATGGCCTCGGTGAAGTTTCTCAACATCTTCAATGAAAAGGCCTATACCACTCGGAGCAAGGCATGAGAGACAGATTCCGGCATCATCATCACGAGGCGGAGCTGAATATCACCGCCTTTCTCAACCTGATGGTGATCCTGATCCCCTTTTTGCTGATTACCGCCGCCTTTTCGCGGTTCTCCATCATCGAACTCTACCTGCCTCCCACCAGCGAAGAGAGGTTACAGGCGATCAAAGAGCTTCAGTTGGAGGTAGTCATACGCAAGCAGAGTCTGGAAGTGGCCGATCGAGAGGGAGGCCTGATCAGACGCATCGACAATACCGCCGAGGGTTACGACCTGAAGGCGTTGAACGAGCTGTTGGTGCAGATCAAGGTCCGCTTTCAGGACAAGCGCAATATCTTCATCCTCTCCGAGCCTGAAACCAACTATGAAACCATGGTCCAGGTCATGGACGCGGTGCGGATGACAGAGAACACTGACACCGGCTCACTGATCCAGTATGAGCTTTTCCCTGAAATTTCATTGGGTGACGCACCGCCGCCGGTCACCACCCAGACGCAGGATGAAGGTAACACCTCATGAAGATGTCGCGTCGCGCGAAACGCATGGATCGCCACCACCGGAGAAACAAGGGACGCGCCGTACTCAACCTGGTGTCACTGATGGATATATTCACCATCCTGGTGTTTTTCCTGCTGGTGAATTCAGGAGAAGTGCAGGTGCTGCCCAACGCAAAGGCGCTCAGTCTTCCTGAGTCAATGGCCGAACAGAAACCCAAGGAAACCCTGGTGGTGATGGTCAATCACAACGAGATACTGGTCCAGGGACATCGGGTCATCGACCTCGCCAGGCCCCTGCCGCAAGGCATCCTCCTGCCTGCGTTAAAGGATGAATTGCAACGCCATGCGGCCCGTTCCAAGGCCAGCACGCTGGGGCCTTTCAAGGGCAATATCACCATCATGGGAGACAAGCAGATCCCCTACACCCTGTTGAAACGGGTGATGGCCACCTGCGCCGAATCTGAATACCCCCATGTTTCCCTCGCCGTTCTCAGAAGGGCCGAGAAGAGCGACGGAGGGCAGACCTTGTGAGCGCCGCCTATCGACACTCCCTCAATCTGCCCTGGAACACAGCAAGCGCGGATGAGCGCCGATTCCAGATCATCGCCCTGTCGGTGATGATCGTCGCCCTGTTGCTCGGCGGCCTGGTGCCGCTGATCGAACTCCCGGAAAAAGAGCGTTTTAAGAAACAGTCCCTGCCCCCCCGGCTGGCCCGCCTGATCCTGGAACAGAAACAGACGCCACCCAAGCCCAAACCGAAGCCGATTGTCAAAAAGAAGCTGCCTGAACCCAAGCCTGAACCGAAAAAGAAGCCGCCGGTGGAAAAAAAGAAGCCGGAACCGGCCAAGCCGCCCGCCAAGCAGGTAGCGAAGAAACAACCTTCACCGGAGGCGGCGCGCAAGAAAGCGGCCAGCTCCGGTCTGCTCGCTTTCGCCGACCAACTGGCCGATCTGCGCGAAGAGCCGGTGGTCTCCAGTGTGCGCGGGGCGCGGAAATTATCCACCTCGGGGGCCAAGACCGTCTCCAGCCAGCGATCCATCATCTCATCCGGCGTCACCAAGGGCAGTGGCGGCATCAATACCACCGGACTGAGCCGGGATACCGGCGGAGCGGGTCTCAGTGGCCGCAGCACCACCCAGGTGCAGAGCAGCTCGATCAGCGAAGACGCCCAGGCCTCCGCCGCTGGAGGCAAAAAGGGCAAGAACTACAAAGGCAACCGCACCCGGGAAGAGATCCAACTGGTGTTCGATCAGAATAAGGGAGCGGTGTATGCCTTGTATAACCGGGCGCTGCGTAAAGACCCAGCCCTGCGCGGCAAGGTGGTGTTGGAGCTAACCATCTCGCCGAAGGGCAAGGTGACGAATTGCCGTATCCTCTCTTCCGAGTTGAACGACAATCAATTGGAGCGCAAGCTGATCTCTCGCATCAAGCTGTTCAAATTCCAGTCCAAAGATGTAGACACCGCGATTATCTCCTACCCGATCGACTTCCTGCCTTCCTGATCATGGCGCATAGGCTTAAGGGCCTTTTCCTTCTGCCGTTGTTACTGGGTGGGATGATGTCGCCCCTGTCCGCGGCATGGGTCAGCGGTGAAGAGGCGATCATGGGCACCCGGGTCAGGGCGGAGGTGTGGCATGCGGATGAAGCGCAAGGCCAGGCCGCCATCGCATCGGTGATGCAGGAGTTCCGGCGCCTGGACCGAAAACTCAGCCCCTATATCGAGACTAGCGAAATCGCTCTGGTCAACCGCACGGCCGCAGATGAACCGGTGCCGATTTCCGCTGAGTTCTACCGCTTGCTGGAGACCAGCCTTCGCTACTCCACCCTGACACAGGGGGCGTTCGACATTAGCTTCGCCTCGATCGGTCACCGCTATGACTATCGTAAAGGCATCCGGCCCAGCAGCGAGCAGGTCGAGCTGGCGATCCCGCTGATCGACTATCGACACATACGCCTGGTCCCGGATGAGAACGCCGTATCCTTCAAGCATGCCGGGGTGCGAATCGACCTGGGCGGCATCGCCAAGGGGTATGCGGTGGACCGCGGCATTGCGCTGCTTGAAAAGCGAGGCATCCGACACGCCCTCATCAGCGCCGGGGGAGACAGCCGTCTGCTCGGCGACCACAAGGGAAGACCCTGGCATATCGGCATTCAGGCCCCCAGGGATAAACAGGCCATGGCCGCGGTGTTGCCCCTGGCGGACAGCGCCGTCTCGACCTCCGGTGACTATGAGCGCTATTTCGAGCATGACGGCATACGCTATCACCACATCATCAGTCCCGACACCGGCCGCTCTGCCGACAGCTTGCAAAGCGTCACCATCATCGGCCCGGACGCAACCCAGACGGATGCCCTTTCTACAAGCATTTTTGTCCTGGGAGCGGAAGCCGGGATGGCTCTGATCAACCGCCTGGAAGGGTTTGAAGCGGTGATCATCGACAACCAGGGAAGGATGTCGACATCCGACGGCCTGGCCAATCTTGGTGTCGGCCAAAAAAGGAAAGCCGCAAATGGATTTTCTACAGACACAAGATCAGAGTAAAACAGATAGTCATTCCACCTCTTCCCAATCCCGTCCCGGCGCGAGCGAGAAGCGCAGGCGAAACCGATCAGCGGGCCTGAGTGTTTGAGCGCAGCGAGTCTTAACCCGCATTTTTCGCACCCGATCGTAGCGAGACGGTTCAAGGCCGCTCAGCGCGTGCCATTGGACCGTCGCAGTCGATCGGGTGCGGAAAATGCGGGTTGGGCCCGCCGGTTTCGCCGAGCATCGCAGCGGTCCCCGCAGGGGCGCGACGGCCGGGCGCCCTTTCTTTTGGTTACTTTTCTTTTGGCGTAAAAGAAATTTGAATGGAAAACCAAACAAACCGGAAAGGCGTCATCATGCCGGATTGAAGCGACGTAGATTATAAAACTCCTCGGTAAACGCTTGCAAAGATTGGGTCTCGATCGCGCTGCGCAAATCGCGCATCAATTTCTGGTAATAGTAGAGATTATGGATGGTGTTCAGCCTGGCGCCGAGGATTTCGTTGCATTTGTCCAGGTGCCGTAGATAGGCGCGACTGTAGTTGCGACAGGTGTAGCATTCACAGAGCGGATCCAGGGGGCCCTCGTCGTACCGGTGAGCGGCATGACGGATGCGCACCACGCCCTGGTGAGTGAAAAGATGGCCATTGCGCGCATTGCGCGTCGGCATCACACAATCGAACATATCGATGCCGCGGTGTACCGATTCGACGATATCCTCGGGTGTCCCCACACCCATCAGGTAGCGCGGTTTGTCGGCGGGGAGACGATGGCCGAGAAAATCGAGGACACGCCAACGCTCCTCCACCGGCTCACCCACTGAAAGCCCGCCAACCGCATAGCCGTCGAAACCTATCGCCTTCAGACCCGCCAGAGAGGCCTCGCGCAGATGCTCGAACATTCCACCCTGCACGATACCGAACAGGGCCGAAGGATTGTCTCCATGGGCGGTCCGACTGCGCTCCGCCCAACGCAGGGAGAGCTCCATGGAGCTCCTAGCCTCCTCTTCACTGGCGGGATAAGGGGTACACTCATCGAATATCATGACGATATCCGAACCCAGCGAACGCTGGACCCGCATCGACGCTTCCGGTCCCATGAACACCTGGCTGCCGTCGATGGGCGAGCGGAAGGTGACGCCCTGTTCGGTGATCTTACGCATCGCACCCAGACTGAAGACCTGGAAACCACCGGAATCGGTCAGGATCGGCCCTTGCCAATGGGTAAATCCGTGCAGGTCGCCATGTCTGCGGATGACATCCGTCCCCGGCCTGAGCATGAGGTGGAAGGTATTGCCAAGGATGATTTCGGCCCCCAACTCGACCAACTCCTCCGGGGTCATGGCCTTGACTGTGCCGTAAGTCCCGACAGGCATGAAGGCGGGTGTGTCGACACGCCCTCTGGCAAACGTCAACCGGCCCCGACGCGATGGACCATCTGTATGAAAAATATCAAATTTCATGATTACTGCGATCTTGGAAATCCTATTCTGGGATGAACTAGCCCGGATATTTCACCCGGGAACGTGATGATCGTGCCGGGCTGGATAGCGCGATACCCAATCATCTCTACCAAAAAAGTGTGAACCAGTATTAGGGTTTTCCCTGAATAAACCTTGACAAATCGATCGGTATATTAGAAACTGTTTATGTGCTGATCTTATAGGTCGGCACATACACTCCTCCATCCTCCTTTGGTGGAAATTTCTAGCGCGGCACCTTGCCGCGCTTTTTTTTGCCTGAGCATGGTTCACGACTTGCCGGCATCAGGGGTGAGAAACATCGCATCACCATAGCTGAAGAAGCGGTATTGCTGGGAAACCGCATGGTGATAGGCCTGCATGATGCGTCCATACCCGGCGAACGCGGAAACCAACATCAACAGCGTCGACTGCGGCAGGTGAAAATTGGTGATCATTGCGTCGACACTGCGGAATCGATAGCCTGGCCTGATGAATAACCGGGTATCGCCCCGATAGGGCCTCAACCCCCCATCGCAGGACGCTGCCTCGAGACTCCGCACACTGGTGGTCCCCACCGCCACCACCCGCCTTCCCCGAGCCCGGGCATGTGAAACCTGCTCGCAGACCCGCTCGTCAACCTCGACATACTCCTTGTGCATGGTGTGTTGATCCAAGTCGTCCACGCGCACGGGCTGAAAGGTGCCCGCCCCCACGTGCAGCGTCACCCATGCTTGGTGTACGCCCATATCGGTTAGCCTATCCAACATCGCCTGGTCGAAATGGAGACCTGCGGTCGGAGCGGCTACGGCGCCCCATCGTTGGGCATAAATCGTTTGGTAACGCTCATGATCGTCCGGCCCGTCCTGCCGCTGAATATAGGGCGGCAACGGCATATGCCCATGCGCCTCCATCAAGCCATGGAACTCCCCTGAAAGAGATCGCAGTTCGAACAGATCCCCTTCCCGGCCCATGACCTCAACTCGGTGCGGGGTATCGCCCAATAGCAGATAGCTCCCTGCCTTAGGCGACTTACTGGCCCTGACATGGGCCAGGGCCAAGTCGGGTTGTAAAATTCGTTCTATCAACACCTCAACGCTTCCGCCACTCTCTTTCACCCCGTAGAGGCGGGCGGGCATCACCCGGGTATCATTGAAAATCAACAAATCCCCAGGTTGCAGCAAGTTGGGAAGATCCCTGAACATAAGGTCTTGAGGTTCCGATCCGCCGGGCAGCAATCCCAGCAGACGGCCGCCGCTCCTCTCATCCCGGGGGAATTGGGCGATCAGTTCTTCCGGCAGGTGAAAGTCGAAGTCGGACAGGCGCATAGGGCGCGGATAGTAGCACGACATGGTAAGGCGGTGCATTATCGGCCGATCAGAACAAAATAGTGGCCGCCCCCTCTATTCGAGTGGTTAGATTAAAGTAAAGCGCAACCCATTATCCCTCAATATCAAGCGGCAAAGAAAAACTCTCGCTAAGACGCAAAGACCGCCAAGGAAAAAAACAATATGTTATAACTTTGCGATCTTGGCGTCTTAGCGAGAGAAATTGTCTTGTTTTAGCCCGTATTTCTCACCAGGCTCAAGATTGGGGACATGTGGGCCGAAAGTTTAGGGTCTGTTAGGGTCTGTTAACAGGCCCTAACCAACAATGCAGGAGGGGAGGGATGATCGCCTTGATAAGCAATACCACATCCCGATATTTATCCAGGGTGATCTTCATAGGCTGTTTACTGCTGGCCGGTCCTGTCCGGAGTGAAGTCATTCACGAACATCTCGGCAATGGGCTGGTTGTATCCGCGGAGTATCTTCAATCGGATAATCGGCGCTCTCCCATACTGATACTGCACGGCTTTTTACAGACACGGGATTTTTTCACTGTCCGCCGCTTGGCCGATGCTTTGAAAGATGCCGGCTACCCTGTTTTACTGCCCAACCTGTCTCTCGGTATCGATCATCGGCGTCAAAGCCTCGCATGCGAAGCGATTCATACCCACTCCATGGGACAAGACATGAGTGAGATAGCCTTTTGGGTGAATTGGCTCTCCCGTCGAACAGGACAACCCATCACACTGATCGGTCACAGCATCGGAAGCCTGACGCTGCTTGCCTATCTCGACCGATATCATGACGCACCTGTCGAAAAGAGTATATTCATCAGTCTGATTCCATTTGCCCAAGGACCCATTGCAAAGGAGAGCACCGCCGATAAACGGCGCGCTGAAGCGGATTTACTGTCAGCAGGCGATAAGATACACCGTTATCCCTTGGCTTTCTGTGACAAATACACAACCACTCCCGGCAACTACCTCTCATACCTTGACTGGGATCAACCTCGTGCCCTCAATACAATTGTTGGACTGAAGCGTAAACCGAGTATCATACTGGGTAGTAAGGACATACGACTCGGAGCGGAATGGAAACCGCGGTTGCAGGCACTCAAGGCAGATATTTTTGAAATTGAAGGCGCAAACCACTTTTTCGACCACACACACGAATTCGATTTGTTCGACACTATCGAGCAACTGTTGTAAAGACTCGACGCCTGGGTAGTTGAACATGGCCATTAGACTCAGACCGCTCTCCCTTAGCGTCTTCACGACGATCTTCGTGGCGGTGTTTCTGATCCTGCTGTTCAGCCTTGGGCATGCGACCTACCGGGAGATCGTCGAGTTGGACCATAGCTTCCGCACCGCCAATAAACTCCGGGCAGATGCTGAGATTCGCGCCGCACTCAACGACGCGATCGATCTGATCGAAAAGAGCACTCGCCAACTGGCCGCCTGGGAAGAAGTCGCGCAACAGCTGAACGACGTCACTTTTTACAGCTACTGGTACCGCCACCGGGCAAAGAGCAACAGTTTAGTCTCCAGACACACCCTCGATGTGGCGCTGTATGACCAGGGGGGAAGCGTACTATCCCAAATCGACACTTCACTGCTGCCGGAAGCGATAGAGACCAGCGATACCGGGCATTACATTCAAGTCAGCCAATATGAACCTCTGCTGGTGGTCATCGTACCGGTAGAGGACTCCCTGACAAAGCGCACGCTGGGATATGTCGCAACCTTGAGCAGGGTACTGCCCGCATTCAACAGACTGGGCCACTTCAGTCAGGTCGACCCGGCTACATTGAGTATCGACATCGCTGAGACCGATCGGATCCCCAGTCAGACGTTTGCAGAACATATTATCTATCGACTCTCCAGCGATCCCTATACGGCTGCCTTGAAATCGGCCGTCACGCAATCTCTGCTCCGGCTTGCCGGCATTGCTTTCATATTGACCCTGTTGATATTCCCACTGGCGGCCTGGCTGGTGAATCGCCCTATCATGCAGGTTTCCCAATATATCGACCGGTTGAAACGGGACCCCCAGCTGACGGTTGCCACCGAGACCCAGCCGCCGCTATTGATCAAGGAGTTGGATAAGATACGCGTATCTCTCAATGCCTATCACAACCAGTTGAACCTGGTGAATTCCACGCTCGATGAAAAGACCCGGGAGTTGCATAACCTGGCGCACCGCGATCCTCTGACGGGTGTCATGAGCCGCAGCGCATTCGACGACTATTGGCGCGAAGTGAGCGGCGTATTCCAGTACAGCCGCAACCAAATCTGCCTGATACTATTCGATATCAATCACTTCAAGGCCCTTAACGACACCTATGGCCATCAAACCGGTGACGAAGTACTGATAGCCATATCTCAGACGATCAAGAATCTGCTTCAGGGAGGGGAGCAACTATTCAGGCTCGGTGGCGATGAGTTCGCAACGCTCCTGATCGGCTGCAATGCCCGCAAGGCGATGCAGATTGCCAAGCGCTGCCACCTGGCCATCACCAACTACCCATTTGATAAACTCGGCATCAACGAGCCGGTGCGTATGAGTATCGGGCTGGCCCATACCTCATTAGACGAGGCATACAGTTTCGATTCGCTGCAATGGCAGGCCGATGTCGCCGTCCATTTCGCCAAACGTCCCGGGTATTCAAGCATTGTCTGCTTTACCCAGGATTTGGCCAAGAATGCACGTGGTCTCTATTCTAGTCGGACCCACAGCGCCGTGTATGAAGCGATTGCCAGTGGCAGCGGACTGATCATGCACTATCAGCCGATCGTGAATCTTGAGAAGGGCGAACCCCAATACTACGAGGCCTTGGTGCGCATCGTACACGAGGGGCAATTGATCATGCCCTCGCATATTTTCCCCCTGGTGGAAGCCCGGAGCCTGGAACTCGACCTTGACCGGCAAGTCATCGCCAAGATCATCGCTGACCTGCAAAACCGGGTTATCCCCGTCGGCACGGGTGTCTCGATCAATATCTCCGCACCCACCCTTGTCGAGAGCGAGCTCATCAACTGGCTGGCCCCATTCAAGGCCTACATGCAAGACTACAAGCTGTTGATCGAGGTAACGGAAACAGCCCTTATCACCCAGCTTCAAACCGCCCGCAATAATCTCGAATCCCTGCGCTCGATGGGCTTTCGAGTCGCGCTGGACGATTTCGGCAGCGGCTACTCTTCGCTACGCTATCTGGGCGCCATGCCGGTGGATGTGGTCAAATTCGACATCGCCCTCACCCGACTGATCGATGATCAGGCAAACAATCCCATCCTCAACTACCTGGCGAAGATGATCACCGAATCAGGACATCTGCTGGTGGCGGAAGGCATCGAAACGGCCCAGGCGGCCGAACAACTCGCAAAGCTGGGATTCCGCTATGGCCAAGGTTACTACTTCGGCAGGCCGATGCTCAAAATAGCGGATCCAAAGTCAGTGAAAAATCCGCTCAATTTTTCCGCATCATTCAAAAAATAGGGTATACTCTGCCGCCAGCCGCGCCGGGGTGGCGGAATTGGTAGACGCAGTGGACTCAAAATCCACCGGTAGCAATACCATGCGGGTTCAAGTCCCGCCCCCGGTACCATTATTCTGCACTAGTACTCCTTAGAAACCCGTAGGTCACGTTGCGCAGCTACGTGACACACCCCCATTGAGTCAGGTAGCCGCTCCGCGTCAACCTGACCTACGACTGAACCCGACAATATCACTTTGAAAGAGTACTAGCGTAGTGTGATGATTCATACTGGAAACCACTCCCTTTCTCCCAATCCCCTCAACCGATCATCGGAGAGACCACCCTTACCATCCACCACGCTTCGACCTGTGGGTGATGTAGATTTTAGATCCCTGTTCTGTTCAAATGTCAGCTGCCGGCTGACCTGACCAACAGAGTCAATGGCCGCGGCGCCCCAGCCAGTCTCATATTCGGATAACCAAAGTAGTATGACCAGTTCGGACACCAGACTACCCGACGATTTCTCCAGTGAGGTGGAAAGCCCCGGCGGTTCCGGCCGTCTCCGGGTGGCCCTGGAAATCACCGTCGCCGCACTGATCCTGGTCGGCATCTATCTGCTGTTTGCGCCAGAGGAGCATATCGAGTTGGAACCACCCTTGCAGGAGAGCCAAATCGATCCGATCATCCGCGCCCAAATCGATTCCGCCAAGCGAGCGGAAAGCCCTCCGACAGATACACTGGCCAAGGTTACTGAGTCCGAGAGCAAGACTCCGGCAGACAACACCGAATCCGACACTACGAATGCCCCCGTCAGCAGAGCACCCGCAGACGGAGAGACCGCTCGCTCAATCATTTCCCGCATACGCGCTGGTAAAACAACACTCACCCCAAAACAGATCCTTGATCAGGCCGATACTTTCCGGCAAGAAGGTCAACTGACTGACGCCTATTTACTGCTCTTCTATGCCGCCAGGAACGGCGATGGCCAAGCGGCCTTTTCCCTGGCCGGTCTGCATGACCCGAAGCACTTCGTAAATGGCAGCAGTCTTTTAGAAAAGCCTGATCCCTATCAGGCGCATAAGTGGTATACAGCGGCGGCCGAGCGGGGCGTGACAAAGGCGCAAAAACGGCTCAAGATCCTGCGCAACACCACGGAGGAGCTGGCTAAGACCGGAGACCTCACAGCCCAGCGCCTGTTACTGAACTGGCAATAGCCCATATTCCCAGGATATCCCGATGACTCGTCTAAAATCGCTTCTCATTGTCCTGATCGTCGTCGTTTTCACCGCCCCCGCCCTCGGGGCGTCCCAGCAGCGCCCTCTGCTCATGGAGGGTAAGCAGGCCCTGTTTCAGCGGATACTGACCAAGCCTGGCGCGCTGCTTTTTCAGGCGATTCAACAGGGAGAAGGTTCACCGGCCACACCGTTCAGCGTCCACTATGTCTACGACCGCAAGACCCAAAACGGCGCCACCTGGCTGCAGCTCGGTCTGAACCGTCATGGCGGGATCGCCGGCTGGATGCCGGAACCCGACACCATACCCTGGAATCAGGGACTGACCGTCGCCTTTCGCGACCCCTTGGGCAGTGACCGTGTGTTGCTGTTTCACGACAAGCTGAGCCTGAAAAAACTGCTCGACAGCAATGACGAGGGGGCCTATCGACGACTCTACCAAACAGCCGAGGCCGGTGAACTGGATGCGGACTCTCCGGTAATCGCCATCCAGCCGCGAACCCATGTGGATATACTCAAGGATTTCTACTTGGTGCCCATACGCGACCACGAGGATATCTATATCGGCGAGGAGCAGGCGCGCATGCTGCAGGTGTCGAGTGTCCCACTGCTCCCGGCGCGCCCCTCCCCGGACAAGCCTGCAACACAAACCGCCCCGCCCAATCGTAAGATCGAGCCGTTTCGCTCGGCGGTGGTGTTTGTCATCGACTCCACCCTCTCCATGGATCCCTACATCGACCGCACCCGCGAAGCGGTGCGTAAAATATACGACACCATCACCAAAGAGGATCTCACCGGCGATGTCAGCTTCGGCTTGATCGCATTCCGCGACAACCCACACGCCGTGCCTAACCTTGAATACCTGACCCATACCTATGTCGACCTCGAACAGGGGCAGGATGCCGAGAGCTTTTTCAAGCAGGTCTCTTCACTGAAGGCCGCCGACGTATCCAGCCGCGATTTCAGTGAAGACAGCTATGCCGGCGTCAATGCGGCCATTGCCGATATCGATTGGCGGGGGCAGGATGCCCGCTATGTGGTGCTGATCACCGACGCCGGCCCCCGGGAGGCAGGTGACCCGCTCTCCGGCACAGGCATGTCCAGCGCCGCCCTGAGGCGTCTGGCGCAAAATAAGGGGATCGCCCTTTCCGTACTGCACCTGTTGACCCCCAGTATCATGGCGGATCACCCGAAGGCGGAACAGACCTATCGTAATCTCTCCTACTATCCCGGGATCGGCAGTTTCTATTTCGGCGTTGAAACCGGCAATGTGCAACGTTTCGGCCGCGTCCTCGACGCCCTGGCGCAACAGATCACCGAACAGGTGAAACTGGCCGCCATGGCCGCGGCCGGAAAGACCCTGGCCGAGGAGCGTCAAGCAAGAGAAGCACAAAGCGCCCAACAGGAGGCACCGGATCAACTGGCCCAATTCCAGGCCAAGGTGGCCAAACTGGGTTACGCCCTGCGGATGCGATACCTGCAGCAGGATGACAAGAAGCAGATCCCCAGCGTCTTCAACGCCTGGTTGGTGGACCGGGACATCAGCAATCCGCAACGCCAGACCCTCGACGTCCGAGTGCTGCTGACCCGCGACCAACTCAGCGATCTGCATAGCATCATGCGTCAGGTCCTGATGACCGCCGAGGAGGGGCTGCTCTCCCCCCGCAACTTTCTTAACGACCTGAAAAGTCTCGCCGCCACCATTGCCCGCGACCCGGAACGACTCGGCGCCACCACCCGCGTCACCGGCGCGCGGGAGGGCAACCTGGCGGACATGGGTTTCATGCGCGAATATATCGAGGACCTCCCCTACACCGGCGAGGTGATGAACCTCTCATTGGAAAACTGGCAGGACTGGCCCGCCCGGGACCAAGTGAGTTTCATCAACCGCCTGGAAGAGAAGATCAACTATTACCAGGTGCTGCATGACCATACCGATCTGTGGGTCTCGTTGGACGGCGGGCCGATCTCCGGCGACTCGGTATTCCCCATTGCCTTGGAAATGCTGCCCTGACCTTGACCTCTCCCATCACAGCCCAGGATGCTCATCCAGGACCGAACCTGACCGGCGAGCGGGTCCTGATCTATCACTTACGTGATGTGATAAAGACCCGCGAGGCCGAAGGCGCCGCTTTCCGCTTACGCGTACCCAGCCTGCAGATCGCTCTTGGCGAGAAGATCGCTCTCATCGGCGAGAGCGGTTGCGGCAAGAGCACCCTGCTGGACATGCTCTCCATGACCTTGCGGCCGACCGAGATCGGTTCCTTCCGGTTTCGTCCCGAACGGGGCGCCGATCCGGTCGATATCTCGGAACTGTGGCGTAAAAAACAGCTCAATCGATTGGGCGATCTACGCCGCCTGCGCATCGGTTATGTGATGCAGACAGGGGGCTTGCTCCCCTATCTGACGGTAAGGGAGAATATCAACCTCTCCCGCCGTCTGCTCGATATGGTGGATGACGGCTTGGTGGACGAGTTGGCGGGGGACCTCGGTATCCGCCACCATCTGGATAAGCTGCCGCACATGCTATCGGTGGGAGAGCGCCAGCGGGTCGCCATCGGCCGCGCCCTGGCCCACCGCCCCGCCATCGTCATCGCCGACGAGCCCACCGCCTCCCTCGATCCCATCGCTGCGGAGCGCATTATGTCCCTGTTCATCGAACTGGTCGACGAGCTGCACATTACCGTGATTCTCGCCAGCCATGCCTGGCGACATATCAACCGTCTGGGCCTGCGCCATTTGGAGCACCACACCCACCGGGAGGCGGACGGCAGCATGACGGAAACCGTGGTGAGCGGCTGATGCCTCATCGCTTTAAAGACGTCCTCTGGCTGGCCGGCCGCGACTATCGCAACGAATGGCAGATGTCAGGCTTTTTCATTCTCGCCCTGGCTGCGGTGCTTGGACCGATGCTGATCCTCTTCGGCCTCAAGTTCGGCATCGTCGGCAGCATGCTCGACGATCTCATCGAGGATCCGCGCAACCGGGAGGTCCGCCCGGTCGGCAGCGGCCGCTACGACCAGACCTGGATCGAAAAGCTGCGCAGCCGTCAGGAGATCGATTTCATCATCCCTCGCACCCGCGCCATCGCCGCCACCATCGACCTCAAGAGCGAAACGGCCAACCGCATCATCTCAGTGGAGATGATTCCTACCGACAGGGGGGATCCGCTACTGAATCCTCAAACGATTCCCGAGGGTTTACAACAACTAGCGCTATCGAGCAGCGCCGCACAAAAACTCAACGTCAAACCAGGAGATGAGATCAACGGCAGCCTGGCCCGTCGCTTCAAAGGCCGCAGCGAAAGAGTGCATATCAAGCTCAAGGTCATCGATGTGGCAAGAACCGCAAGCTTCACCCGGGACGGGGCCTTCACCACTCTCTATCTGGCGGAAGCCGCGGAGGATTTCCGTGACGGTCACGCTGTCCCCGCTCTCGGCTGGCGTGGTGTGGAAGGCGCCAATGAGCCGCGCACCTATCCGAGCTTCCGCCTCTATACCCGCTCCATTTATGATGTCGCCCCGATCAGCGATGCCCTGGGCAGATTGGGCATCGAGGTCAGCACCAGGGCAGCCGACATCGATATCGTACGCAGTATGGATCGCAACCTGAGTGTGGTCTTCTGGCTAATCGCCGTCATCGGACTGGTCGGTTTCTCTTTCTCCCTGGGCGCCAGCCTGTGGGCCAATGTGGACCGCAAGCGAAAGGAACTGAGTGTACTGCGATTAGTGGGATTTCGTACCGGCGAGATCGTCTGGTTCCCGGTATTGCAGTCCAGCTTCACCGCGCTGTTCGGGTGGTTGACCGCATCGCTGGTCTACTTGGGCGTCAGTTTTACCATCAACCGAATGTTCGCCTCTCAGTTGGAGACCAACGAAAGTGTTTGCCGGCTGCTGCCAGAGCACTTTCTCATCGCCCTGCTCCTGACCCTGGGATCCGCCGTTCTCGCCGCCAGCCTGGCCGGCTACCGCGCTGCCCGCATCGAGCCCTCGGAAGGGCTGAGAGAAATCTAAGCACAAAAAAAAACCACGGGGTCTCCCCCATGGTCTTTTCAGCAACAAATTGAATAAGGTAACTACCGTTATGTCAGACTTTGCGTCTTCTGCTGAACGAAACAAAACCGATCAGTGCGGAACCGAACAGCCAAGCCGCCGCCGGCAAAGGCACTGCCTTGATGCTGAGGTCGTAATTGGAATTTATCTTGTGATCGATCGCATTCAGGGCAAAGCCGGAAAGGGTGAAGACATAGTCTCCCTGACCCAAATTCAATGTCTCGGAAAAACTGACGCCCAGATGATACTGCGTATCGGTGCCGATATTGGTCAACAATAGATCGTCCTGGAACATGCCTTCGTGTGTGCCGGAGAAAATGATGTCGAGCCCATTGGGATTGCTCACGGAGAAGCTGTATTGGTCGAGAAAGTTGCCCGTGGGCTGCGGGGTTTCGAAGGCGTCTCCATGCTCGGAGAAGGATCCGGCATCATAGATAGCCGCCTGTACGCCGAAAGAGGTGAAGAGGGATATGGCGAATAGCGCCATGACACGTATCAGTAACTTCTTCATAATCTTCATTCCTTATAAGATTGTCCTTTAGGTTGAGTATTTCCAAACGTTTGGCAATAGCCGGTTAGAACGTACCACTTACCCAACACCAGGTAAATAGTTAAATTCCCAAAATGATTCGGCTTTCTGTAAAATTTACAATTGTGTTTCAAAGTTCGCCATGATTGAAAATCATCTAAGTAAGGTACAGGATGGATTTCACATTCGCGTTAATTTGCGTTCATTCGCGGACAATCAACTTTGAGTTAGAGAACTGAACCCTGATGCTTGGTAGGATCTACCCACCCGACTTGCCCGCAGGCTCATAACGACAACTGCATACTTCATCCGTCATGAGCCCACGGCTTCAGATACGATACGCTCAGACTTTGCGTCTTCTACTGAATGAGACGAAACCGATCAGTGCGGAACCGAACAACCAGGCCGCCGCCGGTAAGGGCACTGCCTTGATGCTGAGGTCGTAGTCGGAATTTATATTGGGATCGATCGCATTCAGGGCAAACCCGGAAAGCGTGAAGACATAGTCTCCCTGCCCCAGGCTCAATGTCTCGGAAAAATCGACGTCCAGATGATACTGCTCATCGGTGCCGATATTCGTCAACAATAGATCGTCCTGGAACATGCCTTCGTGTGTGCCGGAGAAATTGATGTCGAGTCCCTCGGGACCTGTCACGGAAAAGCTATATTGATCGAGGAAGTTCCCAACAGGTTGCGGCGTTGCATAAATGTCGCCGTACTCCGAGAATGAACCCACGTCATACGTGGCCGCCTGTAAGCCCGGTATGGTAAAGATGGATAAAAGGAACAGGGCTATGGTGTGTGTCTGTAGCTGCTTCATAATATCTCCTTATCTTAAAAACTCCTACCGTAAATGATCTCCTTCTGTTTGGCATTCAGCCAATTAAAAACCTATCACCCGACTCAAACGAGGTAAATATTTAAATTCCCAAAACCGGAACGGTTTCCTAAAAATTTACAATTACCCGCCGGATATCCATGCGAATGTCGCTTCACAACACCTTCACTATAAATCGAACATTGTTACTAAACCGAAGGGTTGTAATAACATCGTTTAGTATCACTCAATTATCCAAAACGATCATTTTTGTGGAAAAATCATCAACTCAACCCTTCTCCCCTCATCACTTGGCTTGATGATTGTATCCTCAGACAATGCCTCGACTTCCACAGGTCCCACACCCTCCACATGCAAACGACTCCCCGCGATACCTTGCTCTTTGAAAAACCGGGAAACCCGTTCAGCGCGTCTCAATGAGAGACGGTCGTTATATTTTCGGTTTCCATATGAGTCCGCAAAACCGGTTATCTTGAGAAAGGTCGTCTCCTCAGCGGCTATTTTTTCGAGAATGGCGCGCAGAAGAGGCAGATACTCTGTCGGTATATCGACTCTATTAAATTCGAAGAAGATGTAATTGCGCCTTGCCAGCTCGATCATCTCAGGGACGATCGCTATAGCTTCATCATCTATCTGTCTCTCTTGCATAACCCGGTCAACACCGTTTAAATGCATAGCGTATCCATCTTCCTCTTCCATCTGATCATTGCTGTCGATGCCATGCCCGACATCCGGCGCTTGTCGCCCGAATGCTTCACTATCAGACCTTGCACCATCTAAGGCGGTAACATCTTCCACCTCAATTCCCCAACCCATCAGTATCGCGGTTTTCGATAGCCTGTCGGAGTTCAGCCGTTCGATAAGATACTCTTTAATCTCTTGCCAACGCCATTGAGGCCCGGATGGCGAAAACTGCACGAGAAGCAATACAGAGGCCCCGAACAGCAGCAGATAGAACAGGCGTAGAAGAGATCGTCTAGTCTTCCCCTTTTGACCACTGGATTCGTTATTGGACGGAGCAGCGGAAAGCCGGGCATGCGGTATATCAGGACATCCTTCCACCCACACAGAAGGCAGACTCAGATTGCCATGGAGATGACTCCTGCTGGCGCCGGTGATTTCCGACCAACTGAATGAACGTTGACGCGAGCCATTCTCTGAGTTGGGCGGTATGACCATTGGATTCGATGACCTCCGGCCATCGCCTCTGGACATCCACCAGACACCGCCCCATTGATGCTCATCCTCATCGCTACCATCCGCCTCGGAAACCGGCCCGGAACCTGAATCATCCCAATCAATCGATGGATGAATATCAGCAGACTCCATCTCGCGCCAATCCTGGTTTGGATCATCAATCCCGTCCACTGCCGCGGTGTGTGTCTGTTGCAGATCACTCCTCACCGGCGGCAGCGCTGTTTCACCATCACCTTGCGCCTCATCGCTCCAACTCAGCCAGTCCGTATCTGGTATATCCAATGTGTCATCACTATCCAAGGCAAGGCTCTCATCACCCTCGCACTGATCGGTGATGACTTCACTGGCGTCATCTGCCTGGCCGGTTACGATCCTCTCTTCTCTGTATCTCTCCTCGAACGCCTCATAGGACTCTCCGTTCCTCAATGTCAAACGGTACTCATCGACCAATTCCCGAATCACGACAAGGACATCTTCATCACCCAGCAGATGCTTATTTTCCAGTGCCGCAAACAGCAATAGACGGCTCATCAAATGATTGATCTTTCTGGGTACGCCTTGGGTGGCAAGGTGAAGCAGGGGAAAAACCTGTTGTTGAAAACTCGGGTCGTTATTCCAACCAACAAGCCCAAGCCGATGGGTGACATATCCCTTTGCCTGTTCAACCGTCATCGGCTCTATTTGGCAGGTCGCTATCAGTCGCTGTTGAAAGTGCTCCATGCCGGGCCCCAGAACAAGCCCTCGTAATTCGTCATGACCGATGAGCACAATTTGCAATAACGAATGTCTACCCGCTTGCAGATTCGACAGCAGACGCAGCTCTTCAAGTCCGCTAACAGACAGATTCTGCGCCTCGTCAAGAAACAGGATCGAACGCATTCCCTTTTGATGCAGATCCACAATATGGTTATGAATACTCGTAAGGAGTGTTGCCTTGTCATACGTCTGCGCAGGCAGGCCGTACTCCAACGCCACCTTCCTGAGTAGCTCCTCCGCCTGCAATTGACTCGTCACCAGATTGATGGCGAGGATTTTCGAGACATCGATTTCAGCAAGGATATCCCTGATCAGGGTGGTTTTGCCTGAACCCGGCTGCCCGGTAATCATGACGAAACCTTCGCCCTGCTCCAAGGCATAAGCCAGGTAGGCGGAAGCCCTTAAATAGTTGTGATGAGCATAGCGAAACCTCTCATCCGCACTCAGTCGAAACGGAGTATCCTTGAATCCGAAAAATGACTCATACATCTTCGACGCGCCAACTCACATATTCCATATCATGATTCTTCCCTGAGGCAAGTGCCCATTTATCGCGCTATAGCAGCATATCCGACCTGTTATGCTGGAGATATCCGCTTTTCGTCAGTAACCGTATGGAGACCCTTTGCGGATTGTCCATCCCTCCCCCCGTTCCCAACAAAGCCCTATTTCTAGCGTGGTGTATCACCCATCCGTATGATACACCACACGAATCAATCATCGAATCATCTAAAAAAGAAAAATCCCTGAAGGGCATCCTTCAGGGATTCTCGGATCAGTCATATCGCAGTAGATACTGCGCCGGCATCGATTCCCTATCAGTTCTCCACCGTCTTTTGAACGACATTCGAATAACCACTCATGTTTCCGCTATAGTCGTAGGCGGTTATCGCTACATAGTAGTCGCCGAGTTCATAGTCATTCACGGTGTACGAGGTCAGGCCGCCGCCCTGCAGATCATAGCGCATCTGTAGGTTATCCCGGGTGGTGCCGATGTAGATGCGATACCCTTCGATATCGGCAAGATTCAATACCGATTTGTCAGTACGGGTCGCCGGCGCAATCCAGCGTAATGCCATTGAACCCGTTGTTGCAGCGGCGGCATTCACTGAAATGCTGAAACCGGCCAATGTATTGCTATCGGCGCCATCCGATACGGTGATAAGGATATTGTTGTATGCACCTTCATTCTGCGCGGCGGGCGAACCACTCAGTGTGCCGTTCGCTGTATTGAAGTCCGCCCAGGCCGGCAAGTTCGCCACGGAAAAGGTCAGGCCGTCATTGTCGGCGTCAGATGCCGTCGGCGTGAAACTGTACAATTCACCCACAACCACGGCTGCCGCAGGATTGCCGCTGATCACGGGGGCCTGATTGGCGGGCTGCTGGGCGTCGGTGCACATTTCGTTCGACCGCAAAAACTCTGATGTGTCCGTGTAACGGGCCTCGACGATGAAGCAGTGACCGATCGAGACATCCACTCCGCCAATCGTGGTGGAGGTAGCGGTGGTGCGGTATTGGGGACCGGTATCGACCCCATCGATCACGATATCGTAACCGCCTTCAGGATCGGAATTGGTCTGAACCCAACTCAGCGTCACATTGCCGTCAGCGATAGTCGCAGAGGTGAGGCTGGCGGCGCCAAGCACGGGTTGCGGCGCCGGTTCGGGATCGGTAGCTTGGTCATCATCAGCCGGCGCAGGCTCTGGCTCCTGGTCATCGGCCGGTGGGGGTTGCTGCTGGTCATCATCGCCGGTCGAGGGGGTTTCCACAGGATTCGTTGGCTGCGTCGGGGTCGGGGCAGGCGGTGTGGGTGCGGGAGGAACGACGACCGTCTCTTCCTGTCCGCCGTTGCTTGGATTCTCCTCTTGCGGCGGCGGTGTATCGCTCTCTTGATCCGGGGCATCGTCGGTGTCGCCGCCACTGGAAACTACGGTGTCTTGGACTGAATTATTGGCAACTTCATTCGATTCGGGATCAGCGCTCTCGCCTCCGCACGCACTGAGGAGCAGAGACAACATGATTGTCGTGACACTCGCCTTTATAGATTTCATTACCCGTGGCCTCGGTTCCGTCATTCCTGCATAGGCTAACGGCATACCCTGTCTTCCTATGAGGAACTGGATCACATATCAGACTGATCAGCTTCACAAATCGCGGCCACTTGCACTCAAGCACCTGAAACAACTCAAATTTAGGCAAATAACGACTAATTCGGACGAAGGGGGATAATACCAGGGAAAAACATTTAAGCCAGAACTGCCACGGAAATACATGCCCGACCATTTCAGTCGGGCAAAAAAAGGGTGGAAAACGGACCGGTTTAGCGGAGGAGAATCAAACCGAGCTTGATGCCGAATCGAATCGCCACTTATACTCTGCAGCCTTAAACCGCAGGCCACTCCGGCCCACACGAACACCGGAGACCTCGGATTCAAAGCAATAACCAAAGGCATTCGCATGACAACACCAAGTTTCAATCCACCTGTGCGCACCCTGATGGGCCCAGGTCCATCCGATGTACATCCACGCATACTCGAGGCCCTGTCGCGACCCACCATCGGCCATCTGGACCCGGTCTTCGTGGAGATGATGGAGCAGACCAAAGCATTGCTTCAAGAGACATTTCAAACCGAAAATCCCTTGACCATGCCTGTCTCAGCCCCAGGGTCGGCCGGAATGGAGACCTGTTTCGCCAACCTGGTGGAACCGGGCGACAAGGTGGTCGTCTGTCAAAACGGGGTGTTTGGCGGTCGCATGAAAGAGAATGTGGAACGTTGCGGTGGTGTGCCGGTAATGGTCGAGGATGAGTGGGGCAAGGCGGTCAGCCTGGAAAAGGTCGAGGCTGCACTCGCGAGTCACAGCGACGCCAAGATCCTTGCCTTTGTCCATGCCGAGACCTCTACCGGGGCTCGATCCGACGTAAAGGAGCTGGTCGAACTCGCCCATCGACACGACTGCCTCACCATCGTAGACGCGGTGACTTCCCTGGGCGGCAGCGAACTGAGGGTTGACGAATGGGAGATCGACACCATCTACTCAGGCACGCAGAAATGCCTATCTTGCACCCCCGGCATCTCTCCCATCAGCTTCAACGAGAGAGCCTTGGAGAAGGTCCGCAACCGGCAACGTAAGGTGCAAAGCTGGTTTCTCGATCTGAATCTGGTGATGGGCTACTGGGGCAGCGGCCAAAAACGCGCCTATCACCATACCGCGCCGGTGAATGCCTTGTACGGTCTGCATGAGTCGCTATGCATCCTGCAGCAGGAGGGAGTGGAGAATGCCTGGGCGCGCCACAACAAAATGCACACCACACTCAAGGCGGGACTCGAGGCAATGGGGCTCAGTTTCATCGTCGATGAATCCCATCGGCTGCCACAGCTCAATGCCGTCTCCATTCCACAAGGCGTGGATGATGCCACCGTACGCGGCCGCTTGCTGAATGAATACAACCTGGAAATCGGCGCCGGTCTCGGCGCCCTGGCAGGCAAGGTCTGGCGAATCGGCCTGATGGGACACAGCGCCAGGGCCGAGAATATCCTGCTTTGCGTCGGCGCCCTGGAGGCCGTACTGAGCGACCTGAATGCACCGATCACTACCGGGGCCGCCCTGACGGCTGTACAGCAGGCCCTGTCATCAGACGGATGACCCCCGATCGGACCAGCAGCGTAGTGTCTCAATACCGATTGGTGATATCCGGATGAACCGACCCGCCGCACCCCGCGACAGCGCCCCCATGAAGATCGCAGCGACCCTTTTTGTCGGTCTGCAGTACCTCTTGCCTCACCATCTGCTGTCATGGCTGATGCACGGCATTACCCGTATCGAGGCAAGAGGGATCAGGGAGACGCTGATCCGCCGGGCGATCGATGGGTATCGAGTCGACATGCAAGAGGCCCTGGAGAGCGATCCCGCCAAATACCGCAGTTTCAACGACTTCTTCACTCGCGCCCTACACCCTGAAGCTCGTCCGGTCACCCAAGAGGATGATCTGATCGCCTGTCCGGCCGACGGCACCCTGAGCCAGGCCGGAGAGATCGAGGATGGCTACCTGTTTCAAGCCAAGGGCCATGACTATTCCCTGCGCGAGCTGGTCGGCGGCGACCTGGAGATGAGCCGCCTTTTCGAAGCGGGCAGCTTCGCCACCATCTACCTGTCACCCCGCGACTACCACCGGGTGCACATGCCCTGTGGAGGGAGATTGAAAAAGATGGTGCATGTGCCGGGGCGACTGTTCAGCGTCAATGAAACCACCTGCCAAAGAGTGCCGAGACTGTTTGCCCGCAACGAGAGGGTGATCAGTCTGTTCGACACAGACATCGGTCCCATGGCGATGATTCTGATAGGCGCGATCTTCGTCTCCAGCATCGAGACCGTCTGGGCCGGCCCCGTCACCCCCGCGCGCCAACGCGTCCGCACCTGGCGCTACGGACAACAACCAGAGCCAACCACCATCGCCTTGGAAAAAGGTGATGAGATGGGACGATTCAACATGGGCTCCACGGTCATCCTGCTGTTCGGTAAGGATGCAGTTGAGTGGGTTGACGACTTCACCAACGGAACAGCGACCAAGATGGGTGAAGCCATTGCGGCTGTTACCTGAGTTCAGCTTAGCAAGGAATCTTGGGTAGGGTGCGGCAGGGCCGCACCCTACATCGTAGTTTTTCAAACTGGTTTCACAGCTTCAATGGTGGCGGCGACCACATACTCCTCCACACCGAGCCCAGGGGCCCAATCGCGGATGAACTCCCGGGATTCATCCTTCGGCTGGATGGATATCGAAATGAATCCTGCCTCCCTCATCAAGCCTTCCAGCGCTTCGATCAACGATGCATTGCCCATACAGCCTGCAATCAATTGCGAATCGTTGCGCATCGCCTCTGGTAATTCCGTGGTTGCCACCACATCGGAAATGGCGAGCCGCCCGCCCGGTTTCAACACCCGAAAGGCATCCCGGAATACCTGGGCCTTATCGGGCGAGAGATTGATGACACAGTTTGAGATAATCACGTCAGCCGTGTCGTCAGCAATGGGCAGATGCTCGATTTCACCCAGCCGAAACTCGACATTGGCGTATTTCCCCCGCAGGGCGTTGGCACGCGCTTTAGAGACCATGTCGGGGGTCATATCCACACCGATCACGCCGCCCTCGTCACCAACTTCGGCTGCCGCCAGAAAACAGTCGAAGCCACCGCCCGAACCGAGATCGACCACCATCTCGCCCGGCCGCAACGAGGCGATTGCGCCTGGATTGCCGCAGCCCAGCCCCATATCGGCCCCGTCCGGCGCTTTGGCAAGATCCTCCAGGCTATACCCCAGACGGGTCGAAATCAGGGTGTTGATGGCACTATCGTCAGCGACGCCGCAGCAACTTGAGCCATTGCCACAGGCGCTGTTTTCACTATCGGCAATCGCCACCTTGGCGTAGGCCTGACGAACCTCTTGTCGGTGGGCATCCAGCCCATCCACCCATGTCACTTTCTGGGTGTAAGAACTCTCTTTATCCGGCATCGCTGTCTCTGTTTACGGTTATCGGTTTGAACATGAAAAAATCGTCAGGCACGGCTGGATCGAGGATTCGACCCAACACCCGACGATACGGCTGACCGCATCGGCTACCAATGGCGAAACGGCCCCCTATCGAGATGGATGAAATTGGATCCAGGATAGAAACCGACACCGCCGGCCTTCATCGCAACAGCCGCATCGCGCAGCCGTTTCAGGTCACAGCCGCCGAGGCGGATATCGATCGCCTTGCCCTGCATGTGCAGACTCCGTTTCGCCACTCCCCGGCTCTTGTTGCGCAACATTTCGTTGGTCTTGGGCGAACGGTAGGCGGAGATGATCTCGAATTCGCCGGGCTCACCCACCTTGAGTTGCAAGGCATAGAGCATGTCGAAAAGGGATCTGTCCATCTGGGTGCGCTCGCCGCTACGGTGATCCCTCAGCAAACGATCGAGGAGCCCGAGGCCCTCCGCCAGATAGTCGCCGTCGCGCCAATAGGTGACCCGTTCACGCTCACCCGTATGGGTATGACTGAAGGCCAAGGTGCGGCTCTGTTGGGAAGGAATGGCCGCCAGCAGCGGCGATGTGGCGAATAGGCCGACAATCGAGGCACAGCCTGCAACAAAGCGCCTCCTGCTCAATCTTGGCCGGTGATGCAGAAATGGTTGGGACGGCGCCATTGAATCTCGTTAACCCCTGGGAATAGTGATGTCGGTCTCTATTGTCGGCAGGGCCGGCACAAATTCCACACGCAGATTAACAAAACCGGGCCAGGCATAGCCAGACCCGTGACCTGAGTCACAGAAAAAAAGAGCAACGCTCAAATAGGGTCAGTATTGTGCGGCCATACGCCCGACCCGCTCACTCATAGCCAACAGCAAATCGCTATCCCGTTGATAGATATCGGGTCGAAAATGCACCTCCCCTGCCCTGTCCACCCAACTGGTGAAATAGGTGAGATAGACCGGCATCGGCTTCGACAGCGGTGCAATCCAGGTATCTTCCGTGCGCATGGCTTTGGTAAACCACGCTTGCGCCACAAAGCCGGCATGCCGCATCAGCAGCCGCGCCAACTGATCGGCGGCCTCCACCCTGACACATCCAGAGCTGAAGGCCCTGTTCGGGTGCTCGAACAAGCCCTGCGCCGGGGTGTCGTGAAGGTAGATCTGATACCGGTTCGGCATGTGAAACTTGATGCGGCCGAGACTGTTGCCTCCTCCTGCATCCTGTTTCAAAACAAAGGGAAAGTTGTCCTGATGATGTTGCGTCCAATCGATGGCGGCAGGCTCGACCTCCTCCCACCGAACGCCGTTGCGGCGGTAGACTCTGATTCGCAGGCGTTGTAGAAAGTCTGGGTCTTGCTGTAGCTTAGGCAACATATCCTGCACGGCGATCGACCTGGGCACCGTCCACAGGGGATTCACCACCAGGTGAGTCACCCGGCTGCCGAAAGAGGGGGTTTGACGCTCTTGCCGCCCGTTGACGGTCCGTTTGTGAAATACCACCCGATCCTGGTCGATGAGGGCGATCTCAAAGCCCGCCGTATTCACCAACAGATGCTGTTGTTCCAGTTCATGGGGCAGCCAGCGCCAGCGCTCCAGATTGGCGCGGATCTGGGCAATGCGTGTCTCCACCGGATCGTTGAGGGCCTGTCGGGTCGCCGGTCCCACGACACCGTCATCCTGTAGACCGAGGCGTCGCTGAAAATGTCTGACCGAGGCCGCCAGGGCCTGATCGTAATACATCGGCCCTGCGGCCTCCTCTCCCCCCGCGGGCGTTTCCATGGCTAACCTTGCACGTAGCGCCGCCACGGCCGGATGATGATCACCGGGACGCAAGATCTGACTGACCCGCAGCGTTCTCCATCCTCCCCTCTGCTGAATCCCGCGATAGTGGGCCAACGCATCCTTGAGCTGGAGATAGGCTTCACTCCTGGGACTCAGGTTTGCCAACAGGTGCTCGAATTCACCCTGCCGAAGTGCGGTAATCAGCGCATTCAGCGGATCGAAATCATCGGTCGGTAGCTGCCAAAGAGGGTCCAATGCCGCTGCATCGAAACGGCCATAGCGCAGATCTCTTGCCAAACGAAGGTAACCATCCGTGAGCAGCAATTCCCTGATCACCGTTGCATCGGGTGAGGCCTGATGGCTCAGACCCCGCAGGCGATCCACATGGTAGTCACCCGGGCTCAGGCCCTCCAGGCCGGCCGACGCCAACCAGCGAAGCAGCTTCTCCCCCTGATCGCTCAATAGACCTGCCTGGTGCCAGACAAAGCGGCTCTGCTGAGTCTCATAGAAGCGTTCTATCTGTGGCCAGTCGAGGCTCAGCCCCTCGGCAATCACCGATTCAATGGGAACGACGAACCGCTGCGCTTCCACGACGATGCCGGCTGCATTCGTCATGCCCAGAGTCACCAGCAGGTAGAGGGCTATGCCATACCGGTAGCGCCTGTCGCCTGTCACCATAACCTCTTCGCGCAAATGGCCCGGTGAAAAAGACCGACCCCTGAGTTCATATCCTTGAACCGTACAACACCTCGATTCGCACCGAACTTACAAATCTAATTTAAAGCTTAGGTCTTCCGTCGCGTTTAAGACAGGATTACCCTGTGCTGATCAGGGTAAGAACGGACAAGGATCAACCGGTTCAGGCCCGACTGATATCGAACGCGAGGACCTGACGGATATCGTTGCATCCCGTTAGAAACATGAGTAGACGGTCGATGCCCAACGCAACACCGGCGCATGCCGGCATGCCGGCAGCGAGCGCGGCGAGCAGTGATTCATCCATCGGGATGACCGGCCGCCCCGACTCTCGACGCCGCCGGTTATCTTCCACGAAGCGTCGCCGTTGCTCCCGGCCATCGGTCAGTTCATGGAAGCCATTGGCAATCTCCATCCCCGACAGATAGAGCTCGAAGCGCTCCGCCACGGCAGGCGTCCCCCCTCTCACCCTTGCCAGCGCCGCCTGACTGGCCGGGTAGTCATAAAGGAAAGTCATGCCGTTTTCACCCAGTCCGGGCTCGATCAGGTGGCTCAACAGCAGATCGAGCCAGCCGTCCCGGTGGTCGATGATCAGCTCCCCGGCGCCAGATATACCCTGTTCGATTGCGCAGCGACGCAACGGGTCGATGCCTGCCAGGTGAGGATTCAAGCCCAACGTCTGTTCGAAGGCCTCGCCATAGGTCAGCTTCTCGACCGGTAACGGCGTTTCGACAAGGCGGTTGATCAGGTCGGCCACCTCCTCCATCAACCAGTGGTGATCGTAGCCCGGCCGATACCACTCCAGCAGGCTGAACTCGGGATTGTGACGACGTCCCAGTTCACCGTTTCGGAATACCTTGCAGAGCTGATAGATCGGCCCGCTACCGGCCGCCAATAACCTTTTCATGGGAAATTCGGGAGAGGTCTGCAGAAACAGATCCAGTCCCTGGGCCGCTCCAGGCCCGGTATATCGGGCAGCGAAACTATCGATGGCGGGATCCGTCACGCCGTAGCGCGAGCAGACCGGCGACTCCACTTCGAGCACGCCGGCCTGGCGGAAAAACTCACGGATGCGACTCAGCATCTCTGCCCTGGCCCGGATCATCCCGAGCGAGGCTGACGGGCGCCAGGTGTCCGACTGAGTCATAAAATATAAGGACTAATCTTCCTTGGCGCGGGAGACATACTCCCCTGTGCGGGTATCCACCTTGATCGCCTCACCGATCTGCACAAACAGCGGCACCCGCACCACGGCCCCGGTCTCCAGGGTAGCCGGCTTGCCGCCGCTCCCCGAAGTATCCCCCTTCAGGCCCGGATCGGTATCGGTAATGTTCAACACCACAAATTTGGGCGGCTCGACAATGATCGGGGAGCCATTCCACAGGGTGACCAGACAACTATCCTGCTCTTTCAGCCACTTGGCGCTCTCACCGACCGCCGCCTGATCGGCGCTGACCTGTTCGAAACTCTGCGGATCCATGAAGTGCCAGAATTCGCCGTCATTGTAGAGATACTGCAAGTCGGTCTCATGCACATCCGCCCCTTCCACCGATTCGCCCGATTTGAAGGTCTTTTCCAACACTCGGCCTGTCTTGAGATTGCGGATCTTGACCCGGTTGAAGGCCTGGCCTTTGCCAGGCTTGACGAATTCGTTTTCAATAATGGAGCAGGGATCCCCATCCATCATGATTTTCAGACCGCCCTTAAACTCATTGGTGCTATAGCTAGCCATGTCATCCTCACGAAACAGTTCGATTGCGGCGCACATCATACCTGAGAGAGCGTCCGCTGTGCAGAGACCCGCATGGCGGCAGGCGCTGGCCCAGGCATTCACCGATCTGCCCAGCCTGCTGGCCTATCTGGAAATCGATCCGTCGGCCCTGGCGGACACCGCCCACGCCGACCGGCAATTCGCCTTACGGGTGCCCAGGGAGTTCGCCACGCTGATGCGCAAAGGGGATCCAGACGATCCATTACTGCGGCAAGTCATGCCGGACAGCAGGGAAATGGCGCCGACCCCCGGCTTCTGCGCTGACCCGGTCGGCGATCGGCATGCCAAGGGCAGCCCCGGACTGCTGCATAAATACCATGGCCGCGCCCTGATCATCGCAACCGGGGCCTGCGCGGTGCACTGCCGCTACTGCTTCCGGCGGCACTACCCTTATACCGGCGGCACGGCCACCCCCCGGCAGTGGCGGGAGATCCTCGACTACCTGAAGGCCGACCCATCGATTGAGGAGGTGATCTTCAGTGGCGGCGACCCCCTGATGATCAGTGACCATAGACTCAAGGCATGGCTGGAGCAACTGCAGGGCCTGCCCCAGCTGAAGCGTCTGCGCCTGCACACCCGCCTCCCCGTTGTCCTGCCGCAACGCATCACCCCTGAATTGACCGGACTGCTGCAGAGCTGTCGCCTCAGCACCGTAACGGTGATACACGCCAATCACCCCAACGAGCTGTCGCCGGCCGTCGAGCACGGATGCCAAAAGCTGACTGAAGCAGGGACCCGCCTGCTGAACCAATCGGTGTTGCTGAAAGGTGTGAATGACGATTCCGAAACCCTGGCGAGACTCAGCAAGCGCTTATTCGAAATCGGCGTCATGCCCTACTATCTGCATCTGCTCGACCGGGTTGCCGGAGCCGCCCATTTTGACCTGGACGAGTCGGTCATCCTAAGGCTGCAACGACAACTACACGCAAAGCTTCCTGGCTACCTGATGCCGAAGATGGTGCGCGAGATAGCGGGAGAGGATTCGAAGACCCCGTTCCAGTCAGTCGTTGAACTCCCTGGGTCCCGGCATACGCCGGGATGACGTGGCTTTAAAAAAATGCGTGTTTCCAGATGAAGACTACCTAGGAAACAAGACACTTCTCTCGCAAAGACGCCAAGCTCGCAAAGTTATAACTTATTGCTTTTAGTGTGTTTATTTTTTTACTTGGCGATCTTGGCGTCTTTGCGAGAGTCTTTCTTTCCTGCTGGATGATAATCCCTTGGTTATTCGAGAAAATTAGCTATTGCCGCAAATCAAACGCGAATGGCCAAATCCTCCATCGGCCAGCGAGGCCGAACCGAAAAGCGCAGCGCCTCGGCTTCACCGGCCGCTAACCGTTGGCAACCGGCATAGGCGATCATCGCCCCGTTGTCGGTGCAGAACGCCGGCCGCGGGTAGTAGGCCGCCCCGCCCTCTTTGCTCATCATCTCGTCAATACGCTGGCGCAGCCGTCGATTGGCGCTCACCCCCCCCGCCAAGACCAGGGTCTTGATGCCCGACTGCCTGACGGCGCGACGACACTTGATCAGCAAGGTATCCACCACCGCCTCCTCGAAGGCGCGGGCGATATCCGCCCGGGTCTGGCAGGAGACGGTCCCCCCCTCCTGTCTAGTTGCATCCTGCAGGGTATTGAGGGCGAAGGTCTTCAGGCCGCTGAAGCTGAAATCGAGACCTGGACGATCGGTCATCGGCCGGGGAAAACGGTAACGCGAGGCATCGCCCTGTTCCGCCAGACTGGCCAGTTCAGGTCCCCCAGGGTAGGGCAATCCCAATAACTTCGCGGTCTTGTCAAAGGCCTCGCCAGCGGCGTCATCGAGGGAATCACCCAGTAGTTGATAGCGTCCGATCCCTTCCACCTCCACCAGTTGGGTGTGACCGCCGGAAACCAACATCGCGATGAAAGGGAACGGGGGCGGTTCATGCTCCAGCATCGGCGCCAACAGATGCCCTTCCATATGGTGCACCGCAACGGCGGGAATGCCCCAGGACCAGGCCAGGCTGCGCCCCACCGAGGCCCCCACCAGCAACGCCCCCACCAGACCGGGACCGGCCGTGTAGGCAACGCCGCCCAGTGAATCGGCCTGAATCCCCGCATCCGTCAGAAGCTGGCGAATCAGCGGCAGCACCTTGCGCACATGATCCCGGGAAGCAAGTTCCGGCACCACCCCGCCATAGGCGGCATGCAGCTCAACCTGGCTATGCAGGGCATGGGCAAGCAGGCCCTCTCCGGTGTCGAAAATCGCCACCCCGGTCTCATCGCAAGATGTCTCTATACCTAATACACGCATATTTGGCACTTTATTCCTGAATATTTACGCTACGCCTTTGCAAACCGGGATGGCTATGAGTAGAATCCCCGCCTTTCGACCGGTTGAAAAGCTTAACAGATTCGAGGAAACTGCATAGATGCCCAACGTACGCGTTAAAGAGAACGAACCTTTTGAAGTCGCCATGCGCCGATTCAAGCGCTCCTGCGAAAAGGCCGGTGTGCTTGCCGAAGTCCGCCGCCGGGAATTCTACGAAAAACCCACTTGGGAACGTAAACGCAAGGCTGCCGCGGCCGTTAAGCGCAATTTGAAAAAGATCTCCCGCGAGAGCCGCCGCTTCGAACGCCAGTACTGATCAGCCCCGCCTGCCCGGCAGGAGTCAGCCCGGATGTTGAAAGATCGTATCCTAGACGACGTCAAACGCGCCATGAAGGCGAAAGAGAAGGCGCGCCTCGGCACCCTGCGCCTGATCACCGCCGCGATCAAACAGCGCGAGGTCGATGAGCGCACCGAACTGGATGACACCCAGGTGCTGGCCATCCTGGAGAAGATGCTCAAACAGCGCAGGGACTCCATCAGCCAGTACGAAAGCGCCGGCCGCCAGGAGCTGGCCGATCAGGAAAAAAGCGAAATCGCCATCATCGAAACCTATTTGCCGGAGGGCCTGAGCGAGCAGGAGATCGCCGCCATGATCGAGAGCACGATCAGCGAAACCGGCGCCGCCGGGATGCGGGACATGGGCAAGGTGATGGGGAGACTCAAACCCCAGCTGCAAGGCCGGGCCGATATGGGCAAGGTCAGCGGCCTGGTAAAACAGAAACTGGCCGGCTGACACATCCCGGCCAATATCGGCTATCCTTAGCTGTCATGGCCGCCCTCCCATTGGCCGATTGACGTACATGGCCGGAAAAATCCCCACACAGTTTATCGATGACCTGCTGAACCGCGTCGATGTGGTCGATGTCATCAACCGCCGCGTACCCCTCAAAAAGGCCGGCCGCGACTATCAGGCCCGCTGCCCTTTCCATGATGAAAAGACCCCTTCGTTCACGGTAAGTGCGCAAAAGCAGTTCTATCACTGCTTCGGCTGCGGCGCTCACGGCTCGGCCATCGGCTTTCTGATGGAGTATGACAATCTGGGCTTTGTCGAGGCCGTGGAAGAGTTGGCCCAGTTCGCGGGCCTCGAGGTTCCCCGGGAGGCAGGCCAGCAACAAGGCCCAGACCTCCGTCCCCTGTACACCCTCATGGAGGAGGCAGCCGACTTCTATCGCCAACAGTTGAAACACCACACCCATTCAAAACAGGCGATCGATTATCTGAAGACACGGGGACTGAGCGGAGAGATCGCCGCCACTTTTACTATCGGCTACGCCCCGCCAGGCTGGGATAACCTGCTCACTGCGCTGGGTAAGGAGAAAGCCGCCCTATCCCAGCTCCTCGAGTGCGGATTGATCAATGAGGCGGACGGCAAACGCTACGATCGATTCAGAAACCGCATCATCTTTCCCATTCGAGATCCACGCGGGCGTATCATCGGTTTCGGCGGGCGCATCATCGGTGACGACAAACCCAAGTACCTCAACTCGCCGGAGACACCGCTGTTCCACAAAGGCCGCGAACTCTATGGCCTCCACGAGGCGCGCAAGGCAAACAACAAACTAGAGCGTCTATTGGTCGTCGAAGGCTATATGGATGTCGTCGCCCTGGCCCAGCACGGCATCCTCAACGCCGTCGCCACCCTGGGCACCGCCACCACCCACGAACATCTCGAACTGATCTTTCGCACCTGTACGGAAGTGGTCTTCTGCTTCGATGGCGACCAGGCCGGCAGCGATGCGGCCTGGAAAGCGCTGCTGACCAGCCTGCCCCTGATGCGGGACGGCCGCGAAGTGCGCTTCCTCTTCCTGCCCCAAGGCGAAGACCCGGACACCCAGGTTCGCAAGGAAGGCAGCGAAGCCTTCAGACAGCGTATCGAACACGCCCAACCCCTGTCCGAGTTCCTGTTCCAACAACTCACGGGGCAGGTACAGATGGAGACCATCGACGGCCGCGCGAAACTGGCCCAACTGGCCAGACCCCACCTGAAAAAGCTACCCTCGGGCCTGTTTCGTCGCATGATGTTCCAGCATTTGCAAGAGCTGGTCGGGATCAAGGGAGGCCATCTCGATAGAGAGGGCCGGGGAGGCATGGAGACTGGGCGCAACGCCGCCAACCGGAAAACACTCAACAGCCAACGCCCCACCCCTGTACGGATGGCTATTGCGCTTTTACTCGACAACCCCCATCTACTGACCGAGGTGGACAAGGTAGCCAACGACTGGCAAAAGTGGGACACGCCCGGCACAGAGATACTCAACCGGCTACTTGAAATAATCCGTTCCCAACCTACGCTTAACAAGGCAGCCCTACTGGAGCGCTGGCGGGAGTCGGAACACTTTTCCCATCTCAACAAACTGGCCAACTACAGATTTGACCTGCCGGACATGGATCAAGAGGCTGAATTACGTGACGCACTCCTCAAATTGAACCAACAGTTTCACAAACAGACTCGCCCCCAGCCCGGGAATCTCCGCCCCAGTGAACTGTCTGAAGAGCTACTGAATGAGTTGAAACGCCGCTATCCAGGCTCTTCCGGCCAAAATGAAGGTTGAGGAACAGCAACAAGGTTGGAAACATCAACAACTGGAACAATATTTCAAAAACGTGCTAACATGGTGAGTTCAGTCTCAGTATTGCAAACCTCGTCTGATTACAAGGTATAAGATGAACCAGGAACAGCAGCAATCTCAATTGAAACAACTGATTGCAAAAGGTAAGGAACAAGGTTTTCTGACCTACGCGGAAGTTAACGACCACCTTCCCGAGGGCATTGTAGAGCCTGAGCAGATAGAAGACATCGTCCGCATGATCAACGACATGGGCATCACCGTCCATGAAACCGCCCCCGACCTGGAAGATACCAGTCTCAGCGACAGCGCCGTATCCGCCGATGAGGACGCCGCCGAGGCCGCCGCCGCCGCACTTGCCAGCGTCGACAGCGAGTTCGGCCGCACCACAGACCCGGTGCGCATGTATATGCGGGAGATGGGCACCGTCGAACTGCTGACCCGGGAAGGCGAGCTGCGCATCGCCAAGCGTATCGAAGAGGGCCTTAACCAGGTCTCCGCCGCGCTCTCCACCTTCCCGACGACCGTCGATCTGCTGTGCAGCAGACTGGAGAAGATCGAGCAGGGCGGAACGCGTCTGGCCGATATCACCAGTGGATTCATCGATCCCAATGAGCCCGACGAGATCCCCACCCCCGTACAGCCCCAAAGCGCCAATAACAATAGTAACGGCAATAACGGTAATAGCAGCAACGGGGGCAGCGATACGACGACCGAAGAACCGGAAAACACCGGTCCCGACCCGGAAGAGGTGGCCGCCAAGGGCAGGCTACTGCGTAAGCGATACCATGCGCTATGCACTGCCTTGAAAAAACAGGGGCGCTCCAGCGCAAAGACGCAGAAGGCCCTGGAGGCGGTCTCAGAAACATTTCTGGAATTCAAGCTGGTACCCGCCACCTTCAACCTGCTCGTCAACACCCTGCGCAACACGATCGAACGCATTCGCAACCAGGAACGCATCATCATGCACCTGTGCGTGGGCAAGGCACGCATGCCGCGCAAGGAGTTTATCGCCTCGTTCCCGGATAACGAAACCAACCTGGATTGGATCGGCGAACGGATCAAAAAAGGCAAGGCCTACTCAGAGGCCCTTGATGAGCATGCGGAGGAGATTTTGCGCGCGCAAAAGCGCCTTGTCACCATCGAAAAAGATTGCCAATTGACCATCGGCGAGATCAAAGAGACCAATCGCAAGATGTCGATCGGCGAGGCCAAGGCCCGCCGCGCCAAGAAAGAGATGGTCGAGGCCAACCTTCGACTGGTGATCTCCATCGCCAAGAAATACACCAACCGCGGCCTGCAGTTTCTGGATCTGATTCAGGAGGGCAACATCGGCCTGATGAAGGCGGTCGACAAGTTCGAATACCGGCGCGGCTACAAATTCTCGACCTATGCGACCTGGTGGATTCGCCAGGCCATCACCCGCTCCATCGCCGACCAGGCGCGCACCATCCGCATCCCGGTGCACATGATCGAGACCATCAACAAGCTCAACCGCATCTCCCGCCAGATGATCCAGGAGATGGGCCGCGAGGCCACCCCGGAAGAGCTGGCGGAGCGCATGGAGATGCCCGAAGACAAGATCCGCAAGGTGCTGAAGATCGCCAAGGAGCCGATCTCCATGGAGACCCCCATCGGTGATGACGAAGATTCCCACTTGGGCGACTTCATAGAAGATTCAGGCGTCGTCTCCCCCATCGAGTCGGCCACCATGGAAGGGCTCAGCGAAGCAACGCAAAACATGCTCGCAGGCCTCACCAGCCGGGAAGCCAAGGTGCTGCGGATGCGATTCGGCATCGACATGAACACCGATCACACCCTGGAAGAGGTGGGCAAGCAGTTCGATGTCACCCGCGAGCGCATCCGCCAGATCGAAGCCAAGGCGCTGCGCAAGCTGCGCCACCCTTCCCGTTCCGATCGCCTGAGGAGCTTCCTCGACAACGATTGATCACGGCGGGGCACCGGTTATCCGGCCCTACCTTCCGTACCCGAGGATACCGGTATCTGCTACAATCTTCCGGTTTTCGGGCCCATAGCTCAGTTGGTTAGAGCAGGGGACTCATAATCCCTTGGTCCCAGGTTCGAATCCTGGTGGGCCCACCAATAAATTCAATATGTTACATATCATTGAATTGTTACCCATCAATCTGTGTAGACATAGTGTAGACAGATTTCTAATTTAAAGCTCACCTATCTTTAGTTGTCTATTTTGTGAAGAAGTATTGGCCAGCAAAGTCGGTAAATGCGCCTGCTGATACTACATGGGCATTCTTGGTTGTTTAGCTGCCCATCTGATCTCATTGGCTATTTTTTTACTCATACTATTGTTATTAGTCTTGTCTTAGCAAAATAGGATATTCTTTAGTACCTCTTCACGAATTTTTAGGTGGTAAGGTATGGATAGCGCTAAAGATATTTTAAATCGATACCGATCCCTTAATTTATCAAATAGCAACGAAGCACAGACTCGTTTTGAAGTAATTGACCAGATACTTTTTAATCTACTTGGCTGGTCCCATGATGACATTACTGTGGAAGAACGAGTCACCGAAGATAAGAAGACAACATTCGCTGATTATGTAATTCGCACTGCAGGTACTTCGTTCGTTATTGAGGCTAAGAGAGTTGGAGAAACATTCGATCAAGTACCAAATGTCCGGCGCAGTCGCATGGTTGGCCGAATCGTCCAAGGAAAGACGGGGGAGGCAGTTATACAGGCACGTGATTACTGTCGAAAACTAAGTATCCCTTTTGCCGTGGTCACCAATGGTGCTCAGTGGATTATCTTCCCTGCATCTCGTGTAGACAGCGTGCGCTTTCAAGACTCATCCGCCATTCTATTTGATTCTTTGGAGTCGGCTCTAGAAGAGAATTTCGATGAGTTTTATAACATTCTTTCTAGGAAACGAGTCATTGCAGGTGCTTTAGAGGCTGAGCTGCTTGGGCGAGTTGAAGATCAGGTGAGTCCCCGCCGCCTTGGTAACATTTATTCGCCTAGAACGCCTCTCCGGTCAACAAACGCCATGTATCCACTGATTGAAGATGGGGTTATCAGGGCGTTTTCTGACGAGATATCATATGTTGATCCAGACCTGCTTAACAAATGCTATGTCCAGACTCCTGATCGAATAAAGTTCGATAGGCGTTTGAAAATGTATTTAAATACGAAGCAACCTTTATTCTCAAAACGACCTTCGTATCCCCTTCGTGGCAAACGAGACGCTAAATCTCTTGATGAGACAATTGAAAAATCTGTTGCTCGTAGCCGTCCAGTTGCTGTCTTGATTCTCGGCACGGTTGGTGCCGGAAAGACAACATTCCTACACTACACCCGGCTAGTGTCTAGTGCTGAGTATTTTCAACCTGCAAAAACAGGTCATTATCCTCATTGGATTCATGTGGATTTTCGGGATTTCCTTCCAAGCGAGAATGCTTCAGACTTTATATATAACATCTTAGCGAGATACATTGCGGCGGATCGCTTCCTTTCAAATTATGAGGAGTGTATTCGTCCTGCATATATTGATGAAATACGCCAGCTGAAAGATGGACCTTTAAAGCTTATTGCTTCCAATGAAGATAGGGTAAATGAAAAGATAGCTGATTGGCTTTTAGAAGAAAGTAGTCACAATCGTTATAAAGATAGGTTGCTTGCCTATGCGGCTTCAAAAAATCCGATTTTTCTTGTTGTAGATAATATAGACCAATTCTCTGATGAAAAGCAGGCTAGCATTTTCTCTGATTGTATAAGCTTGGCGCACCGTAATGGTCTTAATCTAATTGTAAGCCTTCGTGATCGAACATTTGTACATCACCGCCATTCAGCAGTTTTCGACGCATTTGATTTTGACCCGATATATATAGATCCACCGGCGATCCCCGCTGTCCTCTCAAAACGATTTTTCATGATGAAACACATACTGTCAGGCAAGAGTGGCAATTTTGTGGCAGAAAATGGCGCACGTGTTGAAGTAAACGATATCGCTAACCTTGTTGACCTTATTCAGTCATCGGTAACTGGCACCACTATTGGCTCAATAATTAATTTGTTGTCTGCAGGTGATATCCGACTTGGCCTTCGTATGACAAGGGAATTTCTTGAGTCTGGATATACCAATCCAGGACGAGCTGTGACGTTATATCAACAAACAGGAAAATACATGCTTCCCCGCCATGAAGCAATGAGATCAATACTGCTAGGGAAGCATCCCACGTATTCTGAAAGTTTTTCTGTTATAGGCAACCCTTTTGACGCGCACTTATCAAAAACGAATGCTCAGTTAATGAGAATATTTATTCTAAATGGGCTGGTTACGCTTAGTGGAAACAAGACTTTTAGGGCTATTGATGGAGCAGATATTTCCGAATATAACAGAGCAATTGGCTTTTCAGACGAAATAGTCGGAAAGATCCTCAAAAAGATGTGCGAATTAAGGTTCATAGCTACAACGGATCATGAAGATGCGAGTTTAGCTTCAAGCTTTTTTCCGACCCGCCTTGGAGGGTATGTTATTAGATATTTGATAGCAAACTTCACTTTTCTTGAAGCTGTAATGATGGATACATTTATACCCGACGAGAAGGTTTGGGAGGAACTGATGGGTTGTTCTGAAGAGATTGACGCTGAGCGTAACACAATTAAAAGGCTAGAAATTAGAGTTAAGCGCGCTGAAATATTCTTCGATCAGATGAAATCTCTCTATTCCGCAATACTTACTGAAGCGCAACGTCGGGGATTACCAGCTGAGTGGTGTGGTAGTCCTTTTGATGATATTGAACCAGCATTTAAAAGAAATCTCAAAAGGGCAGTTCAGTCGGCCGAAAGAAACTATGGTCGAAAATAACGTTACGTCTTTCTAGATTTTCTTGTGCGTTGTTCGCTTACGTACAGTTATTGACAGAACTCCAAGTGATTATCGATCTCATAGATCTGGCTTTCAAAATTTGATTTGCATTGAGAATCAGAGGCAATAGGCTCTACTCGCCAAATATGGAATCGAGTTTGAATTGCCACATCACCCACCTGCACACCGAACACGATCTCCCCTATGAATACAATACGAGGACACTCATCATTTAAAAATCTTAGAACGATACGCCGTCATGAGTGCATTGATACGCTACAATATGCAATAATCAATATAAGGACACTCATCATTTGAAATCTTAGAACCTCAAGTTTCGGAGTTCAAATTTAACTCGTTCCCATGTTCTATGTGGGACCGCACAATGTGAACAGGGCGTAGGGTGCGGCCCTGCCGCACCATGCTGGGTTGCGCTCCTGTTTGCTATGATGGATTTCTTCACTTCGCAGCCCCCTGGATAAACAAGACACCCACCCAAAACCTCTTTGACGACCCCGGGGCGTCCCTATATGTCCCGATTCATGTGGGTGTCTCGACCCACAGCGATGGTGCGGCAGGGCCGCACCCTACGAAAAAATAACCCAGACATCCGAAAAAATAACCCAGACATCCATCCAAATTGACGAACAATAGGCCACCCTCATGGGGATCATCTAACTGGATAAGGATTACGGGAAGCGTTTTGATGCTGCCGACGATCTGTTTCAGGATCTGGGCATCTGAACTAGCTGATTGATAAAGGGTTTTCCGTACATTTTTCAAAGGATGTTGCATGGATGAGCCAGGGGCACGACAGGACCTGCCGTAAAACATGCATATTCCGTCAATCAGTCAGGTCCTGGTTACATGCAAATGCGCGCCAAGTGGGCTACAATGTAGCTCATAGATAGTTAGGAGGATTAAACCATGCCCTCAAATGCTGTTGTCCGCGCTCGCATTGACGAGCACATCAAGGAGGAAGCATCCGCCGTGCTGGCGGCGATGGGGCTCACCGTGTCCGATGCGTTTCGCATCCTGTTGACCCGCATTGCCCACGAGAAGGCACTACCGTTCGAGCCGCTGGTGCCGAACGAAACCACCATCGCTGCTATGCGCGAAGCCCGCACCGGCAACCTCAAGAGTTTCGATAGTGTAGAAGCTCTGATGGATGACCTGCGTGAGAAGGATTGAGCACACCAGCCAGTTCAAGCGCGACTACAAACGTGGGGCTAAGGGGCAGCACCGTGCAACGCTCGATGCTGAGCTGATGCCTGTCTTGCGGGCGCTGGCCTGCGATCAACCGCTTGAACCGCGCCACCGCGACCATGCCCTGACTGGCGATTGGAAAGATCACCGGGACTGCCATGTCAGGGCCTGACTTGGTATTGATTTACCGTAAGCCGAACGACGAGGTATTGCAGCTCGTGCGTCTGGGCTCGCACAGCCAACTGGGTCTGTGATCACATACCCTCACGCCCAGTCCAAATCCCAGCCACAGCCACCAACCCTTCGCGCCTTGAGTGAATACAGGCCTTTGTAATCCGGCATGCGCGCCTTCCGGCAAGGTCATTAAACTGCATCGGAGTAGCCCGCCTGTACAATCTTAAATACAAAAGGATGAGTCACGCCCGGTTGTTCACAGCTATAATGTAAGATAAACAAACCTGAAATCATTCATGAGAATTCTGTCGTTTTTTCTTATATATTCTTTTCGCATGAATCTCTCCACATGCGCCTCCTGATGTACTGAAAATGTCTTGGAAAACCCCATTCCTGACCAAGGTATTTGCCAGTCATCACATTTTTGTATTGACTGCCTGCCTATTTTTATCACCCTGTCCTGCGGATGGGGACCCCGTCAGGTCTGCCAGCGAAATTGACTACCCGCCCCTCTCCATTGTGCTTGAAGACGGTACAGCAGGAGGTTTCTCTGTTGAATTGCTGCAAGGGGCGCTGAAGGCGATGGGACGCGAGGTTAGCTTTGAAGTCGGAGCTTGGTCGGAAATCAAACAGGATCTCGAAGTGGGTCGCCTGGAGGCGCTGCCCCTCGTCGGTCGCACCCCTGAACGAGAGGAGGTGTTCGACTTCACAGTGCCCTATCTCAGCCTTTTCGGCGCCGTTTTTGTCCGTGATGAGGAAAATGACATCCTTGCCCTTGAAGATCTGCGTGGTCGCATGGTTGGAGTTATGCGCGGGGACAACGCCGAAGAATTCATACGCCGCAATACTATCACAGAGCGGATAATCGCCACTAAATCCTTTGAAGAGGCATTACTGAAATTATCCCAAGGCGAGCTGGATGCCGTGGTGGCTCAACGCCTGGTCGGCCTGAATCTCATCGACAAACTTGGGTTGCGTAATATCAAGACGGCGATCGCCCCCTTGACCGATTTCCGCCAGGATTTCTGTTTTGCCGTCAGGGAAGGAGACAAGCAGCTACTCGCCCTACTCAACGAAGGTCTTTCGGTAGTCATAACCGATGGGACTTATGAGCGCCTGCGCAGCAAATGGCTTGGCATCCTGGATCGGGATAAGGATCAGCAAACTCGCTATTTGATGCTGACCTCGACAGTCGTAGGTTTCCTGTCTCTATTTCTTCTTGGCCTGTTTCTTTTCCAACGCTGGGAAGCGCATCACGCCCTGAAAATCGGTGAAGAAAAACTACGCATGCTTTTTGACAACATGGCTCAGGGCGTTTTCTATCAGCGGAGTGATGGTAAATTGATTGACTGTAATCCGGCCGCTCTCAAGATCTTCGGCTTGCCTCGTGAAGAGTTCCTCAATAGAACCTCCATGGATCCACACTGGAGAGTCATACGTGAAGACGGCTCCGATTTTCCCAGTGAGGAGCATCCTTCGATGCAGGCCTTGCTAACCGGGAAACCCGTGGATAATGTTGTTGCCGGCATCCTTAACCCGGACAAAGAAGATTATGTATGGGTTAGCATCAATGCAATTCCACAATTCAAGAGTGGTGAAGAGAAGCCCTATCAGGTATTTGTCACACTGCACGACATCACAAAACGCAAGCTGACTGAAGATAAACTGCGCGAGAGCGAACTCAAGTTCAGACTTGTTACAGACACCCTGAGCGATGTTTTCTGGATGAGCACTCGCGGCATCAAAAATATGCTCTACATCAACCTCGCCTATGAGACAGTCTGGCAAAAATCCAGGGAGAGTCTGTTTCAAAATCCCAGGAGTTTCATCGAAACCCTGCATCCCGATGACATTGACGACTATCTTGAGAAGATCGATAGATACCACAAGCATGGAGAGCAATATGAGATCGAGTATCGTATTGTCATGGATGATGGGGAAATCAAGTGGATTCAGGAAAAAGGATACCCTGTACAGCAAACGCTAGACGGGAACCGGCTTATGGCCGGCATGTGCATCGATATCACTAACCGCAAGCAGGCAGAGGAGAAATTACATCTCGCCGCCAACGTATTTACCTATGCCCGTGAGGGCATCACTATTACCGATGCCGATGCCAATATCGTCGATGTCAACGATGCCTTCACCCATATCACCGGTTACAGCCGGGAAGAGGTACTGGGCAATAATCCGCGCATCCTGAAATCCGGCCGTCAAACCGCGGAGTTCTACACCCTGATGTGGGACAGTCTGATCAACAAGGGGCAGTGGTATGGCGAAATCTGGAACCGGCGCAAGAATGGCGAGGTGTACACTGAGTTCATGAATATCAGCGCCGTAAGAGACATACAGGGCAGGATACAGCACTATGTCGCCGTATTCTCGGACATCACTTCGCAAAAGCGGCACCAGAAACAACTCGAACACATCGCCCATTACGATGCATTGACTGATCTGCCCAACCGCGTCCTGCTGGCCGATCGTTTACATCAGGCAATGGTGCAGTCGCAGCGACGCAGACAAAAACTGGCAGTGGTCTATCTCGATCTTGACGGCTTCAAGAACATCAACGATACCCACGGCCATGAAGTCGGCGACCAAGTCCTGATAATCCTTGCCAACCGCATGAAAGACGCCATGCGTGAAGGTGACACGATCGCTCGCCTGGGGGGGGATGAATTTGTCGCGGTATTGATTGACCTTGCCAATACGAAGGAGAGCATACCCCTGATTTCCCGGCTTCTCACGACTGTCGCGCAACCTATCCCTATCGGCGATCTCCTGCTCCAGGTCTCCGCCAGCCTCGGGATAGTCCTATATCCTCAGAAAGATGAGGTTAGTCCTGATCAGCTCCTTCGTCAGGCTGATCAGGCTATGTACCAAGCCAAACTAAGCGGCAAGAACCGTTACCACATCTTCGATGATGAGCAGGACCGAAGTCTCAGGGGCTACCACGAAAGTCTTGAACGAATCCAACTGGCCTTGAACAAAGCTGAGTTTGTCCTCTACTACCAGCCCAAGGTAAACATGCGCACCGGTAGGATTCATGGCGTGGAAGCGTTGATCCGTTGGCAACATCCGGATCAAGGACTGCTCCCACCCGATCACTTTCTGCCACTCATCGAAAATCATTCACTATCCGTCGAACTGGGCGAATGGATCATCGATACTGCATTGAGTCAGCTGGAATCCTGGCGTCAGACCAAACTCAATCTCTCGATGAGCATAAACATCAGCGCACACCATTTACAGCAACCTGACTTCACTGACCGTCTGCGGAAACTCATCGCACTGCATCCGGGCATTACACCAAAGGACATCATACTGGAGGTGCTGGAGACCAGTGCTTTGGAAGACATCACCCAGGTCTCCCGGGTAATGCAAGCCTGTAATGAGATGGGAATGAGTTTTGCCCTGGATGATTTCGGCACGGGTTACTCTTCACTCACCTACCTAAAACGGCTGCCGGCCGCGCAAATCAAGGTCGACCAGAGCTTTGTACGGGATATGTTGGAGAGCTCCGAGGATCTGGCCATCCTCGAAGGCGTGCTGACCCTGGCGATAGCCTTCCGTCGCCAGGCCATTGCGGAGGGTGTGGAGACCCAGGCGCATGCTGAAATGTTGCTGCAACTCGGCTGTGATCTGGCTCAGGGATACGCCATTGCCAGACCCATGCCGGCAGCCGACCTGCTGGACTGGACCGAAACCTGGCAGCCGCCTCCCAATTGGAAAAATCAGCCTGTCGTCAGCCGTAACAACATCCCCTTACTGTTCGCCGGCATCGAGCATCAGGCATGGATCCGGAGAATAGAAGAGTACATCGTGGGTGACAGCACTACGCTGCCGTCACTGGATATTCACAAATGCCACTTCGGCGCATGGTTGGATAGCGAAGGCATGGAGCGCTACGGCAGTAACCCCACCCTACAGGTCATCGAATCAATGCATCGGCAGGTGCATGCACTCGCTGCTGATTTATTGGCGCTCCGGGCTCAGAATAGGACGCCTGAGGCTCTGGCAAAGTTGAATGAACTCCATAACCTACGAGATGGTCTACTACTACAACTGAAGCAATTACTCGCCTCATCCCAGCGGCTTTAACCGCAGTGCAGATCTTTCCAGACACCCATCCAAACTATTGCTAAGATATAGTCCGACTGGATAAACCAAATCGGTTATGAAAAATCTGAAAGAATTTTTACGTCTTGAGTCCGCCAGCGGCATTCTACTGTTGATTGCGGCTATTCTAGCGATGGCGGTTGAAAACTCAGCCGCTAAAAGCCTTTACGATGCTTTGCTTGGGACCTCCGTTGAAATCAGAATCGGTGAGTTCGAAATTGCCAAGCCTTTGTTGCTTTGGATCAATGATGGTCTGATGGCTGTTTTCTTTTTTCTCATCGGCCTTGAAGTCAAGCGTGAAGTCCTGGCCGGAGAGTTGTCTGATCCCTCTCATGTGGTTTTACCCATTATCGCGGCAATCGGCGGGATGGCCATTCCCGCAGCAATTTATGCTTCAATAAATTGGAATGACCCCATTGCCATGAAAGGCTGGGCAATCCCGTCAGCCACGGACATCGCCTTTGCGCTCGGCGTGCTCGCGCTGCTTGGAAGCCAGGTGCCGCAATCGCTGAAACTCTTTTTAATGACCTTGGCGATCATTGATGATTTAGGCGCCATCATTATTATTGCGGTTTTCTACACCGCCGACTTATCCTTTTCTTCACTGCTGATTGCCTCAATTGCGATCATTGCCTTATTTACCCTGAACCGTAGGAGCGTATTGGGCTTGACCCCCTATGTGCTCGTCGGTTTAGTGCTTTGGGCGGCGGTTCTCAAATCCGGCGTACACGCGACACTGGCTGGCGTATTGACGGCGTTCTTTATCCCTTTCAAGAAAATACCGGGAGAATCCCTGACCCAACTGGAAAAACTGGAGCATGACCTCCATCCATCCGTTGTGTTTGGTATCTTGCCCCTATTTGCATTCGCCAATGCCGGCATTCCCTTTGAGGCGATGACACTGGAATTCTTAATTCATCCGGTTCCCCTGGGTATTGCCGCAGGCCTGTTTTTCGGTAATCAGTTGGGGGTGTTCGGCTTTAGTCTGTTTGCCATAAAGCTCGGTATATCGAAACTACCCCACGATGTCAGTTGGCTGCAATTATACGGAGTCGCCTCTCTGTGTGGAATCGGTTTTACGATGAGCCTGTTCGTTGGTTCTTTGGCATTCGAGCAGGGAGGTCCCGATTTCGCGGTGGATGACAGACTCGGAATCCTGGTTGGCTCCCTTGCCTCTGGCATATTGGGTTATGTCATATTGCGTTTCGCCTATAAATATAAGTCTCAATGATTAGGCACAAAAAACATAACTGTTTCAGTTACACCTTCCGTATAATGACGAATAAATACAGAATAATCACCTCTATATGAAAGAAGTTGCTCGGGAATTGACCAGAAGTCATCGCCCCTATGATATACACATATAGCCAATACAGGATGATTATTTATAATCGTATTTATTGACCCCTCCAGAGCACTACTTTCAGCGCCCTCTATATCCATTTTTATAAAATGAACGGGTTCGCTTACTATGTTATCCAATCTATCAACATTAATAAGACACTCGCCACTTTCAGTAATACTGGAGGCAGGTCCACAAGCCGAAAATCTTAGAGTCTCGGTTCTATTCGACAAACCAAGCTGATGGAAATATACGTTATCAAAGTGTTTTAAATTATCTCTTGCTTTTTTAAAATTACCCTTTTCCGGTTCAAACATATGGACTGATTTATAATTCGGACACCACCGAATAAATTCAGAACTTGTATATCCATCATATCCACCAGCATCAATAAATGTTTGATCCTTATCAGGAAGACGGAAAAACTTCTCAAAATACTGCCGCTGTTGACAGTCTGTGAATTGCTTCATGTATTCAAGACAACCTGTTCTCCGAAAATTAATCAGTCGATCATATATTATCTTTGAGACGTTATCTGCGAGAATAGTTCTTACCCAGTTAAATTTTTCTTCATTTTCCACATAACTATAGTTAAATTCATCCCACATCATTACAGGAATAATTTCAAGTCCTGAAAACTTCCTAAACAAAAAATAATCGAGGTTCTCAATCCCTAATTCATCTAGCTTTTTTGATGCGCTGAGCGGTCTGATGCGAACCGCTGACGATACAACCAGCGCATCTGCTGGAATGTTCTCTGTCTTATATATAGGCTTGCCAAGATACGCTTGGTCATTAGAATGATCATTTATGAAGCCATCTATATCGATAGCATTAGCGATACTTCTTGCATATTCATTCGTCCCAAGTACAAGGCGCACCCTGCTTTGCGAGTTTGTAAACAGGTGACAAAACTCTTTAGCACGCGAATAGCTCTTTTCTAAATCGATATTGGTCATTATTTTTTTTCCTTCACTAAGTCATGTGGGTGAAATTCTATCTACGAGTTATGTTTAGCGGTACCGCCAAACGGCCTCCGGATCTGATTCGGTTGCTGATACTTTCAGCATGACCATTGTCAATAAACTCGCACCACACTCTGTCCTCTCAAGAAATAGAGTCTCTGGGAATACCGGGGCGATTCACTCTGTTTTCTCGAAGAACCATTGTGCCTTTCTTAACAGATCAAGTGGTTGAAAACGTTAACAACCTGATTGGTCGGCAGTTCTCTGAGATCTATCGTAAGTTTCTTATGGCGGTGAGTAAGAGGGGCTATTTCGGCTGGATCAATCGTTTCCATTCTGACATGCATCCCTATCACCGCGCTGAGAGTGGAGGTACTTCTTTATTTAGAGCATTTGGCCATGAAACGCAAGGTATCGGGGTCATGCAGGGACAAGCCCTAAGCGTACTGGTCTTCTTTTTCTCCCGTGTGCCGGAGGTAGTGGCATAGTTTATTTGGCCACCTGGTTTTGGGTGATATTATCACCCTCAACAAAGACAGGTGATGAAATGACCTGGAGAAGCGTATCCGAAAGCTAGTGTAGCGTCCTATACTGTATTGACGTTTTCAGAGGCCCGCAAATGACTCGAATCCCCGCAGGAAGTACCCTTGGGGTGCGAAGCCAGCTTGTTCCAAAAATCAAAGGAGTGGTACAGGGATGTACCGATTACGGACCTAAGGATGGAATCCTGGTGAAAAATGCAGGCTAGCCGATCTCGCCCCGAATCTGCAGTTCAGGTCGATTGAATCATATAACCTATTGATTTACTTGAATTTATATCGCAACCAGGTGATACTGGCCGCCATTTGCCCAGATTTTTGCTACCCTTATGAGCACTATTTTCGGGATTGCAGGCGCTGGAAAACTCAGAAATATACTTCCTATGCAGCGGATCGGGTGTTGATGATAGGCTGAACAATACAGGATTTGGCCTCAGTAACCACTGGTTTGCCGGCAAAACAGAGGGACGGCTATGGCAAGGGCCTCTACCCTGCCAGGACCATGATGGCATTGAGTAGGCTATTATTGTTAAAGTTCCATGCACTGAGAGATACATTATTTTTTGAGGGAAACTGGAGGTCATCGCGTATGGACAACTTGATAATGGAAGGATTGTATGGTTGATTGCTGCTCCCCCGGCACTACCGATACCGTGCCTCCAAGCACTCGCAGGTGCCCGAAAAACGGCATCGAGTATCACAATGTCTCAGTAAGAACCCTTGTGCATCACCTAAAACAGCCATGGCGCTGGCATAGCCATAACCGCAACTACTATTTTTGTGCGGATCCCGGGTGTGATGTGGTCTACTTTTCCGAAGACGGCGAGGTTATCCTGAAATCGCAGATCCGCACCCTGACGGGTATGAAAGAGGCACCTAACGACGCTTTGGTCTGTTACTGCTTCGGGATCACCATGGCCGACACCCTGATCAATCCGGGTCTAAAAGACTTTATCATCGAACAGACAAAGCTCGGGCTTTGCTCATGTGAAACCAGTAACCCGTCGGGGCGCTGCTGTTTAAAGGATTTCCCACATGACTCTCACCACGCATAGACAGCTATTCTGCACACATCCGCTAGCCAAATGGAGATGGAGGCGGCCATACTCACGATCATAGAATCTTTCAGACAGCCTCGTTTTTTCCCATATTTATCATGATAAATAACAAATTCATCATAGCCTTCATCGGCCATTTTCTCGCCTCTATAGCTCACGCTGATACTGATGACAGGTTAGACCATTTCCTTTCATTGAGTCTGGAGGAGTTGATGGCTCTGGAGATCACGATCTCCACCGACACCAAACAGACGATCGCCAAAGCGCCGGCGGCGGTCACCGTTCTCACAGCGGATGACATCAGGGCTACCGGATCGACCAACCTTGCTGAAATACTGGAAAGTGTGCCAGGCATTCATGTCAGGACCAGTCAATTCGCCTTCAGACCCTTGGTTCAGTTTCGCGGGGCCAGCGCCAGCCAGACGTTGCTGATGGTCAACGGCACACCGATGAGAGACTTGATGTGGGGATTCGGTATTTTCTGGAAAGGGCTGCCGACAAGCATGATTGAGCGGGTTGAGATTATTCGTGGTCCCGGCTCCGCCCTGTTCGGTGCGGATGCATCGGCAGGCGTAATCAACGTGATCACCAAGACTGCTGGAAAGATCAAGCACTCTGAGGCGGGCGTGCGCCAAGGCAGCTTTGACACCAGCACCGGCTGGATGCAGTACGGAGGTGACTGGAATGGTTTCGATCTGGGCTTAACCATGGAGTTATACAGCACCGACGGCCATGACCCGCATATTGAGACTGATGCGCAAACCCGCCAGGACCAAGCCATGGGCACCAATGCGTCACTTGCGCCCGGCAATGCCCAGTTTGGCTGGCGTAATGCGGATATTCGCTTCTCCGTTGCCAAGCAGGACTGGCGCCTTCACGTCGACTATATGCGCCATAGCGACCTTGAGACAGGGCTCACAGGCGCCGGTGTATTGGACCCGGTCACCCGCGCAAGCGATAACCGGTTCAATATCGACTTGCTCTATCTGAATGACGATTTCCATAAAGATTGGGGGATAGACGCAGAGCTGAAATATCAGGATCTCGACTACACATCGGGGGATGGATTTCAGGAGCGCCCTCCCGGCGCCTTTAACGGGGACTATCCGAATGGCGTCTTCAATCAGATACGATCGTCGGAACGCCGGCTTGCTTTCGAGACCAGCGCGCTATACCGGGGCATTGAGAACCACTCCCTGCGGCTGGGTATAGGCTATACTTGGCAGGATCTATACCATGCCGAGCAGTATATCAATATGGGAACCGGACCGGACGGGAATCCCCTGCCGCCCGGCGGTCCGCTGGTGGATGTCTCCGACACGCCGTATGCCTTTGCCCCGGAAAAAACCCGCAAAATCCGCTATCTTTTTCTACAGGATGTGGCAACCCTCTCCGACGAGTGGGAGCTGACCGCCGGGGTGCGATACGATCACTATTCCGACTTCGGCAATACACTAAACCCGCGTTTGGCGTTGGTCTGGCAAAGCACCGATAAGCTCACCACAAAACTGATGTACGGCCGCGCCTTCCGCCCCCCTTCTTTTCTGGAGCTGTTCACCGAAACCTCATTCACCCTCCCGAATCCAGACCTTGAGCCGGAGCGCTCCAAGACATTGGAACTCACCTTCTCTTACCTGGTCGACAAGGACCTGAATCTGGCTCTCAACCTCTACCGCTTTCAACAATCCGACTTCATACGCGCCAGCACCGTTTCGGGACTGCCGAAACAACAATATCGGAATGTCGGTGAACACACGATTCGCGGCATTGAACTGGAAGCCCGCTGGCAGGCAATGAAAGATCTGAGGATTTCCGGTAACTACACCCTCCGCGATCCTGACGATAATGAATTCCGCGCCGTTGATGAACCAAAAAAGGACGCCTATCTGCGTGCGGACTGGCATTTCCTGCCTGACTGGAACCTGAACCTGCAGGCCAACTGGGTTGGCAAACGCTTTAGAAGCAGCAGAGACGAGAGGTCTTCGCTCGATGACTATTTTGTTGCGGACGCCACCGTTCGCTTTACAGGACTGGGTAACTGGGAGTTTGCCGCTTCGGTGCGCAATATGTTCGACAAAGATGCGCGGGAACATACCGGCTCCTCTGTCCCCAATGATCTACCGCTGCCGGAACGCAGTTATTATGCGGAAATACGCTATAAGTTTACGGACGATTTGCCGAAATAGAACGGTCAGGAGGAACACACCGATGCAAAATACACTAGGGACAGTCAGGCTGAATGCCGCCGAACGGCGCCACCGCTACGGTTATCGTCACAGGATCCGTAGCCCTCACTCCACAGATGGGACACCGTTCAATAGCATCGTTTTCTAGGAACCGGATTGAGACAAGTGACGACAAGGTTGTTGATATGCGCCGCGCTTTGCCTGCTCACCAGTGCATTGCCGGGCGCCATCGCCCAGGACTCAAAAGAGGAGGGTAGCCTGCTCAAGGCAGCCTTTATATACAATTTCGCCAAGTTCACCCGCTGGCCGGATAGCATTTGGAGAGGTAAAAATGCTCCACTGACCTTCTGCTCCGTGGGAGATGATAAACTGGTAGATGAGCTTGAACGGCTCAGCGGCAAAACGATCAAGGGCCGTCCGGTAACCATCCGGCCGCATGCGGATAGCCTGATTCCGGGTAGCTGCCAAGTACTTTACATCGCCGCCTCCATGCAGGGACACTATGATGAGATCATTGAGTCCTTGCGTGGCGAACCGGTCCTGACAGTCAGTGAACTGCCTCAATTCGCGCACTCAGGAGGGATCGTCGAACTCTACCGCAAAGACGGCCGGGTCCGTTTTATCATTAACTTGCGTGTCGCCCGTGAAGCGGGTTTAGAGCTCAGCTCCCGTCTACTCAACCTGGCCCGAGTGGTCGGACACGAGGATAAACAATGAAGCTGCTGCGTAACGCCTCCATAAAGCAGAAGCTGGAAGCCATCATCCTGGCTACCGCCGCGTCGGTGCTGCTGCTTAGCCTGTTCCTGTTCATGGTGGTCGAAATAAAGTCCGCCCGGGGCGAGGCCGCCACTCGCCTGCAGGCCTTGGCCACGCTGCTCGGGGCCAACAGCAGCGCCGCTCTCGCTTTCCACGACCAACAGACAGCGGCCGATATCCTCGCCACGCTCTCCACCCAGAATGACGTGGTCCGGGCCAGCATTCTCCGCCGGGGCGGCAAGATCTTCGCCGAGTACCGCTCCCCCCATTTCGAGGCCGTAGGGGAGGTAGGCAGGAAGGAGGCGCTGAACGAGTTCTATTTCGGCTGGGTCGCGGTCGAAGAACCCATTATTCTGGATGGAGAATCGATCGGTTATTTCCGCATCGTCGGCGACATGAGCCGGGCGCGTTCAGCACTGGTCCAGCAATCCCTCCTGGTGCTGGGGGTATTCATTGTCTCCATGCTGTTCGCGCTACTCCTTTCCAGCCGTTTTCAACGCGTGGTCTCGGTGCCGGTGCGACAACTGCTCGACACCATGGAAGCGGTAGCCGCCAAGCGGGACTTCGGCCGCCGGGCCGAACGCATCAGTAATGACGAACTGGGCACCCTGGTGGACGGCTTCAACATCATGCTCGACCGGATCCAGACCTACGACCGTGAACTGAACGCTTACCACCAGGACCTGGAGCATCTGGTGGCGGAACGGACCCGGGAGCTGGAATGGGCTAAAGAAGGGGCTGAAGCCGCCAGTCAGGCGAAGAGTGATTTCCTTGCCACCATGAGCCATGAGATCCGCACTCCCATGAGCGGCGTGATCGGTTTTACCAGTCTACTGGAGAAGACTGACCTCAACGAGCAACAGCGCGACTATGTCCGCATCATCACCAGTTCAGCCAGCAGTCTGCTCGACATCATCGATGACATTCTCGATTTCTCGAAGATGGAGGCAGGCAAGGTCAACCTGGAGTGCAGTAACTTCGTCCTCGAGGCGCTGATAGACGGCGTGCGCGTCCTTTTTACCCCAAAGGCCCTGGACAAGGGGCTGGAGCTGACGACTTACGTGGCCCATGACGTTCCCCCGGTGCTGTTCGGCGATCCGGCGCGACTTCGACAAGTGCTGATCAACCTGGTCGGCAATGCGATAAAGTTTACCGACAAAGGACAGGTCGCCATCAGTATCAAAAAGGAGTCACAGGAGAATCGCCGGATCACTCTGCGCATCACCGTGCGCGACACCGGCATAGGCATCACCCCCGAACAGCAGGCGCAACTGTTCCAGCCCTTCCAGCAATGTGACGGCTCGATCACCCGGCATTACGGCGGCACCGGCCTCGGACTGGTGATTGCCCAACGATTGGTCTACATGATGGATGGTGAGGTCACCCTATCCAGCATCCCCGGAGAGGGTTCAACCTTTACCACCCTGGTTCGCCTGGACCTGCCGAAGGGAGAGAGCATGGCAGATGCGCCCTGGGTCAACCCCTACTCTGACAAAAATCCGGTTCAGAAAATACCGCATATGGGCAAACCTGGGTCGCTTCTCGCCAGCAAGGCCATCCTGGTGGTCGATGACAGCACCGTCAATCTGATGCTGGCCAAAACCCTGCTCATCAACGAGAGCGCGGACGTAGTGGCGGTGCAAAGCGCCGTCGAGGCGCTAGAGCAGATCGCCAGCCAGTCGTTTGATTTCATCCTGATGGACCTGGAGATGCCGGAGATGAGCGGAATCGAGGCAACCCGACTGCTGCGCCAGCCCCACAGCGGCGCCGAAAAGACGCCGATCATTGCCGTCACCGCCCATGTCTTGCCGCAAAAACGCCGGGAAGTGATAGAGGCCGGGATGAATGACCTGCTGGCCAAGCCATACTTCCCGGAACAACTCTATGCCATGATTGCCAAGTGGTGCGCCGACATTCACTACCAAGACAACTCGACCCGACAGGGAACTGACAGGGAAAATGAGTTGCCGGTTTACGATCATGAAACAGCCCTCGCAACCGTGGGCGGAGACGAACACACAGCCAAACTGATCCTCAAGGAGTTCTTAACCATGTTACCGGGCAATGAAGCCGCCATACGGGAAGCTCACTCCAACGCCGACTACCCTGCCCTTTACCAGGCAATGCACAAACTTGCAGGCTCCGCCGGCAGCAGTGGCGCATCACAACTCCACACCGAGGCCATGCGCCTCAAGGAGATCTTGAAGCTGGATCCCCCGCCGGTGGCGCAAATCGACGCAAGTGTCTCCGCCATCCTAAGCCAGATCAGCCGTTTTTATGAAATATTTCACCGTTTGAACTCTGGTCCGATCAAGCCTGAGTAGCCATCAATATTCCCAACGATCCCGGTTCTTCGCATATTTGTCGTGATAGATAACATAACGCTCTATGCCGTTGTGTATGAACGCTTGGATCAGATCGCTGTTATTGTCTAATTTCCGGGTCAAACGACGAAACTCCTTACGCGAAAGATAGCCATCCTCCCGATATTCCCTTGAGAGCCTACGAATCTTACGGAGTCTCTTTTTGAGGATCCTGGCCTCTTTGTAGGTCAGCCGATCCCTGTCGATGCCATGCTCGATCCTGTGGTATTGCCGGCCCAGTCGTTTGCCGATCTTATGCTCCATCTTGTTGTCGCCGTAGTAGTGCTTGTCACCGCGGTCAGCGACTGCCGGCATGGCCAGAAAGAGAGAGAGCGAAGCGGCGATTAGTGTTGCACGAAGCGGTTTCATATTGGCTTCTCCTGTTCCCGTTGAGTGGTTAAACACAACTACAGGTTAAGCGGTCAAGGCTGAACATAGACTGAATGCCGCGGAAGGAATCGAGTGTGGATCACTCAGGAAATCCCAGCCGCGTCTGTCGCCCGGCAGGGCCGAAAACTGAGACCTCGATCATATTCAATATCGTTTCGGCGGGATACTGTGTACTAGTACACAGGCGATCTATTCGATATCCTCACTAATCCTCCCTTTTTTAGTTGGAGGCGGTAACTCCGCAAGATGGATTGGATGAAATACTACAAATTTTGCTTTCTGGGGATCTGCCTGATCGGTTGCGGCCTTTCCGCGGCTGCTGAGATACGTTACGTCACGGATGAACTCCAACTCTCCCTGCACGAGCTGATCAACTCCAAAGGAAAGCTATTGCAACGTCTCAATAGCGGCACGGAACTCGAACTCCTGGAGGAGGAGGGGTTGTTTGCAAAGGTGCGCACCCAAGAGGGGATCGAGGGCTGGACCAAGGCGGGGTTTCTTATCAAGGATAAGCCTGCTCGGGCGCAGCTTATGGAGCTTCAGCAGCAGAACGAAACCCTGAACAACGCCGTGCATGAAAAGACCGCCCAACTGAAGAGCGTTAAGGCGGAATTGGCGAACATCAAGCACCAGGAAGAGCAGGCCAATGCCGAGTTGCAGGGACAGTTGAAGAATGCCGAAAGCGTGGTGGCTGCATTGGACAAGGTCCAACAGGAGAACGAGGCCCTGCGTCGTCGCCAAAGCGGTCAGGAACGAGCGATTCCGCTGAATTGGGGACTGATCGCCACAGCGGTTGCCTTTATCCTCGGCATCACGGCCGGCATTGTGCTGTTCGACTTCCGCAGCCGCAGACGCCATGGCGGTTTCCGCATCTATTGATGCTGTGCACGGCGGGGCACCTCTCTGCCTAGTGTAGTGTCTCATACTAATTGCTGATATCAGCGAGACGCTAAGCCGTTAGCTGCTAGGCGCGTGGCGCAGGGAATGGCGCGCCCTTTCCAAGCAACGCAACAACGCAGATGACGGCTTAGCGTCTCGCCCGAAGGGAGGCCCGTCAATGCCTCAATCCTGCGTTGCAGCGCTTGACAAGGGCGCTGCCATTGCCTGCGCGCTGCACCTGGTCTTGAGGCATTGACGGGCCTCTGATTGGTACAGTTTATACGTTACACCACACTAGCACTCTATGGCGTATTTTTTGATCCGATAGAGCAGGGTGTCTCGGGTGAGCCCCAGTAATCGAGCGGCTTTGCTGCGATTCCCCAGGGCTTTTCTCAGTGCTTGCTCGATCAGGCTGGCCTCCAGTTCATCCATGCTCAACCCCTGTTCCGGCAATACGAAGCGGTCATTCGCAGAGATTCGCTGGCTGGGTGCCATGCGAAACTCACGAGGCAGATTTTCGATCTCGACTTTGCGCCCTGAAAAAAGGATCAACATGCGTTCCGAAAAATTCTTCAACTCCCGTACATTGCCGGGCCAGTGGTAGCCGTTCAGCAGCTTCAATACCGATTTGCCATAGACCGGCGGGCGCAGATCGTAATTCGAGGCAAGTTCGGTTGTCAGCCCCTTTAGCAACAGCTCCACATCGCCGGAACGCTGACGCAAGGGCGGCAACTCCAGCGGCACCACATGCAGGCGGTAGTAGAGATCCCGGCGGAAGGTCCCGTCATCGATGGAGCGGGAGAGATCCCGGTTGGTAGCGGCGATGACCCGCACATCGACGCATTGATTGGTGGCGCAACCCACTGTTTGACACTCCCCGGTCTCCAGGAAACGCAACAGCTTTGCCTGCACCGCCACCGACAACTCGCCGATCTCGTCCAGGAACAGGGTGCCGCCGTGGGCGGCCTGCACCTTACCGATGCTGTCACTGGAGGCCCCGGTAAAGGCGCCCTTGCGATGACCGAAGAGTTCGCTCTCGGCCAGTTGCACGGGCAGTGCGGCGCAATTGACGGTGATGAAGGGCTTGTCCCGTCGTCGGCTGTTCTTATGCAGGGCCTGAGCCAGCAGTTCTTTGCCCGTACCGCTCTCACCCGTCACCAGGACGGTGGCGTCAGTGGCGGACACGATACGCATGGCGCGCAGCAAGGTCTGAAATTCCGGGGCTTTTCCTAACATAGCGATCTCCGACATGAACCGGTCCTATTGTAAAACAGTTTGCTTGCTGTGGAAAATGCCATGGGAACAAGCTTCTCTATTTGAACACCTCTTTGACAATTTCAAGAAAGCGCTTGGCCTGGGGGGAGAGGAACTTGCCTCGGCGCAGCACAATGCCATAACTCCTGTCGGGAAAGTATTCGCCCAGGGGGATGGTGGCTATCCGCTCTTCACCGGTGAGGCAGACATCCGTGACGATGGAGATACCCAGACCGATCTCCACATACTTTTTGATCACCTCCCATCCGCCCGCCTCGAGGGTGACGTTGTAGTTGGCGTTGTGCTGCTTGAAGACCAGGTCGACCATCCGCCAGGTACTGAGATGGTGCGGCGGCAGGATAAGGCCGTATGGGCTGATATCGTGCAACCGGATGGATGTTTTCTTGGCCAACGGATGATCCAGCGGCGCGATCAACACCGGGGCGTAGTTCACCACCGGTTGATAGGTGACATCGTCCGGAACTTCGAGCATCGAACCGATAGCCAGGTCTGTCTCGTCAGCCCGCAGCATGGCCATGCCATCGCGTCCTGTCACATTATGCAGCTTCACCCGTATCCCGGGATAGCGTACCGCGAACCGGCGAATGGGTTCCGGCAGTATGTAGAGGATGGTGGATTCGCCGGCAGCGACATTCAGTTCGCCGCTCTCCAATTTTCCACATGAGGCGGAAAAGGTCTCCTGTAACTTATCCATCCCTTCCACCAGGGGCTGGGAAAGCTTGTAGAGGGTCTCGCCCTCCGGTGTCAGCTTGATTTTCGGGCCTCTTCGCTCAAACAGCACCGTCTCCATTTCACGCTCCAGGGCCTGTATCTGTAGCGATACCGTGGGCTGACTCAGATAGAGTCTGTCAGCCGCCTCACTGATGGACCCCGTCTGCGCGGCATGACAAAAGGCGCGCAACTGCTTGAGCCGATTCTGCTTGTAGTGAATCTGTGGGGTGCCCGCCATATAACTTGCTCAGAGTATTAATATAATCAATACTAGATGCAGAAGACACCGATGGCAATTTATGAATAGTATGGGATTTAGGATTCACCTGGTGGGAGACGCACATGCAAAAGCCCGAGCAGAAACAGGACCCGATGTATCTCTTGCTCAAAGAGGGAAAGGTCGAGGAGTTCAACCGGCGGCGCGCTGATGGCGAGGCTTGCGACTTACAACATGCCGATCTGAGGGGGGTCGATCTGCGCGACCTGGATGCCCGCGACCTGGACCTCAGTGGCGCCTATCTGCGCCACGCGGATCTACGCGGACTGAACCTGAGTCATACCAATCTCGAGGGCGCCAGCATCAACAGCGCAAAGATATCCGGCACCTATTTCCCTGCCGGCCTCTCTGCCGAGGAGATCACGCTTTCCCTGGTGCACGGCACCCGTCTGCGCATCCGCTGACTCGTCACTCTGAATCGAGCTGCGCGAGGATATTCCGCGCAACCAGGCGTTGGTCAACATCCCCTTCCTCGAGGATCTCATAGAGCAATTCCCTGGCTTCATCGATATCGCCCTCATGTCTGCATGCCTGTACCCGCTGGAGTTTTTCCCGGACGCTCTCGACTTCGTCGCCCTCCTCCTCTGTCTCTTCGATGGCATCCAGTTCGGCCTCCATCTCATCGTCCGTGAGGGGCACGAAACGGTCCGGGTCCACATACTCCCGGGCGGGATCTATGTCACTACCCACCCTCTCATCCGGGGCCTCATCCTTTGACCCGCTCATTGCAACGCCGGCGGTTGCGGCAACCGGCTCATCCTTCAACTCACTCTCCGGCTGCCTGACGAAGCCTTTCGAGAAGATAAGACCCAGTTCGAACAGGACCCACATCGGCAGGGCAAGCAGGGTCTGGGAGATGATATCCGGCGGTGTCAGGAACATCCCGGCCACAAAGGCGCCGACAATCACATAGGGGCGTTTGTGGCGCAACTTTTCAGGGGTGGTGACCCCCATCCAGACCAGGATGATGGTAGCGATCGGAACCTCGAAGGCAACCCCAAAGGCAAAAAACAGGGTCATTACGAAATCGAGGTAGCTCCCCATGTCGGTGGCGACCTCGACACCTTCCGGCGCTGTGCCGGCAAGAAAGGTGAATACCAGGGGGAAGACCACGAAATAGGCAAAGGCCATCCCCAGATAGAAGAGCAGTGTACTGGAGACCAGCAACGGTATGACCAGCCGTTTTTCATGGCGGTAGAGACCGGGCGCCACGAATGCCCAGAACTGGTAGAGGATAAAAGGGACGGCGACGAATATGGCCAGTTGCAGACTGAGTTTGAAAGGGATCAGGAACGGATCTATCGGTTTGGTGGAGATCATGCTGCTGCCTTCCGGCAGCGCCGCGCGCATGGGTCCCGCGATCGTACTGTAGAGATCGTCGGCGAACGGAAACAGGACCAGAAACACTGCCAACACCACCAGTACCATGCGTAACACGCGGTCGCGCAACTCGATCAGGTGGGCTACCAGCGGCTGTTCCTTGGTGGTGGTATCGGGGGAGTTGGCGACCGACATCGGTATCCGGCTAGTTATTGTTCTGTGAATCGAGGGCCTCCTGGCTCTCTTTCACCTGTTCAACCGTCTCGTGCTTGATCTGATTGAGATCATCCCTGGTCTCTTCAAGTATCTCATGCACCGGATTGGCCAGGCGCGCCTGCTGTTCGATGACCTCCTTGAGCTCCTCCGCCTTTATCTCTTTGTCGATGTCTGCCTTCACATTGGCGACAAAGCGCCGCCCACGACCCAACCAAAGGCCTGCGGTACGGGCCACCTTGGGCAGACGCTCCGGCCCGATGACGACCAACGCCACCAGCGCGATGATCGTCAGTTCCCAGAAACCGACATCAAACATGGCTCTCTCTCAATCAGTGACAGGTGGAATGCTGTTCAGCTCTTGTCTCGCTCCTTGGACGTCACCTCACCATCGACCACGGTCCCGGACTCCGCTTGCTCGATCTGCTCCTTCTCTTTTTGCTCTTCTTTTCGCTCGCCTTCCTTCATCGCGCCCTTGAAGCCCTTTATGGCGCCTCCCAGGTCCGAACCGATGTTCTTCAACCGTTTGGTCCCGAACAGCAGCAACACGATTGCCAAAATGATCAACAGTTGCCAGATACTTATACCACCAAAACCCATAGTCTTCTCCGCTCACCGGTCAAGCCGGTTTCTCATTTCAGGAATACTACACTAGTGTAGTATCCTATACTGTTTGACGTTTTCAGCGTGACGAGAAGCCATCAGCCGCGCCCCGTAGGAAGTGCCTTTGGGGTGCTAGGCGCGTTGCGCCGGGAATGGCGCGCCCTTTCCAAGCAACGCAACAACGCGGATGATGGCTTCTCGTCGCGCCCGAAGGGAGGCCCACAAATGATTCGATCAGGTCTGGGATCATACCCCAGGTAACCGGGTCCTGTCTCGAAGCTTACTCCCTTCGCCCGGCCTTCTCCTCAAGTCCGGAGAGCCCGAATCGGCGCTCCAGTTCCCGCAGCACATGATCAGGTCCCAATCCCTGGTGCGCCAACAGCACCAAGGTGTGAAACCAGAGATCGGCGGTTTCATAGACGATCTTGTCCCTTACGCCGTCTTTCGCAGCCATCACGGTCTCGGTCGCCTCTTCACCGATCTTCTTGAGGATGGCATCCAGTCCCTTGGCATACAGCTTCGCCACATAGGAGCTGTCAGGTGCGGCCTGTTTTCGCTCCTCCAATACCTGGGCCAGTTGTTGTAGAACATCACTCATAGATCTGCCTCGGATCTTTCAGCACGGGCAGTATCTCCACCCAGTCGTCGCCCTGCAGCTCCCGATAGAAACAGTTGTGCCTACCTGTATGACAGGCAATACCGCCCATCTGCTCAACTTCCAGCAGAACCACATCGCCATCGCAATCGATACGCATGGAGCGCACCCTCTGCCAGTGGCCCGATTCCTCACCCTTGCGCCACAACTTCTGCCGGGAGCGTGACCAATAGACGGCGTGTCCACTCTCTTTGGTAAGTTGTAGCGCCTCGTCGTTCATCCAGGCCATCATCAGTATCTTGCCGCTGCCGGACTCTTGGGCAATGGCCGGCACCATGCCGTCTTTGTCCCACTTCACCGCGTCGAGCCAACTCATAACCGTACCTCGACCTGCCGATCCTGCAGAAACCGCTTGGCCTCGCCGATGCTATATTCGGCGAAGTGAAAGATACTGGCCGCCAATACCGCATCGGCGCCCCCCTGTTTCACCCCATCCACCAAGTGCTGCAGGTTGCCCACGCCACCGGAGGCGATCACCGGGATCGGCACCGCATCGACGATGGCGCGGGTGAGCGCATTATCGAAGCCGATTTTGGTGCCGTCCCGGTCCATGCTGGTGAGCAGGATCTCACCGGCGCCGTAGTCGCTCATGCGTTTCGACCACTCGACGGCGTCCAGCCCGGTCGGCTTACGCCCGCCATGGGTAAAGATCTCCCACTTCAGGGGCTCCCCCTCTCCGCTCACCTGCTTGGCGTCGATGGCGACCACGATGCACTGGGAGCCGAAGCGCTCGGTGGCCTCCTTGACGAACTCGGGATTGAACACCGCGGCCGTATTGATGGCCACCTTATCCGCGCCGGCATTCAACATCCGCCGGATATCGTCCGCGGTGCGAATTCCGCCGCCGACGGTCAACGGAATGAAGACCTCGCTTGCCACCTGTTCCACGACATGCACGATCGTCTCCCGGTCATCGGAGCTGGCGGTGATATCGAGGAAGGTGATCTCATCGGCCCCCTCCTCATTGTAGCGCCGCGCCACCTCCACCGGGTCGCCGGCATCACGGATATCGATGAACTTAACACCCTTGACCACCCGCCCGGCATCGACATCGAGACAGGGTATGATACGTTTCGCCAACATACGTTATTTCCCGGTTTCCCTCTGTTTAATTTTGAATGATGAATTTTGAATTGTGGTGCTCGCTTTCGCTCGCGCCCTTTTCATAAAAAACCCATGCGCGCAGCGCACACATACAATTCAAAATTCATCATTCAAAATTCAAAACTAACGCCCCAGTTCATCCGCCAACCGCTGGCCGGCGCTGAAGTCGAGGGTGCCCTCGTAGATGGCGCGTCCCGTTATCGCGCCGATGATGTTTCGGGTATCGGCCTTGCACAGGGACTCGATATCGCTGATGTCGGTGATCCCTCCCGATGCGATCACGGGGATGGTGATGGCGTTTGCGAGGGCGGCTGTGGCCTCGACGTTTGGCCCGGAGAGCATGCCGTCACGCCCGATATCGGTATAGACAATGGCGCTGACGCCGTCGTCCTGAAAGCGCCGGGCAAGCGAGGTCACCTCCTGGTCGGTCACTTCGGCCCAGCCGTTGATCGCCACCTTGCCCTCGACCGCATCCAGGCCGACGATCACATGCCCAGGGAATGCCTTGCAGGCGCGGGCCACGAATGCGGGCTCCCTCACCGCCTGAGTGCCGATAATGCAGTAGCTGACGCCTGCCTTCAGATAGGCCTCGATGGTCACTTCATCCCGAATACCGCCACCCACCTGGATCGGCAGTTCGGGATAGGCGCCGACGATCGCCCGGATCGCCTCGCCATTCACCGGCTTGCCGGCAAAGGCCCCGTTGAGGTCCACCAGGTGCAGACGACGGCCCCCCGCCTCGACCCAACGCGCCGCCGTCTCCACCGGCTTGTCGGAAAACACGGTATTGTCATCCATGCGGCCCTGGCGTAGTCGCACACACTGGCCATTCTTGAGATCAATCGCGGGTATCAGCAGCACGGGAATATTCCTCAATCGATGGTTGCCACTGGACAAAATTCCGCAGCAGGCGCAAACCGATGTCGGCGCTCTTCTCCGGATGGAATTGCACAGCGAAGAGATTGCCGTCAGCGATCGCGCTGGCGAAGCTGACGCCGTAATCGGTGGTTGCCGCCACCAGTTCCGGTTGAGCCGGATCCGCATAGTAGCTATGCACGAAGTAGAACCGGCTCTGCTGATCTATGCCGTGCCACAACGGATGTTGATGGCGCTGAAACACCCGATTCCAACCCATGTGCGGGATCTTCATCACCTCGCCATCCGGCGCGATACCGCCGTGGAATCGGTGCACCTGGCCGGGAATCATCCCCAGCAGGGGGGTGCCGTCGTTCTCTTCACTGAAGTCGAGCAGCACCTGCTGCCCCATGCAGATGCCGAGAAACGGCTTGCTCCGGGCCGCATCCAGTACGGCCTGGTTGAGGTGATGGTCGGATATCGCCGCCATGCAGTCTCTTGCCGCCCCCTGCCCGGGGAAAACGACCCGATCGGATTCAAGAATCAACTTGGGATCATCGGAAACCAAAACCTCGTCGCCCTCAGCCATCACATGCTCCACCGCCTTGGCGACGGAACGCAGGTTGCCCATACCGTAATCGATCACGGTGATGCGTTGTGTCATCGTTGCACTACCCGTGAATGATTAAAGACTGCCCTTGGTGGAGGGCACCCGCTCGGCCATGCCCGGATCCGCTTCGAGCGCCATCCGCAGGGCTCGGCCGAAGGCCTTGAACACCGTTTCCGCCTGATGATGGGCGTTGACGCCACGCAGATTATCGATATGCAGGGTGATCCCGGCATGGTTGACCAGCCCTTGGAAGAACTCCTGAAACAGATCCACATCGAAGTCACCGATCCGCGCACGGGTGAACTCCAGGTTGTAGACCAACCCGGGCCGCCCCGAAAAGTCGACCACCACCCGTGACAAGGCCTCATCCAAGGGCACATAGGCGTGGCCGTAACGACGGATGCCCGCTTTCCCGCCCACGGCCTGAGCCAGGGCCTGTCCCAAGGTAATCCCCACATCCTCCACGGTGTGGTGGGCATCGATGTGCAGATCCCCCTTGGCGGAAACCTTTAAATCGATCAGACCATGGCGGGCGACTTGATCCAACATGTGATCAAGAAACGGCACCCCGGTGGCGAAACTGGCATCACCTTTCCCATCCAGATTCAGGGCGATGCTGATCTGTGTCTCCAAGGTATTGCGCTCGATTTGCGCGGTACGCTGCATGCTAGACGACTCCGGCCAAAGACTCTCAACTCGAAACCGTTTATTTTAGAGGAAAACCATTGAAATGACAGCGCCGGATTCGGAAAAGCCTTACCATGCCGGGATCGGGACAGCCGACTATCTCATGTCCGTTCATAAACGCAGAAAAAATATAACGCAAAGGATGCAAAGAATGCCTATATATCAATCAATTAGCTTTGCGTTATAGAGACCTGTTTCTGGACGGGCACTATCTCAGCTCTCCAGCCAAAAAGTGACTGGCCCATCATTGATCAATTCGACCTGCATATCGGCCCCGAACACGCCGCAGGCAACGGTGCTATGGCGCTGAACCGCCTGAGCCGTCAGATAGTCAAACAGACCCTCTCCCGCCGCCGGTTCCGCGGCTGCGGAGAATCCGGCCCGCATGCCCTTGCGCGTATCGGCGGCAAGGGTGAACTGTGGCACCAACAACAGACCGCCGTGGATATCCTTCAGGCTCAGGTTCATGCGCCCGTTGTCGTCCGCGAAGACCCGATAGCCGAGGACTCTTTCCAGCAATCGCTCTGCCCTGCTCTCGTCATCCCCCTTCTGCACGCCTACCAGCACCACCAGCCCCCGCCCGATCTCGCCGACGCAGTTGCCGTCGATGACCACCCTGCCTTCATTGACCCGCTGCAACAGACCGATCATGCCAACGCCTCGGCAAACCTGTCGGTGGCCTCGATGAGAGCGCTGCGAATACCCGGCTCGGTAGCGGCGTGTCCCGCGTCAGGGATCACGATCAACTCACTCCCCTCCCAGGCTTGATGAAGCTCCCAGGCAGAGGTCATGGGACAGATGAGGTCATAGCGCCCTTGCACGATGACACCGGAAATATCACGCAACTGATCCATATCCTGCAATAGCTGGTCAGGACGCAGGAAGGCGTGATTGATGAAATAGTGGCACTCGATACGGGCCAGGCTCAATGCGGTATGGGGATCGGAGAAAAAGTCGACAACCGCTCGGTTCGGTTGCAGACCGGCGGTGCGTCCCTCCCAGACAGACCAGGATTTGGCCGCGGCCATCCGCGTAATCTCATTCTCACCGGTCAGACGCCGATGATAGGCCTGCAGCAGATTGCCTCGCTCATCCTCCGGCACGGGTGCGACAAAAGCCTCCCAGTAGTCGGGGAAGATCCGGTTGGCCCCCGCCTGGTAGAACCAGTGAATCTCTTCGTCGCGACAGAGGAAGATCCCCCGCAGGACCATGCCGGTCACCCTTTGCGGATGGGTCTGGGCATAGGCCAGGGCAAGGGTAGAGCCCCAGGAACCGCCGAACAGCAGCCAGCGATCGATGCCCAGTTCCCGGCGAATCCGTTCGATGTCGGCAACCAGATCCCAGGTGGTATTGGCCGTCAGAGATGCATGTGGCGTGGAACGGCCGCACCCACGCTGATCAAACAGCACCACACGATAGGCAGCAGGATCGAAAAAGCGGCGATGATAGGGTTCGCAACCCGCACCTGGGCCTCCGTGCAGAAACAGCACGGGAATCCCGTTGGAATTGCCCACCTGCTCGATATAGAGCCGATGGCCCCTATCCACCGAGAGGCGTTGCGAGGCAAAGGGCTTGATTGGCGGATAGAGTGCTTTCATGGGCGACCTGGTATCAATGTAGGAATTTTCCTACATGGAAAGGGGAAAATTCTCACAAGCTATAGGTGCATATTCCCACAGCAAATGTAAATTTTTATGTCAGACTTTAATTGTCGTCATCAAGGATGTACTCACAGGATCTCATCACTCAGGAGAGCACAGGGAGGAGAAGCTTAGCCAACCAAGCCGACGACAGTAAGCCCGGCCGCATGGATTGCGGCCGGGCTTCTCTTTTTCTGGCCTCAGAACAACAGCTTACTCAATCTATCCGCAGGACTGGAGATCCAGCCGTTTCTCACCCTCGTGCAGCGCGTTTGCGCTCATGCTCCTTGAGGTGTCTCTTACGCAGGCGAACCGCGCTGGGCGTCACCTCCACCAATTCGTCATCTTCGATAAACTCCAGGGCCTGCTCGAGACTATAGCGCAAGGGGGGAGTCAGGATGATGGAATCGTCCTTGCCGGCCGCACGAATATTGGTCAACTGCTTGCCCTTCAACGGATTCACCACCAAATCGTTGGCCCGCGAATTGATGCCGACGATCTGCCCTTCATAGACTTCGTCACCGGGCGAAGCGAAGAGCCTTCCCCGTTCCTGCAGGTTGAACAGGGCAAAGCCCAGCACCTTGCCCTGACCGTTGGAGATCAGCACGCCGTTCTTGCGCGGGGCGATACCACCGTGTTGAGCCACGCCGTAGTGATCGAAAACATGATAGATCAGACCGGTACCCGAGGTGCAGGTCATGAACTCGGTCTGAAAGCCGATCAATCCGCGTGAGGGGATGAGGTAATCGAGTCGCACCCGCCCCCTGCCGTCCGGCGCCATGTCCTTGAGTTCGCCCTTGCGCATGCCCAAGGCCTCCATGATCGCGCCTTGATCCTTCTCTTCCACATCCACCGTCAGCTGTTCATAGGGTTCGCAGACCTCGCCGTCGACTTCACGAAAGATCACCTCCGGACGCGACACCGCCAGTTCGAAACCCTCCCGGCGCATGCTCTCGATCAGAACCGAGAGATGCAATTCGCCACGCCCTGAGACCTTGAACTTCTCCGGGTCAGTCCCCTCCTCGACCCGCAGCGCCACATTGTGAATCAGCTCCCTCTCGAGTCGCTCCTTGAGTTGTCTGGAGGTCAGGTATTTTCCTTCCCGGCCGGCAAAGGGTGAGGTATTGACCTGGAAGGTCATCGATACGGTGGGCTCATCCACGGTCAACGCAGGCATCGCCTCCACATGTTCCGGGTGGCACAGGGTATCGGAGACGTTAGGCGCCTCCAGGCCACTGATGGCGATGATGTCGCCGGCCCCGGCCTCCTTGACTTCGAAACGCTCCAGGCCGAGATAACCATAGACAATACCGATCTTGGCGCGGTGCTGCTCACCGTCGTATTTAACGATAGTCACTGGCTGATTAGGCCTGACCGTGCCGCGGGTGACCCGACCGACGGCAATCGCCCCGACATAACTGTTGTAGTCGAGGTTGGAGATCTGCATCTTGAACGGTCCCTCGGGATCCACCTCCGGAACGGGACAATGGCTTACGATGGCCTTGAACAGGGGCGTCATGTCGCCGTCATCCACATCACTCTCAAGCCCGGCATAACCATTCATGGCCGATGTGTAGACGATGGGAAAATCCAACTGCTCATCGGTGGCCCCGAGGCGATCGAAGAGTTCGAACACCTGATCAATGACCCAGTCGGACCGCGCCCCCGGTTTATCGACCTTGTTCACCACCACGATCGGGCGAAGGCCGTGCTTGAAGGCCTTCTGGGTAACAAAACGAGTCTGCGGCATGGGGCCTTCCTGGGCATCCACCAGCAGCAGCACCGAATCGACCATGGAAAGGACCCGTTCCACCTCTCCGCCGAAATCGGCGTGGCCCGGGGTATCGACGATGTTGATGCGATAACCGTTCCAGCGGATGGCGGTATTCTTGGATAGGATGGTGATGCCCCGCTCCCGCTCCTGATCGTTGGAATCCATGATCCGCTCCACCTTGCCGAAGCGCTCACCCAGGGTCCCGGATTGCTTGAGCAGTTCGTCCACCAGGGTGGTCTTGCCATGATCGACATGCGCGATGATGGCGATATTTCTTAGGTTATCAATCACTGGAAAGTCCATGCAGACAAAAAAGAGGGCGGATTATACCTTTATACAGTGAATTGTCTTTGAAATTTTAAATTACACAAATATCAACCGGTTAAAATGGACTTAAAGAATAATAGTTATCATCTATCGACAACTCCCTTTCATTTCTTAATTTTCAGAATTACCCACAGATCCTGTGGATAACATTGTTGATAAATCCTGGAAACAGCCATTAAGGCCAAGTAAACCGGGAGGATTCATTAAATCGTAAAAAAAATGAGCAAATCGGAATTCTCATTTAAATACATGGTGTTACAACAACCATGCAGGCCCAGGACAGGCATTTGAGCCAAGTAATTTGGTGCCATCTTTCGGCTTTCAGGCCGATGTGTATAGTTTATGTGTCGGCTAGTCGGCAAACGGCGCGTTATCACGCAAAGAAACGCTATGAACGCAAAGCCAATTGATTGATACATAGACACTCTTTGCGTCCTTTGCGTTTCATGGCGATCTTTGCGTTATATTTTTCAGCGTTTCCGGTCGGACAAGAAAGAGGGTTATTTGCATCATGGCGTTGCGGGCCCAAAGGCTCATGACAGACTCAGGGCCTGTTAACACTAATTTGATAGCCACTGTTGTGCCTTGCTGGACAAAAACAGGGTCTTGGCAGTGGCTATCAAATTAGTGTTAACAGGCCCTAGCGCTTGCACTCTGTGAAGAATATGGACAGGATAGGATGGGATGCGGCACGAGCAGAGATAAAGCCGGGATCGACCGATACCCGTGTGCCGCGCCACATGCCACCCGCAGAAAAGAAGTGGAAGTAATCAATGAACTCGTCTGTCCTTAACCCCCTACGCGCACATCTAGCTTCACGAATCATCGGCCAAACCAGTTTTATCGACAGTATGCTGATCTGCCTCCTGAGCGATGGTCATCTGCTCATCGAGGGCTTGCCGGGACTGGCCAAGACCACGGCGGTAAAAACCCTGGCGGAGGCCATCGAGGGTGATTTCCACCGCATTCAGTTTACCCCGGACCTACTGCCGTCCGACCTGATCGGAACCGATATCTATCGGCATGAAAAGGGGGAATTCGAATTCCGCCAGGGACCGATCTTCCACAACATCCTCCTCGCCGACGAGGTCAACCGGGCGCCCGCCAAGGTTCAGTCCGCGCTATTGGAGGCGATGGGCGAGCAACAGATCACCGTCGGTCAGACCACCTATCGGCTGCCCGCCTTGTTCATGGTCCTGGCGACCCAGAACCCGGTCGAGCAGGAGGGCACCTATCATCTCCCGGAGGCCCAACTCGACCGCTTCCTGATGCAGGCCAATGTGGACTATCCGAATCGCAGCGAAGAGTTACAGATCCTCGAATTGGACAGCGCCCAGTTGAAGCAGAAGCCGACCCCGCCCGACAAGCCGTTGTCGCAAAAAGAGCTGCTTGCCATTCGCCAACAGGTCGGCGAACTCTATCTGGATCCGAAGCTCAACAGCTATATCGTCGACCTCGTGCAGGCGAGCCGCAACCCCAAGGCCTACGACAAAGACCTGGCCCGCTGGTGTCGCTTCGGCGCTTCGCCTCGCGCCAGTATCGCCCTGGCCCGATGCGCCCGGGCGCGAGCCTGGCTGGATGATGAGGCGTTTGTCGCGCCCCATCATATTCAGGCCGTCGCGCCAGCCATTTTACGCCACCGCATCCTGCTCACTTTCGAGGCGGAGGCAGAGGGGATCACCACCGATGATTTTCTCTCCCGTCTGCTAGACATGGTCGCTATCCCTTAGTCGAAGACCAACCAGCCTCTGCCCATCATGAGTCTCTTCCCCCATATCGACGATCTGCTGGAGTTGCGCCATCAGGCCCACACCCTGGGTCTGGCCTCGCACCATTTGGTCAACACCAGTTTCAGCGGTCTGTACGCCTCGGTGTTCCGCGGCACAGGCCTCGATTTCGAGGAGGTGCGGGAGTACCGTGAAGGGGACGATATCCGCAACATGGAGTGGAATGTCACCGCCCGCACCAACGTACCGCACTTGAAGATCTTTCGTGAAGAGCGTGAACGCAGCGTGGTGCTCTGCATCGACCGGGGCCCCCACATGAGCTTCGGCACCCGAGGCACCTTTAAATCGGTCCAGGCCGCCAAGGCAGCGGCATTGCTCGGTTGGGCCGCCTCCCGACTGCATGACCGGGTCGGCGGCATGCTGTTCGGCGACAGTCAGCAGGGCATGCAATACTTTCGCCCGACCAAGGACCGCCGCGCACTCTGGCGCCTGCTGCATGCCCTGACCCAGGAGGGCGCCACCCGCCAACCCCACCTGGATTGTCTCTCTGAAGCGCTGCAGCGCGCCGACAAGGGCACCGCCACCGGATCACTGATCTTCGTCATCGCCGATCTGAACCGGGAGATCCTTGATCTGCGGCAGACCCTGGGGCGCCTCTGCCAACACCACACCCTGGTGTTGCTGCCGGTGGACGACCCTGCTGACAGGGAATTGCCGGAGATGGGACGGGTAACCTTTGTCGGTCCCGACGGCAACGCCATGGAGATCGATACCCGCGACCGCCAGGCCAGAGAGCGCTATAGCCAGGCATGGCAAACGCGCCGGCAACAACTGAATCAACTGGCCAACAGTCTGGGCATCACCCTGATACCGATCGCCACCAATCAAGAGATCCACCTGGCCCTGACCCACGGTCTGGCAAAACACTTCGGCAGGCGTTAAACCTAGAATCCTCAGTTGACCGCTATGTACTGCACTAATCGCTTTGAAAACATGAGCTTTATCAGATTTGATAGCATCTATTTATTGGCTGAGCAGCGCTACACCGCGAATGGCACGCTTGTGGCGACGCATGGCTGCGTTACAACGACTTGCAATAGAACAACTATTCCGCGTCGTTGTGCCTTGCCCTGCACCGCCACAAGCGCACCCTTCACGGTGTTCAACCGAGGATTCTAGGTTATATGGACCCGCTACGCGACATTCGTGGCATAGACCCCACCTCTTGGTGGCCCCCCGCGCCGGGTTGGTGGCTGCTACTGCTGGGGATAGCGCTGTTGGCTCTGCTGCTCTTCTGGTTGATCAGAAGACGGCGCCTTTACCCGCTTGGCCGTTGGCAGCAGGATGCCCGGCGCCATCTACTCGACCTGCGACGCCGTATCAAACGTGAATCGTCGAAACAGGTAGCCAGTGAACTCTCTGAACTCCTCAGACGCATCGCCATCGCACGCTGTGGCCGGGAACAGACCGCTTCGCTCACCGATGAGGCCTGGCTGGACTGGCTGCAGAGCAACGACTCGACCGGCTTTCCGTGGCGGGAGAAGGGGCGACTGCTGCTGGAGCTTCCCTATGCGCCGCCGGACAGGCGCGCAGACAAGGCGCTGCTGGGGCAATTGATCGATGCCGCCATCCACTGGGTCAGCGAGGAGGCGTGCCATGTTTGAGTTTCACTGGCCCTGGATGGCGCTGTTGCTGGCACTGCCGCTACTGATCAGATACTTCTGGCCCCGGCCCGTGGCTGAACAACACCCATCCGTGGAAGGGATGCAGACCACCCTCCTGCACCCGGCATTGTCCCACCTGGAGGCCGCCTTCCAAACCCGGCATCCACGCCAGCCGCTGAGCGCACGCCTGCATAGCGGGTTACTCTACCTGCTCTGGCTCGCCCTGATACTGGCATTGATGCGTCCCCAATGGCTGGAGCCCTATACCGAGAATCGCACCGCAGGCTATGACCTGATGTTGGCGGTTGACGCCTCCCACTCCATGAACGCCCTCGACTTCACCCTCAACGACGAGCAAGTCAGCCGCATGCAAGTGGTGAAAGGGGTGGTCGCCAAGTTCATCGAAGGACGGCAAGGAGACCGTATCGGTCTGGTGATTTTCGGCAGCCGGGCCTATGTCCTCTCCCCGCTGACCTATGACCGGGAGGCGGTCAGCAGCCTGCTCAGCGAAGTGATCCCGCGTATCGCCGGGGATGGCACCGCCATCGGCGACGCCTTGGGACTGGGGGTGAAGAAGCTGCGGGAGCGGCCGCAAGGTTCACGGGTGTTGTTGCTGATCGCCGACGGCGAGAACACCGCCGGGACCATCCCTCCGCTGAAGGCGGCGCAACTGGCCGCGCAGGAGGGGATTCGCATCTACAGCATCGGCGTCGGCAGCGACAAAAAGCAGGTGCCCATCTTAGAGAACGGCCGCATCGTCACCCGCTCCGACCTGGGATTCAATGAACAGGCGATGCGTGAAATCGCAGAGGCCGCCGACGGCGCCTATTTTCGCGCCACCGACACCGCAGCCCTGGAAAAGATCTATCGCCACATCGACGAGTTGGAGAAGACCGAGGCGGAATCGCGCACCGTGTTCGTACCCCAACCCCTCTACTACTGGCCGCTGAGTCTGGCGCTGCTGTTGTTGCTGATCCTGGGCCTCTATCCCGAAGGCCGGCAACGGCGACTGAGAGGGGGCGGATATGCCTGACACCGCCTTCCATTTCGCCCGCCCCGAATGGCTGTTCGCCCTGCTGGGAGTGATCCCGGTGCTGGGATGGCTGATCTTCAGCGTAGTGAGGTCACGCAAAGGTCCCCTTCATCGGTATGCCGACGAACACCTGCTGCCCCATCTCACCGGCGTCCGCGAACTGGATGTCAACGAGCGTTGGAGTCGCTACTCCCGCTGGGGGCTGTTATGGAGCCTGCTGGTGGTCGCCTTGGCCGGACCCCGCTGGGATTACACCGATATCGAGGCCTTCTCCCCCACCAGCGACCTGGTCATCCTGATGGACATCTCCCGCTCCATGAATGTGGCCGATGTACAGCCGTCGCGCCTGGCTCGCGCCCGCCAGGAGGTGCAGGACCTGGTGCTGCTCAATCAGGCGTTGCGCATCGGCATGATCGCCTTTGCCTCCGTGCCCCATGTGGTGACACCGATCACCGAAGACAGCCAGAGTATTCTCAATGCCCTGCCGGCCGTCAGCTCCGACCTGGCCAATCTGCAGGGAAGCCGCCTGAAAGCGGCGCTTGAGCGGGCCAAACAGCTACTCGGCAGCGGCGCATCGGACAGCGCGCGCACTATCCTCCTGATCACCGACGGGGATTTCGACGAAGCCGAACTGATCGAGCCGATCAAAGACCTGGCCGACCAGGGCATCATCCTGCATACCCTGGGGATAGGCACTCCCGGAGGCGGGCCTGTCCCCGCCAGGGTCGGCCAAGGCGAGTTGATGAGAACGCGCAACGGCAGGATCATCGAGTCGAGACTCAACGAACCCCTGCTGGAGCAGCTCGCCAAGACCGGCGGCGGCCTCTATCAGCGCGCCGACTTCCGCGACCGAGACAGCCGCAACATCCTCGACCTGGCCAGCGGCGATATCGGCAAACCCACCCGCACTCAGGAGAAGACCCGGGTCTGGAATGAGCGCTTCTACTGGCTTCTCTTGCCCCTGCTGTTGCTGCTGCTTCCCCGCTTCAGAGCCGGACAATCCGGGGAGTCACAAGCATGAAAGGCTTACTTTCCCTGTCCCTGCTATTGCTGTCCCTACCCTCTCTGAGCGAGGCCGACTGGTTTTTGAATCAGGAACAGCAAGCCGCTGAGGACTACAACCAGGGACACTACCAAGAGGCGGCAAACGGCTTTCAGGATCCCTATCGCCGTGGCGTCGCCCACTATCGCACCGGCGACTACCAAGCCGCGATCGAAGATTTCAGTCAGGTAGCGCGTGAAGCGGTCAAACAGGATGCACGCTACAACCTGGGCAACAGCCGCTACAAACTGGAGGATTACCAGGGCGCCGTCGAGGCCTACGAATCGGTGCTCGATGCCGACCCGGAACATGCGGATGCACGTTTTAACCTGGCCCTTGCAAAGGAGAAGCTAGCCCAGCAACAGGAGCAGGAAAAACCGGAGGAGGAGGAGGAGCAACAAAGCGGCGACCAGTCCGAAGAGCAGCAGGAGTCTGAATCCGGCGAGCAGGAACAGGAACAGCAACAGTCCGGTGAGCAGCAACAGGAGCAACAACAGTCCGGCGAGCAGCAACAGGAGCAACAACAGTCCGGCGAGCAGCAACAGGAGCAACAACAGTCCGGCGAGCAGCAACAGGAGCAACAACAGTCCGGCGACTCCGAATCGGACCAGCAACAGCAATCCGCCAGCGGTGAAGAGCAACAGGATGCCTCATCCGGCCAACAGCAGCAGGTGCAACAATCCGAGTCGGGAGAACAGCAGGATCAGCAGTCTGAATCAGGCGACGAACAAGAAAAGCAACAACAAGGCTCGGACAAAGACTTGTCAGAGGCGTCTCAACAAGGCCGACAGGATCAGCAGGAGAGTGAGGGAAAGGAGACATCCGATGAGTCACGGCAGAAGGACGCAAGCGGCGCCCCCGAGGAGGCGCAACGGAAACAGCGCAGTGGTGAGGAGGAAACACAGCAGGAAGCCGGCGGCGGGAGAGAACAACAGCAGCAGGATCAGTACGGCGATGAGACGGCTGATGAGCAAACCGATAAGGGAGAGGTTGAGGGGGATCAGGATCCTCACCAGCGGCAGGGAGAACAGGCCGATGAAATGTCTGCTAATCTCGATGCACCGGGCGATGAAAAAGACCAGACCGACAGACCGTCGCCGCAAGGGAGCGAACTCGGCCAGGACACGGGCGAACGCCATGTCCGCCCGGAAGACGAGGCCCGTTCCGACGCCGTGGACCAGGTGGACCAGAGCAACCTGCCGCAATCGCCGGAAAGCGAGACAAAAACCGGCGGTGGCGGCGACGAAATGAATCGCTTCAGTGGCGGGAATGCGCTGATGGAGCAGTGGCTGGATCAGATCGAAGGCGACCCGGCCCAGTTGATGCAACAACAGTTCAGACTGGAAGAGTACAAATACCTGCGCAGTCGCGGTGGCCGCGACACGGAGACGAGGCCTTGGTAACGACAATCCGGGTGTAGAGGAGATGGGACTTTGAGAAGCAACAGACTCAGAGGACAAAAATCCGACGCAATCTTGGAACGGTGCTCTATCTCCATGACCCTGGCGGGATTCACCCTCGCCTTGCTGGCCTTACTGACATCTCCGATAGCGGTTTCGGCCAATCCCTATCCAAGCTATACGCCCTGGCAGACCCAGCCTCCCGGACAGTGGAAGTTCGCCCCTCCCAATCAGCGGCAGACCGGCACGCCCTCCCAGGAGCAGCGCCCGCCACAAACGCAAACACCCTATGCCGGGAGCTGGCCCGGCGCGCAACTGCCCGGCTATGCGCCACAGAGCTACTACCGCACCCAAACCGAAACGCCACGCCTTGAGACCAAGCTGTCGCTGCAAAACCCCTATCTCCAACAGGGGGTGATTCTCAAACTGAGTGTCGTCAGCCGCAACAATCTCCTCACAGCGACACCGGAGATCCCGCAGAGCGAGTATTTCATCTTCCACCTTTTGCAGGGCCCCGCCACCTATTCCCGCACCCGCAAGGGACAACGTGAAATAGTCAACGAGTTCTTTTACGAAGTGACGCCACTCAGGCCCGGCGAACAGCAACTGCCCGCCATCCGGGTCACCGGCGAAGAGGAGTGGGTAACGGGATACAGCCGCGGCAACAGACCGTTCGAGGCAGCCATCCAAGACCCGATCAGGATAAGGATCCACGAATCCAATCCCGAAAGTTCGCCCTGGCTGCCCCTGGAGCAGTTGACGCTGAAGATCAGTCTGCCGAAAAATCTCAAGGCTGCCGCCGGCAGACCCTTTACCCTGACGACTGAACTCAATGCCATCGGCATGGGCGGCGAGCAACTGCCCAGTCTGGAACGGCAACTCACCACCGACGCCTTTCGTGTCTACCGCGAGCAGAGCAAGGTAGAGACCAACCTGGATAAGAAAACCTACCGCATCAACGGCCGCCGCTCAGAGACCTTTACCCTGGTGCCGCAATACGGCGGGGACCTGAGGCTGCCGCAACTGAGCGTCAATTGGTGGAACACCCGCAACAACATGCCGCAACGCGCCTCTGTGCCACTGCAACCGATTGCCGTGAGCGGCGCCCGAAAACCCACCGGCATCTTCGGTTCCGATCAACAGAGCACCCTCTTCCCCTCCGGAAGCTCCTCCGCATTCTGGATCCCGCTCTCGATCGTATTCGGCGTCATCTTCGGTTATTGGCTGGCCATCTGGTTCTCACACCGTAAAAAAGGGGGTTCGCAGACCTCTCCCTTGGAGCCATTGATCGGATTCCTGCAGCGCCCGATGCGGCAGATGGCGCCCGCCTTCTCGCCGTTAAAGGAGAAGTTGCGCACCACAACCGCTATCTTCAACCCAGTTACCCGCTGGCACCGATGGCGCCGCAGCCTGGTTGGCATGCTGCCGCTGTCGGTTCGTTTTTGGTTCTGCGTGCGCTTTGTGGACGAAGAGACCGATCCGGAGGTATGGGGCTACACCCTGCGATTTCTCGCCAACAAACACATGAGTCTGCCACCCAATGTGCCTTTCAGTGTGATCGGCAACCATATCGTCGACTTCCATCCCAAGGCGGAAGCCGGGAAAATCCATGCCTTGATCCACGAACTCGAACAGGCGATCTATGGTCACAGCGAACTGGACTTCGATCGTTGGAAAGCGGCCTTCAAGCACCAGATCCGGCCCAGTCTGAGATGGTGGCCACACAGATTGACAAACGCAAAGGCCCATCACAAAACCCTCTTACCGGACCTCAATCCAGACAGAGTGGCGAGCGGCTGAATCAAAGCCATTAAGCCCGTAGGTCACGTTGCGCAGCTACGTGACATCGCCATTAAGTCAGGTAGCCGCTCCGCGCCAACCTGACCTACGACTCTATAGGTATCCGAGAAGGTCAGATTAAGCCGCAAATCGACGCCAATTACCACGAATGGTTTGGCGCGTCTTTGCGGTGATTGGCGTCCATTGGCGGCAAAAAAACGCCGGTTAAACAAATTTATTATGCTTACCCCATAACGCTTGACGTCATATAACGCATGTCGTTATACTTGCTTTCATGATCACGAGTTTCAAGGATCGGGAAACCGAAAAGATATGGGAAGGCGATTCTTCCCGCAAACTGCCGCGTGAGATCCAGTCTGCCGCACGGCGAAAGCTACGTATGTTGAACAATGCACAGAATCTGAATGACCTTCGCATCCCTCCCGCTAACCGGCTTGAAGCACTGAAGGGCAATCGTAAAGGCCAACACAGCATTCGCATCAACGATCAATGGTGCATCTGTTTTGTCTGGGCTGACGGTAATGTCCATAAGGCCGAGATCGTCGACTATCACTAGGAGATATTGATGAAGAAGCTACCCAATATCCATCCCGGCGAAGTACTGCTGGAAGCGTTTCTCAAACCGCTGGCAATCAGCCAGAACAGGCTGGCGCGAGCCATGGGAGTGCCGCCACGGCGTATCAACGAGATCGTTCACGGTAAACGCGCGATAAGCGCAGACAGCGCCATCCGTCTCGCACGCGCGCTCGGCACCTCAGAGCAATTCTGGATGGGACTGCAAACGGACTACGATCTGGAAGAAGCTCGCAAGGCGGCCCGAAACGAACTCAAGAAGGTTCAAAACATCGCGGCATAGCACGAAAAATAGACGCTAATCTGCATTTCTCACACCCTATCTCTCCCCAAGCACTCGACGTCTCAGGAGCCGAAGATCGACGGGTAACAGGATGAGGATCATCAAACCGAACAGCAGCAGCGCCGCCGCCAGATGGAAACTCCAGACACCCGACAACAGCAACAGCCGGAGGCCCTCTGCCAAATGGTGCAGAGGGTTGATCACAAGCCAGGCCTGCGCCAACAAGGTATCGCTCTCGAGCGGAAAATAGGTGCTGCTGGCAAAACCCAATGGCATGATCACGAGATAGAACGGGATGTTCATATGGTCGATGGTCGGGACGATCGCCGTGAACGGCAAACCCAGGGCCGCAAAGGCGACGCCTGCCAGAAAAAGCAGTGGCAGCATGGCGATCACGCCGCTCCAATGCAGCTCCAACCAGCCGGTAGAAAAGGGGACACCCGAACATCGCCACTACAACCATTGATCGGATTCCTGCAACGCCCGATGCGCCATTCAGCGTGATCGGCAATCATATTGTCGACTTCCACCCCAAGGCAGAGCCAGAAAAAATCCATGCCTTAATTCATGAACTCGAACAAGCGATCTACGGTCACAGCGAGCTGGATTTCGATCGCTGGAAAGAAGCCTTTAAACACGAAATTAGGCCCAGCCTCAGATTGTGGCCCCGCCGACCAGGGGTAGAGAAATCCCGCCGTGACGCACTCCTACCTAACCTCAACCCGGATAAGGTCGTCACAAGGAGCTAGCTCGACGATTGATGGAATTGCATCATAAATGATATTTTTTATGTAAAGATAATCTATATTAATAAGGACCCTGACTCGGGGTACTTATGAGGCATCGAAGGCAGAAACCATTTGCCGAAGAAGGATAGGCTACATTTAAACTTGAACCCACGAATTCAGGTCAAAGGTAATGAGCCTAGGGGGCGTTCTCAATTAAGGTTAATATAATTCGATAATGCGCTGTACCATATGATTTTTTCTTGGAAGAAAATATGACTCGCACTATCTTAAGAGATGATCAATGGGAACGCATCAAGGATTTATTGCCA
>JAHXHS010000020.1 GCA_025656455.1 Candidatus Thiodiazotropha sp. (ex Epidulcina cf. delphinae) | reverse complement strand
AATATCTGGCGTGGTTATCGAGCATTACAGAATTATATTGATGCACTTGAAATGGCCAATGTTCATTTTTGAGTTGTGGGTAATGGAGAGAGAAACCGGTCCTGTGCGCGGATGCCGCGACCATGCCTTTGCTGGGTAGGCATCAATACCAACCGCCTGACCCTTATCTTGGTAAATACCCTTTTCTTACGGATGGGCAGATATTGAACATTCTGGCTGCAGGAAAAAACCACGCTGCCTATCCGGAAATTATACTCTGGTGGGAAGCGAAAAAGGCAAAATTATCTGTCAAGAAAGCGATTATTGCGGCGGATTCAGGCGTCGAAAACATATTTTTCCAGTTTATGCGTTCCATCAACAGTTCTGCCAATCCCTGGTCGCACTCCGGACTCATGAGCAGCGGCCTGCCGAATCAATCACACGGGCCTGTGGGAACTCTCAAAGCTGTGAGTTATGCGTTGGGACAACTAAATGAAAAAATCGGCACGTTCAATTCCGTTATTAACCGGAATCCAATTTCGTCGGGCGCTGATCCCTATAATCATGTCTGGATCTTTGAATTCGCTACAGCAGGCGGAAAAGCGTTGATTGCCTGGAACGATGCCGGCAGTACAGTGGATTTGAGTTCTCATATTTTGACGCCACAGGTTAGCGTAACGCCCATTATAACTGAACTGGATGCGGATTATAAACCGGTAATTCCTACCGCTGCGATCAATGCTACGGACGCCATTCCGTTAGGTGATACGCCTGTCTTCATTAATAAACCAAACGGGTCACGACAAAGGCCACCTCAGCGAAGTCCAAGGCAACAACTACTCAGACATCCATTTCAATAGTGTTACTGAAGGGACTGACTAAAACGAGCGTGTATAAAGCACCGAAGCATCTTGGATCAGTATTGATGGATCGGAAATTTACAAAAAATGCGGAGATGTTGAGATTTTACGGCTACTAAACCGGCTACTAAACGGACATATATGGACACCCCAAAAAAGTCAATATAAGATTTTCATATCACTCACCTTGTTGCCCAAACGTTCACAGCTTAGCGAAAAACGGTCTTTGACAACTATCCGGCTTCTTTATGGTGCGTTTCATGTACCGAGCCCTGATGAGATTTAAGATCCCCTACCGCCTCTGCACCCACTAGTGTGGTGTAACGTATAAACTGTACCAATCAGAGGCCCGTCAATGCCTCAAGACCAGGCGCAGCGCGCAGACAATGGCAGCGCCCTTGTTAAGCGCTGCAACGCAGGATTGAGGCATTGACGGGCCTCCCTTCGGGCGAGACGCTAAGCCGTCATCTGCGTTGTTGCGTTGCTTGGAAAGGGCGCGCCATTCCCGGCGCAACGCGCCTAGCAGCTAACGGCTTAGCGCCTCGCTGATTGGTACAGTTTATACGTTACACCACACTAGGTCTTGATGACCGCTGTCCGGTCTCAGGCTCTGATAGGGGTAAACCGTTATTGTTTCATCACTGCTGTATCACCGTATTGGGGATGGCTCCTGTCATTTGAACATTGAGTTGCTCAATCAGTTTTTCATATCGCCTGATAAGGTTGCTTGGTTGCCAACACGGCCCAGGCAATCCGCGCCAGCTTGTTGGCTAGGGCCACAGCCCAAAAGGGGGTCAGTTCTTGGGCATGATGGACTAGGCTTGAAGCATGGCCAGACCGTTACGTATTGAGTTTGCTGGTGCCTTATACCACCTCACCTCTCGAGGTGATCGTCGAGAAGCGATTTACGAGGATGACGAGGATCGAGAGGCATTTCTGAAGGTGTTGGCGGAGGTAGTAAAACGCTACAATTGGATCTGTCATGCCTTCTGCCTCATGACGAATCATTATCACCTGGTGATCGAGACGGTAGAGGGGAATCTTTCGCAGGGAATGCGGCAGTTGAATGGCGTTTACACCCAAGCATCAAACCGACGCCATAATCGGAATGGGCATCTGTTGCAAGGTCGATTCAAGGGAATTCTGGTGGACAAGGATGCCTACCTTCTGGAGCTGAGCCGTTACGTTGTTCTTAATCCGGTACGGGCAGGGATGGTGGGCTCTCCGGAACAGTGGCAATGGAGCAGCTATCAGGCGATGTTGGGAGCGGCACCGGTACCGAAGTGGTTGACGATGGAAGGCCTGCTGAGTCAGTTCGGGTCGGTTCGCAAGGCAGCCCGTCATCGTTATCGGCAATTTGTTCTAGACGGTGTTGGACAGGATATTTGGGAGGGACTGCGTCAGCAGATCTATTTAGGCGACGAGAGATTTGTAGAGAAGATGCAGGCCAAAGTGCAGGTTGAAGGCGATGCCTTATCTGTTCCCCAGGTGCAGCGAAGGCCTCCGCCACCATCACTCGCGGCCATAGCTGCGCAACACAGCGAACGCAATGCCGCTATCATGGCTGCGTACGCTACCGGAGCCTACAGCTATCGTGAGATAGCGGAACATTTCAGCATCCATTTAGCGACGGTGGGACGGATTGTGCGAGGTGGAATGCTATTATGAGAGAACTAACCCCCTTGCGCGGGATTGGTGCGGAATTGGAGACTATTTGAAGTTCTACAATGCCGAGCGTAAACATCGGAGTTTGGGTAAAACTCTAGATCGAGCCTATTGTGGAGAAGCCATGCTGCCGGAAGCAGCATAACCCTTAAAGCAGAATACACTTAAGCAGCAGCCCAAAAATTGGGGGCCATTTTTGTCTAACTTAATCGACAAAGGAAACGATGATGAAACAGATAAAGACCACGCTTTTTTTTATTGCCTTTGCTGTAACGGGATCCATTCTCGTATTACCGCAATCAACACATGCCCACTGCCAGATCCCTTGTGGTATATATGATGATCACGCCCGCGTTCAATCGATGCTTGAAGATGTCGCCACCATAAAAAAATCAGTCAAGTTGATTACAGAGTTGTCGGGCAAGCTCGATGCGCAATCTCAAAACCAATTAGTTCGTTGGGTAATGAATAAAGAAAAACATGCTCAAAATATTATTTCCACTATCAGTGACTACTTTCTGACACAGAGAGTCAAACCGAAGCAAAATAGCTATGCCGAACGTTTGGTAAAACACCATACAGTAATCATCGCGGCAATGAAAGCTAAGCAGAATGCTGATATGGACTATGTGAAAGGCTTAAATGAAAGTATTGTGGCTTTGTCTCATTACTATCCTGAACATAAGCACTAAAGAAAACCGCTTACCCCATATGAGGCCCCAGCCAGTCAAGTGTGATGGTGCGGCAGGGCCACACCCTACACTGGCTAAACCCGTAGGGTGTGGCCCTGCCGCACCTTTCATCCGCAACCAAGCTGGTGTTGTGTAAAATAATCCAGACACTCATCCCAATCACCCATTAATTAGACGAATTGTGTGGCGATATCAGCGTGGAAAGCACCATCGGCAAGGGCCCGCTGTTCCGGGTTGAGTTGCCGGCGGCCCTGGCGGAGGCCGCCGTGGCCATGGGCGTCGAGGTGGCCAGGCCGGCGGTGCTGGGCCTGGAACCCGGCCAACCCACTTGGCGCATCCTGGTGGTGGAAGACAACCCCGAGAATCGGTTGCTGCTGACCAGCCTGCTGCAACAGGCGGGCTTCGAAATCCGCGAGGCGGAAAACGGCGAGCAGGCCGTCGCCCTATTTCAGCAGTGGCAGCCGCACTTCATCTGGATGGACGGAATAACGCAGACCAGAATAACGCTGCCAAGGAATAACGCAGAAAGGAATCGCCAATAACGCAGACACCCACCCAAACCATTGCCATCTTATCACGATTATGGCAACCTGCCAGTCATCCTCATCACCCGATATCAAGGAGCGATATCATGCCAAAGCCTCGCAAAGCCCTGATCTCTCTCGAAGCCACTCCGTATTACCACTGTGTCTCCCGCTGCGTCCGGCGTGCTTGGCTTTGTGGTGAGGACCCGCTGACCGGGCGAAGTTTCGAGCATCGCCGCCAATGGATTCAAGATAAGCTTTTTGAACTGGTCGGGATCTTCGCTATCGACCTCTGTAGCTATTCCGTGCTGTCGAACCATTTTCATCTTGTCCTCTTTATCGATCAGGAAACAGCTGAAGGATGGGGCGCGCGGGAGGTCGTCGAACGGTGGCACCGCCTTTACAAAGGCACGTTTTTCTCTCAGCGTTATCTCAACGGTGAATCCCTGTCACCGGCAGAGCAGCAAGTCCTGGACGAACAAGTCGCGCTCTGGCGATCCCGTTTGATGAATATCAGCTGGTTCATGCGCTGTCTCAATGAGTCGATTGCGCGTGAAGCCAATCGTGAGGACGGCTGTACAGGTCGATTCTGGGAGGGGCGGTTCAAGTCCCAGGCGTTATTGGATGAGAAGGCCCTGGCTGCCTGCATGGCCTATGTCGATCTCAATCCGGTCAGGGCCGGGCTGGCGAAAACGCCGGAGCAATCCGAGTACACCGCCATCGCTGAGCGGTCTGAACAGATGAAACGGGCAGCCAGATCAAAAGGCCAGGCAGCACAACCCGCACACCTGCTCCCGTTTGTCGGCAATCCGCGTGCGGATATGCCCAAGGGGTTACCGTTCCGCCTCATCGATTATCTTGAGCTGGTCGATTGGACTGGGCGAGCAATCTTGGAAAACAAACGCGGTCATATCCCCAAAGATCAACCCCCTGTCCTTGAGCGACTACAGATCGATCCCAAGCATTGGCTCTACATGACCCAGCATTTCGAGAGCAAGTTCAAAGGGCTGGTGGGTACGGCCTATACGCTCAAGGCAGCCTGTCAGACATTGGGCTATCGGCGAACGCCCAATCTTGCCGCTTGTCGGCAATTGCTCACATAAGCCAATAACGTATTAAAAGAACCAGAGCGTGTTGATCAGCGCAGGCTGAGCGATGCGCGTGTCCGCAATTACTGATTCCTCGAAAAAAACTGCATCTCCGCTCATATTTTCTTCACGCCTACTCAAAATCACGCTTCTTGTGCTCGGCTAGGAGAGCTACATGGGGGATGGTCTGTCGTTTGTCAATTTGGGTGGATGTCTCAGTTATTTTCTTGGTTATTCGTTGCCGCTTGTCGGCGATTGCTCACATAAGCCAATAACGTATTAAAAGAACCAGAGCGTGTTGATCAGCACAGGCTGAGCGATGCGCGTGTCCGCAATTACTGGTTCCTCGAAAAAAAACCACATCTCCGCTCATATTTTCTTCAAGCCTACTCAAAATCACGCTTCTTGTGCTCGGCTAGGAGAGCTACATGGGGGATGGTCTGTCGTTTGTCAATTTGGGTGGATGTCTCAGTTATTTTGGGTCGTTTGTCAATTTGGGTGGATGTCTCAGTTATTTTGGTCACTATAGGCGAAACCTTTTCTCTGAATACTCGTAATTCAGAAGAAGCATCCTTAAAGGTGCGCTCTAAAGAAGCCAACGCTTTAAAATCCATTTTGTGATCTTTGAGTAATTTCGCTTCCCTCGGATCATACTCAGCAGAGACTACTGAGCCGCCCTTGTGTGTTGTTTGTCCTTTAACAAGCGCCATTGCATTCATATGGGATGGGCCAAGGGATATCGTTTGCGTACCTTTTGAGTGGAATATTGAAACGGGCTCATGAACGATCTTATTTCTTTTTTTGTTTAATTTCTCGATCTTACGGAATAGCTTCTTCCATTCTTTCAAGTCTTCACTATCACGAGCAAACACCAAGGAAAAACAAGAATTCAGTAGCTGTAGCTTGGCGTCGACACTTTGGATATTGTTGAATGTTACAGATACGAGGTGCGAGTTCGCACCTTTCATTAGCATCGCATATAGAGCATATAAATCAGACTCAACCCAAAGCCATGCTTGGATGGATTTTGCAAGCTGAAGTAGAAAATCGTCTTCTTTGTTCACGATTATTTAGCCCTAAAGTATATTAGGCCGTTTACGCAGTATTGGTAATAGTGTGTAAGCGGCCTATTGTGCGATTGAGCGATTCGGCATAGTATTATTCAAGCTACATCACCATTCGGGCAAGATGCCCGTATTGATAACATGGAAGGTTTATATGTCTGATACTTCATCTATCGTCCCTGACCCTGTCTCTCGCTTCTTTGATAACTACCTGAAATGTCTAATTAATGCATCCATTCCTGAGAAGCAGAGGCGCTGGTATGTAAAACGTATCGAGGCGTTCATTAATATGAAACGTTGAGTGTCCCTGTATTTTAGTCGCTCGAAGCAAGGACAAAAACACGTTGCTGCTCATTGAGAAGATCAGCGCCGGTGTTTCCAGACTCATCGAATGCGACTAGTTTCATCTTTTAAACCTAACGCCTAGCTCACCGGCTGCCCAAAGTGGCAGAGCGAGGTACGAGCGGCGCCGCTTTGGGCAGTCAGGTGCAGCGCCGTGTTATGCCATATTTTGGCACTGTGTTGACAGAACCAACTCGTTGAATTACAGTGATTGAGTCTGATAAAAATCAGGCCGGGATTGGAACCCCGCAATGCACAAGGGCCATAAAGACGCTCCGCGTCTTTTTTTGCGGCCAAACCACTATGGTGGGCTGTACAGGGCACCTTCGGGTGGCCGTTCCTTGTGCGCGGTAGTTCCAACCCTGTATGGCCCGCCACCCCAAGATTGGAACCTTGATGTGGCGGTATTCTTTTTTTGCACAAGGAATCAATCATGAATACACGTTCACTTATTGTTCGACAAGGGCACCGAGACTATTCACTAAAAGCTAAACCTAATGGTGGCAACCCTAAAATTCCTTTTATTTTACTTAAAGGAACATGGCTTGAAGAATCTGGTTTTGTCATTGGGCTTCCCCTTTGTGTACAGGTTACTCAAAATCAATTAATCATTACTCCAAGCACATAACTTTAACTACATTTTCTTTTTTTAAGCAGGCTCCAGTACTTGGTGCCTGCGCTTTATTTACTGGCATAACGCCACACGTCACTGACAGCATGTGATCATTATGCCTTTTCTTTGCCTGAAAGGTATGTGCTAACTGATGCACAAATACCCACTATTAGTTCTGCTTCACCATATGATGGTTCCCGCCCCTCCCTGATATGACGAGCATTTTCAGATGCATATCCCCATGCTTTACTTATTGCCTGGTCTAAAGGTGATGGTATTAGATCTTTATGCCGACTGAGGATTTCTCCAAGTGTGGCTTTAGGATCGCCACACGTTTCTCTTGCAACACACTCTAAAGATGCCATGGAGTGCTGAATGGCTCCTGTAATATCTGGATTTGGGCGGCGTGAAAGATCAGAGACTGCTTCATGTAATTCATTTCTAGCCGTATTTCTGCCTGATTCAGCAAGAGCATTTGCTGTTGCTTTTATTATATTTTCATACCCCTCTGAACCTCTTGACTCGATTAATCCTTCAGTAAGTTTCCAGCCAATTCCTGACTCTATAAAATACTCATTCAAGTCATTTCCAAATATTTCTGGCTCATGTGAAAATGGCGTTTCTTCCATTTTCTTATAAATAGCCTCCGCAATGTCATAGACCTTGTACCATTGACAACCATCAATTAGATAGTGGTTTTCATCATCAATATTTGGATACTCTGACCAATTGTTTCTGTCGGCTCTTTTTCTAAGAGTCTTGCATATTACCGAGCGTAGTGCACTTGGGCTGAATCCACACTCATACGCCATGTTGATTATTACACCTCTGAATTCATGAGGTGCATCCTGGCGCACAGCAATCTCAACCTGTGATGGTTGATTGTAGCCATGACGTTTTGAAAATGATTCTGTGCTCATGATTCCTTTAGGGCATAACAGTATATTAGGCCGCTTACGCAGTATTGGTAATAGTGTGTAAGCGGCCTATTGTGCGATTGAGCGATTCGGCATAGTATTATTCAAGCTACATCACCATTCGGGCTGGATGCCCGTATTGATAACATGGAAGGTTTATATGTCTGATACTTCATCTATCGCCCCTGACCCTGCCTCTCGCTTCTTTGATAACTACCTGAAATGTCTAATTAATGCACCCATTCCTGAGAAGCAGGGGCGCTGGCATGCAAAACGTGTCGAGGCGTTCATTAAGACGCAAAATGGCCACAAAATCAAGGGGCTTTCAGGCTCTGATATTGACCAGTATTTCGAGATGATAAGCCGCCAAAACCATCTCGCCGGCTGGCAATTCCATCAATGTATTGATGCTATACGGATTCTCTATTGTGACTTACTCAAGACACAGGCGTGTCAGGATGTTAACTGGGACTATTGGTTCGATTCAGCCAAACAGCTTGAAATTGACCACCCGACCACTGCAAGGCAGCTGACGCCTGAGGAGATGAGCTATATCAAGGAACGTAAAGGTGATGGTCCGCTCAGCAAGGTTCGGACATCTCATCATGACCTCCTGGTACGCTTCACCACTGAGATACGCCGTAGAGGGTACGCCTACCGGACAGTACAAAACGAACACCCACCCCAATTTACATAATTTTAATAGGTGTCCACATAGCATCACACAGCAGCACATTTTCAGTGGGTGTCCTGACCCACTTTGACCCACTCTCGCGGTAAACGGATACGATGGTGCGGCAGGGCCGCACCCTACGGGCTGTTCCGACGTCCGGCCGGCGGCAGCCCAGCCTCACAACCGGCTTGGCTTAGCGGTGCGACCGATGTCACCGTGGCCGAAACCGGCTGGGATCACCTCTCTGCCGCTTCCGCAGCCATCCCCCCCATCGGTCCCTAGGCGGAAGCCCGATATCGGCGCTAAATCCATACCCGGACAGGCAATCATGGTTGAATTCCGGGAGGCTGGGTATAGAGTTGAAAGAGGAGCCTCACAAGGCGGCGGAATCCGCCTACAGTTAATTTCATGCCTGCCGATGATTAGTGTGATACTGAAAAATTAATACTTTCTATTGAATCCATTCCATGGACCAATACTAAGCCCGACACTACACTGTTTATGGTTTAGGTTACCCACAACGACACCCGGTACTGGCTATGGACATTGAGATCGCACAGAACGTTACCACCGCTATCCTCTTCATGGGCGTGCTCGGCCTGTTGCTCTCCTCCATGCTGGCGTTCGCCAACAAAAAGCTCTGGGTATTCGAAGACCCCCGCATCGATGATCTCGAAGGCATGCTGCCCGCCACCAACTGCGGCGCCTGTGGCAATGCCGGCTGCCGCCCCTTTGCCGAAGCCCTGATCAGTGGTGAGGTATCCCCTGCCCAGTGCACCGTCAGCAGCGCTGAAATGATCAGCGAGATCGCTGACTACCTGGGTGTCGAGAGTGGCGAGGTGGTCAAGCGAGTGGCCCGACTGGCCTGCGCCGGAGGCAATCACGTCGCCCGGCAGCGCGCCCGGTATGCAGGCCTTGAGAGCTGTCGCGCCGCGGCGCTGGTGTCCGGCGGTCCCAAGCGCTGTAGCTGGGGTTGTATCGGTCTGGCCGACTGCGCCGAGGTGTGCGAGTTCGACGCCATCACCATGGATCACCACGGCCTGCCCGTTGTGGATGCCGTCAAATGCACCGCTTGCGAGGATTGCGTGGATATCTGCCCGAAGGGGCTCTTCTCCATCCAGCCGGCGGACCGCCGTCTGTGGGTGGCCTGCAAGAACCTGGAGGACGGCGATGCCGCTGAGAACGACTGCGAGGTGGCCTGTACGGCCTGCGAGCGTTGCGTGAAGGATTCGCCGGAGGGATTGATCACCATCCAAGACTACCTGGCTGTGGTCGATTACAGCAAGAACGGGCTCGCCTCTGCGGTTGCCACCGAGCGTTGTCCCACGGGCGCCATTGTCTGGTTGGATGATGACCTGGGTCCGATCAAGGGCGTGAAGGCAAAACGCATCGTACGCAATGAAGCACTACCGTTATAAAGATGGTTTCAGGACTTGGTTATTGAGCATTGAGTGGCTCCGGGCGGACTCAAAACTCATGACCTATCACTCGACAAGAGATGTATTCAATGTTTGGCAAAAAAGACGATAAGACCTTCAAGTATCCCGGCATCCGCATGGCGATGGACGGCAACGGCGCGGTGATCATGTGCGAGCGGGAGGCCTCGGACGCGGCCGGCGCCTATCCCATCACACCCTCGACCCAGATGGGTGAATACTGGGCCGAGGAGACCGCCAAGGGTCATGTCAATATCTCCAATCGCTCGCTGAAATTCATCGAGCCCGAGTCCGAACATGCGGCGGCGGCGGTCACCGCCGGGATGTCCATGACCGGCCTGCGCGCCACTAACTTCTCTTCGGCCCAGGGCGTGGCCTTCATGCACGAATCCCTCTATGCCGCGGTCGGCAAGCGCCTGCCCTATGTACTGAACATCGGCTGTCGCGCCATCACCAAGGCCTCGCTGAACGTCCACTGCGGCCACGACGACTTCCACTGCATCGACGATACTGGCTTCTTCCAGGTCTTCGCCAACAATGCCCAGGGCGCCGCCGACCTCAACCTGATCGGGCGTAAGATCGCTGAACTCTCCCTGACCCCTGCCGCGGTGGCGCAGGATGGTTTCCTCACCACCCACCTGATCGAGCCCCTGCAAGTGCCAGAGCGGGAACTGATCAGAGAATTCCTCGGCCTTCCCGAGGACGAGATCGAATGCCCGACCCCAGCGCAGAGGCTGCTGTTCGGCAAGACCCGCCGCCGCATACCCGCCATCTGGGACGTGGACAACCCGATGCTCGCGGGTTCGGTGCAGAACCAGGACGCCTATATGCAGACCACGGCTGCCCAGCGGCCCTACTTCTTCCAGCATGTCGCCGATATCGCCGACCAGGTGATGAACGAGTACTATGAACTCACCGGACGTCGCTACCACCGTATCGGTCGTTACAACGTCGACAAGGCGGACTACCTGATCGTCGGCATGGGATCGATGATCGTACAGGCCCACGGCGTGGCCGACTACCTGCTGAAGAACCGTAAGCTGAAGGTCGGGGTGGTCGACATCACCATGTACCGCCCCTTCCCCGGCGATCTGTTGGGTCAAGCCCTGAAGGGAAAGAAGGGGGTCTGCGTGCTTGAACGCACTGACCAGCCCCTGGCGGAGGATCTGCCGTTGATGCGGGAGGTGCGCTCCGTCATCTCCAAATGCATCGAGAACGGACAGGCGGCCGCGGCAGGACAGAACCCGCCCTACCCGGAATACGACAGCTATCGCGACTTCAGCGATGCGCCTCACCTCTACTCGGGCGCCTACGGCCTGGGCTCCCGGGATCTGCAACCCGAGGCGCTGATCGGCGCCGTCGAGAATATGCTGCCGGAAGGAGACCGGCGCAAGTTCTTCTATCTCGGTATCGACTTCATACGGGAGGCGGCCAACCCCAAACAGGAGATCCATATCCAGAAACTGTTGGATGCCTATCCCAGGATCGGTGAAATGGCCGTGCACGGCTCCGAAAACCCCAATCTGATGCCTGAAGGTTCGATCACCGTGCGCATGCACTCGGTGGGTGGCTGGGGTGCCATCACCACCGGCAAGAACCTGGTGATGACCCTTTACGACCTGCTCGGCTACGAGATCAAGGCCAACCCGAAATACGGTTCCGAGAAGAAGGGCCAGCCGACAACCTACTATCTGGCGGCGGCGCCGACCCCGATTCCGCTGAACTGCGAATACCACTATGTGGACGTGGTGCTGAGCCCCGACCCGAATGTATTCGGCCACTCCAATCCCCTGGCGGGGTTGAAAAAGGGCGGCACCCTGATCATCCAGTCCAACCTGGGCGGCACGGATGAGGTCTGGAAGACCTTTCCCCGGTGGATGCAGCAACAGATCGTCGACAACGCCATCCATGTCTTCTATGTGGACGGCTTCAAGATCGCCCGGGAAGAGGCGACCAACCCCGAACTGCAACTGCGCATGCAGGGCAATGCCTTCCAGGGCGCCTTTTTCGCTGGTTCACCGCTGATGGAGATGGCGGGTCTGGATGAAAAGAAGCTCTTCGCCGCTATCGAGGATCAACTGGAGCACAAGTTCGGCAGCAAGGGACGCCGTGTGGTGGAGGACAACCTTCGCGTGGTGCGCCGGGGCTTTGACGAGATCCATGAAATCACCGATAAGCCTGTCGGCTCATCCGCGCAACTGCCGGTCAAAAAGGAGCCGGATCTGCCTATCATGCTCAAACAGCTTCCCGAGGCGGACGGCGGGATATCCGATGTGCACCGCTTCTGGGAGCAGACCGGCAGCTTCTACGCCACCGGCAAGGGCTCGGACAACCTGGCCGACCCTTACCAGGCCCTGTCGTTGATTCCGGCCGCGACCGGCGTCTTCCGCGACATGACCCAAATCCGTTTCGACTACCCGAAATGGGTGCCGGAAAACTGCACCGCCTGCGGCGACTGCTACGCCGTCTGTCCCGACAGCGCCATCCCCGGCTTGGTGAATACCCTCAGCGATATCTTCAATACCGCGATCAACCGGATCGAGACCGGCGGAAGACCGACCCAATATCTGCGCCGCGAAAGCCGCCAGGTCGAAAAACGGCTGCGGGAGTTGTTGAACCAGGCCGGCGAGGCCGCCGATGTGCGTAACCTGCTTGATCAGGCTGTACTGGAGAGCATTGCCGCCGCCGACATGGACGATGAGGCCCGCCCCGCGCTCGAAGAGGAGTTCGGTCTCTTTCTGGAGGCCCTGGTGGGGTTCGATTTCTCTGTCACCAAGCCCTACTGGAACAACATGGAGAAAAAGAACAAAGGCAGTGGCGGCCTGTTCTCCATTACCGTCAATCCCTACACCTGCAAAGGCTGCATGGAGTGTGTCGAAATCTGTGAGGACGACGCGCTGCTCGCCACCCACCAAGACGAAGCCGCCATTGAACGCATGCGCAGCGACTGGGCGTTCTGGCTCGACCTGCCGACCAGTGACAAGTCATTCAACCGCATCGACGACCTGGATGAGAAGATCGGCGCCCTGCACACCCTGTTGTTGGACAAGGCCAACTACAACGCCATGGTTTGCGGCGACGGCGCCTGCCTGGGGTGTGGCGAGAAGACCATCATCCATCTCTTTACCGGTACCGTCGTCGCACTGATGCAACCCCGTGTCCGGCAGCAGTTGGAAAAGATCGGCAAACTGATCGAACAACTGGAACAGCATGTGCGCCTGAAACTGGCTGCCGGTGTCGACCTCAGCAATGCGGATGCGATCGCCGAGGCGGTCTCCAACGACGCTAAAAGCGACCTTACCCTCTCCAACCTGAGTGACAATCTCGATAGCGGCCATGAGAAGACCGTGATCGACCGTGAATGGCTGCAATGGGTCACCCAACTGTTGGATGAACTGCGCGACCTGAAATGGCGTTATGTCGAAGGCGTCACCAACAACGGCCGTGCTGAAATGGGTATCGTCAACTCGACCGGATGCACCTCGGTATGGGGATCCACCTTCCCCTATAACCCCTACCCTTTTCCCTGGGCCAGCCACCTGTTCCAGGACAGCGCATCGGTCGCCATGGGACTCTTCGAGGGCCATATGTGCAAGATGGCTGACGGCTTTGCCGCGATCCGCAAAGCGGAGCTGGAGCTGGCCGGCAAATACAACCTGGCCGAGCATGGGGAGTTCTTCAAGCAGTTCGGCTGGAAGCAGTTCAGCGATGAAGAGTGGCGGCTCTGCCCACCGGTCGTCGCCGTAGGCGGTGACGGTGCGATGTACGACATCGGCTTCCAGAACCTTTCGCGGGCACTCGCTTCCGGGATGCCGATCAAGGTGCTGGTGCTCGACACCCAGGTCTACTCCAATACCGGCGGACAGGCCTGCACATCAGGCTATATCGGCCAGGTGGCGGACATGAGCCCCTACGGCAAGGCCTGGAAAGGCAAGGAGGAGATCCGCAAGGAGATGTCCCTGATCGGTGTCGCCCACCGCACCACCTATGTCCTGCAGGGTACGATCAGCAATACCACCCATCTGGTGGAGGGCTATATCGACGGTCTCAACAGCCGCCGTCCCGCGCTGTTCAACATCTATGCAGTCTGCCCGCCGGAGCATGGCGTCGGTGATGATGTCGCCTTTCAACAGTCTAAGCTGGCCGTGGAGTCGCGGGCCTATCCGTTGATGAAATACGACCCTGACGCAGGCGAGACCATCGAAGATTGCATCGATCTGGAAGGCAACCCGGCGATGGATGATGACTGGCCTGTCTATAACATCAGCTATCAGGATGAGAAAGGCGAAGCGTGCAAGCTGGAGGCGCCGATGACCTTCGCCGACTTTGCCGTCACCGAGGGACGCTTCCGTAAACAGTTCCGCATGGCGCCGCCGGAGACCTGGAACGACAATATGGTACCGATGCACGAATTCCTCGACCTGGACGATGACGACCGTGACGGTAAATTCCCCTACATCTGGGGAGTGGATGGCAAAAACCGGCTGATGCGAATCATCTGCGCAGAAGAGATCGCCCGCTCCTGTGACGAACGCCGCCAGTTCTGGCGCCAGCTGAAGGGTATTGCCGGCGAACTCGATAAAGTGGATGTCAACGCCCTGGTGGACCAGGCCAAGATCGACATGGCCAACCGTCTCAGCTCCACCTTGCTCTCCCTGGCGGCCAGCGGCAATGCGGGGGCATTGGCGGGGTCGATCTCGGCGAATGGTGGCGCCGCCGTTTCGGATACGGGTGGCGGTAGCGCCGCAACCGCTGATTATGAACCGGTCTGGATCGAAACGCCGGAGTGCACCGCCTGTGACGAGTGCACTGAACTCAACCCGAAGATATTCGCCTACAACGACGACAAGAAGGCAGAGATTATCGATCCCAAGGGGGGCAAGTACAAGGACATCGTCAAGGCAGCGGAAAAATGCACCGCCGGCTGCATCCACCCCGGCACGCCATGGAATCCATCCGAGAAGGATCTGGACAAGCTGGTCAAGCGCGCAGCGAAGTACCAATAGGCCTGGCAACCGAGTCTTTAAGATATGGGACTTCTCAACCTGCTGTTCGGGCTGAAAAGCTTCACCCACGGCATCCATCCGCCCTATCACAAGGATACGGCGGACAAACCGATTCGCCGCCTGCCTTTTCCGTCACGGTTGGTGCTGCCGCTGAATCAGCATATCGGAAAACCGGCGATACCACTGGTCCGTAAAGGTCAGGAAGTGGTGCGCGGCGAACCGATAGCAAAGGAGGACGGCCACTTTTCCGTGCCCATGCACGCGCCCGCGACCGGACGGGTGCGGGCTATCGAGTTGATGCCGACACCCAGGGGCCCCAAGTCCGATGCCATCGTCCTGGACGTCTATGAAGGATCCACCCAAGCGGTGCTCTGGAGCCAACCGCGAGAGATGAGCGATCTCACCGCGCAAGAGATCATCCGGGCGATTCAGGAGAGCGGCATGGTGGGACTCGGCGGCGCGGCCTTCCCTTCCCACATCAAGTTGATCATACCTGAGGGCAAACAGGTCGATACCCTGATCATCAACGGCTGCGAGTGCGAGCCCTATCTGACCTGCGATCACCGCATCATGCTCGAGCACCCGAAGGCTTTGATCCGGGGCATTCGCTATGCGATGCGGGCCTCCGGCACCCGCCAGGCCATCATCGGCATTGAAGACAACAAAATGGATGCCGTCGACGTGTTGCGCGGCAACCTGTCGAAGGGTAGCCCGGTGCGAGTCGAGGTGGTTGAGACCAAGTATCCGCAAGGCTCGGAGAAGATGTTGATCAAATCCCTGCTCAACCGGGAGGTGCCCGCCGGTGGACTGCCTGCCGATGTGGGTGTGGTGGTCAACAATGTAGGCACCCTCGCCGGCCTCGGCCACCTGCTCCCCAAAGGCCAGGGACTGATTGAGCGTGTTATCACCGTGGCCGGTCCAGGGATCGTCAACCCAGGCAACTATCGGGTGCCGCTGGGAACACCGATAGGCCATATCCTGCAACAGGCGGGCTATGAGGGGGCTCGAACCGAATTCATTCTAGGCGGACCGATGATGGGACCGGCGGTCTCCGCCATGGACACCCCCATCACCAAGGGCACTTCCGGCTTGCTGGTGCTCAACGAACCTTCGATCGAGGAGGAGAGCAATAGAATCTGGCCCTGTATCCGTTGCGCACGCTGCGTCAGTGCCTGTCCGATGCATCTCAACCCCTCTATGCTTGGACAAATGGCGGCCAAACGTAAATATGAAGAGATGGCGCAGGCGTACCACCTCAACGACTGTTTCGAATGCGGTTGTTGCTCCTATGTCTGCCCCTCCAACATCCCGCTGGTACAATATTTTCGCATTGCCAAGGCAATTAACAGGGAACAGGCGACATGAGCAGGAAACCCACCATAGAACTGCGCACCTCACCCCATGCCCATGCGGGCGACGATGTGGTGAAGATCATGCGCAATGTGGTCTATGCCTTACTGCCGATCTGTGCGTTTACCATCTGGCAATTCGGACTCAGCGCACTCGCCCTGCTGTTCGTGGTAACCGCTACCTGTCTGTTGAGTGAGCGTCTGTTCAATCGTCTGAACCATACACCCAGCAGCCTGAGCGACTGGTCGGCCACCATTACCGGTCTGTTGCTGACCTTGACCCTGCCCCCCGGTTTTCCCTTGTGGATGGGTGTGGTAGCCGGCTTCATCGCCATCGCCCTGGGCAAGGCCCTGTTCGGCGGTCTCGGCATGAATGCCATGAACCCAGCGCTGATCGGCCGCGCCTTCGTACAGGCCGCCTTTCCCGTGGCTATCACCACCTGGACGCCGGCGTTTTTCGAGGAGCGCTTCAGTCAGTTTATTCCGACCACCCTGACACCTCCCTTTCTACAATCCCCCACCATCGGGGAGTGGGTGGCGGCGGTCAAGGTAGACGCCTTCAGTGGGGCCACGCCGTTGGCGCTGCAGAAGTTTGAGGGGATACAAACCGATATCACAGAGATGTTGCTAGGGACGACAGCCGGATCGGCCGGCGAGACCTCTGCGCTGCTGATCCTGATTTGCGGACTCTACCTGGCCGCGCGAAAAATGCTCGACTGGCGGATCCCGGTGATGGTGATGCTGGGCGCGGCCGTTACCGCCGGCATTTTCTTTGTCATCGATCCGGCGCGCTATCCCGACCCCCTGTTCGTGCTGTGCTCCGGTGGTCTGATGCTTGGCGCCTGGTTCATGGCGAGCGACATGGTGGGTTCGCCCGTAACCCCGTTAGGCGTCATCATCTACGGCCTGATGATCGGTGTCATCACCGTGATCATCCGTCTCTTCGGCGGCCTCACCGAAGGGGTGATGTATGCCATTCTGTTAGGCAATGCCGCCACCCCGCTGATCGATCAGATCACCCAGCCCCGTGTCTTCGGAGAGCAGAGGACGAGCAAATGAGGCCCGTTTGCGATCTTTTATTCAAGCCGCAAATGAACGCGAATCACCGCCAAACGACTGACTGGATTCCGGCATGCGCCGGAGTGACGAGCGCTGTTGTTTCTGGACGGACACGCGTTAACTATTTGCGGAAATTAGCGGTTATTTGCGTCCATTTGCGGCAAAATAACCCTACTTTTAACAAAAAAGCTTTAAATGACAAACCATCGACCGGCATCATCTGCCTTTCTCGGACTCTGCCGAGGGCCACCCTGTGAGCACCCCCGAAGGCGAAGTCATGAAACCGGCCACGCCCGCCGGACCGATGATCCGCACCCTGATGGGCATCGCCATGTTGTCCGGATTCCTGGTAGTGCTGACCTATCAGTTGACCAAGCCGATAATCGAGGAAAACCAGCGCCGAGCCATCGAGGCCGCGGTCTTTCAAGTGATACCGGGCGCGGTCGCGCGGCAGGATTTTCTGATCGATGACAGTGGCGTGGTGGCGGTTACCCCTGAGGGCCCAAGCGATGGCATTCTCATCTACGCAGGCTATGACAATGACGGAAGATTGAAAGGCATCGCCGCCAAGGCCGCCGCCCAGGGTTATGCGGATATGATCCATCTCCTGTATGGCTATGACCCGGCTTGCCAGTGTATCCGCGGCATCAAGGTGCTGAAGCTGGCGGAGACGCCGGGACTGGGGGACAAGATCATTACCGACAGCGATTTTGTCGCCAACTTCGACGCCCTGGACGCCACCCTATCCGGCGACGGCAAGGCCCTGGCCCATGACATTGTCACCGTCAAGCACGGCACCAAGCAGCATGCCTGGGAGATCGACGCCATCTCCGGCGCCACCATCTCCTCGAAAGCGGTGGGAAAGGCGCTGCACCAGTCCGCCAACGGCATATTGCCGAAACTGATCCCGCATCTGGATGGCCTGGCGGAAAGGGTGGTCGTTAACGATGAATCCGGGGATTAGTCCGGGTTTGACCTATGCTTGATTTCATTGATCGCCAACAAAGTCCAGGATTAACGATTCACTATTCGCAATGAAGACGAATTGACCATGACCAAGCGAGAGAACGACACTATTACCTGGGAGACCTTCAATGAAGGCCTGTGGCGGGAGAACCCGGTGTTCGTCATGCTGCTGGGAATGTGCCCGGTGCTGGCGGTGACCAACTCGGCGATCAATGCCCTGGCGATGGGGCTGGCCACCACCTTCGTGCTGCTCGCCTCCGGCACGCTGATCTCGCTGCTGCGGCGCAGCATCCCCAAGCAGGTGCGTATCGCCACTTATATCGTCATCATCGCCACCTTCGTCACCATTGTCGACTACACCATCCAGGCCATCTCCCTCGATCTCTACAACGCCCTGGGGGCGTTCATTCAGTTGATCGTGGTGAACTGCATGATCCTCGGCCGCGCCGAGGCCTACGCCTCGAGAAACCGCCCATTGAAGGCCGTGACCAACGCCCTCGGCATGGGCATAGGTTTCACCTTCGCCCTGCTCTGTCTGGGGGTGGTGCGCGAGATCCTCGGCGCCGGCAGCCTATTCGGCTTCGACCTGTTCGGTCCCCGTTTCGAACCCTGGGTGGTGATGGTGCTCCCCCCTGGGGGGTTTCTCGTGCTTGGGGCTTGGCTGTTGCTGTTTGAATGGCTCAAGCAACGTAAAGCGCGCACAGAACTTGAACCGGCAGCGGAAACATGATGATTAATTTTGAATTGTTAATTTTGAATTTTGAATTGAATGTGTGCGCTTCGCGCACGCTTCAATTTAAATGGTTCTTCAATCACCGCAAATCCTACGCAAATAGCATTACCCGTCATAAGATGCCTGTCCAACCTGTTTACTATCGATCGGCTTGCCTGGAATGGTGGAAAAATTCGCGATTTTTTGCGGTCGTCCATTGGCGGCTTACTCATACGCTATCCCGTTACCTGCTTAATCAGGGGAAGAACCATTTAAATAACAAACAGCATGAGCGAAGCGAATCCCTTAATTCAAAATTCATCATTCAAAATTCAAAATTTGGAACGCAGTGACCAACATGGCAGAAGAAACACTCAGCTTCATCTTCCTCAACGCAGTGCTGGCGAACAATTTCGTCCTCGCGCTGTTCCTCGGGCTCTGCCCCTTTCTGGGGGTTTCCGGCAAACTCAATACGGCCCTGCCGATGGGGTTGGCCACCATGTTCGTGATGCTGGTCAGCTCCGTCTGCGCCTATCTGATCAATATGGTTCTGGTGAGTTTCGAAATCGAGTTCCTGCGCTTGATCGCCTATATCGCGGTGATCGCCAGCGCGGTGCAACTGGTGGAGATGACGCTGAAGAAATTCTCCCCCGGCCTGTTCCGCTCCCTGGGCATCTTCCTGCCCCTGATCACCACCAACTGCGCGATCCTCGGTCTGGCGCTGTTCCAGACCTTCAAGGAGTACGACTTTCTCCAGTCCCTGGTCTACGCCCTGGGCGCCGGCACCGGCTTTATCCTGGCGATCCTTTTAATGGCGGGTCTGCGGGAAAAGCTGGAACTCTCCACCATGCCCACCATTACCCAGGGCGCCGCTGTCAGTCTGATGCTTGGCGGTCTGCTTTCACTATCTTTCATGGGCTTTGCCGGTCTGGGGGGTTAACACCATGATCGATTATCTTATCGCCATGACTATCGTCCCCATCCTGCTGCTCGGTTGGCTGATCGTGCAGTTGATCACGCGGCGTTTCGCCAAGCTGCATCCTGAATTGGGCCCTCCCAGGGAAGAGGGTTCGGGCTGCGGAAAAAGCTGTCTGTGCAGTGGCAACAGCTGTCAACATAAAGGAGATCACCCCAGAGGTTAAAGCAATGAGTGAACCATTCAATCAATCCGAGAACCGGAGTAAAGCAGTGAATGAGCAAGTGATCTGGTTCGAGGACCTGAAGATGGACGATGTCGACCAGGTCGGGGGAAAGAACGCCTCCCTGGGCGAGATGATCAGCGGCCTTGCCGACGCCGGTGTCAGCGTACCGGGCGGCTTCGCCACCACCGCCTATGCATTTCGTGAATTCCTGCGTCACAATCACTTGGCGGAACGGATAGACCCACTGTTGCAGCAGTTGGATGTGGAGGACGTCATTGCCTTGGCGGAAGCCGGCAAAACGGTGCGTGAATGGGTGGTCAAGGCCGCTTTTCCCGAAGCGCTGGAAGAAGCTGTCGCCGTCGCCTACCAGCGCCTCGCCGGCAATGCCGCCAAACCGCCATCCGTGGCAGTCCGCTCCTCGGCGACGGCCGAGGATCTGCCGGATGCCTCATTCGCCGGCCAGCAGGAGACGTTTCTCAATGTGCAGGGCCTGGAGCGTGTCATGTCCGCTGTCAAGGCGGTGTTCGCCTCCCTGTATAACGACCGCGCCATCGCTTACCGAGTGCATCAGGGTTTCGCTCATGAAGAGGTCGCGCTTTCCGCCGGTATTCAACGCATGGTGCGCTCCGACATCGGCTCCGCCGGGGTCATGTTCACCCTGGATACTGAATCGGGGTTCAAGGATGCAGTCTTCATTACCAGTTCCTACGGCCTGGGAGAGACCGTTGTGCAGGGCGCGGTCAATCCTGACGAATTCTATGTCCACAAGGGGAATGTGACGACGGGGCGCCCCGCCATCCTGCGCCGCAGCCTGGGCAGCAAGGCGATCAAAATGGTCTACGGCCAGGCAGGGCAGGATCGCGTTGTAACCGTCGAGGTGCCCGAGCAAGAGCGCCGACAATTCTCCCTGAGCGGCGCACAGGTGGAGAGCCTGGCGCGGATGGCCGTCACCATCGAGAAACACTATGGTCGTCCGATGGATATCGAATGGGGCCTGGACGGCAGCGACGGCCGGCTCTATATCCTCCAGGCCCGTCCCGAAACGGTGGAGAGCCGGGTCGACGTCGCATCCGTCGAACGCTTCAAGCTGGAAGAGCGGGGCAAGGTGCTTGCCCAGGGCCGCGCCATCGGACAGCGCATCGGCAGCGGGGTTGCCAAGATCATCCACAATGCCGGCGAAATGGCCAAGGTCGCCGCGGGAGACGTGCTGATCACTGACATGACCGATCCGGACTGGGAACCGGTGATGAAGCGCGCCTCGGCGATCGTCACCAACCGCGGCGGCAGGACCTGCCATGCGGCGATCATCGCCCGCGAACTGGGTATTCCGGCGGTAGTCGGCTGTCATGACGCCACCGAGACCTTGCAAGACGGTCAGCAGGTCACCGTCTCCTGCGCCGAGGGCGACGATGGCTTTATCTACGATGGCCGGCTGAAATTCTCCATCAGTCGTGGCGATGTCACCAGTCTGCCGGAACCCCCCGCCAAGATCATGATGAATGTGGCCAACCCGAGCCGCGCCTTTGCCTTCAGCCGCATCCCCAATGCCGGCATTGGTCTGGCGCGCCTGGAGTTCATCATCAATACCACCATCGGCGTGCATCCCAGGGCGTTGATGGAGTTCGACAAACTGCCCGCCGACATCAAAGCCGCGGCACAGGCGCAGATCGACGGTTATGACGACCCGGTCGGTTTCTATGTGGAAAAGCTGGTAGAGGGTATCGCGACCCTGGCCGCCGCTTTCGAGGGCAAGCCGGTGATCGTGCGCATGTCCGACTTCAAATCCAACGAATACGCCAATCTGATCGGCGGCGAACTCTACGAACCCGAGGAAGAGAACCCGATGATCGGCTTCCGTGGCGCCTCCCGCTACATCTCCGAGAACTTCCAACCCTGCTTCGAGCTGGAGTGCCGCGCCCTGAAACGGGTGCGCGAAGCGATGGGCTTCAGCCATGTGGAGATCATGATTCCCTTTGTCCGCACCCTGGATGAGGCCGCCGAAGTCATCAGGCTGCTGGCGGAAAACGGCCTGAAACGGGGTGAGAACGGCCTGCGGGTGATCATGATGTGCGAACTGCCATCCAATGCTCTACTGGCCAAGGAGTTCCTCGAATACTTCGACGGTTTCTCCATCGGCTCCAACGACATGACCCAACTGACCCTGGGATTGGATCGTGACTCAGGTCTGGTGGCCAACAGCTTCGACGAGCGCAATCCGGCGGTGAAGAAGATGCTCGGCATGGCCATCCGGGCCTGTAATGACGCCGGCAAGTATGTCGGCATCTGCGGGCAAGGACCTTCGGACTACCCGGATCTGGCCGAATGGCTGGTGGAACAGGGCATTGCCAGCGTTTCGCTGAATCCGGATACCGTGGTCGACACTTGGCGACTGTTGACCGGTCTGAAAAGTTGAATAAGCTGATTTGGTGCGGCAGGGCCGCACCCTACGGTGGATTTGTGTAGGGTGCGGCCCTGCCGCACCAAATGAACCGCTGTAGATGATGACATCATGTCCGCCAAGCTGAATTTCATGTATCCCATCTGATGAAACGAACCATCTTCTTTCTCGCCGATCATACCGGGATCACTGTCGAAGCGATGGGGCGCTCGCTGTTGAGCCAGTTCGAGGGTTTCGACTACGAGACGGTTCACTGGCCGTTCATCGATAGCCTGGAAAAGGCCAGACGCGTCGCCGAACGCATTAATCAAACGACCATCGAGTCGGAACAGAAACCCATCGTCTTCACCACCCTGGTCGACCCCCGGATTCGCGACTATTTCAAGGACCTGGACGTGCCGGTCATGGACTTCTTCGAGTCCTTCACCAGCCGCCTGGAAGAGGAGTTGAAGCTACCCTCTTCCCACGCCCTGGGCCGCTACCATACCACCGACAACAGTCGCGCCTACGATCAGCGCATCCACGCGGTCAACTTCGCCTTGCACAACGATGACGGCGCGATAACCAAGAACTACCCGGCCGCCGATCTGATCCTGATCGGCGTCTCCCGCAGCGGCAAGACGCCCACCTGCCTGTTTCTCGGCCTGCAACACAGTGTGCTTGCAGCCAACTACCCCTTGACGGATGACGACCTGCACAACGACCTGCTCCCCAAGACGCTGCACGTCTACCGGGACAAACTCTACGGCCTGACCATCGATCCGCTGCAACTGCAGCGCATTCGTCAGGAGCGCCGCCCCGACCGTCGCTACTCATCCCTGGAACAGTGCAAAATGGAGATCAAGTTGGCCGAGGAACTATTCAAGCACTATAACATCCCCTATCTGGACACCACATCCATGTCCATCGAGGAGATTTCGGCCCGCCTGTTACAGCACATCAATCGCGCCGCCAAGGTACCCGTCAATTCTCAGTAAAATCCGCATTGATTTGGTTGTAGACCTGTTGAGGTTCGGGTAAGTTCTCACATCGCCCATGGCAATCAACGACACCCTGACGGAATGGGGCTATAATGGATCGGCTTTTTCCATCGAAGCTTCCTGCAGTCCAAGACTAAATTAAAGTACGTCCTGTCTTACAGATTTATAATTATTGGATTGGATTTTTATCCGTGATCAACTGGTTGGCACGACTCTTTCGCAAGGCGCCCGTACCCATCGCCATCAAATGGACGGTCTATATCGGCGCCCTGATCACCCTTGTGATGGGTGTGCTCGGCTGGTTCCTCATCACCCAACAGACCGGTTTCCATATGCGCGAGGTCAAGGGATTCGGTGAAGTCCTGGTGGAACAGCTGGCCCATTCGGCCAGTGAACCGCTGCTCGCCGATGATCAATTCAATCTGCAGGGACTGGTAAGCCGGCAGACCCAGAACGATAATGTGGTCGGCGCGGCCATCGTGCCAACCGGTAAACCCTGGATCATCTCGGGCAATGTCCCGCACCAGCTGCCAAGCACCGATGAACTCACGCCCATGATCTGGGCCTGGCGCGACAAGCACAACAACCGGTACACCGCGATCACCTTCTTCAGTTCCATCAGCTTCCGGGACGTAATCGCCGGTCACGCCGTGATCACCCTGGACCGGAAATTCCTCGACCGCAATCAAAAGCGAACCATTAGCATCATCAGTTACGCCACCTTGGGTCTGATTCTCATTGCGGGCATCCTCTCCTATGTGCTGAGCAGACGCCTGAGTCGCCCGATCACCCGGCTCGCCCAGGCGGGACAACAACCGCAAACAGGGCTTCTGATCAGTCCGATGGACGTGGAACGCCAGGACGAAATAGGCCAGGTGTATGCCCATTTCGACCGCATGACCGCCGGACTGCTGGAAAAGCGCCAAGTAGAGGACGCCCTGTCACGTTATGTCTCTCCGGTGGTGGCGGAGAAGATACTCTCCAATCTCTCACAGCCTCGCCTGTCCAACCAGGAGATGGACGGCAGCGTGCTGTTCTGCGACATCGTCGGCTTCACCCAACTCTCCGAGGATCTACCCGCCGACGAAGTGGCCTCCCTGCTCAACCTCTATCTCGGGGCCATCGCAGATGCGGCCCATCGTTGCAGAGGGGTGGTGGATAAATTCATCGGCGACAGCGCGATGATCCTGTTCGGCGTCCCCGAAGCCGACATGGAACACGGTAAGCAAGCGGTCCGCTGCGCTTGGCTGATCCAGGCCATGGTGCGCCACATCAACAAACAGCGCCGGCAGATGGGCAAGGAGCCGATCATGCTGCGTATAGGCATTAACAGCGGCACTATGCTCGCGGGCAACATCGGTATTCCCGACCGGTTGGAGTATACCGTGGTGGGCGACACAGTGAACCTCGCCTCACGACTCTGCGGCGCAGCCCCGGCGGACGGCATCATGATGAGCCAGAGCACGGCGGAGTTTCCCGGTGTGGACGAGATGGTGGAGCTACACCGCCAGCCCGCGTTGAAGATCCGTGGCAAGAAAAATCTCGTTACCCCTTCCATCGCGGGAACACCCTCGAGAGAATTAGGTCAATGGTTGATGCGCACCATGGCCTATATTTTTAAAGCACACCCTGGATGAAACCGTCTCATAAAGTTTTCCCTGCCTGTGCCTGCCTGCTGATGCTCAGCGGTTGTCAACTGCTTGAAACCCGGAAACCTCCTGCACCCATGGATGAGAATGCGCTGCTCAAGAGCCGACAGCTGGTTGCCAAGGGCCGCTATGGCGAAGCGATTCAGATACTCGATCAAGCCCGTGTCGGCATCAACCGGAAGCACGTCTATGGCGACGAGCTCCAAACAATCAGAGATAGACAGAAGACCCTGGAAGAGGAGCTGAACGACCAACTGCTGATCAGCAATACATCGGCTTTGAAGAATCAATTGCCGATACTGACCAAACTCTCTCAATCCAGCCCGGATAAACCGCAATACAACCACCGCCTGCAGGAGACACGGGAGCAGCTTGACAGCATGCAGCAGGCCCTCTCCGGATGCGCCTGGCGGCACTTCAAGCGAAACAACGCCCTGGCGAAGGACTGCCTGACCATCGCACTATCGCTCAAGCAGGACGAGGCGGATCAGGATTTGATGGAACACCTGCTGAAGAAGCAAAAACAGCATAAGAAAGAGATGGCGAGCAAGGAGAAGGCGGAACGGGCGCAGCGCTGGAAACAGCGCATCGACAAACGTCTCGCGGAAGCGCGCCGGTTCTCCGAAAGGGGACAACTGAGAGATGCCAGACGCGTCCTCGAATTGGTGCTGAAAGAGGCGCCGGGCAGTGAAGCGGCGAAAAAAATGCTCTCAGAGGTCAATGGCCGGCTGGAGAAGTATATAGAAAACCTCCTCTCAGCCGGGGACCGCCTCTATCGGGACGGAGAGATCGAAAGCGCCAAGGCGACCTGGCGGGCAGCCCTGGCCCTCGATCCGCAGGATGAGCGAGCCAGGGAAAAGATCCAGCGCGCGCAGCGGGTGCTGGATAATCTGGAAAATCTGCGAAAAACCCGATGAGTCAAACTATAACTCATAACACCATGATTATATTTCACTTTCCTGGCAATCAAGCAAATTTCACGCGGCTACCTATCAAATCTCCATGGAGGGGCAACGGATTTCAGCGTCTATGAACAGTGAGACAAGACAACTCGGCAGATGCCCGGCCAGTCCGGTGAAGCGATGGGTTGTCTGCCTTATTGCCCTGCTGTTCGCCACGACGGCGCAATCCCGGGAGTGGCTGCCCGAAAGCCCGGTCTCTTTCTATGAAACTGAAACGGAGACAACCGGGGAGTCCGGATTCTCCGGGCTCCTTGCGCAATATCCCGGTTTGTCGCTGTCTGAATCGCTCGAGATCGCATCTGCTTCCGAATCCCGGGACAGGCCCTATGGTTTCGGGCGGGAGCTTGACGACACAAGCCCTGTCGACTACCCCGGCCTGAAGCGTGACACGGCCTATTTCTTCGGCTACCAGTTCTTCATTGTGGGGCTGTTATACGTCATGCCGGAAGATGTCTCCGCCTGGAGCGATGAACAGAAAGAGGAGTACACGCTCAGTAAATGGTGGGACAACGTCTCCCATCCACGCTGGGACCCGGATGAGTGGTATATCAACTATATACTGCATCCCTACTGGGGCATGACCTACTACACCCGGGGCAGAGAGCGCGGCCTGTCGGAGACCGGAGCTTTCTGGTTTTCCTTCACCCTCTCCGCGATCTACGAGTTCGGCCTGGAAGCCCTTTTCGAGCCGGTCTCCATCCAGGATGTCATCTTCACCCCAACTGTCGGCGCGCTTCTGGGCTGGTATTTTGAGGATACCCGCCGTGAGATCAAGCGCCAGAGCTCATTCGGCTTCTGGGACAAGACCGTTCTCATCGCCACCGATCCCCTCGGCACCCTGAACACCATGGTGGACGATTTGTTCGGCGTGGGGGTCGAAAGCGAACTGGAACTGCGCGCCTTTTACCGAAGCCCGAACTTCAACCCCTCGGAAACAGCAGCCTGGAACGGTCCTTTCGCCGGCCGCAGCGATCCTGTCATCACGGACTACCTCGGACTTCAACTTACCCTACGTTGGCATTGACGAAGTGTCAAAGAAATAGTGATTTAGCCGCAAATAGACGCCAATCACCGCAAATTTCCGCTAATTCAATGTAGGGTGCGGCCCTGCCGCACCGAGTTCCCAACCCTGACAAAGCCTCATTCAGAGCCCCCTTTGGAGCTTTCATCATTTGACAAGACTTGCATGATAGATATACATTTTAAATATGTATATCTACACGAGAAATCGGTCATGCAAGTCTCAAAGTGGGGAAACAGCTTAGCCATCCGCCTACCTGCCTCGGTGGTTGAGGCGCTTGAGCTGCGCGAGGGTGATGATATCGAGGTTATCATCGCCGATGAACGCCTCTTTCAGGTGAGGAGAAAACCCGGCAAAGAGGCCTTGCTTGAAAAGCTGAGGCGGTTCCGGGGAAAACTTCCAGCCGATTTTACCTTTGACCGGAATGATGCGAATGCCCGAGGATAAGGCATTCATCGATACCAACATCCTGCTCTATCTATTGTCGAACGACGCCGATAAAGCCGATCGTGCTGAGGCGATCATCCGCAAGGGTGGTCTGATCAGTGTCCAGGTATTGAATGAACTGACAAGCGTGGCTCGCAAAAAGCTCGCCATGCCATGGAAAGAGATCAACGAATTCTTAGCCTTGATCAGATCGTTATGCCCGGTAGAGCCGCTAACGATCGCCACCCACGACAAGGGCAGGTCAGTTTCCGAGCGGTATGGACTCAACGTCTACGATGCCATGATTCTCTCCGCCGCACTCCTCGCGGAGTGCCGGATCTTATATACGGAGGATATGCAGGATGGCCAATTGATCGATCAACAACTGCGTATCCGCAACCCGTTTTCAGGCCTGCACCTATGACTGACTAGCCTGCATTTCTCACACCCGTTCGTCGCGAGGCGGCTCAAGGGTGCGTCATGGCTGGCGCTGTGTCGGGCGTCCTGCCCTCCACCCTTCGGGCCAGCAAAGCTGTCCAAATCCGCTCCCGGCGGATTTGTCGCGACCGAGGGGCGCGCAGGCATAGCCAACACTATGTCGAGCACCCCGACCGAGCGAACGCCAGACAGGGCGTGCCATTGGGCCGCCGCAGTAGGAGGGGTGTGAGAAATGCAGGCTAGCGAACCCGCCGCAACATCCACACTGCCAACGCCAAAAACAGCAATAAGGGAAAACAGGCGGCAAATAACGCATTCAGCGAATAGACCACGGCCATATAGGCGAAGGCCCGGTTCAGCAGATAGAACACAATACCCAGCATGGCGCCGACAAACACTCTTTGACCGATTCCCGCGCTGCGCAGGGAGCCGAAGACAAAGGGAATACTCAGGAACAGCATCACCAGCGTTACCAGGGGGACGGCCAGTTTGCCCCAGAAGGCCACCTCGTAATTCACCGAGGCCTGACCGTTTTTCTTCAAATAGTCGATATAGCGCCATAGATCCCAGGCGGCCAGCATATGAGGCTTGACGGTGAGCACGTCCAGCGACGACGGCTCCAGTTGGGTCTGCCAGGGCTGACTGGGTATCCTGCTTACCTTGATCCGTTCCGGGGTGAATTCACTCCGCTCCACATCCTGCAAGACCCACCCCCCCGGAAGATAAATGCCCCGCTCGGCGTGTATCGCCCTGTCAAGCCGGGAATCCTCGCCATATTCGTATACAGAGATATCGGCCAACCGGGCATCGGGCAAGATCTGGCGGATATTGATGAAAGTGTCTCCATCCCGGGACCAGAAGCCGTAACGTGTCTTAAGGGTGATCTGATCAAACAACGCCTCCATCTTCATTCGCTGCGCCTGCTGTTCCGCCCGTGGCGCCAGATATTCGCCGACCAGCACCACGGCAGACAGCACCAACAACCCTGTCTTGAGCACCGACAACACAATCCTGGCGATGGAAACACCGGCGGCCCGCATCGCCATCAACTCCGAGTTTCCCGCCAGCACTCCCAGACCGATGAGACTGCCGAGCAGGGTGGCGACCGGAAACAGTTCATAACTGTAGCGCGGCAGGCCCAGCAGCACATAGGTGTAGGCCATGGCGGTGGTATAACCGCGCTCCACATCCTCCAGTTCGGCGATCACTTCGAAAAACCCGATCAGTACGAGCAACAACGCAAGCACCGCCAACACGCCCAGCAGTACGGCGCGACCGATATAGCGATCAAAGAGGGAAATCATGCCAACCTCGCAAGCAGACCACGGCGCATGCGGCGATAGATGCGGCTGTCGGGGATCAGTAATAACAGCCCGATCACCGCTAAGGCAAGATGGACCCACCAGACCCCCAGCCACTCAGGCGTCGAACCGTCGACCATCCAGTTCTCCGCCGCGCCCTGTAAACTCAAATAGAGGGTATAGAGCACGAAGGCCAATACCAACCGGCCGAACGGTCCCTGACGGGGCATGGACCGACTGAGCGGCAGACTCAGCAGGGCAAACACCAACAGCCCCAGAATCTGCGCCAGCCTGACCTGGAACTCGGCGCGATCCCTGATCGACGCGGATGCCAACAGGGCTTGGTTGGAGAGTGACTTGCGGGTAATCTTCGCCACCCCCCCCTGTGATTCCTTGACCCGTAAGGCATAGCGTTCGAATTCACTGACCCGGTAATCGGCCTGTCCCGGACTCCCTTGATAGCGATGCCCCTCCTCCAACACCAGATAGCGGTCCCCGGAATCCTCATCGAAGCGCTGATAGCCACGCTTCGCGCTCACCAGACTCAACACCCCGTCTCTGCGCTGCTGCACGAAGATATTGCGCATGCGCCGCTGTTCACTGGCGATCGACTCCACATACAGCACCAGATCGCCCTGGCTGTACTCATTGAAACGCCCGGCGGTGACGCCCGCCAGCTCAGTGGCCTGGCCGCTCTGATGGCTCAATAGCTCGGCGCTGAGGCGGCTTGCCCAGGGTTGGACGTAGAGCGAGAGCCAACCGGTCAGCAGGGCCACCGGGGTGACCACAAGGATCAACGAGCGATAGAGACCCAGCCCTCCGATACCGCAGGACTCCAGCGCCACCATCTCGCTGTCCCGGTACATCCGCCCGACCACGAAAAGCACGGCGAAGAAGAAGGCCGGGGGTATCAGGCGCGCAATATAGACGACCATCTGCAGGCCCAGCGCCTGGAACAGCAGATCGGCATTCAAATCGCCGGACGCCACCTCTTTCAGTAGTTTGATGAAACTGTTGCTGAGCATGATCAGGGCCAGCACGAGCAGAATCGCCAGCAATGCCTTGAGCACCTCTTTCAGCAGGTAGCGGTCGATAAGCGTAATCAAATGCAGCGTCCCATATTGTCCGATCATTTCAGCGCGATGGTAAATTGTGCCTGTTTCGGTAGACTTGGTATATATCGATCGACACAGCCCGGAAACGCCGACATCCCGGCGTTTCCCGATACGATTAACCCAGCAACATAAACCAGGGCATTTTATTATATGGAATACAGCATCAAGTCTGGAGATCCTGCCAAGCAGCGTACCCCCTGCCTGATCCTCGGGGTCTTCGCCAAACGTCAACTCTCCCCCCTGGCGCAGCAGTTGGACAGGGCCAGCAAGGGCTTTCTGCAACGCATCCTGAAGCGTGGCGACATGGCCGGCGAGAACGGACAGCAACTGATGCTCTACGATGTGCCCGGCATTCAGGCGGAACGCATCCTGCTGGTCGGACTGGGCAAGCCGCGGGAACTGAACAGAAAGCGATACGCCAAGATCGTCAGATCCGTGGTGAAAGGCCTAAACGAAGGCCATGCCATCGAGGCAGTCTTGGGGTTGGGTGAAGTGGAGATCGACGACTGCACACTGCCGCAGGCCATCCGCGAGACCATCCTCAGCGCCGAGGAGAGCCTCTATCGCTTCACCGAGACCAAGAGCGACGTCAAGAAACCCCAGCGCCCGCTCAAGCGCCTTGGTCTCTTCGTGCAAGACCGCCGCCATCTCAAGGCGGCGCAAAGGGCCCAGTCGCAAGCCCAAGCCATCGCCGGCGGCGTCAAGCTGACCAAGGACCTGGCCAACCTCCCGGGAAATATCTGCACCCCCAGCTATCTCGCCGATCGGGCGCGCCAGCTGGGTCGTGAACACGGCAAGCTCAAGGTCCGGATCCTGGACGAGAAACAGATGGCGAAACTGGCCATGGGCGCCCTGCTCTCGGTCTCCCGCGGCAGTCGCCAACCGGCCAAGCTGATCGTGATGGAGTACCAGGGCGGCAAGCCCGGCGCCAAACCGGTGGTGCTGGTCGGCAAGGGCCTGACCTTCGACGCCGGCGGCATCTCCCTCAAACCCTCCGCCGCCATGGATGAGATGAAATATGACATGTGCGGCGGCGCAAGCGTCATCGGCACCCTCAAGGCAGGCCTTGAGATGGAGCTGCCGATCAACCTGATCGGCGTGGTGCCCGCTTCGGAGAATCTGCCCGACGGCGACGCCAACAAGCCGGGGGATATCGTCACCAGCATGTCGGGGCAGACCATAGAAATACTCAATACCGATGCCGAAGGCCGTCTGATACTGTGTGACGCCCTCACCTACAGCGAACGCTTCGAGCCCGCGGTGGTGATCGACATCGCCACCCTCACCGGCGCCTGTATCGTCGCCCTCGGCCATCAGGCATCCGGACTGATGGCCAATAACGAGGCATTGGCCAACGAACTGTTGGCCGCCGGCGCCCATGCCGGAGACCGGGCCTGGCAGCTACCCCTCTGGGATGCGTATCAGGAGCAACTCGACAGCAATTTCGCTGATATGGCCAATATCGGCGGCAAGGGCGCAGGCACCGTCACGGCAGCCTGTTTTCTCTCGCGCTATACCAAGAAGTTCAAATGGGCCCACCTGGATATTGCCGGCACCGCCTGGCGCTCAGGCACGGCCAAAGGCGCCACTGGAAGGCCCGTTCCCTTGCTGACCCAGTTCCTTTTGAAACGTTGCGGACAATGACCCAGGTCGATTTCTACATCCTCGAACAACAAGCCCCAGGCAACCGCTACACTCTGGCCTGCCGGTTGAGCGAAAAGATCTATCACCAGGGGCGCAGGATCTTCATCCATACCGGTTCCGAAGAGGTTTCGCGACACATGGACAGGTTGTTATGGACCTTCCGCCAGGGCAGCTTTATTCCCCACGGCATGGCCGACGACTGCGACCCGTCGGTCACGCCGGTAGTCATCGGCCACAAGGGGGAGAGTGGCGAGGAAAAGGATGTTTTGATCAACCTAGACAGCGAGGTGCCGGGCTTTTTCAGCCGATTCGAACGTGTCGCGGAGGTCATCGATAAGGAACCCCAAGTGATCCAGGCCGGCCGGGAGCGTTTCCGTTTCTACCGCGACAGAGGCTACCCACTCAACAAACACGACATCAGATAGATGAGTAACGACGAACAATCACACCGCCAGGATTCGGCCATTCCGCTGCTGGAAGATGTGGTATCGACGGATAAGCTGGAGTCCGAACATGCAGGTTACACAAACAACGACAGGGAGATGGAAGATAGCGGCGTGCCCGAGTATGACGAGGTACTGCTCGGGATGCGGGATGAGATTGCCAAGCAACTGATGGACGATCTGCGTCTAAAGGTGGCGGAGGCGGTCAAGCAGGCTATCACGGAGACCACCACGCGAATCGGGCAGATCCTGCACGATGAACTCGACAGCAGCCTGGAACGCAGAATCCGCCATCTGATCGAACAGCGTCTGGAGACGGAATTCGGACCCCGCCATCAGCACAGTAGCGACAACGAAGACAGCGACCCGACAAACGGTTTGGATGACGACAAGCCTTGAACACTGTGGGTTAACCGTTATTAACCGCAAATTCACGCGAATGGTTTCACCCAGTTTGCAATTTATCCGGTTGTCGGAACCTGTGAATCCTGGGCGCCATCCGATAAACCGGCCTGAAACGGTAACAAGCAACTGATTCACCCTCAATCCGAAACGTTGAGAGATTTGCGTTCATTGGCGGCCGATTCATCTACCCATTTGATCAGGGGAAGAGCCAAAAAACTGTTTTTCGTAAAACCTATTCCAAACAAATAAATCACAAGACAATCCACTTGATCTAAGACTAAAATTCGCGCTCACGCGTGATTCAGGGGTGAAATGTTATGTGTCGGGTTTTGATCATCGGCGCTGGCGATGTCGGCCGGGTCGTTGCGCACAAGCGCGCCCAGGCAGCAGAGGTCTTCAGCGACATCTGGCTGGCGAGCAGAACCTTGGCAAAGTGCGATCAGACCGCCGATGAGATCACTGACCGGCATATCCACACGGCCCAGGTCGATGCCGACAATACCGCCGAATTGGTGTCGCTGATCCGAAAAATCGAACCCAGGATGGTGATCAACGTCGCCCTGCCCTATCAGGACCTGAGCATCATGGACGCCTGCCTAGAAACCGGTATCGACTATCTGGACACCGCCAACTACGAACCCTTGGATGAAGCCAAGTTCGAATACAAATGGCAGTGGGTCTATCAGGAGCGATTCGATGCAGTGGGCGTGATGGCGCTGCTCGGTTCCGGCTTCGACCCGGGCGTAACCAATGTGTTTGTCGCTTACGCGCTGAAACACCACTTCGACCAAGATATTAACCCGGCACCCTAAGCCGGATCACGTGTATTCAGGAAAAAAGTTCCTGTCATTAGAGTATTAAACTTTATTTACTTAAAGGGATTTGATTTTCTGCCGACAAGATGTACGGCATTGCATGTTTTCATAACAAGAATGATTTACATGCTACGCCACCACGCAGTAAAAATGTCTGCCAGTTGCAGGAGTGGCGCTGGCACACAAGCTACTGAGCTCTTGGTAAGGATGCAGATAAAGAGCACTATTACCAGGCAACCACCATGAAAACTCTACTCAACAACCTCCGATTCCGAACAAAACTCATCGGCAACGCCGCGATCCTGTTGGCCCTGATCGTATTGGGCTATGGCTACGCACTGTACACCTTGACGCAGATCGGCAATGAACTCCATGCTATCGCCGAGCAGGATATTCCTCTCACCAATACCCTCGCTAAAATCACTGAACATCAGTTGGAACAGTCCATTCACTTCGAACGGGCCCGTTTCCATGGGGAGTTCCTGCAAAAGCACGACAACGCAGGCCAACGCCTCAAAAGTGAAATAGCTGAATTCGATAACCACAGCAAGCTGGTCAATGAGGCGCTCCATGCGGGTCTAGGCCTGGCTGAGCATGCCAAGAGCATGGCCCACACCGAAGAGGATGCAAAGGAGTTCGAGCATGTCTATCAGACGCTGAAATCGATCGAGAAAGAGCATACGGATTTCGAGGCGCATGCCCATCAGGTGTTTACCCTGCTTGCCGAGAGAAAGACCCACCAGGCTGAAGAACTCACGGAAAAAGTGGAGCATGAGGAAGAACAACTGAACCACAAAATCGAGGCCCTGTTGCTCGAGATCGAAACCTTCACCGAAGAGGCCGCACTGCGCGCCGAAGCGCATGAACAAGCGGCGGTCAAAATGATTGCCATGCTTGGCCTCGCGGCGCTCGCTATCGGCATCGCCGTAAGCTGGACGGTAGCCAACAATGTCGTCAAACGCCTGGCTGTGACGGTCCATGATCTTGAAGTCATTGCCTCGGGTGACCTTACCGAGACCACAACGGTTGATGGGAGGGATGAAATCGGCAAATTGCAACAATCGACTCAGACGATGCACAAGCGCTTGTTGAATCTCATTTCACAGATCAACGCTACCACCACCCAACTCTCCACAGCCGCGGAAGAGGTGTCGGTGGTCACCACGCAAACCAGCACCAATATCCAACAACAGCAATTCGAGACGGAACAGATAGCGACGGCGATGAACGAAATGAGCACCACCATAAGAGATGTGACCGAGAACATCAGCAACACGGCCTCCGCCGCAGGCAATGCCAATGCCGAAACCCAGGAGGGTGGCAAGGTGGTTCAAAAAGCCGTGCAAGGGGTCCAGCGACTGGCGGAGAGACTCGAAAATGCGGCAGATGTCATCGTCCAGGTAGAGCAGAACAGCGAGAATATCACTACCGTGCTGGATGTGATCAAGGGGATTGCCGAACAGACCAATCTGTTGGCGCTGAATGCAGCCATCGAGGCCGCCCGCGCCGGTGAACAGGGCCGGGGATTCGCCGTGGTGGCAGACGAGGTGCGCACCCTGGCAGGCCGGACCCAGGAATCCGCCGCAGAGATCAATCAGATCATCGACAAGCTCCAGTCAGGCTCCAGCGATGCCGTGCAGGCGATGAGTCAAAGCCGCGAGCAGGCCAAGTCCGTTGTCGATCAGGCCAACCAGGCAGGCGCTTCATTGACAACGATTGCGGATGCCGTGTCGCGAATCAATGAAATGAGCACCCAGATCGCTACCGCCTCGGAAGAGCAGAACTCGGTGGCGGAAGATATGAACCGCAACATCGTTCGCATCAACGACATGGCCACCCAAAACGCCACGGGCGCCGAGCAGACCTCCCAGGCCGGACAAAGCCTGGCAAGCATGGCAGCCGAGTTACAGGAATTGATCGGACAGTTCCGGGTGTAGGGACGGGGATCAACACAGCCTAATCATGGAAGATTGGGCTGAATCCTCTCTTCTCGGACCAATAGCTGCTCTCTACGACTTCGGTCGATGATCTTCTTGCAGATTTTTTTCTCCAGCAGTGACATGATCTTCATATCGATGCTTTCCGCCGCTTTAGCATCACCGATCTGCCTCAGACCCGCCGCCATGATCTCGAGCTCCCGGATACTGCCCTGAGTCTTCAAAACAGTGCAACTGGGGTATGTTCCCGTCTGACATACCAGGCTAAACAGCTCGCTTGTCGATAGCCTTCGATCTATTTCATTTTCACTCAGCATGCCGATCCCCCGTTCTATTTTTTATAACTCAAGTTTCGGAGTTCAAATTTAACGCGTTCCCATGTTCTATGTGGGACCGCACAATGTGAACAGGGCGTAGGGTGCGGCCCTGCCGCACCATGCTGGGTTGCGCTCTTGTTTGCTATGACGGATTTCTTCACTTCGCAGCCCCCTGACCCAATACCTTGGGTTCCAGGGCTTCAAGTTACGGTGCGGCAGGGCCGCACCCTACGAAACGCGTAGAACATGGGAACAAGATGAACTCCGAAACTTGAGTTATAACGATAAAAGCACACTGATGAACCGCTACGGATATTACATCAGTGTCATTCCGTCTTTATCAGAAACTATAAGTGAAGTCTCGGTGAATCTCAGTGATATATGTCGCCGTGAAGCTGTGAAAAATGCACAGGAGGCGTGAAGGACTCCACCTTGAAAGCCAACTGGGGGGAGGGATTGATTCGCCTGCGGCTCACCCCTGCGGGGCGCCTTCGCTGCACTGCGGCGTCCTGCGTCGCTACGCTCCTGGTCGAACCAAGGGTTCGAACCAAATCCTCTCTCTCCGCCAAACAAAAAGGGGGCATGAGGGACTCCCACCTTGGAAGCCGGCTGCGGGGAGGGATTGATTCGCCTTCGGCTCACCCCTGCGGGGCGCCTACGCTGCGCTGCGGCGTCCTGCGTCGCTGCGCTCCTTGTCGAACCAAGGGTTCGAACCAAATCCTCTCTCTCCGCCAAACAAAAAGGGGGCATGAGGGACTCCCACCTTGGAAGCCGGCTGCGGGGAGGGATTGATTCGCCTTCGGCTCACCCCTGCGGGGCGCCTACGCTGCGCTGCGGCGTCCTGCGTCGCTGCGCTCCTTGTCGAACCAAGGGTTCGAACCAAATCCTCTCTCTCCGCCAAACAAAAAGGGGGCTCGGATGAGCCCCCTTTTTGTTTGGCGGAGAGAGAGGGATTCGAACCCTCGATGGAGCTATTAACCCCATACTCCCTTAGCAGGGGAGCGCCTTCAGCCGCTCGGCCATCTCTCCGGATTTTAATCATTTTGTGGGATCAACCGAACCCGCGTATGGGTGGCTGCTTAACCTCAATTGTGGGCTTGTATAGCCGCCGAGTGGCCATGCCACCCGCCGCTCAGACCCCACAAAGGAGTCGAGATTGTACAGATTTATTCTTCTACAGACAAAAAAACTTTGCCTTCCATGGCAAAGTCATTTTTCGAGGTCTACCCTCGTCGTCTTAATCCTGCCTGACACGCGTCAGGAGGAGGACTCTTCGGCCTGTTCTCTCTTTATGCGTTCGTAGATCTCTTCCCGGTGTACGGTAACATCACGCGGAGCATTGACTCCGATCCGCACTTGGTTTCCCTTCACTCCAAGCACCGTGACCGTAACCTCATCTCCAATCATTAGGGTTTCGCCGACTCGGCGGGTTAGTATCAGCATTTCCAGTCTCCATGTAGTTCCTTATGTTATTAAGCGCACCTTCGGTGGAATGCCTCCGAGGGAAGGCGCGCCTTGCCAACCAAGCCTCCGCGGTAACGGGACTGGTGTACATATTTTAGCAATTGGAGAGTCGGTTAAAAAGAGGAAAAAATCCTGAAAACCACTGATTTAACGCTGTTTAGGCCGATTTGGCGGATTTTAGGATTAAATTTCTCTCTCCAGCTCAAATGCCTCATGCAAAGCACGAACCCCGAGTTCAAGGTATTTTTCATCCACAACCACTGAAATCTTTATCTCAGAGGTGGAAATCATGCGGATGTTGATGCCCTCCTTGGCCAGCGCCTCGAACATTTTGCTGGCAATCCCCGCATGTGAACGCATGCCGACGCCAACTAGCGATATTTTAACGATTTTATCGTCTGCCAGGACCTCGCGGGCGCTCATTTCCGTAGCAGTCTGCTGCAGAATCTCCCGCGCACGCTTGAAATCGCCCCGGTTCACGGTAAAGGTGAAATCGGTGCTGCCCGTATCGGCTGAGATATTCTGCACGATCATGTCGACCTCGATATTCCGGCTCGAAATCGGACCGATAATCTTGTGCGCCACACCCGGTTGGTCAGGCACGCCGAGGATTGTCAGCTTCGCCTCATCGCGGTTGAATGCGATACCTGAAATCTTTGCCTGTTCCATACTCTCTTCCTCAAAGGTGATCAGTGTCCCTTCGCCCGCTTCGAAACTGGAAAGGACACGTAGGGGAACATTGTATTTGCCTGCGAATTCCACCGCGCGGATCTGCAGCACCTTGGAACCGAGGCTGGCCATCTCCAGCATCTCTTCGAAGGTGATACGCTCCAGCCGCCTGGCCTTGGGCTCCACCCTGGGATCCGTGGTGTAGACACCGTCCACATCGGTGTAGATCTGGCATTCATCGCCCTTGAGGGCGGCCGCCATGGCCACTGCCGTGGTATCCGAGCCGCCACGACCCAGGGTGGTGATGCTGCCGTGCTCGTCAACCCCCTGGAAACCGGCAACCACCACCACCCGCCCGGCATCCAGATCGGCCTTCACCCGGGCCGCGTCGATATCGCGAATGCGCGCCTTGCTGTAGGCGCTGTCAGTAAGGATATGCACCTGCCCGCCAGTATAGGAGCGGGCCGGGCAACCGATCTTTTGCAGGGCAATGGACAACAGGGCAATGGTGACCTGCTCACCGGTGGAGACCAAGACATCCATCTCTCTGGGGTCGGGTGACTCATCGATCTGCCCCGCCAGGCCTATCAACCGGTTTGTCTCCCCCGACATCGCGGAGACCACGACCACGACTTGGTCCCCCCTATCCCGGTATCCCTTGACCTTTTCGGCCACGGCGAAGATGCGTTCAACACTGCCGACGGAAGTACCGCCATATTTTTGCACGATCAGTGCCATCTCAGTTCAATGTCCTGTAATCTAGCCGCTTGAAAAAGCTGCACATTAAACACCAAAGCGGCCTCAAGAGAAACCGTATGTTATCAAGCAAGGCCTGATCCTAACCGGCGGCATCCGCACCCAATCGATCCCTGACCCAGGGTTCGACCAATGAGAGGGCCTGAGGGAGTGCGTCCGGGTTATTTCCCCCCGCCTGAGCCATGTCAGGCCGGCCACCGCCCTTGCCGCCGACCTGCTCGGCGGCCAGCTTGACCAAGTCACCCGCTTTCATCCGATCGGTGAGGTCCTTGGTGACACCCGCCACCAGGGAGACCTTGCCACCAGCCACCGCTGCCAGCAGGATAACCGCGGAACCCAGCTTGTTTTTCAGCTGATCCATGGTCTCTCTCAATGACTTGGGATCGGCCCCGTCCAGGTTCGCCGCCAGTACTTTCACCTCGCCCACCGCCACGGCGCCAGAGGCCAAATCGCTGCCGGCGGCACTGGCAAGCCGGCCCTTCAACTGCTCCAACGCCTTTTCCAGTTTGCGATTGCGCTCCAGGATCTGCCCCAGCTTCTCCTCGATCTCGTCACGTCCCGACTTGATCATCTCGGCGACCCGCTGCACCCGCTCCTCGTCTGCCTCCATCCACTCGATGGCGCGTTGTCCGGTGACGGCCTCGATGCGCCGGACACCGGCTGCGATGCCACTCTCTGCGGTGATCTTGCAGAGGCCGATATCGCCGACCGCATTGACGTGGGTGCCGCCACACAACTCCGTGGAGAACGCTCCCATGCTCAATACCCGCACCTGGTCCGCGTATTTTTCGCCGAACAGGGCCATGGCGCCGGAAGTCTTGGCCTGCTCAAGAGACATGATCTCGGTGTCGACCGGGTGGTTGTGGCGAATCTGCTCATTGACCAATTGTTCGATAGTCTGCAACTGCTCGCGGGAGATCGGTTCGAAGTGGGAAAAGTCGAAACGCAGGCGATCCGCATCGACCAGCGAACCTTTCTGCGCCACATGCTCGCCCAACACCCGGCGCAGGGCCGCATGCAGCAGGTGGGTGGCGGAGTGGTTGAGGGCGGTTGCCTGACGAGTGTAGGCGTTCACCTGCGCGGTAACGGTATCGCCGATCGCCAAGGTTCCCTGCTCCAGCTTGCCGATGTGGGCGAACAGCTCACCGGCCTGTTTACGGGTATCCTCGACCTCGAACAACAGACCCTCGCCCTCCAGGATTCCCTTATCGCCGACCTGTCCGCCTGATTCCGCATAAAACGGCGTATGATCGAGAAAGACCACCCCAGACTCGCCCTGGCGCAAACCATCGACGGCTTCCCCCTCACGCAGGATAGCGACAATCCGGGCTTGATCCTCGAGACGTTCGTAACCGCAAAACCTCGTCTCCTCCTCCAGCGCCAGATCGACCGTTTCGGCAACGCCGAACTGACTCGCGGCCTGGGCGCGCTCACGCTGGGCCGCCATGGCCCGATCGAAGCCGGGTTGATCGATGGTCAATGCACGTTCACGGGCGATATCCGCCGTCAGGTCCTTGGGAAAACCGTAGGTATCGTAGAGTTTGAAGACCGTCTCGCCGGGAATGACCTTGCCATCCAGTCCAGCGATGGCCTCATCGAGGATCTTCATACCCTGCTCCAGGGTCTGGGCGAACCGCTCCTCTTCCAGACGCAGCACCTTTTCAACCTGGGACCGCTGCTCAAGCAGTTCCGGGTAGGCCTCCCCCATCTCGTCACAGAGCTGCGCTACCAGTTTGTGAAAAAAGCTCGCTTTCACTCCCAGCATGTAGCCATGGCGGATAGCGCGGCGGATAATCCGGCGCAGTACATAGCCGCGACCTTCGTTGGAGGGCAGCACCCCGTCAACGATCAGGAAGGCGCAGGAACGAATGTGGTCGGCGATCACCCTCAGGGATTTCTCTTCAAGGTTTGCACAGCCAGTCAGCTTGGCGGCAGCCTCAATCAGATGGGCAAACAGATCGATCTCATAGTTGCTATGCACCCCCTGCAACACCGCGGCCAAGCGCTCGAGCCCCATCCCGGTATCCACTGAAGGCTTGGGCAACGGTGTCAAGTCGCCATCCGCATCTCGGTTGTACTGCATGAAGACCAGGTTCCAGATCTCGATGTAGCGATCACCCTCCTCTTCTGGTGTGCCCGGAGGCCCGCCCCAGATACCCTCGCCGTGGTCATAGAAGATCTCCGAACAGGGGCCGCAAGGCCCGGTATCGCCCATCGCCCAGAAATTGTCGCTCTCATACCGCTTCCCCCCCGGCTTGTCGCCGATACGGGTAAACCGGGCGGTATCGACACCAATCTCCCTGAGCCAGATATCGGCCGCCTCTTGATCCTCTTCATAGACCGTCACCCAGAGCTTCTCAGCAGGTAGTCCGATCGTCCCGGTCAGAAACTCCCAGGCATATTTGATGGCGTCGGTTTTGAAATAGTCGCCGAAGCTGAAATTGCCCAGCATTTCAAAGAAGGTGTGGTGACGGGCCGTATAACCGACGTTTTCCAGGTCATTATGCTTCCCCCCGGCACGCACGCAACGTTGCGAACTGGTCGCGCGGCTGTAGTCGCGCTTCTCCCGGCCGAGAAAGAGATCCTTGAACTGCACCATACCAGCATTGGTGAAGAGCAAGGTAGGGTCGTTCCGCGGCACCAACGGGCTGCTGGCAACCACCTCATGACCCTGGTCGGCAAAATAGTCGAGAAAGGCTTTACGAATATCGGCGCTGGTTTTCATGGCTACAGAACGAAATTGGAAATTACCGGAAAACAAACAGTAAAAGATAACAGGAACGAAGAAAAAATGCCCGTCTTGGTTGCATCAAAAACAAGACAACTGACCCGAGCCTGGCTTAAGCGATGTTCAGTATCCCACCGGTGGCGCGGACCAAGGCGCGACTCGTCCGCAAGCGAAGATGGAGGCGCTCCCTTTAGCCTCGGAGGCGGAAAGCGCAGCAAATCTCGAATTTATTCATTTGCGTCTGATGAAATAACCCCCCCCCTGAGAATATCTATATTTATTTCAATATGTTACAATTATATAAACTTCCGCATAAGCTCAACCGGGTTTCGCGTGCATCCAACACAACATGAAGAAAGCGCAACGCATTTGCAGTTTGATACCCGCCGCCATTACGACCTCGTTATGCCTCTTCGCCATCCCAACGAAATCAGTGGATGCCTGTGGTTGGTGGGGCGATGGGGAAATGAACCGGCACAATGATCTAGCGCTGACCGCCCCTAACGGTCAATCAGCACCCCAGTCACTCACCCTAAAGGCATCAAAATTACCAGGGAGAATTGGGTATGGTATCGCAGTTGAGGAACCCGGCCTCGCCATGCCCTATCTCCAGGCGACCCAGGGGCGTCAGGTCAATCGCATAGCCGAACTAAAAGCCTTCGGGTTTGAAACCGTCATCGACCTCGGAACCCCCGAGAAAACCGCGCGTCTGCACCGATCAGAGACCGAGGCGCTGGGGATGCGTTATATCAGCATACCGGTTGATGGCGCGGTGCCGAGTCAAGAGCAAGTCGATGACTTCACCCAGCAGGTTATCGACGCCAGCAACAGCAGGCTATTGGTCTATTCACCGACGTCAGCGCTTCTCGGCGCCATGTGGGCAGCCTATCGATTCAATCTGGGCGCTCCGCTGGAATTCGCTATCAAACAGGGTAAGAATTTGGGCATGGAGGCTGAACAGGAAGCTGCTCTTCGCAAGCGTATGGCGATAAAAAAGGGGCTCTTACCTTATTCGAGCGAATAGAGAAGCCGAGCTCAACAAGCCCTATCAGATGGAATTATCCGCAAATGAACGCGAATAAACGCAAATTTATTATGAACGAGCCTCATGCCGAGGTTCCGCTTGCCAGCCAAGAATCTCCAAACCTTGCAGGCTTGGCAAGGAAGATTCTGCCGTGACTGAAAACCGTCAAGCCAAGGCATGGGATGGATTACGCCTCCCATTCGCGTTAGTTTGCGTTCATTCGCGGACAATCAACTTTGCGCTGAAACACTGAACCCTGATGGTTGATATGATCCACCCACCTGACAGCTTCAGGCCGCGTCGTCAGGCGCAATACTCTGCCGTTCAAACGCCAGGTAGTTCTTGGTCAACTCAGCCATGGCTCGATAGAACGGTATGTCAGCCTGAGCCATCACCGCATCACAGAATTGGGATACCCAACATAACAGATGTCGCTCAAGAAACATGCGTTGCACTGACTGGCAATACTCCGCGCTCGTACGATCCTGCCGGCTCCACTGATCAGCCTCCCACCCGGTCAGCTTCTGCATAAACTCAAGCTCAACACTGACATGATCAGGAAGACCGGTAAACCGCTGCTCATACTCAAGACCGGCCGCCTCGATAAACTTTTTCACTTCGACGGTCTTAGCCCCCCATAGCCCCCCCAGCCCGCCATCCACCTCGGCAAAGACAGACTCGTGGGCGGATATATGGCTGCCAGGACCGATGAACAGGCGGGTAAACTCCAATACCAGCGATGCTCTCACCTCGGCCTCAGGATCGTTGTAGAACGATTCACCCAGTTCCACCTCCATGCCTGAGAAGGTCCCCGCCAGACGGGGACCCCTCAACTCGTGAATCAGGGCCTCGCTGGGCTCCTCCCTGAAAACAGTGGCCAACAGTCCATAAAACTCACTGCGTGTCTTGGCGCCATCGGCCAGCGTTTTCCAGTCGGTTCCCATCTCGGCTCTCCTGTTTCTCTCGCTATGCCTTGGCAACTCTCACCACCGTATCCATCCACCGTTGACCGCCACTGATCGGATCCGAACTGTTCGGAATGATCGAGTTGGGATGGGCTCCGTGCTTGTCCCACCAGATGTTCTTGGCATCAGGATCTGCCTCGGCTCCTCCAGGGGTGGGAGACTTTTTCCCGGATCCATAGATGCCGGAGTGCTGACGCCCAAGATGGTGCGAGATAGCTACGATGCCGGGGATGATGCCTTCGGTGACATGGGCCGTGGTAGTGATCTCACCAAGATCATTTGACACCTTAATGCGGTCACCCTCCTTGATCCCGCGTTCGGCGGCGGTCTTGCTGTTGATCCATGCCGGATTGTCGTGCTTGATCTCGGACAGCCACTTGCAATGGGCCGTGCGGGAATGGGTATGTACGGCGACCTTATAGGTGGTCAGATGTAAATCATTCTTACCCATCTTCTGATGCTCAGGGATCGGCGTATAGGTCGGAAACGCCGGGAAGCCCTTAGCCGCGAAATTGTCCGAGTAGAAATCAAGCAGACCGGACTTGGTAAACGAGGTGTTCGGTGGATAGGCCTTGCGCGGCGTACCCTGTATATCTTGGGCGACGTAGGCGTTCTTGGCCCCCTCGACGCCCAGATAGCCTTTGCTCTTGGCCTCAGCCTCGCTGACACCGGCCTTCTTGTAGTTCCAGTAGACGCCGGTTTTTTCGTCAAGAATAATCCCATCGCCGGAAACATCCACGGTTTCTTCGTAGAAGCCAAAGTTAGGCTTGGCGTTCTTATCATGCCAGACCCCATGCTTCTTCATGTACTTGAAGCCACCGGCTTCCCTTACCCCCGGGGTCATCTCGCAGGACTGGCGAACGTACTCTTCCTTGGTCGAATAGGCCAGATCAATGCCTAACCGTTTAGCCAAGCCGGCAAAGACCTCACCCTGATCCCACGCCTCGCCCAGCGGCTTGATGAGGGGTTGACGGATGTAGTACTCGGCGACCCCTGTTGGAGACACCATATCCTCATAATCCCACCGCTCCAGATAGGTAACATCGGGCAGGATGAGATCAGCATATTGCGATGTCTCATCATAGACGATGTTAGTCGAAACTGAGAAAGGAATGAGGTTCTCATCCTTCAAGATAGCTTCTGCCTCCTTGTTGTTTCCATTGATGAAGGCCTGGTTGTTACAACTCGACCAGTAAACTTTGGGTCGACCATTTTGACCATCCTTGATCATTGGAAGATTCTGTTGGCTGCATTGATGTGTCGGAAAGGCGGCCTCACCAGGAAAGCCGTTTACGATATCGAGACCTTTCTGCCGTTTTGCCTTCGGTGAATGGGGGTGTTTCCAGCCGGCGCCGACGCCCATTACCCGACCACCTTTTCTATCGAGATTGTTGGTGATCGCTGAAAGCAACATGGCCGCACGTTCCTGATCCGCGCCATGATAATGCATAACAGTACCGCGATAGCTGATCAGGCAGGCTGATTTCGCCTTCGCGTAACCACGCGCGATTTGACGAATCTTGTCAGCCGGCACACCACTCTCCTTCTCGGCGAACTCAGGCGTGAATTTGGCTACATGCTTCTTGATGGCGGCGATTTTGTCATTGTCCGATGCATGGTAGTCCGGCGAGACACGCATATATTTCAAATGATTCTTGCGAAACAACCCCTCTTTCATGATCACGTTAACCATCGCCAACATCACCAGACCGTCCATGCCGACTTTAATGGGAATCCACTCGGTTGACTTGGCGGCGGTGTTGGAAAGACGCACATCGAAGGTGTATAGGGGGACATTGCGATCAACCATCGCCCGAATAAGACGCTGTGATGTCGGTATATGATTGGTATGGGTCTCGAATTGGTTTGAGCCGAAATTAACCACGAAATCGGTATGGTCATAGTCCCAGTTATCGTACATTCCACCCCACAGGCTCTCCTGGCCGACCCATTTAGGCCCTTCGCATACCGAGGTGTGAGTACCGATGGTTTGGGAGCCGAATGCATCCATGAAATCGTGCATGATCGAGGACTGACTACCCTTATGACGGCCATACTGATACATAAGCAACTCGGGTGTTCCGGCGTCAAGAAGCGGTTTCAGCTTGGATGCGAAAAGATCCAATGCCTCATCCCAGGAGATCCTTTTCCATTTGTGTTCGCCGCGCTTACCGACACGTAGCATCGGATACAGGATACGATCAGGAAAATAGACTTGATTGACGCCTGCCTGTCCTTTGGCGCAGAGTTTTCCGAGGGTGCGGATAGAGTCGGGATGGCCTTCCAGTTTCACCAGGCGTCCATCCTCGACATAGCCGATCATGGCGTCACGGGTCACACACTGCCAACAAGCCGTCGGTATGGCCTGTAGCTCCTTGTTCGTGGTCGGGGAAAAATCCCGGCCACCCGCCTGTAGCCTGATCGAGCCGGCGAAAGCACTCTGACTGCCACTCAAACCTGCGGCCAATGCACAACCGCTGCCGGCGGCATACTTCATGAAATTACGACGATTTAGCTTTTTCATATCAATTCCTCTCTCTTACCAGCGCTAGGGGTTTAGGTGATCTGATCCACGAAGTGGTCCAGTTTGCCCTTCTTTCGCTGTGTATAGAGGGTCTTCAACAGGTTGTCGGGATCAATATAGAACACATGTGGATTGGTCCCCTCTTGCGCAAGCAACACATTGGCGTCCTTGGCCAGATTGTGCTCTTTGACGAGCTTCGAAACCTCACTGCCCGGGTCGTTGAGGTCGCCAAAGATACGGGCGCGACCCTGGCAGGTATTGACACAGGATGGTTCAACGCCGTTATCGACGCGATGAGCGCACATATCGCACTTGTCTGCCGCCTGCTTGGTCGGATCACCACCAGCTTTGACAAAGGGATCGAATGAACGGACGCCATAAGGGCAGGCATCGATACATTTGCCGCAACCGATGCACTTCTCCTTATCGATCAGGATCATGCCGTCCGGTCGTTTGTAAGTAGCGCCACTACGGTAGCGTATGGTCTTACCGTCAGCGGTCTTGAACTTGGCGCGTTCGCCGGGGAATTCGGGACAGGCCTTTACACAAGGCGGAACCCCGTCTTTCTTATTGCCCTCGCAGTGATTACACATCAAAGGCAGGAACGCCTTTTTGGTGTTTGGAAAAGTGCCCATGGTTTTCTCTTGAATAACCGCCCTGAACCGTCCAAGAGAAACATGGTTTTCCGATTTACACGCCACTGTGCAGGCCCTGCAGCCTATACATCGCCTAAGATCCATGACCATCGCCCAGCGGGGTGCTTTCGCTTGCGCCGCCTCGAGTTTCACTGTCGGTGTCGCCACCGCCGCCGCGCCAACGACTGCCGTGCCGACACCGCTCAGGAAATTTCGCCGGCTGATTTCAGGTGTTTTCTTGTCACTCATATCGCTCTGTTCTCCTCATCTCTCCACACGCCACAGTTGTCGGTGCCAGAGATTTTTCTGGTTTATTCAAGTGTCTTGATGCCTTCAAGCAATTCAATGGTGTCTTCGAAATTTCCGAATGCGCCATCAAGAATGGTTATTGCGTACTTCTTGTTGTGTACGCCGTTTCCAACACGCACAGTATTGATCAGCTCACTGCCCTTGGCGATCATCGCTTCAGCCTGGCTCAATTGCTCCTTGTTCAGTCCGTTTCTGAGTTCAGCCAGGAGGCCGCGCGCCTCTGCCTCGACCTCTTCTGCCCCCGCCACCTCTTTTTCAAGTGATGTTTTCCAGTCATCGAGCATTTTTCTGTGCTGTTCCGTATGACATGCCGCACAAGTATCACCGGCCGCCGTTCTCACATCATGACCTCTGCTCACCGTCTTTTTGAGATGGCATGCCATGCAGTTGGTATTGACCTCATACATCAGATGCGGAGTACCCGATATATCTTCATCCACGGGAATACCCGCCAGCAGTTGTTTCTGATACTTATGCTGATCGACATGGCAGAGTTGGCAATCCCTGCGCACAAAATCGAGATGATCCGTTCTATTTTTATGTTCAATAACACTGTGGCAATCAAAACAATCAGCCTTATCAGGTATGTGCTTGTCATGCATCAGCCCCTTATCGCCTGCCGTGGCAAGCAGCGTCTGGCTCCTGTTATGGCAGGTCAGGCAGCCGTTCGAGACCACATTTCCGGTGTCGATCTCGCCCGCCCCCTTTACCACCTCAAAATGGCAACCCTCACAGGCCACCCCCGATGCCTGAATCGTTTGATGGGTTATCGGTTTCTTGGTTGTACTCTCATCACCTACCTGTAATTGACTTTGCAATGACCGGGCAGGGATTGTGTGGCAGATGTCGCAACGGGAGGCGCCTTTGTTGAAATCGATGGACGGCCGGTCCTCAAAGGTGATCTTGCTGATATCCCCGCCGCTCATCCTGGCTATGTCGAGGGTAGGTTTTTTCAGTTTCAAATGGCACAGGAAACAGATATCCTCGGGCACTTCGAAATGCTTATCCTCTGTCGTCTTGAAGTGACAGGTATCGCAGCTAATCCGATGGCCATCGAGCGCCTTGTCAGTGAAGTGCACCTGGTGTTTGAAACGCACCCTCTCGGTATACTGTATCTCCTTTTCCGCAACGGTTTGACGATTGTGGCAGCCTGATTGCAGGCAGGCGCCATCCTTGATAACCGGGCGTATGGGTAATGGCGCATCCCGGTCATACAGATAAGCGGCAAGGTGGCGCAGACCCTCGTATTTGGCCTTCAAGGAGTGCTTTTTACCTGGCAGAAAGTGGCAATCCACACACTCTGCCTGCATCCCCTGCGGATTATTGCTCTGGTGGTGATAATTGGACTGCCAGGCCTCATACTGCTCCGTCATCGTGTGGCAGCTTCCACCACAAAAAGAGGACTGGGAGGTGTAATACTCAACCCCCCCATAGGCAATGGATAGAAACAGTAGGATTGCAGCGACAATAAGCCCGGCTAGACGCCAACTGATCCTAAATTGAATTCCAGCATCACTATTCACTGTCCATTCAGCTCCCGACTCGGATCTATAGATCATTGATCTGTGTGATTGCTGGGACAGATCAGCAAGAGTCGCGCCAGATTCCTATCTTATTGAAATAAATGGGATTAAAAGGAAACAAATAAATCGAGGTATGAATTTCTTACCAGGAGGTAACATTCTGGAAAAACCCCGTAACCTTTCTGATTATTACTTCAATATCATGCCGTTAGGTTATTCATGCACAACCACGGCGTTACCAGACGGTAACAAATTGTGGAATAGGGTGAAACGGATGAAGAAAATCCCTCCTCACGTTATGGCTCTTGCCAAGGGGATGGCCATTGGCGGCAAGCCATGCCTTGATCAGGGGCTTGCTTGAAGCCCTGAACGTAACATATTGGGTTGCCGGGTTAATAGAATAAATAATGTAGTTTGCTATCCTGTTGAGGTAGAGAGAATAAATGGAGTGGAATAGTTTTACCTGAGATGGCTTGTACCCCGTAGAAAGTACAAGTGATACGTGTGAAGCGCTGTTGTAACCGGATTACACGAGTTTCGTGATACGTGCTCATAATGAGGATCACCAGTGCGATTGATCTATCTAGTACTGTTTTTCTGGATTACACCGACCTATTCCGCCGATACCGAAGCATCGATTCGATTCGGTTTGACCGCAGTCGTACTGACTGAAAACCTCAGATTTCTTGATCAGTGGAGTGAATACCTGGAGCATAAGATTGACCGTAAGGTCGAGTTCGTGCTCAGAAAATCATACCGGGAGGTCATGGATCTCCTCGACACCGGCGATATCGAATTTGCCTGGATTTGCGGCTATCCCTACGTACAGATCAGAAAACCGGAATTTCTTCAGCTCCTGACAGTGCCGGTCTACCGGGGGGCTCCGCGCTATTACTCCTATATCATCGTTCACCATAAAAGCCCTTACAAACGCTTCAGTGATTTAAAAGGGAAACTGTTTGCCTTCTCCGACCCTGACTCCAATTCAGGCTTCCTTTACCCCCTCGTCTTGCTTGCGGAAAAAGGTAACAAGCCCGAGACTTTTTTCCGCCAGACATTTTTCACTTTTAATCATGCTGAGACGGTGCAGGCTGTTTCCGAACAGGTTGCGGATGGCGGAGCGGTGGATTCCTATATATGGGAATACCTAGCCGTCTTCAAACCGGAGATCACCGAAAAGACCCGAATAATCAAGAAATCCCCAGGATTCGGCTTTCCACCCATTGTCTCCCGTGTGGGGGTAAATAGGGATACCGTCAAGCTGATGAAGGACACACTGGAAAATATGAATCAGGATTCGACAGGCAAGATCCTCCTGGACCGGCTCAAACTGGATGGCTTTGGTCATTTTCCAGATTCACTATTCAATGAAATACGCGCCATGGCAAATAGAATTCAAAGATCTGATTCAAAATACACCATGTCACCTATTGATTGATTGCAGAGAGCCAATGCCGATACCTAGCCCAAGATCCTGGCCGCTGTCGATAAAACTATCGCTCACAATCACGACCGTTGTCACCGTTGTCGGCTTCATGATCGGCACGGTCATGGTTGTACAGGATTGGAAACGCTTTCATGATGAACTGGGCGAAAAGGCGCTGTTGCTATCTGAATCCATTGCCATCACGGCCCCTAAGGCCATATTACGCAACGATCATTGGTCGCTTTACCTGAGTCTGAAGAACATGGCTTCCAGAAGACCGGGAACCGGTGGAAATCACCAGGTCATCACGGCGATGATACTTGACCCGGAAGGGCGGGTTCTGGCCCACCTACAGCCTGCTGAAAATCCCATGGGACTCCATTTTTCGCCTGACAAGGGAGTTGAACAGGACCTTTTTATACGGGCTCTAGGCACACGAACACCCATTGTATTAAGCAGTGGCGGCTATTCCAGAACAGGCTTTCAGGAAGGGGTCGTCCCACTCTTCTCCGATCAGAAATATATGGGTGTCGTTCGTGTCCGGTTGTCGGTCAGTCAACTCTATGAAAAGGCAAAAAGCACCGCTGCGATTGTTCTGGTCTTGATACTGTTTTTCGTCATCATCGGCAGCGCTCTGGGCACTATTGTTTCCAGGCGCATGGTCAAGCCTCTCACTGCTGTCACCCAGGGCCTGGAAGCGGTCGGCCGGGGAGAGATGACCGATTTTGCCCCCATTCCTGTCAAAGAGAGGGATGAGATCGGCCGTCTGAGTGTTACCTTTAACCAGATAATGGCGGAGTTGGCTGAAAAAAAGATGTTGGAGGAAGAGATTGCGATGAGTGAAAAGCTGATTGCGCTCGGCCGCATCACCGCCGGTGTCGCCCATGAAGTCAACAACCCACTTGCCGGACTTTTGAACTGTGTGGATACATTACGCAAACACCCTGACGACAAAAAGCTTATCGATCGTTATCTGCCTGTCATCGATCAAGGGTTGCATCGAATCAAAGATATCGTTCACAATCTGCTGGTGGGACTCAAGATAGAGGAGAGCCAGGAAACGGTCAATATTGAACACGTCGATAAACTGTATGATCTGATCGCCGCCGAGAACAGAGATAGGAATATTGATATCATCTGGAAAAACAATACCGACAAAAATCTCAATATTCCTGGAAAGATCGAGCAGATCGTCTACAACCTTCTAAAGAACGCGGTGGAGATACTTCCCGATGGCGGAAGGGTGGCCTTCCACATGCATCAAAGCGGGCAGCATTTGATCATCGAAGTCAGCGACAATGGCCCAGGCATACCCTCCAATATAAGAAACCAGCTGTTCGATCCCTTTTTTACCACCAAAATAAACGGTAGCGGTTTGGGGCTATGGGTGGTCTATCGCCTGGTGCAGAGTATGGAGGGAATCATTGAAGTGATAAGTGAAAAAGATCAAGGTACGACATTTCATGTAGCTGTGCCGATCATCACAACAAGGGCTGCCTGATGCACACTGAAACCAAACAACTGTCAGACAATACCGATTTCAGCAACTACCGTGTATTACTGGTTGAAGACGATGAAATTATTCGTCTTTCACTCGAAGACAGGCTTAATCTTGAACAGATCCCCGTCTGCGCGGCCAACGATGTTAGCAGTGCCAAACAAACGCTCGATAAGGGTAACGTTGACCTGGTTGTTACCGACATCCGCCTACCCGATGGAACAGGCATTGAACTGTTTCGCTATATCTCCATCCACTTCCCCGGCATTCCGATTATTCTCATGACCGCCTATGGCGATGTATCCGATGCCGTTTCCCTGGTTAAGGCGGGGGCACTCGATTATCTAACCAAGCCCTTCGACATCAACGACTTTGTCGAGAAAGTGCAACGTCATCTCTCCTGTGTCGCCGATTCCCGTTTGATGCTCAATAGTTCAGACCCGGAAAGCAGCTTCAAGGCTGGCAGCGGTCGTCTCGGCAAGAGTGCCGCGATGCGCAAAATCGAACGCCTGGTCGCACGCCTTGGTGAAAGTGACAGTTCGGTATTGCTCACCGGCGAATCCGGTGTCGGCAAGGAGGTTGTCGCGACACTGATTCATAACAATAGTCTCAGGGCTCAGGGCCCTATGATCAAAGTCAACTGCGCCGCCCTGCCTGCCGGCCTGATCGAGAGCGAGCTGTTTGGCCATGAGAAAGGCGCATTCACAGGCGCAACCCAACAGCGTATCGGACGCTTTGAACAAGCCCAAGGCGGGACCATCTTTCTCGACGAGATCGCAGAAGTATCCCCTGATATCCAGGTAAAGCTCCTGCGCGTCCTGCAGGAGCTTGTGATCGAGCGCGTGGGTGGGACAGAACCGATCACGCTGGATGTCAGAGTCATTGCCGCAACCCAAGTGGTTTTGCAAGAATCCATTAAGCGAAATGCATTCAGATCCGACCTCTACTGGCGCCTCAATGTCATTCACTTACATATTCCCCCATTGCGGGAGCGCCGGGAAGATATCGTCTATCTTGCCAGGTTGTTCGTGAGCGAACTGGCCCAAAAAAAGGGAACCCCTATTAAAGGGCTGTCAAAAGAGGCTGAGTTACAGCTTCAAACCATGTCATTTCCGGGCAATGTCCGGGAACTCAAGAATATCATCGAGCGCGCCGTCGCTTTATGCGACGGCCCCTGGATCGGGACCAACGACCTGCTGACCCAGGACAACGACAACCAAGAGACCAGCCCCACCACCCTGCGGCAATCGATCGAAGAGACGGAGCGTAAGGCGATCCTCAACGCATTAGCGGAAAACGGCGGTAAAATAAACCTGGCTGCGGATTCTCTCGGTATCTCTCGTAAAAACCTATGGCAGAAGATGAAACGCTACGGTATTGAGAAGTAGGCTCTTCCCCTCTTCGAGTGGGTAAAAAAGTGGCTCTTCAGCAAAATTTGTGGGTATTTCAAGACGATAATTGACTCTCGCAAAGCCGCCAAGCACGCAAAGCATCATTGAATTTACTCCACAAGGCCATTGACCATGCGATGAATACCGTTCTTCATCAGGGATTCACTTTTTTCTCAACGACAAGGTCGGCCCGGAAGCCTACATTAAACCTGAGCCCAAGGTATTCAATGGGGACGGCAATCTGCCGCTCAACCTGAAAGCCTCGTTGCCGTAACGGATGCGTAAGGATGGTCTCATAGACTGTTTCCAGCAATCCCGGCCCCGTCTCACGGTGAATCTGAACCGCGCTATCGACAATACACTTTCCCATCTCATTTGCTACCATTTGCCGCCTTTCCCTTTGCGTGCTTCGCGGCTTTGCGAGAGTATCAACCCGGCGAATCCAGATCGCGCTGTGTGTCAGATTATGTCCAAACAAAACTGACACGCAGAAATTCATGGTTGTTTTGTTACCTCCCTGGCCACAAAACTCATTTCAGATCATACATTTGGTCGTTCACTTGCGCCGAGCCATACCCACAGATTTCCCTAAGGAGGCAAAAAAGTAAAGCGCTACCTATTTTCACGTAATACCAAACATGATGGGTCCGCTAATGAACACGAATCATCTACTACCCGCAGAGCGGGTAGTATGATGAAAGCCCCCAAAGGGGGCTATGTCAGGGCTGCCGCTCACTTTTCCACACCGCCACGCTGTCATCCTGGTTTGCCACAACTGGCCAGGCATACATCATCTCTCTCGCTAAGCTCGCAAAGTACGCCAAGAAGAGATTGTCTGAGGATCCTTTGCGAGCTTGGCGAGAGTTTCTTTTCCTCTTAGGGTCTCAGCAAGGCATCAGGATTGAACTCCCCGCCTGGACCGACCACCCAGCTGCTCCCCGGCACGGCAGAACCTCTTCGTGTCTCACCGCCTGTGGCGGTGGTTTACCTACATTGAATTAACGCAAATATAGCTTGGTAATTATCGTCGTGGCCTCACCTGCCGGACACTTCATCAATCGAAAAGAAAATCACGGATCAACTCACCGGGAAAACCGCGATACTCGAGAAACCGCGCCCTTTTCGCCAACGCTTTTCGATCCTTGGCGCGCTGCTTGCCATATTTTGCATCATGCACCTGCAGCAACAGTTCCGGCCATGCACCGGCGTAACCCGCCAGATGCGTCTCGATAAGCGCTTCATCCACGCCTCTCTCACGCAACTCGGCGCGAATGCGCACCGGACCGCTCCCTTTGCTCACCCGGCCGGTGACAAAGTTTTCGGCAAAGCGATCGTCGCTCTGCAAACCCGAATCGCTCAGACGCTGAAGAACAGCGTCGATGGTCTGCTCGTCGAAACCGCGGGATTGCAGTTTATTCCACAGCTCCCGCAATGAGTGCTCTCTGGCGGTCAGCAGCCGGAGCGCCGCCGCCTCGGCCTCTTGGCATGCCTCCCGGCTCAGGCTTCCGCCTCGGCTAGCGCTTCCTCGCCTTCGTTCGAGGGCAACAACTCGGCGCGAATACGCGCTTCGATCCCGTCAGTGATTTCGGGATTCTCCTTGAGAAAGTTGCGCACGTTCTCCTTGCCTTGCCCGATGCGATCGCCGTTATGGCTGTACCAGGCGCCTGATTTATCGATAATGCCCTGCTGCACGCCCAGTTCGATGATTTCCCCCTCATGGGAGATGCCCTCGCCATACAGGATCTCGAACTGCACCTGCTTGAAGGGAGGTGCGACTTTGTTCTTCACCACCTTCACCCGGGTGTCGTTACCGACCACTTCATCGCCCTTCTTGATGGCGCCGATGCGGCGAATATCGAGGCGCACGGAGGCGTAGAACTTCAGGGCGTTGCCCCCGGTGGTGGTCTCGGGACTGCCGAACATGACACCGATCTTCATGCGGATCTGGTTAATGAAGATCACCAGACAGTTGGTGCGCTTGATGTTGGCGGTGAGTTTTCGCAAGGCCTGAGACATCAGGCGTGCCTGCAGGCCGACATGGGAATCGCCCATGTCCCCTTCGATCTCCGCCTTGGGGGTCAGGGCCGCCACCGAATCGATGACGACCACATCCACGGCGCCGGATCGCACCAGCATGTCGGTGATCTCCAGGGCCTGCTCGCCGGTATCCGGCTGGGAGACCAGCAGTTCGTCCACATTCACGCCCAGTTTCTCCGCATACTGCGGATCGAGGGCATGCTCGGCGTCGATAAAGGCGGCGGTGCCGCCCATCTTCTGCGCCTCGGCGACCACCTGTAGGGTCAGGGTGGTCTTACCGGAAGATTCGGGGCCGTAGATCTCCACCACACGGCCTTTCGGAAGTCCGCCAATGCCAAGGGCGATGTCCAGGGAGAGGGAGCCGGTCGAGATCACTTCGATATTGCGCACTGAGCTGGTATCCCCCATGCGCATCACAGATCCCTTGCCGAACTGTTTCTCAATCTGCCCCAGAGCGGCGCTCAGCGCCTTTGCACGGTTTTCATCCATTCGGTCAATCCTCGTTTGTTAATCTTTAAAAGCTACACGCCGGACATCCTGGTCTGGCGACCCAATCGATACCTAGTACTCCTTCAACATGATAATGATGGGTTCAGTTGGTCTGTCAGCGTTCAGGACAAGGCGCGCCTCGCGGTGAATGGCCTGAGTCCTTTACAAGAGGCGCAACGCGGTCATGGACGCTGACAGACCAACTGAACCCATCATTATCATGTTGAAGGAGTACTAGCCCGGAATTATCACACAGCCACAGGCCCACGTCATGAGTCTGAACACAAGGTATTAACCCGTTTGCGCTCCCGGCCGCCCAACCACAAGGCAATCCCCAAGGTAACGCCCAGAATCAGCAGCGAACCGACGACCACACCGCGCCAGCCGGCGGCCAGGGAGTGGGTAAAGAAAAAAACGCAGGCATTGATGAAAAAACCGATCACAATCAACGACAAGCCTGGCGCGAGACTCAACAGTGTGCCGAACATGAGGATTGAATACGATCTCAAGCCAACAAAACCCTCTGTCTCAATAATCCACTATCAAAAACCGATGTGGGTGCGGCAGGGCCGCGCCCTGATAGGGATTGACCTGTTAACTATTGCCGCTTGCTTTCATCTTTTTCCTATTTTCTTCAATAGCTTAGGCTCTGGTCACGCACTGCATGCCGTTGTTCGTATTGTTGATCGTTTTCACCACGAAGGACACGAAGAGCACGAAGGGGTCATAGCACGAATCGCTTAATCCCACACTTCGTGTCCTTCGTGTTCTTCGTGGTGAAACCACACAGGCACAGTGCATGGCTAATAGGGATTCAATGCCTCGCCATTTGGGCTGAGACGCTTGAGCAGGTCAATCCATGATGTCTACCCGGTTTCTTCTCCAGCATCATCCAGAGCCCATCGCCGCAATACTTGATAGCGTGTCGAGGATGAACCCGGATTTGCAGACGACGCCAGCACAAACTCCCTGACCGGCCACTGAATGCCTGCCGGCAATGGCGTTGGTTTAGCATGGCGCGCCTTTCTATAGAGCGTGACGTGTGGTTTGTAGGAACGTTGTTCCGGTTCGAACCCACAGCCGCGCAATCCGTGATTCAGATCATGCACCAGTTGCTTGAGTGGCTCGGGTGTGGTGTCGGGCGCGGCCCAGAAGATCCTCGGTCTGGACCAGAAACCGGTATGATCGATCGTCAATTCGAAAGAGGGCGCCCGAATGGCGTCGGCGACCCCTTCGATACACTGTCGCCGTGATGGGTCAACCTGACCGAGAAAAACCAAGGTCATGTGCAGATCATCGGCGCGGTGCCTTCGCCCTTCACCCGGCGCCGATGCATGCGCCAAGGCGGCGAATTCGTCACGCACCTGGGCCTCGGGCCAGAGGGCAAAGAAGAGACGCTGGTCAGCCACTGCGCAATAGCCGCTCTAGCTGCCTTAGGGCATGCACCACCGCTTGCCAGCGCACCTGCTTGCGGTCGCCGTCGATCCACTCCCGGCCGGTGATCGCCTCCCTGCCCCTGATCTGCCAGGCAAAGCAGACCGTCCCCACCGGTTTTCCCTCGCTGCCGCCCCCCGGACCGGCGATGCCACTGATGGCGACAGCCACATCAGCCCCGCTTTCGCGCAGGGCTCCCTGAGTCATCTCGCCAACGGTCGCTTCGCTCACCGCGCCAAACTGCTCCAATGTCTGGGAAGTGACGCCCAGCATCGCCTGTTTGGCCTGATTGCTGTAGGTCACGAATCCCCGGTCGAACCATTCGCTACTGCCCGGCAGATCCGTCAGCACCTTGGCCAGCCAGCCGCCGGTGCAGGACTCAGCCACCGCCAGGCGAAATCCCTGATGGCGCAGCAGCCGGGCGCACCGGTCGGTCAATTCGCTAACCGGTTCACTCATCGCTAGGGCCTGTTAACACTAATTTGATAGCCACTGCCAAGACCCTGTTTTTGTCCAGCAAGGCAGAAGGAGCGCCGTGTAGCTGAGTCTACATAAGCGACTGATAACGCCGCTGGGCGAAAACAGGGCCTTGGCCCTTCGGGTTGCGCCTGAAAAAGCGCCACTCGGCGTTACTCGTCGCTTATTTGGAACAACCAAACTACGCTCCTCGCGCCTTGATTGGCGCTTTTTCAGGCACAATAGTGGCTATCAAATTAGTGTTAACAGGCCCTAGTGTGGTGTAACGTATAAACTGCACCAATCAGCGAGACGCTAAGCCGTTAGCTGCGCCCCGAAGGAAGTGCCCTTGGGGTGCTAGGCGCGTTGCGCCGGGAATGGCGCGCCATTGCCTGCGCGCTGCGCCTGGCACCCCAAGGGCACTTCCTGCGGGGCGTCTTGAGGCATTGACGGGCCTCTGATTGGTACAGTTTATACGTTACACCACACTAGTTACTTCAACTTGACCTTCAGGGTCTTGCTCTTTTTCTGCTTCTCCTCTTCCACTTGCCAGGTAATTCGCAGATTAATACGGTGCCGCTCCGCATCCTGGGCCGCACTCACTTTCAACTGCAGCAAGCCATCCGGTTGCATGACCATCTCATCGTCGTCATCACTCAGCGTCAGTTTGCCCTTGGCGACACCTTGAGTGATCGCTTTCAAGATCGCTTGAATCGACTCCCTATCCTGTAGAGATTCGTGGCGAAAATTTTTCTTGCCCTGTCTCATATTAACCCTGTCAGACAATTGATTTTGGATCGAACACCTTAATACGCGGATAGTCGGTACTGACCCCCATCACCAGGCGGTCCGGGTGAAAAATGGTCACGGCGGCGCCCTCCCCCGTCAACCCTTCCTTGTCACGGGTATGACGATCAATGGTGGCGTCGCATTCGAAATTGATCATGCCCTTGCGCAGCATGATGCGCTGGCCATGATAACGGTTGGCATGCCCGTGAACGATGGCGTAAATCCCCGCGTCATGCATCAGTTCGACACCCTTGCGGGTCAATGGCATATCCACATCCCGATACTTTGTGCGAATCAGGTTTGCCAGGGGGCCGTAGTAGAACTCGAAGATCTCATCATCAACACTCTCCTTGAACGCCCGGTTGATATATTTGATCCCTTTGCGGTTGATCAGTTTGGCCATCCTGTCGTCAATGCCCGCATGGACAAACAGAAAAGAGCCCTGCCGATAGGCCAGCTGCATGCGTTTGAAGAACCAACTGAACTCACCGCCAGGCTCGAGAAAGAGTTGCTGCCACTTCATCACTGCGGCATAGACCTGCCGCAATGAGAGGCCGGCTGCCTGACAATCGGCTTCGAAATCGTCGATTTTTTCCCTGAGGCGCTTGAGCTCACGGGCCATATGTTTGTCCGGCATGACCCAACTCGCCATTTTGGGAAACTCTTTGAACCAGCGTTTCGGCGGATAGAGGATACGCCGGCAACTCCGTGTCGGCGGTATGCCCTTGAGCGCCCCCTTGCCCTGGAGATATTCATCGACGATCTCACGCAGCATAGGGATGACTTTGCTGCCCATGCGGATAAAGAAGTGGTCATGGCGCGGATCAGGATCCATGCCGACCGATGCAATACCTAACTTGATACGGATATCGTGATTGCCGGCAAGCAGGGATACCCTGGCCCCCTGCTCAATCAATCGATGCACCACGCGCAACAACCGCAAATTACTCGGTCCTTTATCGAAGCAGTCGCCGCCGATAACGAAAACGGACCGGCGGCCGCTCGATATCAGCTTCAGATTCTGATCTTTCTCACCCGTTTTCTTGACCCCACCTGACGCTACCAGGGAGGCGATAAAGGCATCGGCATCGGCATGGGGATCCGAGAAGAAGAGGAGCGCTCTTTTTGGCCAGCGCCACTTTTCCTGATTCACCACCTCGCTCAATAGCTGCTCTGTCGAGTCGCGCAATCCCTTCTCCTTGACAATCGAGCGCTGTTTCCCCAACAACCAGGACTCACTCGTTTTCGGCAGTTCCGCGTCAATCCATTTCAGGCCCCGATAGACTGGCAAACGCTTGCGGTGGAATTTATTATGCCTGGTGAGCGCGTCAGTCGACAAATGCCTCTCCCTCGGAACGGACCTTCCAGGCTCCGGTCAAGTGGCGCCAGTCGCCGGCATGGTGGCGCTCAACAAAAACAGGCCGGCAGTAATGCATGCTCAGGTCCGCTAGTTGGTGAAACTCCAACACGCCGAGATGGTGTGCCGCGTGACGAAAAGCCGCGCCATGCCCTACGAAGAGCTTGACCGTATCCACCTCGACTTGCCGCTGCAGTTGAGCAAGACGACTGTCGAGATGTCGGGCCACCCGTTCTCCCGCCTCCATCAGCGACTCCGCCCCCTGCAACGGCAGGCGATAGTGGCTGTCCGATTTCCAACCCTGGGGGGGGAGCGGAAAACGGGGGTCCTCCCGCAACACCGATTCGATCTGTTGAACCGTCAGGTTGGCTGCGGAACCGACACTGCGTTCCGCCAATTCATCGAAGGTCTCGATCTGTAATGGGGTCGAGGCGCCGGCTAGCAACGCCTGACGAATCACTGCAGCGGTTTGCCAGCCCCGCAACAGCCGCGAGCTGTCGATCACCGGATGGAGGGACCAGTCGAACATCGACAGGGCGCCTTGCAACAGGGAGACCGATCGCTCCGCCTGCTCGATCCCACGGCTGGTCAGCAGAAAGGGTTGCAGGGCGCTCGGGGTATCGGCTAACTGATGATACTCCCCATGCCGCAGCAAAGCGGCTATCACCTTAGCCACTGATTCCCGCCCGGTAGTGCTGTTCCAGTTGTTTTGCCAGGGACTGGATCATCGGTTTCAACTCCGCCTGCCTGACACGTTTCATCGCCTGCTTCGGGGAGAGCCATTCGCGTCCACGATGCTGCTCCTCCCACTCATCCTCGGAAAGCTCCCGGGTGACCCGCATGGGATAGACCTGCACCGTGCATTCGGCGCCCCACTTCTGGTAGGTATAACTGCCCAGCGGGTCATCGATGACATCCCCTTCCACACCCGCTTCTTCGAAAGCCTCTTTTGCCGCCGACGCCTGTAAGGTCAACGACGGTTCGCTGATGCCTTTGGGCAATACCCAGTGTTTGCGTTTGCTCGACATAACCACCAGGATCTCAGGCCTGCCATCGCGTATCCGATAAGGAACGACCGAAGACTGATTGTAGTAATAAGCCGGTCGATCGCGCATCTCCGTGCCATTTTGGTCGGGAAAGGGAAATTTCTTTTCCAGTCCGTCGGCACGGGTAATGGAAAGCAGATGGCCGTCGCCGGCCTTCAATTCATGCCAGTCATCTGGCATTTCGATGCGCGCCAAGGTAGCCGTGGGTATGAGTTTGCCGTCTTTCGGCAAAGGAATGCGTTCACCCTCCAAGAATTCAGTCAGCGCCTCCAGGCTCGGGTTGTGGCCGACCAGCAGGACTCTGCTTGCGCCTTCAGGCGCTTCAGCGAGCACCGATAACAGATCCTCCACCCGAGCCGCATAGATACGCCGCTCCTCCTTGATGGCATGGGCATCCCCTCCCATCGCCTTAACCGTCTTCTCCGCGGTGACGATCGCCCGTTCCGCCGGTGAGCTGACCACATAATCCGGCAACAACCGCTGCTGCTGCAACCACACGCCCAGGCGTTGAGCGCCTCGCTTGCCCCGGTCCTTCAGCGGCCTCTTGAAATCTTCCACCTGTTCACTCCAGTCCGACTTTCCATGTCTGAGCAACATCAGTTCACGTGCCATTTTCTCTCCACCTCATGTTTCTTCTTCAGCTCAATTACGCAAAGATCCTAAGGAAAAACATCCAGCTAGGTAACTTCATTTGCGCCCTTTGCGTTTCATAGGGGTGTTTGGGTTATATTGCCTCTATATTAGATAACGGACAGGATGAGGAAACAAAAGAATAATCTGTTACAGTTTTATTACGTCTCCCGGAAGATAAAGGGGACATGCGGCGAATCTATTCGGTTACCGGGTTCAGCCGTCATGAGCCAGGTTGATAGTCACCCCATTGTTTCAAACACAACCCGGTCAGCCCGGCGAAATCCATCCGGCCGGTTACCTCATAGACGCTAATACCCTTCAGCAACTGTTGGTAGGGCGCCTCCTGCAATGGATCATCATCTTGTAAAAAAACCCCTAACGCGTCCTGGTAGAAAGGCCCGGGAGACTTCATCACCGCCGCCAGCAGTTCGTTGCGCTGTGAAATATCCACTTTTGTCATCTTCACCGGGTCGGTATCCGTTTGACGCCAGTTCAGAATCACCAACCCCGCTAGGGGAACGGGTGTCGAGGTATCGATTCGATCCCGGCCGTAGAATCGCTGCACATCGACATCGAACTTCTCTTCCAGATCCCATAGCGCCTGCTTTGGCAGTTGCAGCAGCCGTTCCCTCCTCTCCTCATCGATCAATGATGAGAGCCTGGGATTGTTCACCACGGTGCCTGGATTGATGCGCGGCAGTTTTGGGATGCCGACCGCTTCGACCCTTACCCCTTGACGGCGCAGAAAGAGCCGGTCATTGGTCAGATAACGACTCTTCGGATGCTCCATCAAGTGCAACATCAGGGTCGACTTGCCGCCGCCTGAAAACCCAGCGATGGCGATGGCATGGCCGTTCAGCATCAATCCGGCGGCATGGCAGATCAGCCAATCCCGCTGTTGCAGCCAGTTCATCACTTGCGAATTGATGAAATTGACAAGCTGGTTGTCGTATTCCAGACAGGGACCGGCGGCAACACGCCACTGCTCGCTCTGCAGAAACAGCATCCCGGTGCGCACCTTGAGCAGCAATCGGCCGTCCGCCAATTCCACATAGGCGTCTTTGCGCCCACGCTTGCCCGGCTCACGACGCCAATCGACGAAAGGCAGACCGGTATCGACCACCTCACTCTCAATGGCGGTGATTTCAATGGTGGATAGCGCCGGCTTTTTTGACAAATGGCTGAAGTAGCCCCGCAGGCGATCGAGGAGTTGCCGGCTGTTGGCGTGTATCACCAAACCACAATCGCCGACCGTCAGCCGTAAGGGCGTTTCACAAAGGTCCGAGCCCTCCGTCAACAGGAAGGCGGCGGCCTTTGCATCCATGGGCGCCGCCGATACGCTATCTTTTCCATTCATGCCGCAAGCTCCTTGAGGATATAGGAGACATAGCGTGTCGGGACATCGATACCGATACCCTTCAGCGCCCCGTGAAAACCGCCGAACGCGGACACTTCAAAGACCACCGGTCCCTGCTCCGTTTCAGCCACGTCCACGGTGGTGAAATCGAGACCGAAGATCGCTTGCGCCCTGGTGGCCAGCTCGACCAGTTCATCATTGGCTTCATAGCCCTCGTAGTGGCCGCCGCTCAGGATGGTGGTATTCCAGGCCCCCGATTTCCCCACCCTGGCATAGGCGCCGAGATATTCACCGCCGAGAAACACCATTCCCAGATCCTTGCCTGGCAGTTGCAGTTTTTTCTGGATATACATCACCGGATTGGCCGCTTGAAATGCCTCGATCTCCCGCTGTGTCTCCTCGGACCCGTTATCGGCCTCGATCACCGTCATCCCCCTGGCCTTGGTGGAGTAGAGGGGTTTAAAGACTGCCGAACCGAAATCCTCCACCGCCGATACGGCGGCGGCAAGGCTTTCGGTAACCCGTGTCTGGGGCATGGGGATATCGGCATTGTAGAGTGACAGGGTGCAACTGAGACGGTCGATGAGGCGAATGATCCGCTCCACCCGGCTGAACACCCGCACCCCGGCGCGCTCCAGTTGCCGCAGCATCTCCAATCGATCCAGGGAGTGGGGGCTGTATTCGCGACTGATCTTTTTTACCACCAGCGCATCGAGACCGGTCAGGTCTCGGCCATGGTAATAGAGCCTGCCGCTATCGAGCTCGGCGGAGACATCCGCCATATCGATCACCAAGCGAAACCCGGTCGCCGCTTCCAGCGCATCGGCCAAGGCCTCGGTAGACCATTTCCCCGGAATCCCCACCACGCCGATTTCAGGTTCAGCCAACGAATATCTCCTTGATCGGCACCTGAAACCGGTGCTTGGGTTTGGCTTCGCTTTCGAGAAGCCGCTCCATGAGATAGGTCGCGCGGTAGAGCATGCTCCGCGACAGCGACTTATCCAAAATAAACCGGGTCGAGGTGGCAAAGGAGCGGATCAGGCCCATCGCCAAGCGGATCTCGAACGTCTCATCCCCCATCTTGCGGGCGAACGCCCTGGCGAAACGATAGAACGCCCGGCAGAGCGCCATGATCCGTTGCCTGACCCTGGGGTCGAAGACCTGGAGACGGTAGTTGGAGACCAAGAAAACACTGACATCCTGCAGATAGTCCATATAGCGGGAACGGTGCAGGTCGATAAAATTGATCCGTTGCTGTTCAGGATCATAAATGATGTTATCCACATTGAAGTCGCCATGGATATAGACCGCAAATGGCGCCTTGACGCCTGTTTCAAACGCCTGCATCGCTTCCAGCAATTGATCGAAAGAAGGCAGCCGGGTCAAGCCGATGCGGCACGCCGGCTGCTTGAATTCAGGATGAATGGTGTAGACATCACCCACACGTTTCGCCAGTTGTTTCATGTAACCGGCCGAAACAGGCTTTTTGCTGCGTGTCTCCAGCCAAACCCGGGTCAGGGTATCGGTCAGGTGATTCAACCCCTCCTGCAATAGCCTATCCGATCCGTTCAGCAGTATCTGCTCAAAGGTCTGGCCGGCGAGATGCTCGATCAACAAGGCTGCCGAATCGCCGCGTTTCTGATAGGCGAGTATCTTGGGGGCCAGCCCCGGAATGATTTCGTGCCAGTCGTCGACCCGCTGTTTCTCCTCCTTGAGCTTACGTTTACGCCCATCCTTGAAGATGCCGTGGTAACCGCCCCCCCGTCCGCCACCGCTGAGCGCATTGATCGCGCTGCCCGACTTGGTCTGCGCGATCGGCTCAACCTGCACCTTGCCGATATCGTTCACCGCCTTCAGCTCAGTGATCGAGGCGGCAAAGGCATGGTAACGGTCGGTATTGAAATGCTGGCCCATGGAGGCGGAGATGATCGCCTCGCTGATACGTAACAACGCATCCCCCATCTGCTCGATCGTGTGGGCCAACATGATGAGCGAAATCCTGTCCCCCGGGCGTTTCTCTTTTTTCAACAGCCTGGCGTTCCGCCTGAGCTGTCGTTGATAGGCCTCATCCAGATATCGCTCCACCCTGCCTATCTTCAAGGCTTGCCGGGTATCCTTCGCCGTCAGGGCCGGCTCTATCATCGCCAATCCGTCGCTCACCCGGTCTATCATCAGCAGATAGTCTTTCACCTTCAGCGAGGCCCTGTCCCGCAGATGGAGACATTGCAGGACAGCCTCGCGACAGAGCTCAGCCACCCGCTCGAGATTGGAGGCGATCGCCTCCACCGTGCGCATCAGTTGGTGATCGGCATCCTGGTCGTCACAGGAGGCCATCTCCCTGAGGCAGTGATTGTGAATACTCAACTTCAGGTTTTCCACATAGCCCTGACGATCAAGCAGGCGTGACGGAACACTGGCCGACGGCAGGGTCAGATACGCTTTCAACAGCGTCAGATGAGAAGCCGTCTCAGCCAGAAGAAAATGGAGATTCTCCCGTATGCTTTTCGGCAGCGGCATGTCAGTCGATCACTCCCAAATAGGTTCGCATGTCAGGTTCGGCCAGCGCAGGCAGACGATGCGCAAGGTCTCTAGGGAAAAGCGCCACATCGGGAAAGTCGGAAAACGCCAGCCACACCACATCGATCTGATGTTTATCCGGGTGAGGCCCGGCATTCGGCCGGTAGGTCTCGGGCAGTGAACAGGCAAAAAGAAACTCAACCAAATGCCTGTATGACGGAAAAGCCGTGTCACGCTGTTTAAAGAAATCCGCCACGCAGACTAGCGCGCCGACCTCCACTGTGGCGCCGATCTCCTCCTCGCATTCGCGTATCAGCGCCTGCGTCAGGGTTTCGTGAACGTCCTGGCCACCGCCAGGCAGGGTATACCAGGTGCCCTTTTTTTCCGCCCATTTCTTCTGCATCAGCACCGCCCCGTCCCGCACGATCACGGCTCGCACGGCATTTCGGATGGCAGGCTCCAACCCTTCAGGTGGCGATCGATCATTCATAAGGTGATCAAGGTGGGTTGATGCTCTATTTTCGCAGCCCTCAATCCAGTAATACCAGTGTCCAACACATAGCGACCAGTATAAGCGAAACCAACACCGCCGCCGACCCCTGATCCTTCGCCCTCCCAGAGAGTTCGTGCTTCTCGGTGCCTATCCGATCGACGACACTCTCGATAGCGCTGTTGACCAATTCAACGATCAGAACGATCAACAACGGCGCCAACAACAAGGCCCTCTCCACGCCATTGTCGCCCAACCATAAGCCCAGGGGCGCAAGCACCAGGAGCAGTAAGAGTTCCTGCCTGAACGCCTGCTCATGTTTGAAGGTCGATCGAAACCCCTTGATCGACCAGCCCAGCGCATTGACCAAACGCCGGAGCCCTAGGTTATTCTTTGTCGGCATCTCCATCGTGCCGATCTTTCTACCAGCTTAGTCATAAAAAATCGACACTGTCACAAAAAATCCCAATCCCCTCATAAATTAGGGCATTCGGCGGCCACCGAGGCCAACAGGCGGAATTGACTCGCTCGCACCGCCCCACGAATGCGAATTACGGTATGACAGGGAAAGGTAGTTGACGCTTGTGTCCATATCAGTCTACTCTTGACAGAGTAGTGTCCTATACTGTTTGACGTTTTCAGAGACCCACAAATGACTCAAGTCAAGGTGCATCACGACTAACGGCTAATGGCTTCTCGTCACGCTGAAGACGTCAAGCAGCATAGGGTACTACATCAGGAGTAGAGAAAGGAGGGAGATACACGGAACCCCGCTCTGCGTTTTTCGATGCAGCGGGCTTGCGGCTCCCGAAGTTGGGATAACTTCAAGTTGGAGAATCAGAATCATGGCCAGTAAGGAACTTGAAAGCCTTGAGCTTCGCATCGGCAAAATAGAGCATCTACTCGAAGAAGCCGTCGCGAAACGCGCCCCCGCCAACATTTCAGCCGAAGAGATTGCCGCCTATCGGAAAGTAAAGGATATCGTCGCCGCAGACTGGGGCGATTTTTGCGGAATAAACGATTGCTACCGCTGTGTCATCGTTCGATGCCTGCAATGTTACACTGCAACGCCCCAGTACCGGGCGTGCGACGTTGAGTGTAGCTGCGGTCCTTGCAACATAGGACAATTCGGCGGCAGTATGCGCCGCTTCCAAGAATTGGGTTAGCCCCCCAATAGCGCCGGAAGTGAAAAATACTGAAGCTGAGCCTGCTGACGCCGGTCCTCTCTTCTTCACCCTTACGCCAGGCACCGAGGTCGTCACCCTCGGTACCGGCAATGTGGTATTCCGCTCACCCGCGCAATCGTTGCAATTGGAGGGTGAGTCAGCGCGCCTGTTCGCCGACCGGATCGTCCCGATGCTGGACGGGCAGACCAGCGTCAAAGCTATCAGCGGCAAGCTCTCGATCGCTCACGACGGCCTCTCATCGCAGCTACAGATGCTCGCTGACGCGGGTGTGCTGGTGAAAAGGACGCAACCCACCCCCGCCGATACGACAAGGAATATCGCAACTCCGTTTCACGACCTTCTGCAATCACTTGAGGTGTCCCATGAAAGGGTGGTCAAGCGTTTGTCGGAGATGCGCATCGTCATCATCGGCGTTGGCTCGAGCGGCGCTCAGATCGCTGACCAACTCGCCCGCGTCGGCATAGGGCGGCTGGTTTTGGCCGACCCCTTTCGGTGTCGAAATGATGATCTATCGGTCATGCCGATACTCCCACAAAATGCTGTCGGCTCATTCAGGGCAGACGTTCTCGTAGAGGCGTTGAAAGAACGCGGACTGATAACGGATCAGAGTATCGAAGCGGATACCGAAGCCTTCAGTGAGACTCACTTGCTCGATATCTGCCGAAACGCGGATCTACTCGTCTGTCTTCCTGACAATCATCTCGGGCGTGTTCGCCACTGGGTGAATCGCATCGCCCTGCAAACCGACATACCGGCGCTGTTCGGAGAGATGAACGGACACAAAGCGATCGCCGGACCGCTGGTAATCCCCAATGAAACGGCATGCTATATGTGCTGGCGTATGCGTTACCTGGCCTGTGCCGAAGATTTCACCGAATCCATGGCGCTGGAAGAGTCACGAAACGAATCGGACGCCGGGACTTTGCTTGAGGAGCCGACACTCCCCCCCTTGGCAACGATACTGGCGGGCATCATGAGCACAGAAGCGCTCAAAGCCATGCTGGCGATCGGTACGCCCAGCCTGGCCGGCAAAACCGTCGAGATAAATGCCTGGAATCTCGATCTCGGTAGACATCATGTGCTACGGCGGCCGGCCTGCCCCGTCTGCGCGGAAAAAAAAAAGCACCTGCCCGAACAACCGAATCTGACCGCTCTCGGTGCTGATCGGCGGGCGCCCGGAGAGCCGCTCCGTGTCGCCGAACGTTTGGTCAGCCCCATCTGTGGCGTGGTAAGAAATTTTCGGCGTATCTCCAAAGATCCAAGCGAACCGGAACGCCCGTTTATCTATCGCGCCGAACTCAGCAATGCTCGCTTTCTCGAAAAAGGCGACAAGGAGGATCGTTTCATCGTCTGCTCAGGAAAAGGATACAGCCTGGAACAGGCTCAACGCAGCGCATTGGGCGAAGCCGTGGAGCGCTACTCCGCCTTGATCTGGGGCGAAGAAAGGATAGTCCGCACGAGTTATGAAAAAATCCGCGAACAGGCCCTGGATCCCAGAAGGCTTGTGCTCTACCGCCCGGAACAGTACCAGAATCTGCCCTATGATCCGTTTGACGACGAGAGACAGATAGGATGGGTTCGAACACGTTCCCTGTGCCATGACCGAGACGTCATGGCGCCCGCCTTAGGCGTTTTGATGGCCTATGAAGTACAGCCCGACGAAGCCTACCTGTTTCCCATTACCTCGAATGGTCTCGCGGCAGGCCCGACATTAACGGACGCCATACTCTCCGGTGCGCTCGAGGTGATTGAGCGTGATGCATTTTTGAACCTGTGGCTGCACCGTCTGCCTGCAACGGCAGCGGATCCGTCCACCCACCCCGATGGCGCGATTCGCGAGATATGGGAAAGCTATAGAAGGCGCGGGGTCGATATTGCGCTATACCGCATGCCCACCGATAACGGGGTTCACGCCTTTATCGCCATCGGTTTCGGCAGTGACACTCCTGACGAACCCGCCGCCGTGGTGGGACTCGGCGCCGACTACTCACCGACAAAGGCCGCCGCCAGCGCCGTTCTGGAAGTCGCCCAAGTGCGTCCGGCCCTAAGAATCCGCATGCGCGATCCCAACATCCGAAAACGGATTGCCGAGTTACTCGCGGATCCTCACCAGGTCAAGACACTGAGCGACCATGATCTGCTCTACTGCGACCGATCGCAGCTCAAACAGTTCGCGTTTCTGAATTCCGCAACAACAGGGCGATTCGAATGGCCAGAGCAGGAGATCGGAGACGCCGGCAAGCAACTGACGACACTGGTGGAAACCCTGCGCAATCAGGGTACGGACCTGCTCTACAGCAACTTGACGACCCCCGACATGGAGGCGCTCAATCTGTATTGCGCCCGGGCCATCATCCCCGACTATCAACCCATGCATTTCGGCCGCAACGAGCGGCGGCTGGCCGCGGACCGCCTGCTTCGAATGCCTCAATCGCTGAATAGGGCGACCGCTCCGGCCGCTCCCGATGACCTCAACGATGCGCCCCACCCCCTCGCATGAGTCAAAAAGAGCCCTCCTTCAAACGCAACCATCCCTTGACCTGGTGTTATCACCACAATACCAGTCGCTGGGTGCACAACGCCACCGCCAGCACCCAGACGGGACCCGACGCCGGGATACCCCAGCCTGCGCTGGAATTCCCGGATGCGCCGCAAGTACGCCTGCCCGCGGCGCAATTACCCGATGCAGGCATGGACCAACTGTTGCGAAACCGCTTATCGTGCCGGCGCTTTTCACCACAGCCCCTCGCTTTGCAGACGCTTTCCGATCTTCTCTTCGTCGGCTATGGCATTCTGGAAATCGGGGAGTTCGGCAACCTTGAATTTCTCGAACGACCGGTGCCGTCTGGCGGCGGCCTATACCCTCTCGAACTGTTTGCGATTGTCAACCAAGTCAGCGGGCTGGAGTCCGGCATCTACCACTATCGCCCAGTCGGACACTATCTGGAGCAGCTGCGTAAGGTGTTACTGCCCAAGGCATTGAGGGAATACCTGATCATGGGACAGGCATCCCTTGCGGTGGCGCCGGTGCTCTTGGTCGTCGCTTCGGTGGTTGGGCGTTCATTGGGAAAATACGGCGATCGCGGCTATCGCTACATCCTGTTGGAAGCGGGTCACATGATGCAGAATGTGAACTTGGCTGCGATTTCCCATGGGCTCGGAAGCTGTAATATCGGCGGATTCTTCGATCAAGAACTCGGCGAACTGCTGTGCCTCGATCCCGATCTGGCGGCGCCGCTTTACGCAACCGCGATCGGTCACCCCGACAGCGCCGATCGCCGGACATTACGCGCCGGTTGATATCCGCTCCGGCGCTCTCCCGGATACGCCGCTTGCGCCTGCCTGTCCCAAAAATCCAAGGAGTGGTACAGGGATGTACCGATTACGGACCTAAGGATGGAATCCTGGTAAGACATCCGGGCTAACCCAAACCCATCCCTTCACGGTATTCAACTTAAGATCCCCAGTTGCATTGCAAGATAACTGCTCGTTTGTGACCCAGTCGAGATTTTTCCCGTCAAAAATAGGAGATTATTCCCAAATAAATACCACATTATCTTTATGGTATTTAGATTGATCACCCAGGGTTTTGGATGATCGCTGATCACATAACGGAAGCCGTCTTCCACGGAGTGGAGAAGCACCCAACGGGGTGGGAACGACTCACTATTTCCCGAATCCCCAGAATGTTTTTCAAGCAGCACGTAATACCGGCTGTTTCTATCTTGAGGAGAGTTTAAGATGAAACCGAAGGACCCAGGATTATTATCAAAGCACCGTTTGTTGTTATGCGGACTGGCATCGCTGGCGGCACTTGTCTCAACACCGCCCGCACAGGCCTTCAGCAGTCTTTTAAGCAGCTGGACGGCAACTTATCCCGGCTCCTCATCGGGTGCGAACGCCGGTTGCCGGCTCTGCCACGCTTCCAACAATTTCGGCCAGTTTAACAGCTACGGATGGGACCTCAAGCAGAACGGCCTTGATTACGCGGCGATAGAAAATCTCAATTCCGACAATGATCCGACCAGTTCTTCCAACCTGGAGGAGATCAACGCCAATACCCAGCCCGGCTGGACCCCCGGCGCCAACAACGCCATCAACGGCGGCAGCGTCACCGATACCGCCCTACCCCCTGCCGGTATTGCCGGCAGTCTGGATCCGATTGCCGCCAATCAACTCCCGACGGCCGATCCCAACGGGCCATACAGCGGCACAGAGGGCATCCCGGTAGCGTTTGACGGCTCCGCTTCCACGGATCCTGACGGCACCATCGTCAGCTATGCCTGGGACTTCGGCGACGGCGCCACCGGCTCAGGCATGGCGCCGAGCCACACCTACCAGGGCACCGGCACCTTCGACGTCACCCTGAGCGTAACGGATGATGCCGGGGATAGCGCTTCGGCCACAACCACCGCCACCATCGGCGCAGGCAATCAGCCGCCGACGGCCGATCCCAACGGCCCCTACACCGGGACATCGGGCACACCCGTCGCGTTCGACGGCAGTGGCTCCACGGATAGTGACGGCACCATCGTCAGCTATACCTGGGACTTCGGCGACGGCGCCACCGGCACAGGCATGGCGCCGAACCATACCTACACGACTCAGGGGACCTATAACGTAACCCTGACCGTAACGGACGACAGCAATGCCGTGGACTCCGCCACAACCAGCGCCGCCATCGACGCGGCCAACCAAGCCCCGACGGCGAATCCCAACGGCCCATACACCGGGACGGTCGGCGTTGCGCTTGGATTCGACGGCACCGGCTCCTCGGATCCGGACGGCACCATCGTCGCCTATGACTGGGACTTCGGTGACGGCACCAGCGGGACGGGTTCCGCGCCGACCCACACTTACGCGGCAGCGGGAACCTATAACATCACCCTGTCAGTCACGGATGACGGCGGCCTTTCCAATACTGCTACCACCACAGCCGCTATCGATACCGTAGCCAACCTGCCACCGGTGGCCGTTGCCAACGGCCCCTATAGCGGGACAGTGGGCTTGCCCGTCAGCTTCGACAGCACAGGTTCTAACGACCCTGACGGGACCCTTGCCACCTATCACTGGGACTTTGGAGACGGCGCTACCGGTACGGGCGTGAATCCGACCTACGCCTACACCGCCCAGGGAACCTACAACGTGACCCTGACGGTAACGGATAACGAAGGGGCCATGGGTTCGGACACCACCACCGCAACCATCGGCGTGGGTAACCAGGCGCCAGTGGCCGTTGCCAACGGTCCCTACAGCGCTACGGTCAACCTCCCGGTTCAGTTCGACAGCACCGGCTCCTCCGATCCCGACGGCGCCATCGTGGCCTATGACTGGGATTTTGGCGACGGCACTGCCGGCACCGGGCCGAACCCGAGCCACACCTACGCCACGCCTGGGACCTACAATGTCACCCTGACGGTCATGGATGGCGAAGGGGCCATGGACTCGGATGCGACCACCGCTACGATTTCCCCGGTGTCTACGGGTGCGGACGTCTACCTGAGCGAGTTGTGGGCACCCGAATCCGTAAAGATCAAGACGGGTAAGAAGAAGTCCCTAGATATCGTCGCCCTCGGCGGCGGCACCGCTATCCGTCAACGCGCCACGGTCACCCTGTCGGTGACCAACCCATCCAGCGGTCTCATGGTGGCCATTGAAGATGAGTCCGTTACTGAGCGCATCAAGCCGGACAGTCGTCGCAGCAAGCAGTTCGAGTTCGAAGTGGATCTCACCTGCAAGGAGCCCGGGACCTATACATTGGCGTGGAGCGCGACCATCAGCGCGGATCAGAACAGCGATCCGAGCAACGACACCTTGACCGGTGTAACGTCGGTACGCTGTAAAGCGAATTCAGACGATGATGACCACGACGACGACGATGGTGACGGTCACGACGACGATGACGGTCACGACGACGATGACGGTCACGATGGCGATGACGGTCACGATGGCGACGATGGTGACAGTGACCATGATGGCGATCGAGGTAGCGTACTCATCGGCATGCATCCGGTTGGCGACACAAGCTTCGCCTCTGGTGGCCACAAGGATTTCACCAAACAGAACACCGATGCATGTAAGTCCTGTCATGGCGCGGACGGTCTCGGCACCATGATGTCAACGGTAGCTGTCGACCGCATCTTAAAGTGTGATAAACGCACCAGTTTCTGCCCGGATGGCAAGCGCGCCGAATTCCCACAAGGGTATATGGTCGGGTGCGTCGAGTGCCACAAGAATGAAATAAATTAAAACTGATTGTTCAACAAATTCTACCCTTACCCGCGTGTCTCCCCACACGCGGGTTTTTTTATTGGTCTATGTTCAATCATCTTCCCAAGCGCCAAAGCCGGGAATCAGGATCTCCGACTCGCTGAAGGAGCCCGTTTCCGCCTTTGCATGGCAAACCTCGCAGCGGCTTATCGATCCGACCTGAGGGTTGTCCTGCACCATCCTGCGCGACAGCTCATCATGTTTCTTGATGAAATAGGGTGTCTCACTGACAGCCAGCGGCGTATCGCCGGGACGCAGGGATCTCATGATCTTTTTCGATCGCTTGTAGTTGGCCTGATCTGCCGCGTTTTTCAGCAAAAAGTCAGTCAGGCGGTCGGCGTCCTCAGCGGGAAGCTCCGCATTTTCACCGAAGTGGTGCTCAAGGTCCGCCATCAATCGAGTCCAGGAGCGGGCCGGCAAAAGACCCGGCTGATAGGGAAAATGGCAGCCGCCGCACTCCTCCAGATAGAAGGGATCTTTCACCGGCGCCACGCCCGGCGCCTTGGAACCGCCCCACATACGGTTGAAAAAACCCCGTTCGTCATCATCGCCGAAGGCAGCCCCGCTCAAACCCAGCAAAGCCACGGACAGCACCAATCCGCTTGCTATGGATGATTTGTGTTTCATGATATTCCTCTGATTTCAATGCCGATATTCAATCCCCGGTTCCGTTACGGGAACGGCTTGGGGTCATCGCTACCTTAGAACAGGGAACTGAATTGAAACTGAAATTGGTGCGGCTGGGCCGCACCCTACCAATCGGGGGAAGGGCCGCACTAATCCAGCATTGCCGAAAAGAGGCTTGATTTCACCAACCCGTTACATCAATATCCCGACAGGATCCAGTCCATGCCATTTTAAAGGAGTGTATATGTCCCTTTCTCGTCTACTGCTGACCTCGATGCTGTTGTTCCTCAGCGCCTGCCAAACTGCACCAACAAGCACCGACAATCTCCAGGCGGTTGAAGAACGAACGTTCGATGCGCCGGCGGAAACCCTCTACCGCCTCTCCATCGACACCGTCGCCGGACTCGGATGGGCCGTCTCTGATTCAGACCCAAGCGCTGGACTCATCGAAGCGGGCACCCCGGCCACGATGAAGTCGTTCGGTAACCAGGTCACGGTGCAGATCACGGCATCGGCCCCTGAAAAGTCCCTGGTTAAGGTCACCTCCAGATCCCGGCGAGCGGTCCGTTTGGAGATGAATAAAACCAACATCACCCAGTTTTACCAAGCGCTGAGTCAGAATCTCGCTGATCGTTAATCGCCTTGCGGAGGGAAAACAATGGGGCCGCACATGGACGCGAATCACCGCAAATCCACGCCAATGGATTTGTGTCTAGCGCGTAGATCCTATGAGAGGGTGCGGCCCTGCCGCACCAAACAACCCATCAACCCCCACAGACCGTAACCCACCCCGCCACACACCTCATCAAGACAAGCTCATTCCCCCAATATGAATCGCCTTCCCACCCGCTGTACCACAAACGAAAATACCACCATTTCATTGATTTTCATGGATAAATAGGATACTTCCGCAATATCTTTCCTTCCACCAGACACGACCCCTGCAATGGGGATAGAAGTTTGCGCGCAATAAATAGTAGAGGGGGTTTAACCAGAAGATACGATGTTAGACTATGGCAATTTCATAATAGCCGTTAACCTAATGAAGCCTTAGGAATTCATGAAAGACCAAGAAAAGTATAAAAAACACAGCGATCTCATCTGGTCGATAGCCAACCTCCTGCGCGGCCCCTACCGCCCGCCCCAATACCGCCGGGTAATGATTCCGCTGACGGTCTTGCGCCGTCTCGACTGCGTGCTGGAGGCGACCAAGGATAAAGTCCTGGCCGAGCACAAGCGGCTCAAGGCCATGGACAAATATGACGCGGAGACCATCGAGAAGATGATCAACCGCAAGTTCAAGCTGAATTTCCACAACACCAGCCAATTCACCTTCAAGAAACTGCTAGGCGATCAGGACAAACTCGCCCCCAACCTGATCAAATTCATCAACGGCTTCTCCAAAAAGGCGCGGGACATCTTGCATAAATTCAAATTCGAGGAGGAGCTTGAAAAGCTCGACGAGGCCAACCGTCTGTTCGAGGTGATGAAAGAGGTGACCCAGGTTGATCTCCACCCAAACCGGGTGCCCAACATCGCCATGGGCTACATCTTTGAAGACCTGGTGCGGCGCTTCAACGAACAGGCCAATGAAGAGGCCGGGGACCACTTCACCCCCCGCGAGGTGATCAAGCTCATGGTCCATCTGCTCTTCACCTACGACGATCTGGTCTACACCAAGGGCAAGGTGATCACCATCTACGACCCCGCCTGCGGCACCGGCGGCATGTTGTCCGAATCGGAAAAATTCATCATCGACCCGGAGCAGGGACTCAACCCCGATGCTACCACCGAACTCTTCGGCCAGGAGTACAACGCCGAATCCTTCGCCATCTGCGGCTCTGATCTAATGATCAAGGAAGAGGATGTCAGCAACATTGTTTTCGGCGATACCCTCGGCACCGGCAAGGCCAAGGTGGGCTACGCCGATGGCGACGGCCACCCCGATGAGAATTTCCACAACATGCTCGCCAACCCGCCTTTCGGCGTGGAGTGGAAACCGCAGCAGGATTACGTCAGCCGCGAACACAACGAACTCGGCTTCGCCGGGCGCTTCGGCCCCGGCCTGCCGCGCATCAACGACGGCGCGCTGCTTTTTCTATTGCACATGATCTCCAAGATGCACCCCGCGCCGGCGCAAGGCGGCGAAGGCTCGCGCATCGCCATCGTCTTCAACGGCTCGCCCCTGTTCACCGGTGACGCCGGCAGCGGTGAGAGCAACATCCGTCGCTGGATCATCGAAAACGACATGCTCGACGCCGTGGTCGGCCTGCCGGACCAACTCTTCTACAACACCGGCATCCACACCTACATCTGGATCGTCACCAACCGCAAACGCAAGGGACGCAAGGGCAAGGTGCAGCTCATCAACGCCACCGAATTCGCCTGGAAGATGAAAAAGAGCCTCGGCAATAAACGCAAACAGATCGGCGACGGCGAAGAGGGCAGGCCCAACCACATCGAAACCCTCACCAAACTCTATGGCGAATCCAAAAATAACCGGCGCATGACCCTGCGCAGGATCAAAACCAACATCGATACCGAGCGCGATCCCAAAAAGGCGATCATCGTCAGCAAGGTGTTTAACAACCGGGAGTTCGGCTACCTCAAGATCACCGTCGAGCGCCCTCTGCGCCTCAACTTCGCCGTCACCGACGAACGTATTGAACGGTTCAAGCAAAGCGCCTGGTTCCAAAACCTCGCCGCCAGCAAAAAACGCAAGGACAAAAAGGCGATCGCCAAGGAGGTGGAAACAGGCAAGGCGCTGCAAGCCCAAATAGAGAAGGTCTTGCGGAAGATGAGACCCGCCTTTACCAAAGGCAAGCTGATTAACAACCGCGAAGCGTTCGAAGCGCTGTTAATAGCCGCTTTCGCCGACTCGCCGCTCAAGCTCGACGCCCCCCTCAGAAAGGCCCTGCTCGCCCCCGGCGGTCTGGCCGAGCGCGACACCGAAGCAGAGATCTGCTGCGACAAAAAGGGCCATCCCGAACCCGATCCCGAACTGCGCGACACCGAAAACGTCCCCTTCCCCAAGGGCGCCAAACTGCCCCTGCCCCTCGACTACGAAGGCAAGGGCAACAAGGGCAAGGTGGACAAAGGGCCGCTGCTGGAACGGATGCAGGATCACTGCGAGGCCTACCTGGAAAAGGAGGTGCTGCCCTACCGCCCCGACGCCTGGATCGATCACGGCAAGATCAAGGTGGGCTATGAAATCCCCTTCAACCGCCACTTCTACCAATACCAACCGCCGCGCCCGCTGGCAGAGATCGAGGCCGAGATCGCCACGCTGGAGCAGGAGATCGTCGCCATGCTCGCGGAGATCACCGCATGAGCGAACTGATCCTCTACCGCACCGAAGACGGCCGGGCCGAGGTGCGCCTGCGCGCCGAAGCGGGCAGCGTCTGGCTCACCCAGGCGGAGATCGCCGAACTGTTCGCCACCACCAAGCAGAACGTCAGCCTCCACGCCAAAAATATCTTGCAGGAAGGGGAGTTAGACCAGGGGGCAACGGTCAAGGATTCCTTGACAGTTCAAACCGAGGGCCAGCGCCAGGTGAAGCGCCGCACGCGCATATACAACCTGCCCATGATCCTCGCCATCGGCTACCGCGTGCGCTCGCCCCGCGGCGTCCAGTTCCGCCAGTGGGCCACCGCCCACCTGAGCGAATACCTGGTCAAGGGCTTCGTCATGGACGACGAACGCCTCAAGCACCCCGGCGGCTGGGACTACTTCGACGAGCTGCTGGCCCGCATCCGCGAGATCCGCGCCTCCGAGATGCGCTTCTACCAGAAGGTGCGCGACCTCTTCGCCCTCAGCAGCGACTACCACAAGGACGACAGGGAGGCGCAACTGTTCTTTGCCGAGGCGCAGAACAAACTGCTCTACGCCGTCACGCAACAAACCGCCGCCGAGATCATCGTCTCCCGCGCCGATCCCGACGCCCCCAACATGGCCCTCACCACCTGGAAAGGATCGCGGGTGCGCAAGCAGGACGTCATCGTCGCCAAGAACTACCTCAGCGCCGATGAGGTGGATACCCTCAACCGCCTGGTGGTCATCTTCCTGGAGCAGGCCGAACTGCGCGCCAAGGAGCGCAAGGAGCTTACTCTCGACTACTGGCGCCAAAACGTGGATCGCCTATTGGCGTTCAACGAACGCCCCCTGCTGCAAAACGCCGGCGGCATCAGCAATGAAACGATGCGCGAAATCGCTCATCAGCGCTACGACGCCTTCGACGCCAACCGCCGCCGCGTCGAGGCCCAGGCCGCCGACGCGGAGGACCTGCGGGAGTTGGAGGCGATTGAAAAAGAAATGAAAGGGAAGGGGGAGAAGCAGTGAAGTATCCGGCCTATCCCGAATATGAAGATAGCGGTATCCCTTGGATTGGTAAGAAGCCGAAGCATTGGCAGCTCATGAAGTTGCACCACATCGTGCGTATGAAAAGCGGCTCATCCATTACGAGCCTAGAGATGGAGGACGATGGGGAATACCCAGTATTCGGCGGCAACGGCCAGCGGGGTCGATTCTCGGACTACACCCATGAAGGATCATTTGTACTCATCGGAAGGCAAGGTGCAGAGTGTGGCAATATCAACTATGCCCACGGAAAGTTCTGGGCCTCTGAGCATGCGGTGGTGGCAATACCCGACAGGAAACTGGACTATCGATGGCTCGGTGAAATGCTATGGGCTATGAATTTAAATCAGTACTCCCAATCCGCTGCCCAGCCCGGCTTGTCTGTCGAAGTGATTGGCCGACTGCAGGTTCCTTTCCCGCCCGTTTCAGAACAACAACAAATTGCCGCTTTCCTCGACAGGAAGACGGCCCAGATCGACGCGCTGATTGCGAAGAAGAAGGCGCTGATCGAAAAGCTCAAGGAGAAGCGCCTGGTGGTTATCACCCAAGCCGTCACCAAGGGGCTGGATGATACCGTACCCATGAAAGACTCGCGCGTCGATTGGCTTGGTGAAGTGCCGAAGCATTGGGATGTTGGAGGGTTTCTAAAGTTTGTTGAAAATAGGGTAGATTATCGAGGAAAAACACCAGAAAAAGTGCCTCAGGGGGTGTTTTTAGTAACAGCAAAAAATATTAAGAACGGTAAAATTAACTATCAAATATCCCAAGAATATGTAAGAGAAGAAGACTACGACACCATAATGTCACGCGGAACACCATTGATTGGTGACCTACTTTTCACAACAGAGGCACCTTTAGGTGAGATTGCAAATGTAGATAACAAAATGATCGCTCTTGCTCAAAGAATAATTAAATTTAGGGGGGAAGCGGATAAATTAAATAATTATTTTGCACGTTATTGGATGCTTGGGTTGCCATTTCAGGGGCATTTGCAATCACTATCTACGGGTTCTACAGCGACGGGTATTAAAGCAAGTAAGTTATTTGAACTTCGAATTGTAGTGCCGCCGCTTGATGAACAAATAAGTATTGTTAAATTCCTAGATATAGAGTCGAAAGCATTTGATGATAAGGAGAAAAATATTGTGGAAGTAATAAAGAAATTGTTGGAATATCGCGCTGCCCTAATCACCGCCACCGTCACTGGCAAAATCGACATCCGCAATGTGGAGCTGAACCAGGAAGCGACCTGATGAACCAAAAAAAACACACGGAAGCGCGTTTGGAAGATGCCATCGAGCATCACCTGATTAACGAAGGGGGTTACGTCAAGGGTGTGCAGGCGGATTTTGATCCGGTTCGCGCCCTGGAGCCGGCGCGGGTGATCGGGTTTATCATGAAGACACAGCCGAAGCAGTGGCAGAGCCTTGCCGCCATCCACGGCGCGGAGACCGAAAAGGTGGTGCTGGACAGCCTCTGCAAGGCGCTGGACGGCAGGGGAATGCTCAAGGTGTTGCGCCAGGGCTTCAAGTGCTATGGCCGCAAGCTGAAGGTCGCCAGCTTCGCCCCCAATAACCGGCTCAATCCCGAGACCCTGTCACAATATGACAAGAACCGGGTCTCCGTAACCCGTGAACTCTACTACAGCGACCAGCACAAAAATCGTCTGGATCTGGTGTTGTTCGTCAACGGCCTGCCGCTGGTTACGGCGGAACTGAAAAACCCCCTCACCGGCCAGACGGTGGAGAACGCCAAGCGGCAGTATAAAAACGACCGCGATCACCGTGAGCTGATCTTCGATTTCAAGAAACGCACCCTGGTCCATTTCGCGGTGGATCAGGATCTGGTGTTTATGACCACCCGCCTCTCAGGCGGCAAGACCCACTTCCTGCCGTTTAATCTGGGCTGCGACGGCGGCGCGGGCAACCCATTGGCGACGGACGGCGGCTACCGCACCGCTTACCTCTGGCGCGAAGTGTGGCAGCGGGACAGCCTGCTGGACATCCTGGGCCGCTTCATGCACCTGCAAGAGGAGGAGAAGCGCATCCTCACCGACAAGGGGGTCAAGAAGATCCGCAAGGCGGTGATGATCTTCCCCCGTTATCACCAACTGGACGCGGTGCGCAAGCTGATCGCCCATACCCGCGCGGTGGGCGGCGGCCACAACTACCTGGTGCAGCACTCCGCCGGTTCCGGTAAATCCAACTCCATCGCCTGGCTGGCCCATCGCCTTGCCAGCCTGCACGACGGGCAGGACAACAAGGTCTACGACTCGGTGATCGTGCTGACCGACCGCAAGGTGCTGGACCAGCAACTGCAAAACACCATCTACCAGTTCGACCACAAGCAGGGGGTGGTGCAGAAGATCGATGAGGACACCCGCCAACTGGTCAAGGCCCTGGCCTCAAGCACGCCGATTATCGTCTCCACCTTGCAGAAGTTTCCCTTTGTGGCCGAGACCCTGGAGAAGCTGAACAAGGAGAACCCCGGCGCGGAGGGGCTGAACATCGCCACCCAGGGCAAACGCTTCGCGGTGATCGTGGACGAGGCCCACAGCTCCCAGTCCGGCGAAACCGCCATGGATATGAAATATGTGCTGAACAAGGAGGGCATCGAAGAGGAGGCGGCCAACTACGTTGCCGAAAACGATGAAGACGAGAGCGAGGACGGGGTGATCCGGGAGATGCTCAAGCGCGGCAAGCAGCCTAACATCAGCTTCTTCGCCTTCACCGCCACCCCCAAATACAAAACCAAACAGGTCTTCGACGAACCCGGCTCCAGCGGTGCGGCGCCCTTCCATGAGTACACCATGCGCCAAGCCATCGAAGAGCGCTTCATCATGGATGTGCTGGAGCACTACACCACCTACCAGGCCTACTACCGCATCGCCCAATCGAGCGAAGACGACCCGCGTGTGGAGCGCAAAAAGGCGGCCAAGGCCCTGGCCCGTTTCCTCACCCTGCACCCCTACAACATCGCGCAGAAGACCGAGGTGATGGTGGAGCACTTCCGCACCCATGTGATGCACAAGATCGGCGGGCGGGCCAAGGCGATGGTGGTAACCGAATCGCGCCTCCATGCGGTGCGTTACAAACAGTCCTTCGATCAATATATCGCCAACAAGAAATATAAGGGCATCAAGACCCTGGTGGCCTTCTCCGGCACGGTGTCCGATCCCGATTTTGAAGGCAAGAGCTACACCGAAGTGGGCATGAACAACGGTATCAAGGAGAAGGAGCTGCCGGAAAAGTTCGATAGTGAGGAGTACCGGGTGCTGTTGGTGGCGGAGAAGTACCAGACCGGATTCGATCAACCCTACCTGCACACCCTGTATGTGGACAAGCGCCTCTCCGGTATTCAGGCGGTGCAGACCCTCTCGCGCCTGAACCGCGCCTGCGCGGGAAAAGAGGATACCTTTGTGCTCGACTTCCGCAACGAGCGGGAGGAGATCTACGAGTCCTTCAAGCCCTTTTATGAATTCACCCCCACCGAGGAGCTAACCGACGCCCATCACCTCTACCGCTTGCAGGATCAGATCGACGAGGCCGGCATCATCTACACGGAGGAGGTGGAACAGTTCTGCGCCGTCTACTTTAAGCCACGCCGCCATGAATCGGTGCATGACCATGCAGAGATGAACGGCATTCTGGACAAGGCGGTGCAGCGCTACAGAGATCGGGATGACCAGGAGCAGGAAGCGTTCAAAAGCTTGTTGGTAGGGTTCAGGAATCTGTATGGCTTTTTATCCCAGGTTATCCCCTATCAGGATTCCGATCTGGAGAAACTCTATACCTACACAAGATTCCTGCTGACCAAACTGCCACGCCGGGCATCTGGGCCGGGCTATCACCTGGAAGATGAAGTGGAGTTGGAATACTACCGCCTACAGAAGATCAGCGAGGGCCGCATCGACCTGCAAGGGGGCGTGGCCAGAAAACTCAAAGGACCGGGCGATGTGGGCACCGGACAGGGTGAAGATGAGTTGGTGCCGCTTTCCGAACTGGTAGATCTATTGAACGAACGTTTTGGCACCGAATTCACCCAGGCAGATCAACTCTTTTTCGATCAGATTAAGCAGGAAGCGATTGAAGATGAATCGCTGCAAACGGCGGCAAGGGCCAATACCATCGATGACTTTCGATACCCTTTCGATAAGGCGTTTGAAGGCGTGGTAATAGACAGGATGGAGGGCAACGAAGAGATATTCTCTAAAATCATGCGTGATCCTGAGTTCAGGAAAATGGCCTCAGAATATCTGCTTCGCGAAGTATATAATGAACTTACAAACTCAAGTTTCGGAGTTCAAATTTAACTCGTTCCCATGTTCTATGTGGGAACGCACAATGTGAACAGGGCGTAGGGTGCGGCCCCGCCGCACCATGCTGGGTTGCGCTCCTGTTTGCTATGACGGATTTCTTCACTTCGCGGCCCCCTGACCCAATACCTTGGGTTCCAGGGCTTCAAGTTACGGTGCGGCAGGGCCGCACCCTACGAAACTCGTAGAACATGGGAACAAGATGAACTCCGAAACTTGAGTTACAAAGGATGTGCTGAATTGAGCATAAACTCATATGCAGTCGCTCTCGAGAGTCTATGCCACATTGACGATAACAATCAGATTACCGCTAAATCTGCCTGGATGAATAAACTCCGGATCTACGACTGCCGCACCAATAAGGACCTAAACAGTGAATATTACTGAGCAATATCTGAAAGCGCTGAAGACTATCGAGGACTGGGTCACGGTGTCGGAATGGGCGGTAAAGGTCGGGGAGCTCTATCCGGACCTGCAGGAAAAGGCCAATGAGGAGGCTAAAAACCAGGTCAATGACACCACCGGCCTGCGCGAAATCGCCGCCCGAATCGGCGCCAATATCTCGCGCGGCGCCTATATCGATCATATCGAGATCGACACCAGCGAGCGCCCCAGAAAGGTCCGCTATGTCTCTAGGGAGGAGCACGACGCCAATGTCTCAAGCGAAATCGATGAAGACGTTGCGCCGATAAAGCGTACAGAGATCATCCGGCTTGCCGAACAGTCCATGAGCAACTCGAAAAAGTATCGTATAGACGAATTCGAGGCCATTTCCAAACAACTGAAACGCTTTTTTGGCCTGGACTTTGAAGTGGACCATGCCCAGGCGCTGCTGAATAAAACACAACCCGGTGCGCACCACCCGGACAACCTCCAGCTTCTTCTGAAGTCGCACAATGCGAAAAAGAACAATGAAAGCTGGCCCCGCTTCACACTTGATGAGCAGATAAAATACATACAATCAGTGATCGAAACCCAAACGATTGTCGCCACAAGGCTTGGGGTTGAGATCACAACAGATGTACTAGGTTCAATGTTGGAGCGTCTACAAAAAATCTATTAATAATATTATTTGGCTATTGATTCTGACAAAGATGGTCATCTTGGATTGCTTCGATTTATTGCGCGCCTAACAACCGTTTGCAAGACAAAATCTGGCAATGCCATGAAAGTGCTGGAGAAAACTAAATATGTGTCGAGCCTTCACAGCACTACGGACTGAAATGGATGACTTGTTGCGAGAGTATTGCGATTGATGGGTAGAGAATATTTGTTATGAAGAAGAAAGGACGATATGACGTATCTGACTCGATAGAAGCCCAGTTTGAGCAGGGCTCGAATAATACGGCGCTTAAAAATGCTTCCTCAGGGAAATCTGTGGGTATGGCTCGGCGCAAGTGAAGGACCAACTGTATGATCTGAAGTGAGTTTTGTGGCCAGGAAGGTAACAAAACACCCTTGAATTTCTGGGTCTCAGTTTTGCTTGGGCATAGCCTGACACACAGAGCTATCTGAATTTGTAGGGTTGAAACTCTCGCAAAGACGCGAAGCACGCAAAGGGAAAGGTGGCGAATGGTAGAAAATGAAGAAAGATATTCATCGCAGTGTCAATCGCCTTGTTGAATGAATGCCATGATCCTTTGCGTGCTTGGCGACTTTGCGAGAGTCAATTATCGTCTTGAATTACCCACAAATTTTGCTGAAGAGCCTTAAAAATAAACTTGGCATTACTCATTCTAGTGAAATGGATAAAGTAGAGGCCGAGCAACTGGCGAAATATACGCCCTGTAATTTTGTAAATCGTAGTGACGTGATTAAAGCGCTTGCTGAAGTTCATGTTGAATTGATTTTGATACATCCATTTCGAGAGGGCAATGGTCGGTGTGCTCGCATTTTGGCAAGCATCATGGCCTTGCAGGCAGACTTGCCTGTTCTTGATTTCAGTTTGATCAGTGAAGCGAAAAAAATGGATTACTTTGCCGCCGTGCAAACTGGGATGGATTGCAACTACGAACCAATGGAAAGGCTGTTCGCAGAGATTATTGAGAGTTCGATTCTTTCTTTGTTGTAATAGGATGAAAATGGCTACCGGAAACATCCGTAATATGTTGGCTGACTGATTCGATGCTAGTGTGGTGTAACGTATAAACTGTACCAATCAGAGGCCCGTCAATGCCTCAAGACAAGGCGCAGCGCGCAGACAATGGCAGCGCCCTTGTTAAGCGCTGCAACGCAGGATTGAGGCATTGACGGGCCTCCCTTCGGGCGAGACGCTAAGCCGTCATCTGCGTTGTTGCGTTGCTTGGAAAGGGCGCGCCATTCCCGGCGCAACGCGCCTAGCAGCTAACGGCTTAGCGCCTCGCTGATTGGTACAGTTTATACGTTACACCACACTAGTGTCCTATACTGTTTGACGTTTTCAGCGTGACGAGAAGACATTGCCCAAGGACCCTTTGCGGGCTTGGCGAGAGTTTCTTTTCATCTTATGGTCTCAACAAAGGGGTAGTTTCAACCCCCCTGCCAAATTTGCTGGATTCCGGCATTCATCGGAATGTCTCGGCCAAATGACAACTGCGGGTCCGGGTGGGTAATCAAGTTTGCTTTTGCAATGAGATTTGCTATTCTTTATTCGCGATTCACGAATAAAGAATAGCTTATGATGCTTAAGCCGCAGGATATCCTGGTAGTGCTCAAGCTGGTTGCCGTGGGACAAGATGTGTGGTCTTACAGCCGTTTGGCTTTGCAACTGGGAATGAGTCCCTCAGAAGTGCATTCTGCGGTCAAGCGCGCCATCGGGGCAGGTCTGGCGATAAGGCTAAACAAAAAAATACGTCCACATATCAAAAACTTGGAAGAGTTTCTCCTGCACGGGATCCAGTATGTATTCGCACCGGAATTGGGCGGTCTGACGTGGGGGATGGCGACGGGCCATGCCACGCCGTCACTGGCCGGTCATTTCACAGTGGACGATGCGCCGCCACCCGTGTGGCCCGATCCGGAAGGGGAAGTGCGCGGTGAAGCTTTTTCGCCTTTGTATCAATCCGTGCCTGTCGCGGCGAAGAACGATCCGAAGCTCTATGAATTGTTGGCGCTGGTGGATGCGATCCGTGGCGGGCGCGCGCGGGAACGCAATATCGCCAAGAAGGTATTGAAACAACGCTTGGCGCCCGCCGCAAAACAGAAGAGTGAACCCATGAGAAATAATCGTGACCGAATTGTGATCGGTGAAGCGCTGGCGATTTCGCGCGCCGCATTGCGAAAGCTGGCGCAGCACTACCAGATTCGCCGATTGGTGCTGTTTGGCTCAGCCGCGCGCGGTGAACTCAGGCCGGATAGCGATATCGATCTGCTGGTCGAATTTGAACGCGGGGCGGCGCCTTCGCTGGGTGGCATGGTGGAAATCCAGGATGCCTTCGCCAAGCTGTTTGGCGGCCGCAAGGTGGATATCGCTACCCCCGCTATCCTGAAGAATCCTTATCGCCGACACGCAATCGAAAAAGACATGGAGGTATTATATGCAGCCTGAAGAGCGTGACCCGGCGTATTTATGGGATATGCTGGAAGCGGCCAGGGAAGTGGAGGTCATGCTGGAGCATCGCGACCTGGCGGCATTCCTAGTGTAGTGTCTCATACTAATGCACGATTATAGCGTGACGCCAAGCCATTGGCCGCTAGGCGCGTGGCGCCGGGAATGGCGCGCCCTTTCCAAGCCACGCAACAACGCGGACGATGGCTTGGCGTCTCGCCCGCAGGGAGGCCCGCACAGCGCCCAATCCTGCGTTACGCCGCTTGACAAGGGCCTGCCATTGCCTGCGCGTCGCGCCTTGTCTTGGGCGCCGTGCGGGCCTCTATAAACGTGCATTAGTATGAGACACTACACTAGACCACCTGGTGTTGTTGCGGGCTATTGAGCGGAGCATCGAGATAATCGGTGAGGCGGCGCGCCGGGTATCGGCGGCTTATCAGGCGGCTCATCCGGAAATACCTTGGCGCGAAATCATCGGCCAACGCAACATCCTGGCTCATGAATATGGTCAGATCGATCATGCCTTGCTGTATAAAACCTCGACTGAAGATATTCCCGGATTGATCAACCAACTACAGATGCTACTACCTCCCCTGGAAGATACGGAGTCCTGAATCTTGTTGTTCTTACAGATAAAAAAACCGGCTTACGCCGGTTTTCAATTTCTTGATATCAAAACGATGAGAGAACCATATTTTGTTACCTGTTTTATTCTCTAAAAGTAGTGGTCTCTGACGGACCCGTCGAACCTGCCGGATTTCAGGCAACACGCCTTAAAATCTGTGGCCTGAACCACAGGGGCAAGGATCGTTACGGCCAAGCTTTTCGTTAAGTTCCTTATCACCGTGAACCACTCGATAGCCTCGTTTGACTTGGGTTTCGGATGGATAGCCCTTCTTGCGTTTACTTGTGGTTTCGAAAAAAGAAGTTGCTGGTTGAATTGCGCGTACTCATGATGCACCTCCATTGTTGTCGTGCTTGGCGTTAACCACTGGCTAGTGTGGTGTAACGTATAAACTGTACCAATCAGCGAGACGCTAAGCCGTTAGCTGCTAGGCGCGTTGCGCCGGGAATGGCGCGCCCTT
>JAHXHS010000019.1 GCA_025656455.1 Candidatus Thiodiazotropha sp. (ex Epidulcina cf. delphinae) | reverse complement strand
GACCATCATGTCCCAGGCTTCGCCTGGAACGGCGGCCTGTGCGTCATGCCAGGCACACGCGAGTCCCCCCGGCATAGCCGGGGGTTTACCTATGCTAATTAATCAATCGATGTGAATAGCGACGAAAAAGCTCCGCATCCATAGCTGCGATCGGGGTGATGAAGCACTTGTTGAAGGGTATCGAAATGGCCGGTATGCCTTGGACAGGAAGCTTTCTTATTAAAAATACCAATGCCAGAATAACTTTAATTAATCACTAAGCCATGGATTTTGTGTCATCAGCCCGATAATTTTTGCGGCACTGGGGTTTATTATTAACCCGGCACCTTAATTAGGTCATGTTCAGCCGTCGTGTGCCGGGTTAATAACCTGGCAACCTACCCGTACCGCCCTTCAATATAATCCGCCGTCTCTTTTTTTTCAGGTATCACAAACAGATCTTCTGTAGCCTGGTGCTCGACCACTCTCCCCATCAGCATAAAAATGCACGCTTCACTGGCTCGCCTAGCCTGCGCCATGTTGTGGGTGACGATAAGGATGGTGTACTCACCGCGTAGTTCCCATATCAACTCTTCGACCGCGGCCGTACCTTTTGGATCGAGTGCGGAGCAGGGCTCATCCATTAACAGTACGCTGGGCTTGACCGGTAGGAGGCGGGCGATACAGAGCTTTTGCTGCTCTTCAAGTGACAGTTCCGTTCCCTTTTGATTGAGGCGGTCTTTGACGTTGTTCCATAACAGGACCTGCTTTAACGAAGACTCGACGATCTCTTCCTGGTCCGTCCGAGAGGTGTTTTTACCCTTGCCGTGGAGCTTGTGGCCGAACAGGATGTTGTCGCGGATGGAGATGGGTAGTGGATTGGGGCGCTGGAACACCATGCCGATCTGCTTGCGCACCTGCACCAGTTCCACATCCGGGTCGTAGATATTCTTATCCATCACATCGATGGTGCCCTCGATGCGCACATAATCCAGCCTTTCGTTGATCCGGTTTACACTGCGCAGGAAGGTCGATTTTCCACAACCGGAGGGGCCGATGAGGGACGTGATCATGCCGTTCTTGATATTGAGATCGACATCGAACAGGGCCTGAAACGTACCGTACCAGAGATTGAGTCTAGTGGTTCGGATGGCGTATTCCGAGGCGGCGTTTTGCAGGGTGTTGGCTGTGGCTGTCATCATAGGATCTTTCGCAAGGGTTCAGGGTTGCGGCTCAGCCGAATTTTCCCTCAACATAGTCCCGTGTCCTCTGGTCTTTCACTGCGCCGGTGAACAGGTCTTCCGTTTTGCCGACTTCGACGCATTCGCCTTCAAGAAAAAAGGCGGTGCGATCGGCAAGACGCCGGGCCTGCTGGACCAGGTTGGTCACCAGGATGATGGTCATGTCCTGCTTCAGCTCCTTGAGCACATTTTCTATGCGCATGGTGGTGACGGGATCCACGGCGATGGAGAATTCATCCAGCATCAACAGGTCCGGCTCTTGCGACAATGCGCGGGCAATGGTCAGTCTTTGCTGTTGTCCGCCCGAGAGCAGGCTCCCCAGCGAGTCGAGCCGGTCTTTGACTTCATCCCATAACGCGGCCCTGGTCAGGCAGCGTTCGACGATCACATCCAGATCGCTGGTTTTGTTAATCCCGCGCAGACGGGGGGATAGGGCGACGTTTTCATAGATGGTCAGGGGCAGGCCCACGGGCAAGGGGAAGACCACACCGATGCGACTGCGTAAGGCATAGATGTTTTTCAGGTTTCGCACATTCAGCCCGTTGAACAGTATCTCACCCGCTACCTTCATGTTTGTGTTGAAGGTATCCATGCGGTTCAATGCCTTGAGAAATGAGGTCTTTCCGGCATTGGCGGGCCCGATGATGCTGAAGATCTCATGTTCTTTGACCGTCAGGTTGACATCACGCAGGGCCGGTATGCCTCCATAACTGATATTCAGATCAGTGACGCCGAGTTTGACTGGGCCTTGCGCAAGCGATGCCATCATCATGTCGGCGGCAGCCAGATTGATACTCATATCTACCATTTCTTCTTGCCTCGCAGATACATGCGGAATGCTATGGAAATACTGTTCATCAGCAGCACCATGGCGATAAGCACCAATGCGACACCGAAGGGCAGGTTCTCCGGGACGCCGGGAACCTGGGTGGCGACGACGAATAGATGCAGGGAGAGGGCCATGGTCTGGTCGAACACGCTCTGTGGCAAAAAGGGCAGGAAAAAGGCAGCACCGGTGAACATGATCGGCGCGGTTTCTCCGGCGGTGCGCGAAACCTCCAGGATGACGCCGGTCAGGATGCCGCTCACGGCATTGGGGAGGACCACCCGGCGGATGGTCTGCCAGCGGGTGGCGCCCATATTCCAGCAGGCCTCTCTGAAGGCTTGCGGCACGGCCCGCAGGGATTCGCGGGTGGAGACGATCACCACCGGCAGGGTCATGATCGCCAGGGTCAGGCCGGCAGCGAGAATACTGGTGCCGAATCCGAAAAAGATGACAAAGGCGCCGACACCGAAAAGGGCATGCACAATGGACGGGACGCCGGCCAGGTTGATGATGGCGAGTTGAATGATGCGAGTGAACCAGTTGTCGCCGGCATATTCATTCAGATAGATGGCCGCCGCCACCCCCAGGGGCACAGAGGCCAACAAGGCGACCGCCACGATCCACACCGTACCCAGCAGGGCAGGAAAGATGCCGCCGGCCGTCATACCGTTGGTGGGATCGGTGAACAGAAAATCGATTGAGATGATGCTCCCCCCCTTGGCGATCAGGGTGGCCAGGATAACGACCACCGGTATGATCAGCAGGATGGTCATCATCAGGAACAGGATGCGGAACAGATTTTCGATGCGCTTGTTCCGGACATTGAGTGGCGATTCGGCGAACATCTCGATTTATCCTTTACGGATACCGCGAACGATGAGATCCGCGGTCAGGTTGATCAAAAAAGTGATGATGAAAAGAAAGATCCCTATCGTGAACAGCGCCTGATAATGGGGCGCACCGACCGCGGTTTCCCCCAATTCGGCAGCAATGGTGGCGGTCAACGCCCGTACCGGATCGAACAGACTGTCTGGGATATTGACCGCGTGGCCGGTGGCCATCAGCACTGCCATGGTCTCACCGAAGCCACGACCCATACCCAGCAGCACCGCCCCGAGGAGACCGTTTTTCGCTGCCGGCAGAACGGTTTTATAAATCACTTGCCAGCGGGTCGCGCCCAGCGCTTCGGCCGCTTCACGGTAACGATCCGGCACCGCCTTGAGGGCATCCTCAGCGATGGAGGTCATAATCGGCGCCGCCATCAATCCCAGAATGATGCCGGCATTGAGCACATTCAGGCCAACGGGCACATCGAAGAGATCGATGATCAGCGGATTCATGATGGAAAGACCGATAAAACCCCAGACCACCGACGGGATGGCCGCCAGGAGTTCAACCAACACCTTGAGGGACTCTCTAAGCTTACCCGTGGCGAACTCGCCGATGAATATGGCGGCACCGAGAGAGAAGGGGATGGCGACGATCATCGCCAGTCCGGTAACGCTTGCGGTGCCCGCGACAAGCGCGAGGATGCCGTATTCAGGTGCATCCTCGTCCGAGGGTTCCCAGAATGGAGAGAGAAAAAATTCCCGGAAACTGAAATCCTCAAGCAGAAAGCCGAAGCCTTCCAGGGTGATGAAAGCAAAGATGCCGATGATGAAAACAATGGCGGAAATGCCTGCGATGAAGACCAGGAACTGGACGATTTTATCGATGTACCAGTCCATATTGCGGCTATCGAAGTCAGTCGTCATCGATGCCCGGAGTGAATCGATTTCCGACATTTCAGCTTGCTCCTTCCCCGCGAAGCAACTCCATCAGGTCCTTTATCAAGATTGCGATTTCATGGTACAGCAACTCAAATTCATGCTCGTCTTCATCCTCCGGGATCTCGCCCAGGCCCCATTCGATCCCTGAGGTGTGAAAGGGTAGCTGTGGCAGATAGGAGGAGAGGCCTCCCTGAAGACTGACAATGACATGCTGATCTGAGATCTCTTTGGCCGTCAGTTGATCGAGTGTTGTCAATTGAGCCTGACTGAAATCGATGCCTCGATTTTCCATGAACGATACCAGATTCGGGTTTATGGCATCTGCCGGTATGCGTCCCGCACTCCGATAATTACCGGTCTGAGGGTGGTTCTTTCGGCCAATGGCCTCAGCCAGCTGACTAAGACAACTGTTGTCTTCGTCGATAAAGAGAATATTGAGGCTTTTGCGAGCCTTCTGCTCCCCTGTGACAGCAAACACAGTATCCTCACACAGGTTCTTTGCCTGATCGGCAATGCGCTTTAATTGGTTGAAGACCACGAAGGTCGCCAGTACTTCCTTGACCCTGGTTCGTTCATTATTGGCTATCATCTCGGTGTAGACGACATCCAGATTGTACTCAAGCTCATCGGTCATGATCATGGTGCTTTTTGCAATATCGGCGTTGAGTTCGGTAAACGCCTTGATGGCTTGATGCAACATGAGCATGGTTTCACTGGCGATGCGATCCAGTTCCCTACCGAGAATACCGCCCGGCGGCTGGGAGAGTTGTGCCGTTTCGCGTGCGATGGTCACGGCATAGTCACCGATACGCTCCAGTTCGATATTCGCGCGGATAACCGAAGAGAGCAGGCGCAGATGTCCTCCACTGGGGATATGTATGGCGAAAAAACGATGGCAGATTTTATCGATATCGCGCATACAGCGGTTGATCGGGTTATCGTTCAGTACCGTTGCGTAGGCAAGTTTGGTATTACCTGTCTGGAGGGCATTAACGGCGTTTTTTACGGCTTCCTGGACTTGTGTCCCCATTTTCGCCACACGATCGTGGATATTGTTGAGGTCGCGCTCCAAACGTTCTTCGAGGTGGGACATTGCTTGATGCTCCGCGTTGTTACCCAATCATGATTCAGCCGCAGCTCACATCACGATTTGGCGCATAACCTTTTTTCAGCAGGATGCACTGGCCGGTATCGCTCTTGACCCAATCGAGATAGGTCTTGATGGCGCCCCTGGGCTCGCCGTTGGTGTACATGAACAAGGGCCGGGCAATGGGGTAGCTGCGATCACTGGCGGTCTCGACGCTTGGGTTGACGCATTCACCACCGGTCTGGTCGGCGATACAGACCATCTTGATATGGTCGGTTGCATAGGCAAGGCCGCTATAACCGATGGCGCAGGGGGTCTTTTCCACAAGATCCACGACATCCTTGGAGCCGTGCATGTCCAGGGTGCCTTGGCGGAATTTCCCTTTCTTGCCGAGTACGGCCTTTTTAAAATAGGCGTAGGTCCCGGCGTTGTTCTGACGGCTGACCACGACGATCTCGTCGCTCTTGCAGCCGGGAACACTTAAGCCGATATCGGACCATTTCGTGGCCTTGCCGCCACGTCCGAAGATCGATTTCAATTGCTCGTAAGAGAGGGAATTGGCGGGATTGTTGTTATGGATGAACACCGCCAGGGCATCATAACCTACCACGTGTTCAATCGGGTTTTGGCCTTTTCCCTTTGCCATTTTCACCTCTTTCGACTTCATCTTACGGCTCGCGTTGGCGATATCCACGGTGCCGTTAATCATTGCCGCGATGCCTGTCCCGGAACCGCCACCGGAGACCGCAACCGCGACATTGGCATCAACGTCCCGATAGGCTTCCGCCCATGCCTGGGCGACATTGACCAGGGTATCGGAGCCTTTGTTCTGAATAATGGTGCGATCAGCGGCATTGACTGTCAGAGTGTAAAATAGGGTGGTTGCGGCCAGCGAAATGGCGACGAAAAAAATCCTCTTCATGATTACCCCTCGAATGGTTTTTTTGTCTGCATAAAAAAATAGAACCCAAGATTGACTTGCTCGAATTTTTTACAACTTTATGCCGATATTGTTACAGTTGTATGACAGTGAGGGATGCAGGTGCGTGGGATGGGAATCTGATACGCCAAACGCCATTGCATAGATTGGTGAAAAACGTGGCGCCAAGTTAACTAAATATTTAAATAAGATATATATCTTGTTGTAATACATAAATATTATAGAGATATCATACCCTTTACTATCCCCTGACATTTCGATCATTTATCACGAATCCGCACAGGTACTAAAATAGGGATGTAATACTGCGAGGTGGTCTGTGTCTCGATGGTCCTTGTCACTTCTGTTCTTGTTGAGCCTGCTGTCCGGCGGCTTCAGTCCGCTTTACGCCACGGAAAACGGCCACAAGGGATTTGTTGTGGAAATATCCGGCGCCATCGGACCGGCAACCGCTGACTATATCGAACGTTCCCTCGATAAAGCCGAATCACGCTCCGCCGAACTTGTGGTGCTGCGTATGGATACGCCGGGAGGACTCGATACCTCGATGCGCGCCATTATCAAACGCATCATTGCCTCACAGGTCCCAGTGGTTGGTTATGTGGCGCCGGGCGGCGCGCGCGCCGCCAGCGCCGGGACCTATATCCTCTATGCCAGCCATATCGCCGTCATGGCGCCGGCCACCAATCTGGGCGCCGCTACACCGGTGACTTTGGGTGGCGTGCCTAAACCCATGCCGGAAAGTGATTCTGAAGGGGAGGAGGGCGCCGATCGAGCGCCGGCATCCGATGCGAAAACGCAAAAAGTGGTAAACGATGCCTCTGCCTATATCCGTGGCCTGGCAACGTTACGCGGCCGCAATGCAGACTGGGCCGAACAGGCGGTGCGCAAGGCTGCCAGCCTTTCGGCCGAGGAGGCGCTTGAGGAAGGGGTGATCGATATCATTGCCGCCGATCTGAAGTCACTGCTTGTCAAGCTGGATGGTTATCAGGTCGAACTCCCGCTCGGCAGCAAGGTGCTGAATACCAAGGCACTGGTTCTGGAGAAACTCTTGCCCGATTGGCAAAACCGACTGCTCTCCATTATCAGCGATCCGAATCTGGCCTATATCCTGATGCTGATCGGTATCTATGGCCTAATTTATGAATTCGCCAATCCCGGATCGATCGTCCCCGGCACAGTCGGGGCCATCTCCCTGTTCCTGGCGCTCTATGCATTTCATGTTCTACCGATCAATTATGCCGGCATCGCACTGATTTTGCTTGGTCTTTCATTGATGGTAGCAGAGGCGTTCGTGCCCAGTTTCGGGGCCATGGGTATCGGCGGTGTGGTTGCGTTTGTTTTCGGTTCGCTGATTCTCATAGATACCGACCAGACAGGATTCGGGATCTCTCTGCCGCTTATTTTGGTTGTGGCGGTAAGCAGCGCCTTTTTATCGGTATTCATCGTCGGCATGGCCCTGAAATCCCGCCATCGGCCGGTAGTGAGTGGTCGTGAGGAGTTGCTGAGTAGCGAAGGCCTCGTGGTGGAGGATTTTACCGGTTATGGTGCTGTGAGGGTGCACGGTGAAGTCTGGCATGCACATTCTGATCGACCCCTACGGAAGCATCAGCCGGTGCGCATTTCCGGCAGAGAAGGATTGGTATTGGAAGTATCACCGATCGATAAGGAGAAACGGTTATGACACTCTATGTCTATGCGGTTATTTTATTTTTCATCACCGCGTTTCTGGCCTCGGCGCTCAAGATTCTGCGTGAATATGAGCGTGGCGTGGTATTCATGCTGGGTCGTTTCTGGCGGGTGAAGGGCCCCGGCCTGATCATTATCATCCCGGTGATACAACAGTTCGTGCGCGTGGATCTGCGCACCATCGTTCTCGATGTGCCTTCACAAGACGTCATCTCCCGCGACAATGTCTCGGTTAAGGTCAATGCCGTGGTCTACTTCCGGGTGCTCGATCCAGAGAGGGCGATCATTCAGGTCGAGGATTACATGGTGGCCACCAGTCAACTGGCCCAGACCACCCTGCGCTCTGTGCTGGGACAACATGAACTGGATGAGATGCTGGCCGAGCGTGAGCGGTTGAACAACGATGTCAGGCAAATACTCGATCAGCAGACCGATACCTGGGGCATCAAGGTGTCGAATGTGGAGATCAAACATGTCGACCTGGATGACAGCATGATTCGCGCCATTGCCCGTCAGGCGGAGGCCGAGCGCGCCAGGCGCGCTAAGGTGATCCATGCGGAAGGGGAGCAGCAGGCCGCGAAGAAGCTGGTGGAGGCCGCTAAAACCCTCTCCGAACAACCCCAAGCTATCCAATTGCGCTATCTTGAAACCTTGACCGAAGTGGCGGGTGACAAGAGCCATACCCTGGTGTTTCCCTTGCCGATAGATCTCCTGGAGCCATTGATCATGCAAAAACGGGAGCCTCGAGACAGATAGATCTGCCGGGGCAGGCATTACCCCTACTACCCGCAGAGCGGGTAGTAGATGAAAGCCCCCAAATCAGGGCTGCCGCTCACTTTTCCGCACCGGCACGCTGTCATCCTGGTTTGCCACAACTGGCCAGGCATACATCATTTCTCTCGCCAAGCTCGCAAAGTACGCCAAGAAGACAGAGTCTGAGGATCCTTTGCGAGCTTGGCGAGCGTTTCTTTTCCTCGTAGACATCATGGATTGACCTGCTCAAGCGTCTCAGCCCAAATGGCGAGGCATTGAATCCCTATTAGCCATGCACGGATGCCTGTGTGGTTTTACCACGAAGAACACGAAGGACACGAAGTCTGGGATGAAGCGATTCGTGCTATGACCCCTTCGTGCTCTTCGTGTCCTTCGTGGTGAAAACAATCAACAATACGAACAACGGCATGCAGTGCATGATCAGAGCCTAACCTATTGAAGAAAGTAGGAAAAAGATGAAAACAAGCAGCAATAGTTAACAGGTCAATCCATATCAGGGTCTCACAAGGCATCAGTATCGAACTCCCCGCCTGGACCAGCCACACCGGCACGGCAGAACCTCTTCGTGTCTCACCGCCTGAGGCAGTGGTTTACCTACACTAAATCATGTTACTAAATAGTAACACGAGAGGCGAAAAGGGGTATGTTACATGCCAGTAACCTCTGCCTCTGCCCTTTTGTCCAATCGAGAGAGCGATGTGCGGGATCGATTTATCTTGGCTCGGGCATGGGCCTGGGGGACGAAAAGGAATCCCCCCCTATTCCCTTCAAGGTTCAGTCGCTGAAATGTTACCAACAGGTAGCATTTAAAAATGCTTGACCCTATAGAAATTTTTATATATAAAACAATGCATTACAAATGATCAACACTGTTACTGTCACCGTTTGGTAACATGGCTAGGCCTGATTAAGCTTGAATATTGGACTCAAGATCAATAAATCCCATATTAAACAAATAGATATAAGCCCTACTCAAATTGTGGTATGGGAAGTGCTCATGTATCGTCACAGAGTCTGAGGTCAAACCGAGTCACATAGGGTGCTTATGCCACTGAACCTCAAGGTTGGCTTCGGTTCTTACCCAGTAGTGAGGAAAAAATCCTATGCCCGTTGGTCTCCAGGCGGAACCTTCCCTAGGCGTGCCCGGTAAGAAGCGTTGGGCGATGGTTATCGACCTGCGCCGCTGTATCGGTTGTATGTCCTGTGTCTGCGCGGATAAGGCTGAATACGATGTGCCGCTGGGGGTATGGCGCACCATTGTCAAAGTCAAGGACACCGGCCGCTACCCGAATACCAAGCGCCATTTCATGCCCCGGTTGTGCAATCACTGCGACAACCCGCCCTGTGTCAGAAACTGTCCGACAGAAGCGACATACAAGCACGAGGACGGTTTTGTATTGCAGCGTTATGATCGCTGCATCGCCTGTCGCACCTGCATTGCCGCCTGTCCCTATAACGCCCGTCACGTGCTGCCGAAAAACCGTGATCGCGTCAGGATCGGCGGCGTCGTGGATAAGTGCACATTTTGTAATCATCGTGTCGAAAAAGGGCTCACGCCTGCCTGTGTGCAGACCTGTCTGGGACGTTCCCGGATCTTTGGCGATCTCAACGATCCGGACAGCGAGGTATCGCACCTTGTTTCCCGTCATAAAACCGTTGTCCTGAAACCCGAGAAAGGCACCCATCCGCAGGTTTATTACATCAAGCCGGATCGCGCACAGACCGAGCAGGTCTTCAGTTCACCGCAATCTTCTGCGGCGCGTTCCGACGCGGATGCGTTCTATCGGCATAACCGCGGCAGCAAGTTCTTTTCAGGGGTCCTATAAGGGATGAGTCATGTTTGAGTACATGGGATACAGCATCGCCCCCTGGGGTTTGGATATCGTCGTCTATTTTTTCTTGATCGGCACGGCGGGAATGACCTTTGTCTATGCCGCCGCGCCTGCGGTCTTCGGGAGTGTTTTTAACGGAGCCGCAAAATCGATGCTGCCGTTCCAGAAGGTCGGGATGGTTATCTCATTGGTATTGCTTGTGATATGCCTACCTCTGCTGATAACCGATTTAGGGCAACCGGGTCGTTTTTTCTATCCGATCATCTATTTTCACTGGACCTCTCCAATATCATGGGGATCGCTTTTTTTGCCCTTGTTCGGCCTTTGCATTATTGGATTTATTTTCGCATCGACGAACGAAAACGCCGGACTGATGCGAACCACCGGTATTCTGGGATCGCTCCTCGCACTATCAATGCCGCTCTATACCGGCCTGGACCTGATGGTCAACCAGACCCGTGAGCTGTGGAACAATCCTACCATTCCCTTGCTCTTCGTCATCCTGTCGATGAGTTCAGGGACTGCGGTGGTTGCGGTCACACAGCTGTCGCGCGGTCAACTCAACCAGAAAGCCTCCGAATTTCTGCATGTTTTTCTCTATATTTCTCTCGGCGTCACGTTCGCCCTGTTTCTCGCTGAATGGGTCGTGCTTAACTATGGCACCGGTGAGGAACAGCAGGCCTGGGAGATTATCAATCGACAGTTCGGATTCAGCTACTGGGGACTGACCTTTCTGATAGGGATATTGATTCCACTGGCAATGATCGCGGTGCCGAAACTGGGGAGAAAACCGACGGTGCTGACGGTGGCCGCGGTATTGAGTGCGGTGGGCGCTTATACCTTCAGGGAAGTGCTGATCTACGCCGGACAGCTTACCCAGATCGATTTCTGAGGAGATGTAGGTGAGCGAATCATGCAAATACAGCCGTCGCGATTTCATCAAACTCGGTAGTGCGTTGGGGGCTGCGTCGGGCGCTGTGGGTTTTGGCAGTCGCCGCCTGATGGCGATGGAAGAGGCGCTGGGAGACAAGGACTTCTCCCCCATGACCGGGGAGGAACGTCAGGCTGTGCCTTATACCTGCCTCGCCTGCAATATCCAGGATGGCGGCATGGCCTATATCGAGAAGGGCCGTATCGTAAAACTCGAAGGCAACATGGACCATCCCAATACCCGAGGCAAGTTGTGCGCCAAAGGCAATGCCGGATTCCTGCACGTCTACGATCCTGACCGGATCATGACGCCTTTGCTGCGTACGGGTAAGCGTGGCGAAGGCAAGTGGAAACGGATCTCTTACGATGAAGCGACAACCCTGTTGGCGAAAAAATTACGCGAGGTGATTGACCGGTCCCAGGCCACGCAGGATCCCGGCATATTGAACGAAATCGTGTTCAAATGGGGGCGTGATCGCAACGGTGGCACGGTCGGACGTTTCATGCATGCATTGGGTTCCAACACCATGCTGAACCACACCAATATCTGTGAATCATCCAAAAAGGTCGGGCTTGAGTCATCCTGGGGTCCGGATATTGAATCCTGTGATTGGGCCAACACCAAATACATCCTGAATTTCGGCTCCAATATTCTGGAATCCGCTTATTTCATGAACCCCAATGCCCAACGATTGGTGGACGGTGTCGTGGGAAACAAGGCCAAACTGGTCAGCTTCGATGTGCGCATGTCCAATACTGCCGGCTTTTCGGATGAGGCCTATTTTCCCTATCCGGGCACGGACTCGGCAATTGCCCTGGCCATCTGCCATGTGATCATGAAAGAGGGGCTCTATGATGCAGACTTTATTCGTGACTGGACGAATGTAACGGCGGAGCAACTGATTGAACACCTGAAACCTTACACGCCGGAATTCGCGGAGGATGAGTCCGGTGTCCCGGCCAAGGATATCCGCCGAATCGCCCATGAATTCGCCTCCACCAAACCGGCGACCACGTTCTCATATCGCGGGCCCTGTAAACATCTCTGGGGCGCTTATCAGGAGGCGGCGATCCATATGATCAATGTGATCACCGGAAATGTGGAGAAAAAGGGGGGGTATTGTCTGCCCAGAGGCATGGGTTGGCCACAACCAGAACCCACGCCGGCCAAAGGCAAGACACCGAGCCCGATTGCGGCGCCTCCTCTCTATCCCTTGGCCTCGCACCATGTTTCCACACATGCCCCCTATATGGTGATGAATGGCGAGGCCAAGGTGTCGGTTTGGATGAGCTATTACGACAACCCGGTCTATACCTATCCGTCAAGTCATGTGTGGGAGCACTTCTTGAAGGATGAAGCGCTGGTGCCGTTTTTGGTCTCATTCAGTCCCTATATGTCTGAGACCACGGAGCTCGCGGATCTTATCATCCCCGACGTGACTTATCTCGAACGCCACGATCCGGAATCAATGCCGAGCGGCCTCTATCCTTGTCTCTCCATTCGCCAGCCGGTAATTGAGCCGCTGGGCGGCACCCAGGAATTTCGTCAATCCTTGATCGACGTGATCCATAAAGTCGACCCGGACGGCTCATTGGGCGCGAAGCGATATTTCGCCTTCGACACGGTGGAAGACTGGATGAAGGCCCATTTCGACAACATACCCGGCTTAAAGGAGGATGGGGGCTGGGAGTTCATGAAGAAAAAAGGCGTCTGGCCCATCTATGGGGAGGTCGACAAGCGAACCGCGAAAATCGTCGACCGCAACGGCAATGAAGTCGATCCCGACTATGGGCTCTACAGCAAGGAGATAGCCGATGCCGATATGCAGGGAGCGGAGATCGATGAAAACGGCACGATTACGAAGGATGGGCATGCCATCGGCATCCGGATGGATAGCAAGAATAGGGTAGGGTTCGGAACCCCCTCCCGCCGCATCGAGCTATACAAGGAGAGTTATAGAAAGTACGGCTTCAATCCCTTACCGGTCTACAAGCGTCTCCCTTCCCGTGACAAACAGCCAAGTGAACTGGTGCTGACCACCTTCAAGGTCAATGTACATACCCAGAGTCGTACCGCGTCAGTCAAATACTTGGCAGAGCTTTATCACAAAAACCCGGCTTGGGTGAATCCGAAATCAGCCGCGGCGCGTGGCATCAGGGACGGCGATCTGATCCGCGTCTCATCCTCATTGGGATATATCGTGACGCGGGCGCATGTCACGGAAGGCGTGCACCCGGATGTAGTCGCCATTTCCACTGCCTGCGGGCATAGCGCCTATGGTCGTCTCGCCCAACTCAAGAATAAGCTGCAACCCGCTGAGTGGGCGCAGGGCGGTGATCCGGATATCGCCAACAATGTGTGGTGGAATGACAAGGGTGTTCATCCCAATCCGATCATCCGCCTGGCGGTTGATCCGATCGGTGGATCACAGGGGTGGTATGACACCCTGGTCAAGGTCTCCAAGGCACAACCGGGCGATAAGTACGGAGATACCAAGGTCAGTATCGAGGCGGCTCTGGAAGATTATCAGGAGACCCTGCGTTACGCCTATACCGGCGATATCCATCGTAAAAAGCACAAGGAAGTGGACGTCGACTGGGACAACCTGCCTGAACCTGTGTTGCAGATGAGCGGCCATTGACCCGCATTTCTCGCAAGCGGGGCGGATAAACTGAGAATATGGCATGCTGCGGGTTAATTCATGAGATCCCTGACAAACAATCTGTCGGTGAAGCGCAACAAACAACGGGTAACTGATGATGCAATCAACAACCACTTTCGTATCCAAGACAATCCGTCAGGGCGATCTGCTTGCAGGCAGAGTAGCGGAAGCGAGCGCCTTGGCAGGGGTCTTCGGTTTCTTCAGCCGCTGTCTCGAGGAGGAGGTCGACTTGGCGTTTGCTGAGCGGATTCGTGGTGAGCTGCGTCAGCCCTTAAAGGCTTTCGGCCTGATATTCGATGAGGAATTCTATGCTGTTCCGGCAGAGAGCCTTGTTGAAACGCTGGATGAGGAGTACACGGGGCTGTTTGTTGCGCCGGGAAGCGTCAGCCCCTACGCATCCGTGTTTGAGACCGGCTGTATGTTCAAGGAACCCGCTGATCGGGCGCTCACTGCCTACCGCCAGGCCGGTTGGGACTACAAACGCCGCTTGAGTGGGGAATTTCCCGATCATATCGGCACCATGCTGGGCTTTTACGCAATTCTCGCTGAAGCTGAATCAGAGAGCTTGACTGTAGCCGATATATCCCGGGCGGATGGCTATAAAACGCAACGCAATCGCTTTCTTGATGAGCAACTGGGCCCCTGGGGTCCCGGTTGGTGCCGGCGCGCCGCCGAAGCGGCGCTACACCCTTTCTATGAAAAGCTTTTACAGATCCTGGAGCAGGCCCTGTGGGCGGAATTGGTGCAGATTGTTGATCGCCGCCGCCTGCGGGAGCTGGTTGAGCTGAATCAACGCCGACCTAAACACCTCGACTATGATGCTGATTTCCGCAAGGCTTCGGGGTTATGAGCTGTACCTCGTCAACATGAGACTCACGGGAAAATGAGGTGATATAGATGGCAGGAGCAGGTAAAACCGTTATTTTGATTGCGCATGAGAGTAAAACGCCTGATCTCATCAAGCTGATGAAAAAACAGATCCATGTTTTTCAGGAGTACCGGCTTCTGGCCACAACCGAAACCGGTCAAGCCATCGAGCAGGCGCTCGATCTCGAAGTCACTCACCTGTTTTCCGGAAAGCGAGGTGGAGAGATACAACTCTGCGGATTGGTCTGCACGCATTCGGTCAGAGCCGTCTACTTTATCCGCGATGCGCAAAACCCTGCCTTGGACGAACCCGATATCACGCCCTTCTACCGGGCATGTGATATCAATAATGTGCCCCTCGCGACCAACCTGGTCAGCGCCGTGGCATTGACCCATTGGCTCGGCAGAAAGTCACCTCGCCAAGCGCATCCAGACAGGCCGGAAGGGAGTACTGCATGCGCCTGAACGGTCGCGATCAGGCAGATCGATTCCTTGCGCTCTCCGAGTTGATCATCGACGAAGAATTATGCATCAATCTGCGTGGCAGGATGGCGCATTGTACGGATTGCCGCGATAGCTGCCCCACAGGCGCATTGACATTGACACCGGACAGCGTCGATCTCGATGTTAATAGATGCACCGGCTGCAACAGCTGCCTGCCGTCCTGCAAGGCAGGCGTTTTCTGTTCCGGTGGATTTGTTCCGGAGCGCTTCCTCAGGGCGCTGGCTGGGCGGGAAGCGATAGATCTGCACTGCCGGGGAAGCAGCGATGATGGCGGTGGTATCGTCATCCCTTGTCATACAGTGCTTGACGCAAGATTGATTGCCGCCTCGAGGGCAGAGGGTGTGAAGGGCCTCTCTCTTCATGGCCTGAACAACTGCGAGCGCTGTACCCTGGGTGATGCGCGCGCGCATGTGGCATCGCTCCGGCTGTTGCTACAGGATTGGCTGGGCGATGCAGCGCCGGTGATTGGTGATTTTCCTCATCCAGTCGAAGAGCGTGATGGGCGTCTCCACCAGGATCAGCGTCACGTTAGCCGGCGTGATTTTCTCAGGCTCGGAGGGGCTAAGGCCGTCTCTCAAGCGGTTGACTGGCTGGTTCCTGGATCTGAGCAGGGTGAGGGTGACGAGCAGGCGTTGCCCTTTTATCAGGCCAGGGAGTATCCACAACGCGCATCACCCTACCAACAGGCATTTATCTCACGTGTGGATAGGATTCCCTGGCAAGCGGGAGCAAGCTATTCATGGCCGGCGCGAACGCTCAGCGGTAGTTGCAGTGGCTGTCTTTCATGCGGGGTGAGGTGTCCCACGGGGGCTTTGCGGGCCATCGAGACCGAGCAAACACGCCAGCTCAGTTTCGACCCGATGTTATGCACGGACTGTACCCTGTGCTTACGCATTTGTCCCGAAAAGGCAATCACCGCCAGCGGCCTCACCCGTTTCGAATCGATGAAATCGGAGCGCCATTCACTGCTCTGTCTTCAGCAGCGGCCTTGCCGTCAATGCGACATGCCGTTCATTGCCGAAGAACCCGGCATGGCGTGTTGTCAAATGTGCAGGAATGAGCAGGAACTTGATGATGCGTGGCTTGAAATGTTGAGAGAAACCTAAAGTCCCGATGTCCGCGAACCCTTCATACCGAATATTGATGCAAGAACTGGAAGAACGGGTGCTGGATGAACTGCGCCGTGTTCAGCTAGGCGTGGATGGTCCGGACTTGGTGAGTGCCGGCCAGGTCTACGATGTGGTCGCCACCGGCGGCGCGGTTCGGATTCTGTTGGATCCCGAGAATATGCCTGACGGCGCTCAGGCATCCTTGGCTGAAGCGATTGCGCCTCTGGTTGAGACCCTGCCGGGTGTTGAACGGGTAGTGGTCAAGCCCCGTCCTCGCTCGATCGCCAAGAGACAATCCCTGCCCGGGATTCGTCACGTGGTGGGTATTCATAGCGGCAAGGGCGGGGTCGGCAAATCGACACTCACGGTGAACCTTGCCGTGGCGCTGGCTGAGCAAGGCGTAGCGGTAGGGCTTTTAGATGCGGATGTCTATGGTCCTTCCGTACCGACCCTGTTGGGTGTGGAGGGGCGAGCTGAAATCACGGAAGCGGGCAGCCGAATCGAACCCAAAGAGGCATTTGGTGTACGCATGATGTCCCTGGGTCTGCTTCTGCCGGGGGAGCAGGCATTGATATGGCGTGGCTCTCTCATCGACGAGGGACTACCTCAACTGTTTAGTGACATTGCCTGGGGCGATCTGGATATATTGCTGGTGGATCTACCGCCGGGCACATCCGATGTCCATCTCGCGGTGGCCCGATATGTGGCGCTGTCAGGAGTGATTACGGTTACCGCCCCGGGGCAGGTATCCATCGACGATGTCAGACGAGGCCTGGAGATGTTTGCCGATTTGGCCGTTCCTTCTCTTGGACTGGTGGAGAACATGGCGGGCTTCAGTTGTCGGAAATGCGGGGAGACCCGCACCCTTTTCGGTAACGGCGGGACCGATGAACTCTCCGCCATGACCGGGGTGCCGATACTCGCCTCGTTACCCTTTGCGCCAGGGATAGCCTTGGATGCGGATAACGGTTATCCGACAGCAAAAGCGAGCAAGGGTAGGGGAGCTTGTTTTCATGACCTGGCAAGGAAGATTTCCGACCGGCTCAAGCTGTCTGAGAGGATAGAGCGTGGATTATGAGTAAGTCGCCCGAATTCCCCCGCTTCGTGCAATCCGGTTCGGGTGCCGCAGCCCCTGATTCCCGGTATGCCGAACCGCATCAGCCTGTTGAGGGAGTCGAGAGCATAGTCCTGGTGGCCAGTGGCAAGGGCGGGGTCGGAAAATCGACGCTAACGGTGAATCTGGCCTGTACCCTGTCCCAGATGGGTAAACGTATCGGCATCCTGGATGCCGACCTTTACGGACCTTCCATCACCCGTATGATGGGCGCCGATACACAGCTCTCCATTGATGCTAATGGACGAGCCATACCGGTGCGGAATCATGGTGTTTGGACAGCATCGGTTGGCAATCAACTGCCTCCCGAAGCAGCGCTGGTTTGGAAGGGACCGTTGGTGGCACAGACATTAATACAGATGTTTCGGCATCTGGCCTGGCCGGAGCTGGATATGTTGTTGGTGGATTTGCCGCCAGGCACCGGTGATGTGCCATTGACGATTCTCGAACAGATCCCAATAACGGGTACGCTGCTTGTAACCACGCCGCAGAAGTTGTCGCTGGTGGATGCCGCCCGTGGCGTGGCGCTGTTCCACGATCTGGACATTCCGGTATTCGGCCTTGTCGAGAACATGGATCGATATATCTGTCCCTGCTGCGGCGAGTCACAGGATCTCTTTCCCGATGGTGCAGCGGCAGCATTGGCGGAACGTAAACACATTCCTTTTCTGGGAGGGATACCGTTCGATCCCGAAGGGCAGTGCCATATCGACAATGGACATCCTTTGGTTATCGCTAAATCAGAGGGGGAAGTGGCCCGGGCCTTTAAGGAATTGGCGGCCAAAGTGGATGCTGCGGTAGCAAGGGAAATTGCATGCCGGGCGCGAGATGGGGATGCCCGACGGCGCCAGGAACATGTATCATTCTGGGAAAACCTCCTGCACGACTGATACAGGGTAGGCAATGAAGGAAAAAACCGAGCTATTCGTAACGCATGGACAAAGCTCCGCAACGGGGGAAGAGGGCGCATCCGAATGGATGCGCGGAGCCGATGCCGTGGTTCTCGACCCATGCCACTGCAGCATTGAGGCGTTTCGACAAATGCCTGTCGAACATGCCGTGATATCGGCGGGAGACCCGGAAAGGGATAGGATCTGGCTTGAGGAGAGGGCCTGCCAATGGGTGTCAAACGAAGGATTGGAAGCAGTCGCCAAACTCAGGGATCGCTGGCCTGAGCTCGACTGGGTCCCTAAGTTGAGCCTATACCGCCCGCAAACTAACTATTGTTTCCCGGGTCCGGCCAACGGAGAAGGTTTTTCCTTCTATACGCCCGATACGGCAAGCCTTCGAGCGTGGCGACTAAGCAATGAAGATATTTCCCTGACTGAGGCGATGGCCTTAGCCCTAGCCATGGGCTTTCCGTGCTTGTGGCTGCATTCGGAGACAGCAGAGTTCGACGCCAAAGGCCTGGATCTTGAGATGCTTGACAAGGTCCGCGGAACTCCGCTGGATATCTGGATTTCCGGCGGGGTATCGGATCGAAGGCATCTGCACAATCTAGTGAAAACCGGTGGTGCATCGGCTGTCGTGGTCAGCGAAAAGTTCGCACGGGAAGCGGGGGTGGATCTGTTATCGGCTGATCTATTACACAAAGGTTACAGTATTTATGACGAGGTACACTAGTATCCGAGTGATGCTGGCCGTATGTGTAATTACGGTCCTATCTGTTTCCAGTACTTCTAACGCTTTAGCGGATGGGGCGAAAGGATATAGGATCGGTTTAACATCCGTGATTTTCGCTGAAGGGACCTCGTTCGTAAATGATTGGCGGATCTACCTCGCCAATCATCTGCAGGCCCCGGTGGAAATCGTACAGCGACGAACCTACCGGGAGGTAACCGATCTCCTGTTAGCCGGTGATTTGGATGCCGCCTGGTTGTGCGGATCCCCCTATTTAAGACACAGGGATGAACTGGAATTGCTGAATGTGCCCCTGTTCAAGGGGAAGCCTTTATACCATTCGTACATTATTGTTCCCTCATCAGACACCAAGACTCAGAAGTTGACGGATCTGAAGAAAAAAGTGTTCGCCTACTCAGATCCGGATTCCAACTCCGGCTATCTCTATCCGCAGCTCAGTCTGATAAGCCTAGGCATCGATCCCAAACATTTTTTTGCCAAGACGTTTTTCACATGGTCACACCGGGATGTGGTTAAGGCGGTAGCCGATGGCGTGGCGCAAGGCGGGGCTGTCGATAGCTACGTTTGGGAAACACTTGCCGAAAAGGATCCTGAGTTATCAAAACGCACAAGGGTGGTCTCCAAATCCCCGGAATATGGCTTTCCCCCGTTGGTTATCCGGCGGAATCTTGCTCAACAGCGCGCTGAAAATCTGAGGAATGTGCTGATTCATATGTCTTCCGACAATACGGGATCTAAAATCCTGCAAAGGCTGAATCTGGACGGTTTCGTGGTCGGTAACGAGGCGTTGTATGACAGCATTGCGTATTCGATCGGGATTGTGGAGAAGGGAATATGATGCTTGGCGATATAAGCTACCGGGTGAAAGTACCGTTTATACTCACCTTGGTAATTCTCATCACCGCCAGCGTCGTGACCCTAGCGCTAACCTGGCGGGCCTACGAAGAGCTCAGGGAAGAGGCTTTCCATAACGCCGTAGAGATCGGTAGCGTTCTATCAAACAGCCTTCCGAACGCCATGTTGCATGATGATCTTTGGGGTGCTTACCGTCTGGTGCAGGCGGCAGAGGGATGGCCAGGCGAAGCATCGAGCCGGCTTCTCGTGGTGCTCGATAGAGATGGCTTGATTTATGTGTCGAATCACCCAAGAGAACTGGCGGTCACCACACCGCTGCGTTCACATGGCGCTGAGCTAGCGCGTGTCGAGGTAGAGGCGCTCCGGTTAACTGGAAACCTGGATCCCCGCTCATACGAACATAAGAATGATCAACGGCTTTACGTAATCCTGCCCATGCTGACTGATGGTGTGGCTATAGGGACTCTGATTGTCGGCTACGATAGGTCCTTGTTTTGGCCCCGCTTTATCTCCATCGTCGAAAGAGTGGTGATGTCAGCCCTGGTGGTGACCGTATTGTTACTGCCGTTGGGGTGGTTTCTCGGAAATCGGGTGGTATCACCGTTGGGGCAACTCGCCAAGTGCATGTCAATGGTCGGACACGAAAAGCCGGAGGAGATCGTATGTAATCTCCGCCTGGGTGATGACGAGATTGGTCAGTTAGGCGTCAGTTTTCAGAAAATGCTGCTGGAGCTGGAGGAAAAAGAGCAGTTGGAGAACAATATGCTCACTTCAGAGCGCCTTGCCGCGGTCGGCCGGCTGGCGGCCGGTGTTGCGCATGAAATCAACAATCCGCTGGGAGGCATGTTGAATGCGCTCAATACATTCAGACACTATAGCGAAACCGATGATCTCGGGCGAGAGACCTTTTCGCTGATAGAGCGCGGCTTACAGCAAATACGCGATACCGTCTCAGCCCTGCTTGTAGAAGCGAATCCACGAAGCCACAGCCTGAGTCCCAAGGATATTGACGACATACGCACATTATTGCTTCCGGACGTCAATCGAAAGGGTATTGAGCTGGTCTGGGGAAATGAAATTACAGACAACATACCCTTGCCGTCGACACCGATAAGACAACTTCTTATCAATTTGTCCTTAAATGCCGTTCAGGCCTCAAACGAAAAAGGTATGGTACAATGTTTGGTAGATTCGAAGAACGGTATATTAAGTATGAGAGTGGAAAATGAAGGACCGGAAATCCCAAAAGCGCGCATGATGCATTTGTTCGAACCCTTTGCGGACGGAGCCACCGGAAACGGATTGGGATTATGGGTTAGCTATCAACTTGTTCATCTGCTTGATGGAAAGATTAAAGTTAGATCCGAGAATGGAAAGACAAGATTCAAGGTGGAATTACCGATAGGGGAGAGAATGTGAGTAATTCTACACGCTTATGTCTTGTTGAAGACGACGAAATCATGCGCGCATCGCTCCGTCAACGATTCAATATCGAAGATATCGAATGTGTCTGTTTTAATAATGCGAACGAAGCGCTTGAGTCACTGTTAAGTACGGAATACGCGGCACTGATCACCGACATACGCTTACCGGACATGAGTGGCGACAAACTCTTCAGCAGTATCCTGGATGCAGACAAGATACCACCTCCGACAATATTCATTACCGGTTATGGCACTATCGATCAGGCCGTCAGTCTCTTGAAATTGGGCGCAAACGATTACATCACGAAACCATTCGACCTTGACGAATTGTTGGACAAGCTGAGGGAGGTCTCGCCCGCGCTTTTCGGCGATGCGGAGCAAAGCAGCACGGTGCTTGGCGTATCAACCAAGATGAGACAAATCAAAAGCACCTTGGACCGCCTGGCGGATCACAAGGTGGATATCTTGATTACCGGTGAATCAGGTGTCGGCAAGGAGTATGCAGCAAGGTATTTCGCAAACAGGTCCAATCAAGACACAGACAGACCCTTTGTGGCCCTAAACTGTGCAGCGTTACCTGAAGAACTTCTTGAAGCCGAACTGTTCGGTCATGAAAAAGGCGCCTTCACAGGAGCGACGAAGTCCAGGCGAGGGGTGTTTGAACAGGCAAGCGGCGGCGTACTGTTTCTCGATGAGGTCGGGGAGACCTCGCCAAGGATGCAGGCAAAACTATTGCGCAGCATACAGGAGAGAGAGGTACAACGAATAGGAAGCGAGGAGCAGATACCCGTCGATCTTCGCATAGTCTATGCAACCAACAGAGACCTGAAGAAGATGGTCGCCAACGGGGAATTTCGAGAAGATCTCTATTTCAGGATAAATGTCGCGCATATCCATATACCGCCTTTGCGAGAGCGAAAAGAGGATATTAGTTGGTTGGCGCACCGGATTGTCGAAAATTATTTCCATGAACATAAAGAGCGGCGTTTGATTCTGCCGCTTTCTCTACGCTATCTGGAAAAGCAGCACTGGCCTGGCAACTTGAGGGAACTTTCGAATGCAGTAGAGCGCGCCTGTATTCTATCGCCGCAGGAAGTGCTCGGACCGAGAGAATTCGGCGCATCAGGAGGAGATGAACATGGGATTTCGTCAGAACAGGTCAATCTAAAGGAAGCGATGGAGCAATATGAGAAGAACCTGCTGCAAGAGAAATTAGAACAACATCAATGGCGCATCGTAGAGACAGCCTCAAGCCTAGGCATCAGCCGCAAGAGCCTGTGGGAGAAGATGAAGCGATATGATATTTCCCAATCTGAGTGACAGTTGGCAGGTAGCGAGACCGCGTTTGGGTCATAATGTATATTATGTTAAATGTTGGGCGTTTGGGGCGGTTGATATTACGGCATGACCTGCATGATTTGAACGGACTGAATTGCAGGTGACACTATGGCGAAGAAATACGGTGTGGTCAGCACCAAGGGCGGCGTGGGCAAGACCTCGGTCTGCGCCAACCTCGGCGGCATCCTCGCGGACACCTGGACATCGTGCTCTCGGACGATCCTGACGGCAAACTGGTCGAGTGGTTCCGGGAATCGGCGAACCACGTCTACGACCTCTGATGACCGCTTAACGATGCGCGGGCGTATACCTGTGCTCTGCATCAGCTTTCAGTCTCGCAGGGACTGCCTGCTCGAACTTACGCTTTCTCATCAGAACGACAGGTTCCCCTCCTTTCCTGTGGCGTATCTGACCAAATATCGCTTTCCTTCGATACTTCGGGATAAATACGATGTGGTACTTACACTCCCAACGGGTGTGACTTAAACTGTTCACTTGTCTCATGTCTCATGGTTTCTCCTGAACGTGGTGCTTGGCGGCTCACGTTTGGGAGTTCCCATGAGATTCCCGGATTTGTCAAACCGCTAATGCCTCCCCAGCAGAGCTGGGGGGTCTCCTATGTTTGTCTAGCGTTGATCAATAAGTACTGTATTGACTGATAGTGTCTTTTGCATGCCCTACCCCCATTTAGGGGGCCAGGGCTTCCCCTCTCTCCTCTTACCCCTCCTCCTCCCCAGAACATTCCCACCCTTGCTACTTCACCAGTCTGGGATCATAACTGAATGACGTGATAGTGCTGAATGTGGCTTTAGCTGCATCCGGATGCAACGGGTTAAAAAGGTAGTTGTATTCTCCCGGCAAGGCGGCACTGGGGACTTGTAGTATGAGCGAGCTTTTCTCGGTGGCCCACAAATCCCCGACTGCCTGCACAGCAGGCGCCATAGAGGGCTCTCGCCAATCATCCGGTAAATCGGCTAACGCGATGTGTTGCACCAGCGCTTCAGCAAAAGAGACTTCCATTATACGAAAGGATTTAAGGATGTCGGCGCGACCCAGGTGTATCAATAGCTCCATAGCGGCCTGAGCCAAGCTGCTGCCGAGATAGACAACCCTGACGCCTTGACTGTTCCACCGTCCGCCGTATAAGAACGCCCCTTCACCAGACATCATTTCATCGGGCGTCGATGCAAATTCCGGTTGTGCGATCCGCCAGCCTGTCAGCATCAGCTAAAGACACCGTGACGCAAGCGACCGATGAGGTCTTCTACGTCCCTGGCGCCTAGTTCTGTACCGGCATGTTCTAAGGGTGACTCGCCCCCCAGGATATCGAGCGGTGTGCGTAGCCAGGCCACGGCGGCTTTTTCGTCACCCTGCATTAAGGCAAGGGCCGCATCTGTGAGATGAGCCAGCCGTACCACCCGATCCGATTCGTCAGTCTGCAGGTGCCCCTCTTTTTTCCGGCGATTGAGGGTCGAGAGGGGAATGGATAATACCTGGGCGATTTCTTTTTGGGAGGCATGCAGTGCATTCTCAAGTTGGGCAATGGCGGTAAACTTTAAGCCCTTTTTAATGCGGGTCAGCATTTTTTCCCGGCTGCCTGAGCGAACGCCAGTGACTTTGGCAACAAGAGGATTTTCTATTTGCCCGGTCCTTCTGTAGATCTTGCCCCCCGTGTAGAGCCCGGTATCGGCAACCTGCTTCGCCCGATGTCTAGACACTTTGCCTTCCCTGGGGACGGCGATTGACTTGTCTTCAGTGCTCATATGACACTCCTAAAATACCCATATGGTATATGCTATACCCAGTGAAGGGGATGGTCAACCCGCGTTTAGGGGGCTAAGAATGAATATCCCCATGATGGCCCGAATTTGCTAGGTTTGAGTTATATAGGGGCTGTTGAAACGACCGGTATCACAGATCCCGATATGGTGGAATTTGTGATATTCGAGGGACTGAAGTATGACATCAAACAGGCCAATAAGACGGCTCAAGACAGAAATAGTTACCGGTTCTGGCCAGGCACAGGTCATAGAGCACCCAAAGCAGCTGGCTCATATCCTCTGGGCGGCCTCTCGAGGCGAAACTGGCAAACGGAATATAGCCCTGATATGGATGCTGTTTGGTAGTGGTCTTCGTATCAACGAGGCGGCTCAACTGAAAGTCAAAGATATATACCACCCTACCGGTGAGCTGAAGCAGGCCTTCAGAATTCCGGGTAGCTACACAAAGACCGGCAAGCCACGCACTATCTTTATCCTGGTTCCTCAGCAGCGAAACGCGCTGGGAGACCTGAAGGCGCAGCGTCTTCAGGATCGAGTTATGCTATCCCCTGACGGTACTTATGGAGGCCTTGCGCCGGATAGCCCTGTGTTCCTCTCACTGAAAGGCAAGCGATGGCAGAAACTGGCGTTTAACGTGAAGCGCTACCAGGACTCGGATGGCAACATCAGAGAGACAATGGTCTGCGGTTCACTGGAGAATCTAGCCCGCGAACTCATCAAACATGCCGGTGTTCATGGTGGATCCAGCCATTCTGGTCGACGAAGCTTGGCGACCTGGATGGACCGGAAGGGATATGACCTTGAGCTAATACAAGGGGTTCTGGGTCATACTAATGCTGATATGTCTTTGATTTATATAGACCCTTGGGACAGAAGGATAGATCAGGCATTCAAAACCACCTGCCGCTGCTTGATGTTACCAAAAACTATTATTAAATAATTTCAATGACTTAACTATTATCAAACATATTGTTACTTGTATAGTATACATCTAGGAATATAATATGAAAGGGATTATGTTTATTGGTCGCTCGTTAGAAGTTATTCGGAAATTTCCTATCGATGTGAAACGTGAGGCTGGTTATCAGTTAGATCGAGTACAGCGCGGATTAGACCCTATCGACTGGAAGCCGATGACCTCAATCGGGCAAGGCGTGCGTGAAATTCGTATCCAGGAGGAAGGACAGTGGCGCGTTATTTATATCGCTAAATTCGATGAGGCAATCTATGTTTTACATGCGTTTCGAAAAAAAGCACAAAAAACTCCTAGACCCGATATTGAGGCAGCTAAACGAGCACTCGGCGAAGTAATTCAGAGGTTTCTTAATGAGTAACGAAAAACAATTTAATAGTGTGTGGGATGCCTTGGAAGATGATCCTATCCGGGCTGAAAACCTAAAACTAAGATCTGCACTATTAATAGCGATTAACGAGGAGTTGACTTCCAGAAGCCTGAAGCAAAGTGAGGCTGCAAAACTGCTGCAAATAACGCAGCCACGTGTCAGTGCCTTGAGACAGGGGAAAATAAGCGACTTCCGATTGGATACCCTTGTAGATATCGCCCATCGCTTAGGATTGCATGTTTCTATAGAAATAGCTGCATGAACAGAAGGTAACTTACATGAACATGGATTTCTCCCAGATATTGAAGTTTCAAAGGAAGAGTTTTGGAAAAGCGCTAAAGAGGATGCTCGCAAACACGACGGAGACGAAATACTTTCATATATGCGGCTTACTATTGATAAATTCAGCAATAATGATGGCCGCAAATTAAGCAGAGAAGTTCTTAAAGAATATGGGAAGAGTGCAAAACTGTTTAAAGGTGTTTCTGTTTGGTTTGACCGCATCAATGATCATGCGCTTGCGAGAAACCTTAAGCTAGAGCACTACATAATATCATCTGGCCTCAAGGAGATGATAGAAGGATGTGTCATAGCAAGTAACTTTGAGTACATATTTGCATCCCACTATTCTTGGGATGAGACAACAGGTAACGCTTTATGGCCTGCTGTAGCAGTTAACTATACAACGAATTGGAATAGATATATTGGAATAGAGGGGATAACAGGCACCGGCAAAACAACACTATCTAAAGTGCTAGTAGAAACTGGAGCAATGGCTAAACACATTTGAACTTGGATGGAAGACGCACCCTGAAAATACTGCTCCAGGCCAACCGGCGTCTGAACACAGCCTACGTCCTCAAGGAAGCCTTCGGACAACTCTGGGACTACCGTACTGAACGTGGTACCCGTGCCTTCTTCAAGCGGTGGAAAGACAGTTTGAAATGGCAACGTCTGAACGGACTAAATCGCAGGTGGACAATATGGCGAAGAAATACGGTGTGGTCAGCACCAAGGGCAGCGTGGGCAAGACCTCTAAGAGTTTTCCTGAAATACGACATCGTCTGGCATCTGTAGTGCCCGATACCCTATGTACAGCATATTTGCAAGTAATTATCGGACATGGGAATTGTGCATTACTCTTTATGCAAAGGGATCGATTATCTGCAATACTTTAATTCCTAAATCCGCCCTATAAAAACGGACGCTACAAACCGAACTGGGCTTTCGATACGCAGCATGTGTATATGAATCGGCTCGACAAGGAGTACGAAATGGATACTGAGATGCTGGTCGGTTGCAGTTCAGTGCATTTGTCGTTATTGGACTGCTTAAGCAAGGTTGCGGCTTCGGATGCCGAGGTCCTTATTATTGGACCAACCGGTGTAGGAAAGGAGCTCTATGCTCAATATATTCATGAGAAAAGTCCCAGAAATACAGGCCCCTTGGTGCCGATTAACTGTGGCACGCTAACCAGCGATCTCCTCAGCAACGAGCTGTTTGGCCATACCCGTGGTGCCTTTACCGGGGCAACCGCCAACCGGGATGGATTAATCAGCGCCGCCGAGACTGGCACACTCTTTCTCGACGAGGTGGACTCCATCGATCCTGCCTCACAAGCCAAACTACTTCGTTTCCTGCAGGACAAGAAGTACCGGAGGATAGGTGAAACCTGCCTACATAAAGCTAATGTAAGGCTGATAGCCGCCACCAATACGGATCTTGAGGCGGCTGTGCGCGATGGTAGTTTTCGCAGTGACCTCTATTTCAGACTCCGAGTCTTTCCGGTACGTATTCCCCCCCTGTGCGAGCGACCTGATGACACTGAGATGCTGACGATGCATTTCGTGCGCTGTGTGGCTGAAGAGTACAAACTCGAGCCCATCAGATTCACCAAAGAGGCAATCGATCGATTACTCAACTACAGCTGGCCCGGCAATATTCGGGAGTTGCTCAACTGTATTCGTTACCTCACCCTGCTCCACTCGAATCACCCGATTCGCCCGGATGAGTTGCCGTTGCTCTATTGGAATGGAGAGGAGCCTGATCAAGAGGAGCGCGCCAGCAATGTCTTCGATATGAGACGGCCGCTGCAAGAAGCGAAACGAGAACTAATTGCTGAGTTCGAGCGTAAATATCTCGATAACGCTCTGCTATCCGCCAACGGCAATATCAGCCAGGCGGCACGCAATAGTGGAAAACCCAGGCGTGCATTTTTTGAACTGTTGCGGCGTCATAATATCGATCCACAACAGTATCGGGCTTGAGTGGTAGCTACTCACACTGCGAGATGGCGATAAGGTTTCGGAAACCAGCTCCAGTGATCGTCTATCCAAACCAGGCCATCGTAGGCGAGACCGGCGTCTTCGCCAGGTCTTCGGTACTGCCAGGCGACCCAGATACGATGTGGGTTGAGCTTTTCCGCAATCGCCACATAGCCACCGGGGAAACGGCGCGACAGCTCATTGCGTTCGGCGAGCATACCGGCGGGTGCAACGTCGCAGACGATCTCACTGTAAGAGGATGATGGAAAATCCATATTCAATCCGCGTGACCAGACCTTGTCATAGGCCTTGCGCGCCCGTGCCGCTGACGCTCCCACAAAGACCTTGTCATAATCCTCGTCCCGCGGCCTGAGCGATTCCCGTACTTTCCCATCATAGTCACTCGCCAATGCCTGGATCACCACCAGCGCTTCGGCCCGTACGATGGCGGATACTGCGTGCGCGGTGGCGCGCGCATGGTTTTCATCGGTTGTGCTATCGCCCCCCTCCTCTGCCATGGCCGGCTGCAGCTCTGCTTCAGAGTGTGTATCCATCTGCCTGAGTAACCCCCTCAGCCCGTCACGATAGGCTGTCATTCGCGTACGGCGAAAACGCCCGGGCTCTGCGCCGTATATCTCACGCCCGCATCGACTTGGCAACTGGGAAGACGGCAAGACAGAGCCGTCCTTAGGCAGCCGTTGCAAGGCTGCATCGACGCAGTTGATCGCATCATCGAGCAGAATAAGTTGCTGTGCATGCGAGGTCGTCGAACCGGCACCCACCTCACGGGCGAATGCCTCGGCTAGGTAGATCAGCTCACCGGCATCCAGGGCGAGACGGCTGCTATCCTCGAGCGTCTCGGCGAGTATGAATCGTGCCTCAACCTTCGGCAGCCCACCACCGGCCGGCAGTGTATAGCTGGCGATCGGTGTGGAGCCCTCCACCAACAGGTGATGCGCTCTCGCTTTGCGTGGGTAACCCTGAAGGTCGAGAAACCAGTGCGCCTCATCGGCGCTCAAAACCACCAGATCCGCGTAGCGAACCTGCATGATCGTATGTCGCAGACCTAGCGAACCGTCGACGATCCCCGGGGGCAGATAGGCTGTGGTTTCAGGCAGGCCCTGCCCCCGCTCGAAGGCGACGGCTGAGAGCGCAAGCAGGCCCAGCGGCAGGAACCCGATCGGCAGGAACGCACTCTCACTATCAGAAAAAGTGTTATTGAACTCATTGATGGCGTCGTTTAAGGCTGCCCGCCAGTTGGCGGTTTGGCCGAGGGCGAGCAGGGAAATCAGCTCCAACACACGCCGATCGACTGAGTGCAGCGCGACAGGATCGAGCACGCCAGTCGGGCCGTTCTCTATCGCATTCACAGCCAGTCGCGCATGTTCGGCGGCGAGCGGGTCCTGCCGCAACAGGGCGATGAAGGCATCCGCGTAGTGGGGCCAGAATGGCTCGCTGCCGACCACTGCCTGTGACTGCTTAGCTTCCTGCTGGACGGCAATGGAGGTTTCCGGCCGGGCGAGGACGGCGATCGCCTCTGGATCGCGCGCAGCCATCGCACAGCAGAGGCCGTCGAGCCAGGCTGCGGGGGTCGCTCCCGAAGGACCGGGCGGCAACCTGACCTCCCCTACCCCGTCCAGACTCAATCGAATCTCGCCAGCGGGCAGTCGTGCGCGGACGGCCATGGCGGCGGCGTATGATGCCGCGGCCGACAAGGCGTCGGCGAGTAGCTCGGTCTCGCCGAGGGCGTTGGCGAATCGCGCCCGCTCGAGTTCGTTGTCGAGCAGCTCCCGTGCCCGGTCCGGCGCCGGCGGCTTGGCAAGCAGTCTGGCGGCCTGTTCGGCATAGCGCGGCAGCCGTTGCCGGGTCCCTGTCAGGGAGGCGGCTTCGTAACCACGCAGTGTGTAGACGTTCTCGACCGTCATCCCTATCATCCCCCGCTTTTCACCGGATAGTGAGTTACTTCGATCGCACCCGGGTTTCCATGATTGTCAAAAGGTTGGCGTACCACATAGGAATCGATGCCGGGCGGATCATTGTCTAGCGCGTGTAGGATGGCCTCACCCAGGCGCTGGGATTGCTCGCTTTGTCCGGGCTTCGCCATCTCCTCGGCCAGACTGCGCAGGTATTCCGGAGTGGTCTGCTCCGCGCGCACACGGCGTCCCTCCACCTCGGCGAGGCGGCTGCCAAGCTGAGAAGTGCCGCCCTTACATTCTATCACGCTGACTCTGCCGGTATCCGGGTCGATATGGACGACATCCGTCATGCCTTGACCACGTCCGACTTCAGCGGCCTGTCGACCGCCCGGCAGGGTGTCGGAGAATCTCAATCCGGCGGCCTCGCCCATGGCTTCGGAGAGATCGATGATCTGTTGCGCGCGCGCTTTGATACCGTCACTCAACTGCTCCCTTTTTGCGCTGTCTGTCTCCAGATCGAGATGCGCCTGCAGGATATCGCGTTCGCGCATCAGGTCTCGTCGGCGTTTCGCCGCCGTGTTGGTCGTGAGGGTCTCTCCGGTCCTGAGCGTTGCCTCTTCCGATGGCGACAGGCGAACCCGGGCACCAGTCGCCGGATCGTTGAACTCCACCGGATTGCCCTTGCCGGCGGGAATGAACGTCAGGTCGGGCAGGCTGCGGCTGCGCGGAGCACCCGCATCCACATATCGCCCTTGGCTCCAATAGCTGAAAAGACGTTCCAGCTCCAGGGCATCGATCGCAAAGTCGGTGTCGCGCTGGGTGTTGCTGCGCACAGATCTGACCTTGATGCTCGGATTCTGCTCCATGTACATCTGCTTGAAGCGTTCCCAGGATTGGTACATGGGGGAGTCGCCGTAGTGTTGGCGCACCAGCCGCATCCGTTCGGCGTTGCCCGCAAAATCGGGGTCCGAGCGCAACAGCGGTGCGCTGCGAGAGGTGTCGGCATCCGGAGACATGGCCCGCGCCGCCGCCTCACTGGTGTCGGGTAACCGGAAGGCAATGCGTCGGGCCGTCGCCGCATCGCTCTCGAGTTTTGCCTGACGTAGGATCAAGGCATCCAGATCTTCCTGATACTGCTTGGTACCCCGACGTCGTACGACCCCCTCGGCCAGTTGGGTGGTATCCCGCTTCGCATCGGCGAGTTGCTGCCGCACCTCCTCGATACTGACGCGCACCGACTCCAACTCATTGTCGATGGCCTCCGCGGTCAATCTCTGGCCGTGTCTGGCCAAGGCGTCATCGGCCAGGGCGCGTACGTCGGGATTGTCGCCCACGATTCTGTCGACCGCCTGCCGCACGCCCTCCTGTACCGCCTCGTCGGCATGAAACCGCCCCGCATGCTCCAGGCGGAAGCCGGCCAGTTCGGTGAGTCTCGCCACCTGCTCGAGATCGCCCATGGCACGCGCCTCGGCGATCTGGCGAGCAATCAAGGGCAGGTCTTCGAGGGTGCCTTGCCTTGGCTGCAGCAGTGCGGAGGAGAGAGCCGACTGACGGACCTCTTGCAGATGCGGTACCAGGTGCGCATCCTCCGGCGATAGCGACGATTCGAGAAAACGTGTACGAGCCGAGGCCGCCCCATCGCCGAAAACCAGTCCCATCTCGGCGGCTTTGGCCTGTGCGATGTGGCGCAGCCGGGCGATCTCGGCCGACGCAGCCTGGCTGATCTCCGCTTCGTGCAACTGGCGCAAGGCACCGGTCAGCTCGGCCATACGGCTGCGATCCCTGTCCGACAGCACGCTGGCCGCATCAGGCGTATGCCCCGGGCGCAGGGCATCGTTGAGCCCGGTCTCGGTCTGCTGGCTTCTGGCAAGCCTCAGCGCCCGGGTACCGGGTGAGTCATCCGCCAAGCCCGACAAGGCCAGATCCACTCTCCTCCCGGTCGCTTCATCGGAGTCGTTCAGACCCAGGCTATTGATCAGATCCTCGACTTCGCGCTGTGCCTTGGCGCGCAAATCCATATCGCCCGTTTCTCTGGCCCGCTCCAACGCTTCGGCCTTGGCATCGAGTTTGGCAAGCTCTTCCCGGTCCGCTGCGGTTAACCGGGTGGTTTCAGGATCGATCGCCCGTGCCGGCGCCAGTGTGCTCGCTCGCTCCCGTGCCGAAGCGAGCGCCGAGGCCGACTCAGATTCGGCGGACAATGCCGCCAGTGCGGAGGTCAGCCTTCTGTCGTCTTCCGCCTCGTGGCTCAGACCGAGATGCCTGGCGAGGGCATCGACTTCACCCTCGAGCCGCCGTACTGTCGGATCGAACGGGTCGTCGGTGGTGGTGCGGGCGGCGGCCAATTCGGCCGACAGCACCTCGAGTTCCGCCAGGCGGCCCACGTCGTGGGCCGATAACCTGGCGTCATCCCCGGGACGGACCGCGGTCGTCAGCAGATCGCTCTCCGCCGCCGCGCCTTCGATGCCGTGGAGACGGATCTCCGCCAGCTCGTGGCCGATGGCGCGGGCATGAACCTCTGTGGGAGCCCGGTTCGAAAGGGTGACGACGAACTGCACATCGTCACCGGGGTCGGCGGCACGGAAGCTGGCAATGTCGCCGCCCTGGGTTTCACCGAATTCGACTCTGACCCTGACCTCTTCACCATCGGCACGGGTCATATTGACCCTGAGTTCCGAGCCGCCACCGGTCGTGATCTCGGCATGGGCCAGGGCCGATACGCGCCCGATCGCTCCCTCAGCCGCATCGCGCAGCATGACGGGTGTGGTATCGAGCGACTCCGGCAGCAAGCGCATCTGGGCGCTCTCTTCGATTGCCGCTGCTGCGCCCGCCTTGGCCGGTGTCGCCGGCATCGATTCGGCGGGCGCCTCGGCCAACCCGGCGAGGGCCTTGCGAGTCTGCTCCAGGTCGAGGACCGGGGCTTCGTCGGCGAAGGGACGCTGCCCTTCCCGTTGCTCCAGTCCAATGCGCGCCTCTTCGTCCTGATCCCGATCCGTTGCCTCGGCTTCGCGAGCACGCCGCGCTTCGGTTTCCGCATCGACGGCAGCGCGTCGTTCCGCTTCGGCCTCGGCTGGCCGGCGTGGCGCTGCACTGCCCTCCTCGGCCAGTTCGGTGTCACGTGCCCGGGGCAGCGCCATCTCGTCTGGCGTGGCACGGGCGGGTGCGGCTTCTTCGCCAGGAGATTGGCGAGTGGAACGGGGAGCAGCCGCTTCCGCCTCGGCCTCAAGTCGTTGTGCACGGCTGCGGGCATCCTCCGCCTCTTGGATCACGGCCCGCTCGGCCTCGATCGGCGGCCGGCCGCCGTAGCGGGCATTGAACAGGGCCTGGGCACGCGCCTCGGCACCACCTTCGCCGATACTCTGCAGCAGCGACATGCCGCCGGCCTTGGCCGACTCGAGGAAGATATCCCCCGCATCTCCCTGGTAGGTACCGCGGGCCGACTCGAAACCGAGCTCGCTGGCGCGGCCCGCAAAGGCACCAACGCTGGAGGTCACGCCCTTGCCCAGCCCTCTACCAAGCATGTTGGTCGAACTGCCGATGGCTTCGCCGATGTTCTTGTTGTTGCCCACCAACCGCGATAAGCGGCCCAGCGGCACGTCCTCGATGGCATTGGTGACACCGGCCGTGACGCCGCCGCTGAGCATACCGCGGAAGGAGGCGGCGAAGAGGTTCTCGATTCCCTTGGCGCCCCCCTGTGCCCAGGTTCGCTCATCGATGGCGGCGGATCCGGTGGAGCCCAGGGCGCCGGTGCCCATGCCGATCAGGACCTTATCGATGAAGGCGTTGCCAGAGAGGCGTCCCATATTGCCGAGCAGGCCACCCCGCGCCAGTTCGCGGGCGGCGCTCATGCTCAATCCTGTCTTCATACCGGCCTGCAGACCGGCCATGCCGCCCCGCGAGGCCAGCGCCAGGCTCTGGCCGACACCGGCGGTCAGCGCCTGCACAGCGGTCATGCCCAGATCGGTCACCGCCTGCTCCCAGCCGTAGCGCCCCCCCTTGATGGCGGCCTGTGCCCCCATGGCGGTGAGGCCGGTGATGGCAGCGATGGATGCCAGCAGCAACGGACTCGCCGCGCCGCCGGTCAATACCGTGACCACCGCGGCGACAACGGCACCGACCACCGCAATAGCCGTCGCGGCAAAATTGGCATACTGGTCGATTTTCGCCGAGTAGTTGCGCGCCGCAGTCTGGGCGCTGGTGGCCGTAGCCCGGAACATCGCCTGATCGCCGACGAAGTTGTTGTCCCGGTCGAAGTTGGCCGTGGTGGTCCAGATCGGTAGCGCCTCGGGGCCGAATTCGATGGGACCGCCGATCATGGCGTTCAGGTCGGCCTCCTCCACATCGAGCATGACCTCCTGCATCGATCCCGAGGCCAGCAGGCCACCGAGCCAACCCGCCTCATCGCGCTGCTGTTGAATGGCATAGGCAGCGACCTCAGCCCGCTCCCTGTCATTGCGCGGCTGACCCAGAGTGCCGCGCTCGGCACGCAGCCGGTCGTCGCCGGAGAAGTCGCCGAACCAGCCGTGGCCGAAGAGTCCCAGATCGTCATAGAGCTCGCTGCCGGTGTTGTGATTGTACTTGCGACGCATCTCCTGGAATTGGTCACGGTTCATGCGCTCGGTGACGCGGAAGTAGAGCTCGTTGTTGGTGCCTGCGCCCTCGATGGCGTACTCCACCGCCTTGGCCGCGGTAGCCGTGCTCGGGTATTGGTCACGCACCATCAGCCCGGCCAGTTCCGCGCCGGCCGTGTCAGAACCGAACGCGGTCTCTAGCTGACCGACCAGAACGTTGGTGTGCTCGGCGCTGGTTCCCCCCTCCATACCGCCGTAGTCGCGGGCAAAGATTGCCAGCATCCGTTCACGGTCTTGTTGCGCATTATCAATAACCCGCTGACGCGCGACCGGATCGTCGATGGCAGCCAGGGAGTCGGGGTTGAGCCGCGGATCGACCAGCGCGCGATCCACATTGACGATATTGGGCTTGCCGGAGCGTTCCACCTCGACGCCGAGCCTGGCCGCCCGTGCCTCGGGGGTGCCCTCGCCGTGAAAGATCAAGGCGCGGGCGAGATCGCGCTGGCGCTCCGACATGCGCAACGTCACTGTATAGGTCTCTCCCCGACCGGCTGAGCGGACCTGCTCTATGTCACGGGTGGCGTATTGGTAAAGCATGTTGGCGGCCACATCCGCCGCACTGGCCGGCGGTGGCGCCGTGCCCTGCATCCAACGCTCGGCGAGACTCGGCTGCCGCTGCCGCTCTTCGCCTTCGCGATCTTCGCTGGAGGTCGCTTCGACCGGGGTCGAGCTGGCTTCGGCGTCCGGCAGGCGGCTCTGTAGCTGGTGGGGCTCGATGTCCGGACTCTCCGAGCTGTTGGGGGCGGGCGGTTCGATACACATCTGCAGCGCCTCTTCAGAGGTCGCTTCGGTGGGAGAAACAGGCGTCTCCTGACGCCGGCGTTCGCGCGCCTCGGCCTGTTCCCGTGCCTCGGCCTCACGCTGACGGTTCTGCTCCGCGGCTTGTGTTTCGAGCTCCTCGCGCGAGGTGCCGCGGATCTCGGCCAGGGCGATCTGCACGCGGGCACGCCGATCGGCCGCTTTGACCCGTTCGCCACCCCACTCTGTGTCAGTGCTGTACTGCGACAGTATGTCGTTGGTCTGGTCGATCTCGTGTCGATTGCGGGCGTTGTTCAGCTTGTCCAGCATACGGTAGGCCTCGGCCCGCTCATGATCGCCCTGTTCGAGGGCGTCGAAGACGTTCAGGTCGGTACCGTCCAGCGCGCCGCGCACCCGATTACGCGTATTCCTGTCGTATTCAGTCATGCCGCGCAGCTCACTGAGCTGTTTATTGGTCAGGCTCTTTTGGATATTTTCGATACGAGACTCTTGGTCGTTATACCAGTGGATCGAGGCCTCGAGTTCGAAGCGGGCGCCTTTCGCCGTGTTGCCCGCGAGGTAGTTCTTCGCAGCGTTGTAGTCGCTGCCCCCCGACCCGCCAAGCGCGAACATGAGATGTCCGTCGAGTGAGTAATCACGGCTGCCGGTGATCTCGTAATAGGCGACCCGTGGCATGCCCTTGGGGATGGTCGACGGCCAGTTCGAGTTCGAGTAGGGCCAATTCGCCTGCACCCAGCGCCCTTGCAGGGCGGTCAATCCGCGTAGGGCTTTGCCGACCCCGGTTTCGTCGATGACGTCGAAGATGCCGGCATCGAGCGAATTCCCGAGATTGGTCCGTGCATGTCTCGCCTTGGTCATGGCATCCGTGGCGGCACGCAGCAGATCGCGGGCGAACAGACGATTGGGATTGCCCTGCGCCCTGGCATAGCGCAGGAAGTCCGACTTGGCCGTTCCGACCCGTCGCAGGAACGCCGGTTTGCCGCGCTCCAGGTCGGCTCGGGTTTCGTCGAGAAACTTGGAGAAGGCCTCGCTGAGCGGCCTTAGCCACTGGGCCGCCGCCGCCGTGACGCCATTGGAGAGGGCGGAGAGGCCCTCGGTCATCGCGGCAGCGGCTGACTGCATATCCGCCTCACCAGAGCCGGCGGCACCCTGCAAATTCTGCGAAACCGAGGAGGAGATATTCATCAGCTCGGTACGAATTTCGAGCTCCCGTTGATTGAGACTCGATTCGATACCTGTGGTCGAGGTCTCGAGTTGGCTACGCTGCAGGTCGTGAGCATGTTCGACGGTCTCGCCGACCTGTTGCGCCCCGCTGCCGGCCATGTTGCTGAGCGAGGCGGCGTTGTTGCGAGCGGCCTTGGTCATGGAGTCGGTGAGCTGCTCGGCGGCGCCGGCGTAGTGCGGCATCGCCTGCTCCGTAGTCGAGACCACCAGATCGGCGGCGGCACCGGCCTCGTTGTGGACAGCCTCGAGGGTCTGCTGCATCAGCATCTCGAGTCGTTCTCGCTCGGCACTACGCAGCGCCGCCAGTTGATCCACGATTTGCGCATGGTTGTCGGCGATCGCCTGGCGCGCCTGATTGGCCTGCCGCTTGAGGGCCCCGAAGGCACGATTGAAGGCCTCGTCCACGTCCTCGTTGCCTTCGCTGACCATGGTGCGGGTGTAGTTGCGCAGCGAGGGGGCGACCCGCGCCTCGATATCGGATCTGACAGCGGTGATGTTGTTGGTGAAGCGGGTGATCACGCTGTTGGCGTTGGTTCTTAGCTGCCTCAGCGCATCGTCGGCCAGGCCCGGGCCGACTGCCTGTTTGGCCTCGTTTTCGATGCGATTCTCCAGATCGCCCGAGATTGGATACTGCTCATTGAGGCCCCTTTTCCACGCCTGCAAGGCGCGCCTCGAAGTTCGGTTTTGTTCCCGGCAGAGTCGCCTGGCTTCCGTAAGAGGAGTGACGAACCCACGGCGCAGGCCCGCCAGGATATCGCTTATCTGCGACTCCGAGTTGTCCTTGTTGGCCTGAATTCCCTGCTTTGCCATCGCTGCCGCGCCCGACAGGCTGCGCCTTGCCAGCATGTAGTTGCGCAGAATAATCCGGTCGGCGGCCTCAGCGCCGCCTCGGGCCTGCAGCAGCGACTGGTTGAAGATCATATCGGTCTCGTAGTCGCTGCGGAGAAATTCGCTCTGCAGTCGCATACGGCTCGCCCCATAGAGGCTGGCGATCGACTGCAGCGCCCCATTCGTCTCGTAGGCGGCCATGTCGTGGTGGCGGCGAATCTCTGCCACCCGCTGCTTCAGCGAGTTTGTCGCCTCGCGCCTGACCTCGGCCTCCATAACCGGGTCGTTGGTCTGCCAAGCGCGGCTGAGACGGTTGAAATCGGGCATCCTGGGCGGCACGAACAGGGCCATCACCGGTTCCCAGATCAATGGCTGGGGCACAGGTGGAAGGATCGCGGCGAGCCGTTCCGGTGGCGGGGTTGGCGGCGGAGCGTTCAGCTCACGGGCGTAGCGGCGGATTCTGCGTTCCTCCTCCGACTCCTCCACTGTCGCCTCGGCAGCGGCAGTGCTCTGCTCGCCCTCCCTATCGGTCCCGTCACCGGCCTCTCTTGCCCCGGGTGTCCGATCGTCACGGGGTTCGCCGGTCTGCGGGGATTCCTCCCTCTCCCGGCCCTCCCGATCGCTCTCCCCTTCCCTGTCCCGTTCTCTGTTCGGCGCGCCTCTGTCGGCGGATCGATCGGCCTGTGCCGTTTGCGCTCTGACCACGGCCGCATTGCCGAATCGCGCCTGATCCCTTGCCGAAGGGTTGTCTGCTGAGACGGGGGCGCTCGCCCGCCCCGGTGCCGTCTGCGCATCGCTCTCCTGGGTCTTGGGCTGACGCAGGGAGCGCGCGTTTGCAGCGGGCTGAGTCATCGTCTGCGTGTCGCGAAATGGGGGTCGCCGGAAAAGGCGCTGGCGCTCAATACACGGGATTCATGGCGATACTGGCGCCGGATACCTTCCTGCAGATGCGCCTCGCTGATCGCTTCGCTGCCTGCATCGGCCGCCAGCAGCGCGGCCATGCGCGTCGCCCCCACAATGCTCGCGCCCGTCATGTCGAGCTTTACGATGGGATCGATATCGATCGCGCCGCTGAATGGCGCCGCCGGCGGAAAGGCCATGCGCCAGAGCGCCCGCCGCTCCTCCTCCTTCGGCCGTGGGAAGTGGAGCACGATCTGGAAACGGCGTATGAATGCCTGATCGATCTCGTCGCGCAGATTGCTTGCCAGCACCGCCAATCCCGAGAATTGTTCCAGGCGCTGCAGCAGGAAACCGACCTCCAGGTTGGCATAGCGGTCGTTGCCGCCGCGCACCTCACCACGTTTGCCGAACAGGGTGTCCGCCTCGTCGAAGAAGAGCAGGGTCTGGGACGCCTCCGCCTCGCGAAAGGCGATCTCCAGGTTCTTCTCCGTCTCCCCCACCCATTTGGAAACGATCTGTGAGAGATCGATCTTGAGCAGGTCAAGACCGAGTTCGCCGGCGATCACCTCCGCGGCCAGGGTCTTGCCGGTACCGCTGTCGCCGGTGAACAGCACTTTGATGCCGCCGCCGTGTCCGAGGCGATTGAAGCCCCAGCTTTCGTCGACCTGCAGCAGCGAACGGTAGAAGCGCGCCACCTCCAGCACCTGGCGGTGAAGATCCGGTGGCAGAATCAGATCGTCGGCCCCACGTCTCGGTTCGACGAGCAGAGCGAACCTGAGGCCCTGCCACTGGGTCACTTGCCGACAGGCGTCGTCGAGCCTCGCCGCGGGGTCGGTTTCGCCGCACAATGCCGCATGGGCCTTGGCGACGCGGGCCACGCTGCGGACCTCGCCGGGCGTGAGCCGGAAACGGGCCGCCAGGTCGCGCGCCCGGTGGTCGTCGAGCGAGTCGATCGCCTGGCGCCAGAGACGTTCGCGCAGTCCACCGCTGGCCGTGTGCAGTCGAACCTCGGCGTAATCGCGGGCGGCCAGCAGTGGTGCCGGCCGCCAGGGGCTGGCGCCGCTCAGGCAGACGGGGGATGCCGTGCGTGACAGCCGCTCGATGAGAGTGGCGCTCAATCCGGGGCTGGCCGCCTGCGGATCGGCAAGCGGATCGGTGGGGATCCAGAGCAGTGCGCCACGCGTCTGGGCGGCGGCCAACTCATCGTCGATGCGCGCTGGGTCCAGGGGCAGTTTGTGCAGCGGCAGTCCGGCCGCGGCGGCGATGCCGAACACGGCGTCGTCGACGCCGCTGGCGCGGTCACCCCAGACGCCGCCAAGCCCGAGTTCACCGTCGCGCAGCATGCTGGCCAGTCTCAACAACAGCCCCTTCTGTTCGAAGCAGTCGAGTGAAATCCCCTCAGGGAGTTCGATGGCGGCGCTATCGTAGAAGCGGTCACGCCAGGATCCCGGCCATGTCAGCCGTTCGAGCACCCCGTCGGAAAGCGCCAGTTGGGTGCGCACGGGCATAGCGTGATCCTCGCTGGCGTGCAGCAATCCGCAACGGCGTAGACGCCCGCGCTTACCCAGCATGTCGCGTCTGGCAAGTCGTTCCCCCAGGCCAGGATGGCCGAGTCGACAGAAGAGCTCGATCGAGGGTGCCTGGCGGCTCATATCGTCGAGTATGTAACCGAACAGGCGACCATAGCTGCGATCCATCTCCGTAGCGGCACAGATGAGCAGGACGTCGATTTCGAAATCCGACAGCGAACATTCCGACTGCAGGCGATCGATTGGCAAGCGACCATGCTGTGCCTGCGCTGTACGGCGAAGCTCTGTGCGTTGGCGTCCCTCCAGCTCGGTTGGCTGGCACAAGGCTCCGAGCTCGGGTGCATCATTAGGCAGTGCATCCAACTCGATGAGCATGGACTCGGCATCGCTAGGCGTGACGCAGACTCGGTCCGTTTCCCCTGCCAATTCCGGCAGCGGGGAAATCGCTTGCCGCGCCACCGCACTGCGCAGTGCACGATGCACGCCCTTGAGATGGATCCGCAGGTCGCGCAGGGCAAGGCGCGCAAACGCATCGCCGCCCTTGGGAGCGTCGCGCTCGGGTGGTGAAGCGGTCTGCCGCAACAAGCTGTCAGATCGTTTTCTCATGCCATTGCAGCTCCGTTCATAACCCGCTGAAATCCAGCGTCCGCCCAGCGAACCAGGGCACCCCTGCCACCTGGTGCAAAACGCCCTTGTCGCGCAGATCGAAATAGCGTTGCCCCAGCGCCAGGCTCACGCGCACCCTGTGCTGATCGACACGTACCCGCGCCTCAAGATCGTGTAGACGTTCGTAGGCGAGCAGCGGATGGGTTGATTCGCGATCGCCCCACAGCCGGTAGGCAAGATCCGCGAGCCCGGCGCCGGCGGCCAGCTCCGTGCTGGTGTCGATGGCCGGAAATGGCAGCTCCGGCAGTAAACGGCGAGCCGGAAGATAGTCCTCGAGCAGTTTCAACGCCACCGTCTGGCAAGCGTCGAAATGTCGCACACACGCGGACGGCACCGGATGGTCGGGGTGTGCATGGAAGCGGCGAGCGCGATCGACAGCAATCCAGGCCTCGCCTCTAGCCGGCATGGCATCTGTGACAAAGGCGCCTCCCGAGTCGAGTATGGTGTCAACCAGCGCCTGGCTGAGCGAAGCGCTCGGCACCATAACGACACTACGCAGGAAGGGCTGCAGTGACGCCTTCAGATCGTCGCTGCCGTCGCCCTGTGTCAATGGAAACATCCCTTGCGTATCGAAAAGCATCCAACCGGGGTTGCGCTCGCAAACCAGAAGCGGTGTACCTGCCGTATGGCCTGACAGCAGGCCGGCATAGATGCCTGCGTCTGCGGCGGACAGCGCCGAGCCGATCAGATGTTCGAACTGTGCAAAGGCTTGAGGGCTGGGCGCCAACTCAGTGAGAGAGAAGGTCGCGATGAGATGTCGTTTTGCCTGGCAGTCCATTTCACCATCTACAGGCAGCAGTTTGCTGGCAAGTGCCGCAGACAGGCAGTGTGCCAACGAGCAGGCCGCCTCGCTCTCAAGCGTTGCGGAAACGGCTTGTGGATACCCCAGTTGGTGTAAGGTCCCCAGGATAAGATAGGGTAATGCAGAGGCGACATGAGTATCGATGTCGCTGTTAGAGAATACCGGGGTGAGAGTGGGTTGCCCCCTACCCTGTTGAGCGGACAGCCTATCGATCTTCTGCCGCTGTGGCATGCTGTCCGTTTCAGTCGGGACGGTTTCCATCAACTCGTCCGGCGCCACAGTGCTGGTTTCCCCGCCGCCGCTAGTGACGATCGGGAACAAGCGGTCGAGTTGTGCTTGCGCATCAGCCGCACTGATTTGGCCGGCGGAATGGAGATCGAGCGCCGCAAGCAGATGCAGGCGTGATTGGCGTACGCCGCGGGGATGTTCGCCATAATGTGGCAGGGTATCTATCAAGGCGAGTCTCTGCTTGCTGTCGTGATCGGTATCGCCCTCCTGCATCGCGGCTTGGCTGCGTCTGAGTCTCAACCAAGCCCGCTCCCAGACGCTCAGCGCCTGCAGGGTGAAACGTCGCAGATGATGCGCCAGGGAACCGTCGCTGAGCCATGCGCGGAGCAGCAGCTGGATATTGGAGGTGGCAGCGGCGGTCGGCCTTGCCGGCACATCCGGCAGCGGCTGATCGCTGTTCTGTTGGAGAATGAGTTGCGGCGAGTCTGACGCGATCTGTTCACGCAGTTGTTGCTCGAGTGAGGCCCGCCAGAGACCGGAGACGGCTGAGTTGGTATCAAACGCCACAGCGGAAAGCGTGTCAGGCCGGCTGCGTAGTCTCACTGTCAGCTTATCGATATGTGAGTCGACTTTGCTTTCGAGTGGTAGATGCGCAAGCACCTCGGCGATCAGCGCCGGCACCCTGTCGCTCGCCATATCGATCAGGCCCTGACGATCGACTCCCCAGCTCCAGCCGCCATGTCGCACCACGCGCAACCTGCATTGTCGTATCCTGACATCAAGCATGGTCCCATCTCAGGGTACGCTGACCAGATCGACCTGCTGCCGGTAGCCGGGTACCAGTAACAGCCAGGCGTAGTCGTCGCTTGGCAGCGGCATCGACTCGGTGCTTGTGTCATCGCCCTGCTCCACGCGCAGGCGCTGTACGATCGGATCACCGCCCACGGAGCCCTGTACGACGACGACACAATCGACCGGCTGCAGCGCGGTGGCGTTATTCGGCAGGGTTAGGGTGATATCAGTACCGTCCAGCGCCACCGCAACGCCGACGCCGAGTTCCGCTTGCGCTTCAGGCAGACCGTCGATGACCTGAAAGTAGCGTGCCGTCATCAGCACATCATCACGTCTCGATAGGGTTTCGATAGCCAATAGCGAGGTTTCGATTGTCATCAGTTGCGTGCCGCTTTGCGGATCGCGTAGCAGTAAACCATCACCCACATAATTCCCGATGTCGGGCGCGGGTCCGGCCGTTTGCGAGCGGGTGGCTCCTGCCAGCACATGTCCGGTTTCGGCAAACACGATGAGCTCCATATCCTGGTCCATGGTGATACCCCCTTGGTTATGCGGCTGTAAACGCCATCAGTGTATAGTCGCAGGCCCCGGGCAATTCGATTGGGCTGCCGCCCAGGCCGTTGGTCGACTCCCAGCGAACCCGGCAATAGACGCGACGCGCGTCGAGTCGGCATTCGATGACCCGCATCAACCAGTAGTGGCCGACGCCGGGAGACGGCAATGCGGGAATGCCAAAATGCGCTGTGACATGCGCATGGATAACCACCTCACCGTCATCTACCTGTTGTGCGGTAATGCCAGGAGGCAGCGGCAGCGTCGCGCCATCGAAGGCAACCCCTCCCTGTACCTGGACGCCACCGGCAATGGCGCCGGTAATTTTGCCCTCGGCGTGCACATCGCCATTGCCGTTTACCGTAAATACCGGCACCACTTCGCCCTGGCTGTTCTGTTGGCCGAACTCGAGCGCACCGCCGGCTGCGTTGCGCACGGCGAGTGCGGCTGTGCCATTCTCGCCCTTGGGCGCGCTGCGCAGTACGACCTGGTCACTGTGCGATATCACATCGTCGGCGCGAACCCCGGCATAGCTTGGAGTGATGCCGTCGGCGGTTTCGGCGATTGCCTTGAAGCGCTTGATGGATGCATCCCATTGCACAAAGCCTACGAGCACACGCCATGGTGCGCTTGAGGTTCCGGTGCGCGGCCCCTCATCGACCGCGTCGACTTCCTTGTTTTGCGGATCCGCCGCCTCATCGACACGCCCGAAGGTGATGTCCACCTGTTCGTTGATCCGCTTGGTTCCAGCCGTCTCGCAGGTCGATCCCGCGCCGTCCCGGTTGTCCGCCTTCTGATCCCGGCCGGTTATGAAGACCGGATAATAGGCATCGGGCTCGCTTACATTGATCACGTTGAGTTGAACGAACAGTTCCTCGCTCAAGCGTTCATCTTCGGGCAGGACCAGGTGCCGGCCAGTGCCGTCGACCGCCAGGCCACTGCCCAGTGTGACAGCAACGAAATCGTCACCGGCCGCGGTTTTCTGTTTCTCCGCGGCCAGTTTGAGTCCCTGGGCGATGCCTTCGGTGTGCAGGTAGCGTGAGTGTTGAGCCAACGCTGTGCGGGAGGATTTGACAATGTCGTTGAAATCCACGGCCGCAGCGATCTGACCTTCGAAAAAATTGGGTCGGACAGGTGCAGTGCTCATTACTTTTCTCCAGCCAGTTTATCCACTCTTTTTCGCAAAGACTCATTGGCGAGACGCTGCGCTTCCAGCTCCTCGCGAAGCTTGCGAATGACAGTCGTTGAGCCCAGTGTGGTGGCGGTCAATCTGTGGCGCACGGCCTCAGTGAGATCGTCAACCCGCGTAGCGATAGGCGAGGAGGCGTCGATCTCCGCCGATTGGGTATCCTTGATGTCGTGCTGCACCGAGGCTCCACCCAGGGTTGAGAAAAGCCCGGTGGAGAGATCCATTGCGCCACTGGCGGCCAACATACTCATCTTGCCATCGAGATCGAGCACGTTCTCGCTGCGCAGGATCGTTCCCAGATTGCCGCCGATATTGAGTGTTGCCGAGGCGCTCTTGTCGCTGATATTGGCCAATCGCAGCAGATTCGAGACCGCCGGCTTATCATCGAGAACACGTGCCGTCGGCGCCGTGCTTTTGTAATACTGAAGGTTGCGATCGAATGTCGGTTGCCGATCATCACGCTTTGGATAGAACTTCTTCGGCAGTTCGCAACAGAGCTTCTCGAACGCGTTGCCGATCTCGCAGAGAAACGGAATCCAGTAACGCATGGTCGGCCATGAAAGCACATAGGTGCGCTCCAGATTACAGATCCTCGTGACTTCACACTGTTCGACCTCGATACAGGCCAGCTTCACAGCGGTATCGTCACAGGGCGTACAAGGCGGATTCAATGCCGCACAGATACAATCGATGAGATAACGCAGAAAGGCGTAGACGAGCACTTCCGCGGCCTGGGCAATGGCTTGCGGATTGTTGCTGCCGGCTGTGGGGATGCGCACAGCGAGCACCTCGTTAAGCAGCTTACAGTCGGCAAACAGACCGCGCTTTTCGATATTACGCAGCAGCCAACCACGAAGTTGCGATGCAATGTCGGCCATCAGCTGCAGGGCAGATGTCGAGGTGGATACGCCATAGGCGAAGTATCGTCTCTGCACTGAGATCGCCTGATCGGGCGTCAATTGCCCCGAACTCCACAACTGCGCCTGTGAAATCTCTTCACTGGCCAGCTTACGATCACGCTGCGATTGAATCTGCAGGCTGGCGCTCTTGAGCGGTTCGGCGGCATGCTGCACCGCCTCACGGGCGGCACTGATCTGTTCCTCCAACCCAGGCATGGCGCTCTGCGCTTCCTCTTTCTGCGCCTGATCCAGAAGGTCGTAGCGTACGACCGCGGCGGAGGTGGTGCGCAGTTGATCCATGGTGCGGCGGATCTCGATCTCCTCGAGTACCTGTTTGCCTTCGGATTCGTCCATCTGGGCCGAGAATTGATTCAGCTTCGAGGTACCGTTGATGAGCAGGCTCTGGTCGGCAGCTTCGAAGGGCAAAGCCTGTTGGCTGCTGATCTGGGCGTGTGCGAAATGGGTTTGTGCACTGAACTGGGTCAGGGCATTGGCGTCATCCGCGCTCCTGTCCGCCAGTTCGAGATCGTCGATACATTGACGCATTCTGTCCCACATGTTCGGCGGACACTCCTCGTCATCGTCACAGCGCAGTTCAAAAGTGTAGCCTTCTCGAACACGGGTAAATTCGCATTCGATATTCGAACAAGCATCGTCGCTGATATAGGGGGTGACAGGATCGGTCAGCTCTTCGCAGTAATTCACATACAGGCAGTATCGCCGCAGATTCCGCTCCGGCTCGTCACCGCTACTCTTCTCGTCACAGGGATCACCGCAGTCGTAACCCGCAAGCCGGTCCCGACGAAGCTCACTGATCAGCTTATTGACATCGAGCTCGACCGCACAGGGAACAACGATGTCGTTGCCGCAGCAGTCGAGCGCCATGCCGGGTTCGACGATGACCTTCCCGCCACCGCACGGATGGCAGCGAACCGGTAAACCGCAGACCACGCCGGCACCATGCAGGAACCGATTGTGCAAACGGTCCTTGGTTGCCGTGTAATCGGAGAGCAGCTGCAGGTCGCCGTCAACCAATAGCTGTCCGGGAAAGAATCTTGGTCGCACCATGGTGGAGACACCGCACTTTTCACAACCGCTTCCACCGCACTGGCAGGAGCTTGTGTTTGTCGGCGCACATTCGGCGCACGGGGAGATTTGTCGTTGGTGATTCATAACCTAAGCCTCCGATGGCTCATTTCACGTAGAACCAGCTTTCGAAGCTGCCGCCGGGTTGTCTGTTGCCGGAACTCCAGGGGGCGCATCCGCCGGGTGGTATCAGGCAATGCTCCGGTTGCTGAAGATTGCCGTTTTCAAACTTGTCCATATAATCCGGCAACTGCGGCACGCGTCCGCCCACATGGAATCCATCGACAGGCTGACAACAACCGTCGAGAATGAAGTTGCAGCGGATGGTAATCAGTACGCGGTCGCCACTGTTGAGTGTTTCGCCGGTATCGTCGCGGAAAAACACCTTGTCCGTCTTGTCGCCTGACAAACCGACGAAGCTGCCTTCCATATTCGAAATGACACCCCGCAGGCCGCTTCCGCCCTGGATGCGCCAAAGATCGATGACGCCCGGTTTCAGGGTCTCGGTGTAGACCGGCCGCGAGAAGTGGATCTCCAAGCCGTCTGTTCGCGATCCCTGAAACTCGGTTCCGAGTAGCGTCTTGGCCGTATTCGGTGTGTAGAGTGCGCCATGCTGCCAGCTGATGCCGGTAATCACCGTCGGTGGATAGAGGCTGAGCGGACGGCGAATGCCGCATTCGATAGCCTCTGCCGTCACTTCCGCGCCGGGCTGCCAGCGTATTCGCGCCAGCACCACGCACGCTTCCTGGCAGCTTTCGCAGCAGCCTCCGCAACTGTCGTCGCTCGACGGTGCTTCGAGGCTTACACGGATGCCTGTGGATTCCCGGTATTTGCCGTAGTTGCACTCTGACAGTGAACCACAGCTATCCGGGATCACCGGCCTGGAGGGAAAGGTTGGCTGCTCGCAGAAACAGAGGCTGAGGTAGACGTCAACAGGATCTCCCTGCTCTTCACAGCGACGGATTTCGCCGGCGCCGAGCATCTTGGAAAGATCGACAATAATCGGCTGACGCACAATAAGCTCATTGCCGTGGCAGTCCAGGGCTATACCGCAATGGATCAGAACATCGCCAGGTTTGTCGCTCCGGGGCCGCTGCGACGGCGGGGTACACTCCTGGCGTCGTCGCAGGCGTTCACGTTGCTCGTGCAACTCTTGCAGCTTCTGCTTCGCCTTCTGCAACTCCTCTTCCGACAAGGCATTCGAGCCGATCAGCTCTTCAGTGGCTGCAATTTCGGCATCCAGGGCCTTGATCTCCTCACACAGCTTCTGCCAGTCGTCGCAGTCATCGGGAGGACAGGGGTTTTCCACTTCAACCGGCGTCACTTGAAGGCCGCAAACGACCCCCCAACCATGGTGACAGCGGTTGTGCAGTTTGAGTTTTTCGCGGAAGTAGTCCTGTTCGCTACGAAAATCACTTACGCTCAACATCTGTCCGTAGAAATAGTTCAAGCGCTCGAATTCGGGCACCTCTGAACAGGGTGCCAGCGCCTTTTGTTTGGTAGTCATCATCTCAGCTACTCCATAACCGTATTGACGCCAATCACAGACGTTTGGCCTGCCTTGACAGCGGGCCCGTGGCAACTGGAGCCGTGCCACAGGATGGTTGCGCGGTTGAGGCGCAAATCGGGATTGTTCAGCACCGGCGGTGGTAACGACGCGATGGCCGTATCCACACCCACTCGCGATCCGCCACCGAGTACGAATCCGCGTTTCGATCCACGGAAACTCACCACCGTGTGTGCCGGCTTCTGACTGTCGATCAGTGACGCGATACGGGTCTCTTCGACTGTCGATGTGAAGCCGGGTACAAAAATGTAGAAACGATGGGCCTGCGCCGTCAGGGGATCGGTATCAGGATTGCCGTAACTGGCTATCGGCGCGCCTGAGAGTGGCGATCTGCCGATGCGAAAGCGCGCCCGGGCCGGATTGAACGTGCGCACCTGACCGAGTTTCGCCTTGCCAAGCGCACCCCACAGTCTCTCCAGCGATGCCTCCTGGATGACCGGGGTGACGTCGAATAGCAGACTCACCGCCTGCTCAAGGCCGGCAACGGTACCGCGCCGCCGATAGAGATCGGGTACGGCCGCCAATACCCTGCGACGTCGCGCGACATCCCAGTTGCTGTCCATCACGACGTCGAGAAAGCTGCCCAGCCAGGGCAGCACTTCGGGTGCCACACCCTCGCTGTCGAGCAGAGCGGGATAGCGCGCTATCGCTTGGTCGATATCTTCGATCGCTGCATCGAAGAGCGCCAGAAAACGCTCGGTAAAGGCCTCGGCTTCGGGATTATCCCGATAGACGACCGGCAGCTCATCGATGCTTGTCTGGCGCGGAAAGTCGATTCTCACACGTTGGACCATTGGCGATACCAGGCCGTTTCCACGCAGACGCAAGCGCACGAAAAGGTAGCGTCCCGGCGGTTGGTCAATCAGCATGTCGTTGACGTCGGTGGCGGTTGACTGCCAATCGCTGAGATGAGGTATGCCGTCTTCAAACCCTTGCCACAGCGGTTCGGTTTCGTTGCCCTGAGGCGGCGGATTCGCCTCCTCATGGGTCGAAACGGAGAGACTGACCGTGCTTTCATCGGGCACATCGGCATCGATGCGGACCCGGTGCCAGCGACAGCGCGGGATGCCACTGTCCAAGGCCAGGGTCAGTAGCTGACCCGCCGTTTCATAGACGGGTACGGGGGGCTCTTCGATCTCTGCTTGAGACACTGGCCGGCCGTACCCGTTGTAGCAACAGAGAGGTTCGTTCTGCCTGGCTTGCGTTTGCCGCAGACAGAAACCTCGCTCGGTAGTGATTTGCAGACCGCTATCGGGGAATGCCTGGAGCAAGGTTTCGAGATCACCCTCAGTCCACACCGTATCACCGCGTTTAACATGGAGGATTCGAAACACACCGTTGGCGACGACGACAATCCACAATCGGCACTGACTGTCGAACGCCATGCGATCGACCTCGGCATCGAGCACCGGGAATCCGGCTTGACGTTCGCCACCGGCAGGATCGAACAGGCGCAGACTCGCCTGCTCGCGATCGACCACCAGCCAGCCACCCCAGGGTGTATGGGTCACCGGACCAGGCGCCGTCAGCGCTACGGCGGTGATCAGGGCACGACCGTCGTCACGTAACAGCCAGAGCCGTTGCGCCTGGCTGTCCGACAGCGCCAGATGGTCGCAATGAACGGCCAACGCATCGACACACTGTATCTCGCACGCTGGCGTATCACAGCCCCAGACAGCTTGCCAACCGCGATAACAGGGGCTTTTGAACAACAGGCGTGATCGGGGCTCGCAAGGGGTGGCGAGATACCACTCGCAAGGCCCACAGCCACGGGCAAGCCTGGCAGGGGGGATGGCTTGTGACAGATCGCTCGACGTCAAACGGGAGGGCAGCTTCGCCAAGGTGATGCCCCGCTCGTCATCCAAGCCCGAGAGCCGTTCGACGCCGTTTTCGCTCTCGCTCCATCCCACCCAGGCATCGAGGAGACGAAAGGTTGGTTGTTGACTGGCGCAGGTCATTGATCGGCCGCCTCCACCGTCAGTTCATGCACGCCTGGCCACAGCAGGGCATGGCGGCTTGTTGCAAAGTCTGAACAGAGTCCCAGATTGACCCCGTCCGCGGTGAGACTGAGCGAGGCTATGGCAGCGAGATCAGTCACCTCTGACAGCAGTCTGCGCACCAATGCCTGATAGCGAAGTTCACCGCCAAAGGGCCAGCCATGTCTGTCATCGCCTCCGCTGAGCGGGTCCAGGTAGCGATCGATCGCCCGCAGCGTATCGCTGACGACGGTTCCCGTGTTGGCATTTGCCAACGGCACCAGGGCCGCTCGCACCGAGATGGTATGAAACCGCGGCACGGCAGCGACCACCTGCACGCCCGCCGGTGCCACTTCTGCGCTCAGAAACGAGGCGACGTTGGTCAGTGTGTCCGGATCCGGCACCGGCATGGTGTCGGGCTTGGCAGAAGCGATAATAAACAGGGTCACCACGCCCGCTATCCTGGCGCCCTCGAAATTGGGATGCAGTGCTGAGACAGCATGCGCCCGGCCCACATCGGCGCCACTCGCATCCAATGCCAGCAAGGCGTAGTCGGCCGTGGTCACGGCGCGGTTGCGCGCCCGAATCCTTTCGGGTCCCGTGCGCAGCGTCTCCAACCAGGTAGCTTCGTCGCGTCCGCCACTGGCCGGACGCGGGTTGGTCACAGCGGTGAGAAAAGGGGCAGACTGCTGCAGTCCGGTAATGGTTTCGGCGTCGACCGCGCCGGCCGCGCCGCCGCCGATCTGATAGCGTCGGGCAACCACATTGCGGAATCCCACCGGCAGCAGCTTGCCGTGCACGCCATCTCCGGTTTCGATCTCGCCCTTGACCGGATCGAGCCGGTAGACCGGGTCGTCAGCCTGTGCCGAGTTCAAATCGTCGACCTGACGCCAGATCGTCTCACGCGTATTGTTCACGCCGTCGAATACGACCAGTTCGAGCGTTTGGTCAATGATTGGCCGCTGGGAGAGGCGCAGCTTGCGCCGCTGGCTCCCCGGGATGAACTGCAGGACTTCGTTGCGTATCGTTCGCAAGGCGACGGCTGGGGTCATGTTCAGGCCCAACAGGCGCAGACGCGGCGCACGCTGAAATTCGCCATGGACAACACGTAGACGTAGCCAGCGCAACGGCTCCTCGACACTGATATCGCTCAAGAGGCCGGCTTGCCAGGCTGCCGGTATCGCCAGCTCGACGATCCCGAACTGTTGCAATCCCTGGGTCTCATCCCGGATGACTTCCAGGCGTTCGAAGGCGCCCGCATCGTAGTACTCCCAGCGCAGTAGTGGTTGCGCCAAAGCAGTACCGACGACGGCCCCGCTCGAGGCGGGCGGCGGTGTCCCCTCAGCGGCAACGGGCTCGATGCCCAGCGATAGGGTGCTGCCGATGGCGGCGTCCGCCGTCAAACCGATCAGCAGTGCGGAACCGACACGGGGACGTGGACCGAATGGTTGCCAACCCGTTTCGCTTTCAGCGTCGATATCGATCTCTTGTGCCAGGCGACCGGTCGACGTGAAGACCGCTTCGATCTCGGCGGCCGTTGCATAGACGGTCTGTTCGGTTTCGAAGAAGACCCTGTCACCCGAGCCGTCGGCGGCCGGCGCCGTCACCTGAAATCCCATGCCAACCGTGACCGCCGCGGGTGCACCCTTGGAGGCGGTGAACGCCAACATGGCGGCAGCCGGTCTCGCCGCTCTCGGTTCGATACCGGCCGTGCGCAGGATCTCCACACTGGCCTTTTCCGGCAGACGGTTGAGACGTTCCAGCACCGGTATGCCGAGCATGTCGAAGAGTTCGACCAGCGCCTCACCGGCGTCTTCCTTACCCTCCGCTGTCCAGCTCGGCGTGAAGGCAGGCCGCCGTTCGGCGACTTCCTCCGCCAGTACGCCTGTATACGCCTGATGCAGGATCGGCATCGACGGCGCCCCCTGGCCGGGGTCCACGAGCAGCGGCTCGGATCCCGGATTTCTATCCCTGCCCCACCAAGGTCGACTCATCGCAGCCCTCCTCTCTCGGCTTGTCTGGCGCGGGATTCCAGCGACAGTTGTTGCAGACAGACGAGTTCGTGTTCACCAATCGCGAGATCCTCGCAATCGCTGCTCACACCCTCGTCGTCGAGTGTGATCGTCAACGCGGTGACTACCGCTTGGCCGTGGGTCAGGGTGTCGATCACATGGGCGATTTCCGATGGGCGTACGGCATGACCGAATGGCCAACCCGTACCCTTCTCGCCACCGATCAGTGGGTCGAAATAGCGCGCCAGGGCGCGTTCTATGGATTGCTCCGACACCTGGCTACCACTGAGCACCGCCCGTACACTTACCGGCCGGTAGACCGGGCCGCGCACGAACACCTCTGTGGTGACCAGGCGACGCTCGTCAAGACGATATAGAACCTCCTCCACGGCGCCCGGATCGGGTTGTGGATAGGGCACCCACTGCCCTGCATCGGCTGTATCATTGCGCGGCACTTCGGGAACGATGAACAGGGTCACCGCGCCCGCCACATAGTGGCAGGGAAAGTCGGGGTGATAGCCTACGGCGGCATGGGCTCGCGCCAGTGCGATACCGCCGGTGGAGAGCGCAAGCGTCTCGAAGTCCGCCGCGGTCACGGCCCGTTCGCACTGCATCAGATCGCTTGCCGCCCGTTGCCGTGCCTCTGTAGCGGATTCTGTCTCACGTCCACCGCTGGCCGCCACCGGATTGCTGGCCAGCAGATCGGTATCTCCCGTCACCGCCCAACGGAGATCAGTGCCCAGACTGCCCGATTCACCGCCACCTCCGAGGTAGCTCACGCTCAAGGCCAGCGCACCGCTTGTATCCGGCACCGGAATACGAGCCGTCAGGCCATCGCCGAATGTCAGTCTTCGGCTGTCCCGATCGACGATGAAAACGCGATCGCCAGGCCCCTGCAATCCCAGGTCAGTCGTCGGTGACCAGGTATGCCACACCCCATCGCGCTCCCGCAGAGACAGCTCGATGCTCTCTTCCAGGGGTGGCAGTGGATCGCTGAGCTGCAGCTGGATGCCCGGCAACGGCAGCCATGCCTCCAACTGTTCGTGGATGGCGGGGTCTTCCAGCGAACGCTCCCGTTGGTGCGCTGCGAGCGTCACATTCGGGATCAGCCGGTTGAGCAGCGGCGGCGCCGAGAAGCTGGATCTCTCCACCGTCACCCACAACGAATAAGGTGAAAGGCCGTGTTGCGGCGTGCCGGCGCGCCAGTCATCCGGCAGCTCTAGGGTGACGATGCCGCCGCGACGCAGTCCGCCGGTTCCATCCTGCACGGCGGTGTCGGGCAGGGTCACGCGCCCAGACAGGCTGTCGTACTGCCACCGCAGCTTTGCCGGCGGTGTCACCGGGCCTTCATTATCGCGTCTCCATTCGGGGGCGACAGCGCAAGCGGTGTCGAGATCGATAAACAGTTTGAGGCTGGTGTTGCCTGCCCCCAATCCGTCGCGAACCCAGAGGTCGCAGCGGAACTCAGCCGCGCCTCTGTCGGCGGGCAGTAGGTGCAGCGGGCGCATGCGCCAACGCTGCGGATCGTTACGCGCTGCGCTGCGCTGTCCAGATGGGGATGTGATGACCACGCGTTCGATCGGCAGTACCGTCAGGTCTGTCAGTGTTCTGAAATGGATTTCCGTCGCGCTGTCGCTCAGCCGCAGTTCAGTGTGCTGGACCACCTCTCTCCTGAGACTCTCCTCTGCGTAGATCTCTATCGCCGTGAGCGCGGATCGGGCTGTTCGGGGTTTCTCCCCGAGCAGGGCAAGCATGGCGAGAATCAGGGGATCGGTTATCTGGTCCAGCCAATAGACCCGCTGCTCCAGTGCATAGGCCAACAGTTCGAGCAGGGTGACCCCGGGATCGACGGGCGCATGCAACGTCCACTCCTCCGCGGAGGCTGCGGCAATCTGGGAGCGGATGGCCTCCATCATCTCCTGCCAATTGAGATCGTCGAGTACGATGTCGGGCAGACTCATTGGCCGACCTCCGCAATACCGAGGTAGAAGGGAAAGACCAGGTTGCCGCGCGTGTTGCTGCTGCGAATTCGGTAGGCCAGGCTGACGATGGCGCGCGTCTCGTCGCTGGGGTCGGTCTCAGCGCGAACCGTGTCGAGTTCGATCCGCGGTTCCCAGTCACGCACGGCTTCGCGAACGGAGGTTTCCAGTAGATGCAGGAACTGGGTGCTGCCGGGGGCGAACACCAGGCGCGGGGCCTTGCAGCCGAAGGTGGGGCGCATGACGCGTTCACCGAGTGAGGTCAACAGCAGGAGACGCAGGGACTGTTCCACATTCTCTTTGCCGTCCACGTAGCCCAGTCTGCCGCCGGCGTCGGGCAGCAGCGGGAACTTCCAACCACGGCCGGTGAATGCGCCGCTCATGATGGACACCCGCCGATTGCGTCAACCACACCCTGAATCGTATCCACCACCGTCTCCAGGGTGGTCACCATCGTCTGCATGCCTTCCACGCTGGCATCATCGCCAAGGGCCGGCATTTTGATGGCATCGATGCCGCCGATCGCCATGATGGGGGCCATCATGTCGAGCAGGGATATGATCGGATCCAATGCCTTCAGCAGTTCGCCCGCCGAGGTCAATGCATTTCCCTGTGCGCATTCGAGGCTGGCGACCAGCTCGTCGTTACCGCCGGCCTTGGCTTTATCTATCTCTATGGTCAGACCGGACATGATGCCGATCATGGTTTTCACCTGACCGATCAGACAGCGCAGCAGACGCAGAATCAGGCACAGGATGTCACGTATGAAGGGCAGGATACCCGCCGGTGTGACCATCAGGAAGCAAGGCGCCAGATCAGCGACGGCATTGACGATATCCTTGACCAACGCCGGTGTCGGCGGCGGACTTGTTACTGCATCGCTCAAAGGCTTGAGCAGCTTCAGTATCTTGAGGATACAGTCCATGGAAGCCAGAATCGGCTGCAACTGCAGCATCATGCTGAAACTGACCGAACAATCGTTGGGTATGTTGCTGCCGAGATCCGCGGGCACCGAGAGCGCACCGCCGCTCGGCAGTGTCAGTTTCAGCGGCTTGGGCGGGTCGAGATTGACGCACTTCGGCGCGGCCAATGCCTCGCGCAACTCATCCGGTATGGGGATATCGATGTCAGGCATGGTTTCAGACCGTGTTCCTGTTCATTGAAACGAGACGCTCCCACCCCGGACCACGGAGGATGACCTGAGCGCCTTCGAGTATCAGCGTGCCTATCGCCTTCACGTGTACCGTGCCCCCCGATGAAAGCGTGATACGATCGCCGCTCGAATCCTCGAGATAGATGGCGCCGCTGGTGTTGTTGTTGGCATCGAGAAAGCCGAGCGTCTGCCCGGAGGGTGTGCGCAGATGTCGGCGTCGTTCGTGGCCGACCGGCGGTTTATCCTGACCGTTGTAGAGTCCGCCCATGATCACCAGTCGTCGCAGGTCGCCATGGCGCGCCGTGCACAACACCAGACTGCCAACCTCCGGGATAAAGAAGGCGCCGTGATCCGGACCGGCGAAGAACTGCAACACAGGACTCCACTCCGAGGTCGTATGGCCATCAAGCCAGGGAAGATTTACCTTGACCAAGCCCTCCTCCAGGTTATCGCCGACATGTGTCACCACACCTTCGAAAACACCATAGAAACGACGGTCCAGACTACTTGTACGTGCCGTGTCGCCCATTAGGCCCCTCCCTGTTGTGCTTGATCGGGATGAAACAGCCGCCTGGCTTCAAAGTCTGTCAGGTAACCGTTGCCGCCAATCGAGTGGCTGACCTTCTTCACGTAGTAGGTTCCGCTGAAGCGTCCGAGGCGCTGCAACTCGATGTTGTCGCCGCACCGCAGGTCCGCCAAGCCGATGCAACGTCCAACCCCGGTAATGAATTCGTAGGCACGTTCACGCAAAATACTGATCGCCAGGTCACGTGCCTCTTCGTAGCTGGCCACCGGCGAATCGACGACCACCTCCTGACGCCGCGGCATGGTGTCTGCCACGACTTGCGGCCCGCTCGAGCCGCTACCGGTTTCCGGCAGATCATCGGCAGTCGCGGTGGCCACGATCGCCTGTTTGGTACGGTCGTCCCAACCGCGCACCGTGACCGTGCTGACCTGTCGGGAGAGACTGATCGTCGGTGTGAAGCTGATTAGGCTTTCACCCCAGACGAACTGATAGGTACGGATCGGACCCGCCGTACGTCCATCCGGCGGGCGCACGAAGTTCAAAGTCGATTCGTTGCTCTCGGGGTCGGTGATGATGAAGCAGTCGAAGTCGATGCGTTTTGCCCGCTCCATGAGAAACTGGGCGTCGTCCTGATTACGCTGGATGACCTCGGTGTGAACCTCGCCTTCGCGGGTCGCCTCGAAGTTCAATCCATGCCGTTCCGCAATGGCTTGGGCGATCTCCCAGTCGGCCTTTTGCAGGTACTGAATGGTTTCGCCGTCCCCCGGTTGGCTGTCGCGCAGCAATGCCATGCCGTCCTGGCCACTGACCGTGAGCGTGGACGCCTGACCATCGACAAATCGTGGTGTCATGGTTGCAATCTGACCACTCACCATGGATAGCATGCGATCGGCATAGCCCATCATGATGTGGACATGCTTGCCCACGTCGAACGTATTTTTGTCGCTGTATTTAAAGGCGATCGTTTTGTCGTCCCAGTTGTTGACCGTAAAGTCGAAGCTGGTCATGTTGTCCTTGTCCATGACTACCTTGAGTTCGAGGATGTCGCCATGCGCTTCACGGTCGAGTTCTTCACCCTCGATCTCGACGCGAAAGTTGGGAGCGTAGTAGTCGGTGTTGGGAAGACCAGCGGTCTGCGTGACGTCCTGCATGGCACTACCTCAACCTTGGAATATTGAGGACGGTTCCCGGTTCGATATGCCGCGGGTCCTTGATGTCGTTGTAGGCGGCTATTTCTCGCCACTGAGTCGCGTCACCAAACGCCTTCCAGGCGACGACCGCGAGCGTTTCGCCTCTTACCAGGGTGTGGAACTTCTCAACATCGGGCGAGGATGTGGGCGATTCCGCAACCTGTATCTCGACCGGCCGGTACTCCTTGAGTGCGAGACTGATTTTCGCGCGCCAGGGTATGCCCTCCGGGGAGAACAGCAGATAGGTGATATTCAAGGATTCGATCACACCCTTGAAGACCTGATCATCCCAGATGAGACGTACGATCGGCGGGGCGTGCAGGTCGGTATTGATGCGCATCAGGTCGCGCAACTTGTTGGTGTATTTCAGCCTTACATCCTCGAGTGTGTCGGATGTATCCGCAAGGAGTTCGGCGCTCAACTTCTCACAGCCACCGCGGACGAACTGAATGGGGGGCGACTCGAGTCCGGGTATCGGAACCTCTGCGAAGTTGTTGTTCTTCTGCAACTGGTACTCGGTTGGATTGAAATGCAGCGGGACAATCGGCTCAGGCACGTTCTCGGGCGCGATGATTTCGAGATAGGCGCGAACCAGCCCCTGCCCCGCGGTCTGAATCGGTGTCGGCATCAGCTCTCCTCCGTATCGGCGCGGTCACCGAGACCGCGGTCACGCTCGATCATGCGACGCAGCCGTCTCTCCTCTGCATCACGCGCTCGCCACTCCTGCATGTTGCGATTGAACAGACGGCGGAACATCGCCTCTTCCTCGCCGCCTTCCACGTCGAACTGAACCTCAAGTTTTTCGATCGTCAACATCAGCTGAAGAACTCCATGGCAGACTCGACGACTTCCCCGAGGTCAAGGGTTGCTCCCACGAGTTCGAGCCCATGGTGGGCAATCTCCAGGGATTCGATAGCGACCGCGCTTTCTGTGGCGACCATCTCTGGCCCGCTCCACTTCACCGCAATCCCGGCACGGAAATTCCAAGCCACCGCCCGTTCTCCGGCTGGCGTCATCAGCGTGATGGAACCATCTCTTCTGGCGCCCAGTGAGCGTGTCAATCCATTCTGGTACCACTGCCAGAGCTGGAGATCACTGACCACGCCGCGCTCCAACACAATGTTGCTCCAGGCGTGGCGTACCGGCAGTTGGTGCACGTAGTCGTTAACGCCGCCTTCCGAGTACGAGGTCACCTCCAGTTCGGCTCCGAGCCCTTTGACGGAGTAGAACTCGCCGTTCTCCACTTCGGGCAGCAGCGCCGCCTGGGCTGGAGGCAGATAAGCGTCCGCGCGATCCAGGGTGACGATGAAACGGAATCCAGGCAGTGGATCTTTCACGGTGCAATGACCTCCAGCCGGCCGTCGGCGCTGAACGTTACCTGCAGAACGATGAATTCCATCGGCACGGCCGGCGCCAGACTGATTTCGCAACGCACACGTCCCAGATCCTGCTCCTCCTCGGGGTTGTTCGACTCGTCGCAGACGACCTGAAAACCCTCCTCCGGCCGTTCGCCCTTGAGACCGCCTGCGCGATAGGCTTCGAGCAATACACCGGTAATGGCCCGCACCAGCATCAGGCGCAAGGCGGGACCGTTGATATCGAAGACAAGCGGCTCTGCGACCCGTCTGATGGCGCGTACCAGCCTGTGCATCAGACGCCGGTGCGCGAGAAAAACCCCGCTGGGATTTCGCGCCGGATCGGCTGCGGTCCGCCCGCCCCAGATCTGCAGTCCACGGCCGGCCTGACAGCGAACCAGATTGACGCCGTCTGCCAGCAGCAAGGCCTGGTCGCGGCGCAGATAGGTCGCTACCACATCGATCGCATCGAACAGTGCCGCATTTGCCGGTGTGTAGTGGGCGCCACGCTCGCGGTCGAATCGGCTGATGACGCCGGCCACGTGACCGACTGGTGAGATCCTGCGGTGAGGCGACTGCGGTTTTCCGAACGGATCCTCGACCTCCAACCATGGGTGATAAACGGCTAGAGATCGCGTCAGACCCTCACCGAATCCTTGCCTTACCGTTGATATCCAGGCCGCGGCCGAGGCCACCTCTTTCGTTTCGGGAGGCAGTGATGCCAGCACCTGTCTGTCGAGGCGGGAGTCGGCTTCAGCGATTGCATTGGCCAGTAGGTTGCGCTGCTGACTTTCGTCACCCGGCATTCTGTGCAGATCGGGAAAGGCGATGAGCGCCACTTCCCGTACCGTCGCCATGGCGGTGGCGCCATGCAGATAATCGGCGTGGTCGACCCTGCCCTGTACACCGCCCGTGAGTGGCAGTGTCTGCCACTCCATCCGTAACGGACCGGTATCCGGTTGTGCCGGCGGCGCGGGTGCCTGTGCCTCCAAGCGGATCAATCCGGAGCGCTCGGCAACCTCCTGCTCCAGCGCCTCGGGCATCAATCCCGTCAGGTACTCTGTGGGTTCCCACTGACAGGTAACGATGAGATCGACTTGTGGCTGACCCTCGTTCCCGAGACGGGAGTAGCGGGCCTGAAGCCGGATGTCATTCCCCCAATGGCCGGGACTGGTGGCCGATATGCGATAACTGGAGGCTGAAAAGTTACCCGCGGACGGCGCATCGCCGATCCATTGAAGCGTAACTGAGTCCACCTGGCCAAGTTGCCAGATGGCGTTGGCCGCCTGGAACGGCGTGCCAAGCAGACGTATCAGATGGGCGATCTCTCCGCCGTTTTCGAAGTAGCCGCGCAGCGCCAGGGCCAGATCGGCATCATCGGCCACCTGGCCGAAGGTTTCCAGATACTGCTGCCACCCTTCGATACGCCGCGGCACACCGACCGGTCCGCGCCGTGTCTCGCCGGCGAACCCCGCTATATCGGTTCGTAACGGCGACTGCTCCTCGCGCGGAGGCTGAACCTCGAAGTAGACACCCGCTAGGCGTGCGGCGGTCTCGTTCATCAACTCTGACCGTCAATATCCAATGCTTCGTGGCAGACCTCGAGCGTCTCGATCGCCACCTCACTGTTTGCCGCGTTGAGTCCTGGACCGGTGTACTTACAGGGCCAGGCACGCGTGATGTTCCAGCGCTGAACCTCCTGTCGGTTCTCGTCGAGCAGGATGATGGAACCATCGGCCCGCTGGACCTGGCCCTTCATGGCCGAGCGGATCCAGTTCCAGAAATCCAGATGACCGGTGATACCTCGCTTCATGGTGATATTGGTGAACTTCTTGAGACCGGGCAGTTTGCGTGCACGGATATCTTCGCTGCCGTTGCGATAGTCGATGGCTTCCTGTTCGATCTCCAGACCGGAGATCTCGCTGAACGAGGCTCTGGCAGTGCTGCCGTCATCACTAACGCCGTTGATCTCGACCTCGAAATTGTAAACCGGATAGGGATCGTCTCTTTGTACGGGAGGCATTGCTCTTCTCCTAATGTGTGGAACTAAGCGGTCTGCTCGAGCGTCTTCTGCTGGATACGGAAGATGACAAACTCGGCGGGCTTGACCGGCGCTATGCCGACCTCACAGATCAGACGACCGGCGTCGATATCGGCTTCTGTCATCGTGGTGCGGTCGCAGTTGACGAAGAACGCCTCGTCCTGTGTGATGCCGCGCAAGGCACCGGAGCGCCACACGCTCAGAAGGAAGTTGGTGATCGACTGTCTTACCTTGGCCCAGGTGTTCTCTGCGTTGGGTTCGAAAACCACCCATTGGGTACCCTCGTCTATCGACTCCTCGACCATGAGAAAGAGACGCCTAACGTTGATATAGCGCCACTCCGGATCACTGGACATGGTGCGTGCGCCCCAGACCCGGATGCCGCGTCCATCGCTACGGAAGTCGCGGATGACGTTGACGCCTTTCGGATTGAGAATGTCCTGCCCTCCCTTGCTGATGGTGAACTCGAGCGGACGTCGTGTGGCGTTGATGTTCACGTTCACCATCCCACGCACGACTTCATTAGCCGGCGCCTTGTGCACCCCGCGGGCCACGTCGGTACGCGCATAGATGCCAGCCACATGACCCACCGGCGGCACCAACAGCGTATCCTGGCCGCCGGCGTCGGTGACCCGGATCCAAGGGAAGTAGACGGCGCCGTAACTGCTGTCGCGGGGCGGATTGACGGCCTGTACGTCACCGATACCCGGCTCGGAGGCCAGGATGGCGAAACGGTCCTTCAGGGTTTCGCACTGGTTGATCAGGTCGTTTCTGATCTGGAAGTTCCCCGGCAGGCTCGCATCCGGCGCCACCAGCAGGCTGACTTCGTCGATCTGCGCCAAGCCGGCGAGTCCGGTTCGCTGCTCCGGATCGGCCGCCGGATCCCCGGCGTAATCCACCGGTGTGATGGCGGCACCGTCGGAACCTCCTGCCGGCGAGTTGTTGGCACCGCCCGCCAGCGCCACCGGTGCACCGGTATCGTTGGGGCGGCTGGGAGTCACCGGATTCGGCGGATTGGCCTGATTCCAGGTGAGACGGATGCGGGTGGCGGCGCTGTTGACCTGGGCGATCGCCTGCTCCGGATTGGCGTCCGGCAGGTTGTCGAAGGTCTCCACGTCCGTGGCGCCGTCATTGACGATGATGCGAAATGTGTTTGCCTGGGTGCCCGCCTCGACCGTCACAGTGTAGGCGTTGGCCCAGGTACCCGGACCGGTGGCCGACACGCGGAGTTCCGTATCGGCATCGCCCGTTGGCAGATCCGTCGACGCGGTGCTGGCGGCCGCGATCACGTCGGTGGGTCGCGCTGGCGTTGCCACCCCACCTCCGGTGTTGACATACCCGGCCTCAATCAGCTTTGAGCTGCGCCCGATGGCGGCGACCACGTTGTTGGATCGTCCGGCTTCGAAGGTGAGGTTGTCGAAGTCCTCCAGCACATCAGGCTCGCGCCGCAATGGATTGGCCAGATTGGCCGGATCGGTCGGGTCGACGAACGGCGTGGGTATGGCGGTCCGGTAGTAGAGCACGGTAATGCGAAACCAATCCCGTGGTGGCGCCGCGGTGGTGTCGGCCATGCTCGCGGCACGCACCCAGATCAGCATACGACCACCCCAGCTACCAGGTCCGTTGGCGCTGATGCGCAGGACGTTGTTGGCAATGTTGACGCCACCCGCATCCTGCGTCGGCAGATCGAGTGCCGCAGCTACCGCCGGGTTGACGTTGTCGAGACTGGCCACCCTGGCGATGAACGCCACACTGCCTTCGTTCTCGAAGTAGCCGCGCACGGCATACGGCAGGAAGGATTGGGCGACGTCGATCTCTTGGCCGAACCAGCGTTTGAATTCGCCCCAGTTCGTCACCAGTCGGGGACGCGTCGGCCCGCGTTCGGTCAAACCGACAAAGCCTGCGATATTGGTCCCTACGGCCTCAATCGGTCGTGGACCACCGGGGACTTCTTCTACGTATACACCTGGAGATAGATATACCGGCATGCTCGTATTCCTCGTAGTCAGTTGATGGTGATCGTGTTGCTGTGTGACAGATCAGCAGGGAGTACAACGTTTATCGAGCCGTTGTGGCCGGTGCGATGATCGACCGCATCGATCTGTACCGGACCCGACAAGGCTGTCCAACGCAGTGGTAGTGCAAACTCGCCACGCGCATCCGTCAGTACCCTCTCCCGCGGGCCTTCGACGACTTCAACGTTAGCGACGGGATCGCCGCCGCTATCAACCACTACACCGCGTAATACCCGAAGATGGCGGGGAAACGGGTAGTTGGCGGAGGGGAGCAGGAAGAGATCCATGGGATGGCTGGCTGTTGCCGCCGGCGGTGTGTCGTCGTCATAGGGATGCACGTCGAACTCAATACCGGCGTCGGTCATCAGATAGTCAGGCCGGTACCAGAGCGTGTCGATTCTGATCCGATACCGTCTTACCGGTGTCGCCGCCACGGCCGCGCTGCGTCCAAGACCGGGATAGAGCAGCACATTGCTGAGCGAACGAACCGCTTCAAGGCGGGTTTCATGCCAGTCTCCAACGCTGTCGCGTTCGTCCAGGGTGACAATCAGTTCCCCCTGAGCCGGCTTGCCGGTGAGATCGTCGATCAGATTCAATCCGATCGGGCTATAGAGCATGAGCCGCTCTCCCGCAATCGCCTGCCAGCCGGTCATGAGCCGTTCACCGGTCTTGCCCCGATCAACTGCCGTTCCTGAACGGGTACGAGCTGTTGTTGATTGATCGGATCCAGGTTGACCACGCGTACTTCGTAGGTCACTGAGAGGTGATAACGTTCCTGGGCCGCGGCAAACACCCTGGAGCGATCCTCCAGCGTCAGGGGTGCGAGCTTCAGCTTCAATGCATCACTGGTCCCGGCCAGACCGCCACTGAGCTGAGGGCCGCTTAGAATGGCGCCGTCGTAGAGTACTTGCAGGGCCCTTCCCAACATCCGATGATCGGTGAGGATGTCACCGCTCCAAGGGGTCAGCAGATAGCGCAGCAGCAAAGGTAGCGGCGGTTTCTCTTCGGTCAGTGTGGGTGGCGTAATCGAGCGTGTTGCCGGCCTGTTGCGCACGGTATGATCTTCCATCACTTCGTAGAGAAACAGGGTCACCCGAGGTGGGTTGGTGGCGACCGGACCGCTGAGATCATGCAACTCGGCAACCGGCGGCCCGGGTGCGAGTGTGCTCAGTGCGTTGGTAAGTACCGTTTGCAATGTTTCGGAAACATCCGCAATCACGGAGTAGTCTGCCATGCCTTTTCCCTGTCAACTGCCGACCGATCTGCCGGCGTTCATGTCGAGTCAATGAGCAGATCGCATGCCAAATTTCAAAATTTGTTTGCCGAGGAAGTCCTGATGAGGATTGTCCATCTGACATTCATCAGTGGGCGCGAACACAAGCCGTGGATATTTTTTCAGAATTATCAGGTGCTTAAAGCGAAGGACAACGACGACAATCCAGCCATGCCATGGAGATTTTCGAATCAATCCGGAAACTCTCTGTTGTAAGTTTCAGCAGATATTCAAGTGGTACCCCTATGAATGGTGTGTGATGCTTTTGTCCTAGGGATGCAAAGTCTGAGGATGCGTGAAAATAGCTAAAAGAAAGGGTCTTGAATCTATCATGAGCGAATTCCGGAATAGGACTTTTATGTCCTATGGAGGTTCGAATGCATTGTTGTTATCAGTATTCGCAACACTCTATGCTTAATGCACTAACAATCATGGGTCGTATTTGTTAACGGCATGAGTGAGGTGCTATCGCAATTTTCTCTATAAATTAAAGTGGCTCAGGACTTGCATTATTTTTTATTTGTGATGATAATTCCTAGGCAATGGGTTGTGCCGTAATCAACAATGCCCTATACCCTTTATACAGCTATCTGACTCTGTATATTATGTTAAATATCCGCAGCTTGATGCAGAGTCCCAAATTGAGTGGTTCGCCTCTTCTTGTCAAAGATACAACCTGAGTTTAAATAACTTAGTGTAGTACAATGCTGTTAGCTGCTTTTAACCGTTCTAAGTAAGGAGTCCTATTATAAAATGATGGAACACATCAATAGACTTGAACCTGATGAATTAATGCATTTAGCATTGCATGCATCAAACAACAATCACCCCGATGAAGCCATTAGTCTGTTAAAGGATTTGATAAACAAAACGCCGTATAATGCAGAAGCACTTTACCTGCTTGGCGCACTTCACGCGGAAATCGGCATGTACGACCGCGCAAAGGAGGAAATCAGTAAAGCCTTGGAATACGAACCGAACCTTGTTCCAGCACGTTTTCAATTAGGACTCTTACACCTCACATCAGGGAATGTAGATCTTGCTGAAAAGACATGGTCTGATCTCGAGGAACTCGGAGAAAAAGATTGCTTTTTCTTATTCAAGCGAGGCCTGCTTAGCCTAGCACAGGATCGTTTCGATTCATGTATCGAAGATCTGTCCAGAGGAATTGCGCTAAATTCGTTCAACGAACCCTTGAATAAAGATATGAGCCGAATTATCGAAGCGGCCGAAAAGACAATAAACGAACAGTCCGTTACACAGGATGTTACAGACGACTCCGGGGATTCAACCAATAATCGGTTTTCCCTACTATCTGCGTACCGTAGAAATGATATTGAATAAGAACATTAAGAATTCTACATTACATCATGAGATTTCGCGTTTTTTATAGCCTATGGATCCGATAAGGCGCATTAACGAGCTTGTTGCCTTGCTCAGGTCGGGATCCTCTCCCGATAAATCATCGCAACTTTCGACAAAACAGCCCGCAACCTCCGCATCTTCCACTCAATCGTTATCATCAAAGCGAGCAAAGACAGATCGTACGGATATTTCTGAACTGAAAAAACGCGTGCTTGACCGTATTGCGCTTCTTACACCAGATCAGCGAAAGGGAGAGAAAGCAGTGCGGATATTTATCGAATCTGTTCTAGCTTGGGAATTTGGGAGTGAGTTACAAAATGATCCCCGGCTTCATACCATTGCCCAGGAAATCTCGGAGCATTTCATAAAAGATCACTCGCTGCAAAAAAGCATACAACTATTTTTAAGAGAAACATGAGACAGATTAGTAATAGTCATCCACTCTATTCTTCATTTCAAACAGCTCTCTTATCCTACTCACGGCTTTTTTGTGGATCTGAGACACACGCCCCTTCGTTATATCCAGTATCTTGGCGATGCTTGTGAACCTTAAACCATGGTAGTAGTGATAATAGATAATGGATTTTTCACGGCTAGGTAACTGCTCTACAATAGCTTTTAACTGTTTTTTTAATTCATCGAATGCGATTGAGGTATATAACTCATCATTAGTGGGATTCGCCCTGCTACTGATTATTCCTGAATCCTCTAACATATAGGATATAGCCATTCCGATAGCTATGTTCACTAACTCTTCAAATACCTGATTGCTATCTTGTTTGAGTGGTTCATTTTTTATTGAGTTTAATCTTTCATTTAATAGTCTTTTTCTAAATGCAATTTGTTCACTTTTCTCGCTGGATTTCTGAATTCCATTTAAAATCGCACCCTTTATTCTAAACTTGGCATAATTTTCGAAAGGTACGCCACTACTCTCATCGAATTTATCAAAAGCTTCTAATAGCCCTACCACTGCATAGTGATAGTAATCATTGAATTCCAGTACATTGTCACATCTGTTTTTAAATAGCCTTGAGGCTACAGCTCTTGCCAAAGAAAGATGCTTCTCTACTAAAAGACCCCTAGTAGTATCATTACGATTCTCTCTTGTATTTTCCCGAATAGATTCATCTTCCGGTAAAAAAATCGATTTCCCGCTCGAATCCATACCGTCTAATAATCCACGTATTTGTATCTTACTGAAAGCTACTCAATATAGAATGAACAACCAAATTCCAACCATCAATAAGCACAAACATCAATATCTTTATCGGTAAAGATATCATCATGGGCGGTACCATCAGCATGCCCATTGACATCAAAATACTCGATACGACAATATCAATTAATAAAAAGGGTAAAAATATTACAAAACCTATTTGAAAAGCGGTTTTTAGTTCACTAAGCATAAATGCGGGTATCAGATGAACAGTCCTGGTCGTTTCTAGAGATTCAGGCATATCACTTCCCGACACATCGACCATCAGTGCAAGATCCACTTCTCTGGTCTGGCGTATCATGAACGCTCTCAGTGGCGCCATTGCTTTTTCCATAGCCACCTCTGTCTCTAGCTCACCTTTGATATAAGGGTCAAAAGCGTGACTGCCTATTTCATTGAATACAGGCATCATGTTAAACAGCGTAAGAAATATAGCCAAACTGATAATTACCGTGTTTGGAGGGGTTTGCTGCATACCCAGCGCATGCCGTAACATTGATAAAATGATTATAATTCTTGTGAATGATGTCATTACCATAAGGAGAGCTGGCGCAAGACTTAACACAGTCAAAATAAGCACAACTTTTAGTGCATTTGCAACCCTCTCCGGTTCTTCACCGCCAGTGTCATTACCAAGATCAATAGAAATACCGGGTAATTGTATATCCGCTGGAAGTACCTGAGTAGAAAAACAAAAAATTACACTAAGTAGTAGTAATTTTATTACTGAATTAGTCAGCATAAAGTCCCTATGTGGCGTCATCTTGCTTATCCAAGATGTTCTTTTCATGATATTGCGAACGAAACACGTTTAGATCTGATCCTGTATGAAATACGTGATATTCGTTCTTATTGATTTCAACAATGGCAACTGTAAGTTTTTGAGAGATGCGCCTGGAATCCTTAATGACTATATTATTAACAGTACTACTAGCTCTTAAACCATGAAGATGTGATTTCAGGATATAAACAATAAAATATGCGGCCAGTATTGCTAAAAAAAGCGCGCCTACTGCACGACCTATCGAAAATTCCTGTAGATAGTCATCTTGTCTGAAAGGTATGATCTCATCAGAAGTATCAGCGCTGATCACTTCTGTTCGTTTTGTGTCGACCGTTTCGTCTGCAATTGTTTGACTCGAAACTAATATGCCAACAAACAAAATAATCCAGTAGAGTATATGCGCCCTACCCCTTTCTCTGTTAGTCTTTAATCTCTCTGATATGAACACCAAAATTATCACCTGCAGCCACTAAAGTACCTAACGCAATTGTTTCACCTTCGAGTATTATTTCGACATATTCGTTTACACCTCTATCGAGTTTTACAATTGATTGTTTGCCCAACTCTGTTAGCTCACCAACAGTCAGTTCTGCTCGCCCAAGAAATACTTCAACTTGAACTTTAATATTTTTTAGTTTCGACATATCAACTTTATTTTTCTTTTTAATAGAATGTCCGGTTGATGTAAGTTCGTTAAGTTCAATATTGTCAACAATCGCATCTGACATATAGTTGCCTCATGATTTGATATTTACAGAACTGCGTATATTTTACAATCTAATTAGTAGAGCATATTACGCAAAAGTGAATCATTCATTTAACAGTCATTTCATTGACTACCTGAATTGCCAACTTATCTTCTCTTTTTCCTAACGATCCAGAATAGGAATAATCCGTATTTTTTATATTTAGAACAATTTTATCGGAGATATTGCTATCCAGCATTATCACGTCTCCCGGTTTTAATGAGACAAGTTCGTCAAATGTAAGATTTGCTGATCCAAGTATTGCCTCGGCCTCTACTTTTTGACCACCCAAAGCCGACGATAGAGGCACGACTATATTATCTTTTATATTGAAATCATTATCAGAAATAGATGCTATATAATTGCCTACTAAGTTTGCAGATACAACGACATTTAGATCAAAGCTATCATCATGTATATTGAGTATCATCCCTCCATGACTGAGATATTTTGCTTCATCTTGAGACACGGAACCGGCAACATCTCGAACCAGATCTGCCTGTTCATCGCATGTATTGACTGAGAAGAATATTCTCGCCAATTCATCTAAAATCATGTCAGCTACATCAGTAATCAGCGAATCACTGCTTTTATTACCAATGTCCAAGTCGAGACTATATCTCCCATCCCAGCATGACAATATTGACTCTCTTACTCCGGTATAACTATCAATAGCGCACCATTTACTGGGTGAGCCAGCAGTTGTAAAACGCACTGTTTGTTCCAAGTCAATCGGTCGATCGTTTATATCGGCAAAAACCTCAATATCGATAAAATTGGGATCACTTTGGAACCATTTAAAAAACCAATCTCTAAGAAGAGGCAATATCATACATCGAATGTGCTTAACATCAGCATCACCCAGCAGCCGATAATTTTGATATCTCATCACCTGTTACTCCCCATATCCAATGTTTGTTGCATGATTTCATTAGATGTTGTAAGTATTTGTGATGACGCCTGGTAGCCTCTTTGAATAATAATCAAGTCAGAGAATTCCAGTGTTAATTCAACGTTTGAGAGTTCAATTTTTCCTCCAATGATATTTCCAAATATTCCATTTCCAGCAGTACCGATTATCGGTGACTGCTCTTGATTGTGCATAAAAAGTCCGTCTCCTATCTGTGTCAATGCCTGTAAATCATCGAACCATGCCAATCCTAACTGGGGCCCATCCTTTTTTTCGCCATTGGAATAGTGAAATATTAGTTTTCCATCATCGTCGAATTCCGTCTTTATCAGTGAGCCCGAGCCACTTCCATTTACCGTATTAATAGCAAGATTTGAATTCTCTCCCTCGGAAAAAGATGTTGAATCGATAAAGGATCCAGGCTCACCAAAATACAACTCAATATTTGAAGGTGCTGCTTCAGAGACAGGCAATTCTATATTTACCGTATTATATTCAGCTTCAGGTGATCCATCTGCAGCAAATCTTATTTGACCGAATCCAATATCTTCTTTTGCCTCGTTTTTCACAGTTATCTGCCAACTTCGATGATGTTCCGCACTATTATTTATAAAATGGAATGATAATTTATGTGAACCTCCCTCACTATCGAATACTTCAATATCTTCTATGGTATGCTCAGTTCCACCAGCAGATAAATTATTTTTAAAACTGATTCTAGTTGTGGCAACGGATACCAATCTTTTATCACCCTCGATATTTATGTCGATCAACTGGTCATCAGATAGCGCGGCAATTCTTCCATTATTCGTTGTAGAGACAAGGAAACCGTCATCCCCGATTTCGAATCCGCCATAGCGAGTGAAGTATGTATCGGAATCGTTTCGTACAATAAAAAATCCGGTTCCATCAATCGCAGCTACATTGTCATTGTTGGTATCTCTGAGCTCTCCTTGAGAGAAGTTTGTCGTTGACTGGTTCGCTGATACGCCTTGTCCTGTATAAAGGGAATGTGTGTTAGCTTGACCACTTCCCGGAGTTGGCTTGAACATTAGATTCTGAAATAGAAGATCACTTTTCTTAAATCCAGGTGTGTTCATGTTAGCAACGTTATTGCTAATCACATCCAACCCCTTTGAAAAGCTGAGTAGCCCTGTCAATCCGATATACACTGAGCCTAACATTGATTATCCCGTCCTATTGTCGTATAACAGTGATTTGTGAAAGAGATACACTTGTGATGACGTCTCCACCAGAGGTTGTTACCGTAATATCAGGAACACCTCGCCTGAAGGATACAGTCGTAACATCACCCACGATACTCCCTGAGCTGCTTGCCACCTCAACGTTTTTACCAAGCAGGTTAACAGCCTGATTTGTTGCTTGTAGTGTGAACAGAGAGTCCAGGCTCTCATTGGATTGGCGACTCTGCTCAAGTTGTGAAAATTGCGCAAATTGCGCGATGAACTCTTGATTATCCATTGGGCTTAGTGGATCTTGGTAGGTAAGTTGAGTCAGCAGTATTTTCATGAAATCATCCTGTCCCAAACCCGCTTGGCGTAATACTGAATCAGTATTGGATGATGTGGAACCTATGCTGTCTATTGCCATGATTAATTCCTCACTCAATATTTTGTATCGATAGTGTTGTTTTGAATATTAATCTTTGATACTGGCTCCCCACTAGTCTCAGTATGCTTTTCCCATGCCACCTGGCCGTTTATAGTTAATTTTAATAATGGGTGATTTTTATCATTAAAGCGGCATTTCAAAAATTCAATGACTTTATTCAGTTTAACTTCTTTTAGTGATTTCTCCCATATCCATAGCTGAATACCATCATCTGTATTTTTCATTAAGATATTTTGTTTGTAGTCTTTTTTTATACCTGGCATATTTGCGAATATAGTCTCATTGGTGCACCCAGTACCGCCAGATGCCGATTTTGATAAAACATGTCTGCCAGCCATTAACTCCATATTCGTTATGTATGTGATTGCTTTTTTCGTATAGTTGAAATAACCTTGTGTCTTGACTTGTTTATTATCTCTTATTGTATTGTTAAGCAGCAGCATCTCAGTATTAGTTTCACGTAATACTTTTTCATTGTCTGAAATGACAGGTTTATGATCAGTTTTTCTCTCTTTACTAGAATATATCTCACTATTTTTTGAGACATTAACCATATTTTTTTTATTATCTGTTTTGATTTTTTTTTGCTGCTCAAAAAATGCTCTTTCCCACTCTAGCTTCCAATTATGACGGTCAGTGGATGCATTTCTGTTAGTGAAATGAAGCAGTGTAAATTCTTCAAGTATGTACGACGAACTCATTTAAATACCTTTAACAGCCAGATTTCATCCATCTCCTTCCAGGAGTCTTTAATCATATTTTTAATACTGATTTTATTTTGATTATGTTCTTTTTTTTCGATAATTCTGATAGATTTTTTAATGTTGATCACGGAGTTTTTTACAATTTTCGCGTCATTTTCCGCTTTATCTTTTTCTTGCTTAAGTTGCATAACGTCATACTTTTTTCGTACTAAATTCTGCTTTATATTTTCAAGTTCATTTAAATCTATACATGTATCCTCTTGATTGTATTTTTTTCTTATATTATCCCAGCATTGCGTTAAGTTTATTTCTGCTTCTATATGTTCATTTTTCTTTGCTTCATACACTTTGTCAGCTTTTGCGCTTCTCTGTAATGCGAAATGCAACCCCCACTCTTTTTGTTTGCGAATATTCACTAGCGCTTTTAATCGTCGTTCTATTTTCTTGTTGTTCATGGCATTATATGTCAATATTTGACAATAGCCCTCTTAATATTTTTATCGAGTCACTGCGCTTGTATTTGTCGTTAACATTTTGTTGTAGATAACGGTTTATTTCAGGCATTAACGATAGTATTTTATCCAACTCAGGATTGGAACCTTTTGTATATGCACCAAGCTCTACCATATCTTTTGAGCCTTCATATTTGTCAACGATCTTTATTAGTTTTTTAGCAATACTTAAATTATCTTTATCCATAAGATCGTTTGCCAATCGACTGACGCTACTTAAAATATCAATAGCTGGAAAATGAGCGGAATTAGCATGTTCTCTGGATAAAATAATATGCCCATCCAGTATGGCGCGGAGTGAATCTGCTATCGGGTCGTTAATATCATCACCTTCGACTAATACTGTATAGAGTGATGTAATAGAACCTCCACTTTCAGTTACACCACTTCGTTCAAGCAGTCGAGGAAGCATTGCGAATACAGATGGCGTATAACCTCTGGAGGTCGGTGGCTCACCCACAGCAAGACCAATTTCTCTTTGTGCCATTGCAAATCTCGTGACTGAATCCATTGTAAGCAGCACATCTTTTCCTTGATCTCTGAAATACTCTGCAATTGCAGTCGCTGTCAAGGCAGCATGTGACCGTATCAAGGCTGGTTGGTCTGATGTCGCAACAACAATGACTGATCGATTCAATCCTTCGGCGCCGAGAGATTTTTCTATAAATTCCAAGACCTCTCTTCCCCTTTCACCTATCAATGCAATTACATTGACATCCGCTGACATATTTCTAGCGATCATTCCAAGTAGCGTTGTCTTCCCGACACCGCTGCCCGAAAAGATACCCATTCTTTGACCCTTTCCAAGGGTCAGAAGTGTATCAATCGTTTTAATGCCAGTTTCTAGAATTTCATCTATTCTTTGCCTCTTGAGTGGATTTACAGGTGTCGTAAACAAAGGGTATCGGCTGTTTGACTTTATCTCACCTTTGTCATCTAAAGGCGTACCGAATGCACCAACCACACGACCCAGTAACTCACGTCCCACAGGAACCGACATAGCTCTGCCTGATGCTATCACCTGGCTGCCGAGTCGGATTGCCTTGACCTCACCATAGGGTAATAGTAAAACGTGATTATTTTTAATGCCGACTACCTCCGCAAGCACAGGATCGTCGTTATTTGGTGAAAATATTTCACAACATTCACCTACAAATACATCAGGTCCATTTGACTCTATCACTTGACCGAAAAACTGAGTTACCCTGCCCAGCCTACGAACAAAATCAGTTGCTTCAATCGCTCTTAGCAGTTCATTTTTCACAAACTAGTTTCTCACATTGATATCATGCTGATATTTGGCATGAAGCAGTGTCTCTTTCAATATTTCGAACTGCGTTTCCAATCTTGCATCTAGACTTCCCGTCTGGCTTTCAACAATACAACCACCATGGATAATTCTATCATCTTTAATCAATTTCAGAGCAGACCCAGTGTCTAATAGACTTTCCATTACTCCAGCTTTATTCAGTATTGAATAGTCTTCAGGTGAAACTCTTACAGCCAAGATATGATTTTTGTTAAGGTCTCTTATAACTCTCTTCAATATGTCCTGAATGCCATTTTTATTTATAACGGCATCGCCAATGATTTTTGAAACAGTTAAAAAGATGACCTCAACAATATCGCCTTGCTTTTCAAGTAAATATTTCTCAGATTTATCTTTAATATCTAATAAAATATCCGTTAAATTTATTATTTCTGCGTTATAGGAATCTTTCCCATCAATGCTTCCTTTTTTAAAGCCCTCATTATATCCCTGCTCAATTGCATGTGCCTTTTCAGCCGACATTTTCTTTTCATACTCGGATAGCTTGCTCTCTGCTACGTCCGCTCTTTCTTTTTCTTTCAGATACAAGTCCTTTTTGACGTAATTATCATCTACATTATCAGATATGATGTGTTTAGCAGGAACATTGATATCTGACTGATCTAAAACGGCATGTTTATTTTTGTTATTGGCTGCATATGCGGACTTTTGTGATTTATCTTTCAAATCACTAACCTTGGAATGCTTTAAATTCCTTCTTTTATCTGATACTTGAGCCGATTTAATCAATATAGCCATACCGTGGTCATCTCATCTATTAGTACAAACCATGTAGTATTTTCAATAGTTAACTCGGTTATATATCAACTATAAATTGTTTACTATTGCGAATTCTTTTATCAAACGCCAAAATCAACGAATTTTGTATAATGATAGGGATTTTGCCTGATGCCTGCTGCTCTATGATTTTACGCAGTCTTTTTCGTCTTTGCTTATCCATAATCGCTAATAAATCTTCTTTCCATGCCCAGTTTTTATATGTAAGAATCGCTGTCACAATAGAGTCATTTTCATATTCCAGATATTCAAAGACGAATCTTGGATCAAGCCTGTCCAGGGTACTTAACATTTCCGTATTTTTTTCAGATTTTGTATCGATAAAATCAACACTGTCTGCTTTCTCTAATGAACTCAACCAGCCCTGATTTTTAGGTATGCCCATCTCCTCTAGCTCGTGTAATAAATAGGCGATTTTTTCTCTATTTTCTTTTGAAAGCTTACTCAAGAGCCAATTTTTATCTGCTTCAGCCAGAGAATAAAGGCGCAGTGCAGCCCTTCTAAATGCAAACATCAGACTGCCTCCTGACTCTCTTTCTGGTTAACATGCTCATCACTCAACCATTCCTGTAGCTGTATGAGTAAGGTATCTCTCTCTTCCTGTGTCAGTTTGTTGTTATTAGGAGATAGATTCTTGCGTTTAATGACAGACAACAGAACAAAATATATGCCAAATAAAAATAACAGTAATACAGGTGCGAACAAATAAGTCCTACTAAGGCCGTATTTCTTCATAAAGCTGTCAATAGATGAAAGATAATCATCCCCGAGATTACTAGGAATGCCGTATTTGATATCTTGTTGTAGTTTTTTGCTGTGTGTAGAATCGTAAATACCGACAGCACCATCTACGTTTGGCATAAGATTATTGCTGACCGGAGGAGGTGCATCATCTACCTTTGCAGTCGGCTCGACATGATGCACATATATCTCATCTCCCCGTGATGCATCCAATCCGACCGCCATGGAAACTAGATTGCGTATTTTTTCTATACTTTCTGCATCTTCGATTTCTTTCAATAAAACAGCTACTTTTATTCTATCTATCTTTCCTGGAGAGAGTACGAGTTGCTCAATTTCCTTACCAAGCTTATATTCAATCTCTACTGTTGATGCCGAGTTACTATTTCGCTTCTTTTTTGCCAACGCAGCATTGGAATGACGTTTCTTTATTATTCCGTCATTCTCACTCTTGTTAGGTATCACTTCTTCTTTTATTTTGGATTGTTTATCAAAATTGATAGAAACATCAATAGTAACAGCAGCCTTGTCACCTCCTATAGCTTCATCTAATACAGTATTTGCCTTTTTCAGAAGATAAAGCTCTATCTCTTTTTTCTTCGAAAACTGTGTTTCCAGACTCTCTGTCTCACCAGTTTTTTGATGATTTCTTGATAATATTTCACCTTTTTCGTTAGAGATCGTAACCATGTTGAATTCTAATTTATCAACAGATGAGGCTACTAATTTTTGTATGCCAAGGACTTGTTTGCTTTCAATTTTAGAGCCTGGCTTAATAAAAAGTGTTACGGCAGCTGATGAGATAGTCTTTTTATTTGTAAAAAGGCTTGTATCTGGCAAAACCAGATGAACGCGAGCATACCTAACTTCGTCTAACGCCATAATTGTTCTTGTTAGTTCGCCCTGTAATGCCCTTTGATAATTGATCTTCTGTGCGAATTCAGTCATACCTAGTTCCGCATTATCAAATATTTCGAAACCAACGCCTCCGTTTATCGATAGACCGGCACTCATCATTTTGAGCCTTATTTTGTGTACATCGCCTTCGTTTACTAAAATTCTTGTTCCATCGGAGTCAATTTCATAACTGGCTTTTAATTTATCTAATTCCTGAACTAGCTTTGCAGAGTCAGTTGGATTCAGTTCAGAAAATAAAACAGCATTATTCGATTGTGACAGAAAATAAACAGTCAGTATAGGGAATGAAAGAATTACCAGCAGCAAAACCAGGAGGGCTGTCTTTTGTGGAGAGGTTACGGATTTCCATCTATCGATTAAAAAAGACATTTTTATTTCCTATACTTGCATTCTCAGAATTTCTTTGTATCCCTCAATCATCTTGTTTCTCACCTGCATAAATAATTCAAAATTCAGCTTAGATTTTTCAAGGGTTATCATCAGTTGATGCAGGTTTTGAGTTTCACCGATTGCAAATTTCCTCAATTCCTCTTCTGAATTTATGAGTTTGCTATTTATTTCGTTAACACCCTCTTTTATCCACTTTATAAATTCGGCATTCGGCGTTTGATTGTCTCGCTTTATGCTTGTGGTTAATAAATCCTGTGTGTTAATTGATGTAATATCCTCTATCACCCTTGCCTCCCAATCTCTAGCGCAGTAGCAGCCATTGCTCTTGCCGCAGATAGCGCTTTAACATTTGCTTCGTATGACCTGACGCTTTCCATTAAGGTAACCATTTCAGAAACTGGATTTATATCTGGATATTCAACAAATCCGTCATCATTGGAGTAAGGATTTTCTGGGTCATATTCGAGCCGGGGATTACCGGCTATTTCTTGAATAGCAACAATTTTTGAGCCCACTCCCGGCAAGGCTTGAGATTGCGCATTGAGTTCACTTATAAAATGACTCCCATCTATAACCCCTGATATTACACGCTTTGGCGTGTAGGGACCGTCAGGTTGGGCACTATTGGCAACATGCGTATTAGCAAGATTTAGTGCTACTATTTCAAGCCTGGCTTTCTCCACAGCCATGCCAGATGCACTGATATCAAATACCGTAAAATAGTCCATGCCTAGCTCTTCCCTTCATTTATAGCTAATTTCATAACTGCACCGACCTTATTTAAGCCAGCAAGTAATGCTTGATATTTTAATACGTTTTTTGTCAATTTAATCATTTCCTGGTCTATTTGGACCCCCTCCTGCATATCATTTGAGATATATTTACCACTATATAGATCCTGCTTTGCAAGTTCGACTTCATGAAGTACTTTGCTTTCATTGGATTGCGATTTATCGCTAATTCCGGCAATTCGCTCTCTCATATAAGCTTCAAAATCAAGCCTGCTTGCGTTAAACCCCGGTGTTGCTGAATTTGCGATATTGTTCGCCAGCAAATTATGCTGCATGGACGATGCATCAAGCGCCAGTAATGCTATCTGTGATGTCGCTCCACTCAATTCAATTATCATGTAGAATATCCTAATTACTAAATTAACTAGATCTTTGGTTACGAGATATTTTATATCTATCTACTATTGGATAATCAATTTTGCATGAAGAGCCCCTGCTCTTTTTATGGTTTGCAGTATTGATATGATATCTCTGCTTGTTGCACGCACCTTACCCAGTGCGGACACGAGGCTGGCAACACTTGTCTGACCATCAAGCACAACCTCCATGGGCGCCTCTTCGTCAACCTCAATAGTTGTTTTAGGTACAACCACTGTCTGAATTGCACTACTAGGCTCAGTCAGAAAGGCCGGTTGAGAAATATCATATTCAGTATTTATAACTACCTTGATATCACCATGCGTAATGCTTACTGGCTCTATCATGACAGCGCCTCCAGAGACAATTGTTCCAGTACGTTCATTTACCACTATTCTTGCCCTATTATCAGGATTTACTTTAAGTGATTCGATTTTCATTAAGAAACCGACAATATTATTCACTTCTGTATCCGGCACCTTGACTTCTATACGAGAAGCATTTATCGCTCTTGCATAGCCGTATTTCTTCTTTATAATTGTCGCCACTCTGCTTGCCGTTGTGAAATCGGGATCAAATAGAACATAGTTAACATACCCGTCGCTGTTAACCAGGCTGGTAGCTACATTTTTCTCCACTGTAGCACCCTGTGGTATATTGCCTGCAGTTGGGTGATTTTTTTGGACTATGTTTCCATTTAGATCATATCTAAAGCCACCTATTGAGACAGGGCCTTGCGCTAGCGCATAAATCTCTCCATCCGCTCCTGTCAAATGGGTAAGCAACAGGGTCCCTCCTACAAGGCTTCTCGCATCGCCTAGTGAGGTTACATTCACATCAATTTTGTCCCCGGGTTCAGAATAGGGTGGAAGAGTCGATGATAACATCACAGCGGCAACATTTTGGCTACGTACTCGAGCAGTATCGACTTCCAGACCTAGACGCTGCAGAATGTTTTTTATGGTTTTCGTGGTAGCGATACTCCTTGCGGTATCACCAGTTCCTGCCAATCCTGTTACCAATCCATATCCTACAAGTGCGTTCTCGGTTTCATTTGCAATTCTACAAAGATCCTTAATACGTACTGAGGAATAGGCTGTTGTGTGGCCAAGTATTAATCCGAGCGCGCAAAACCAAGTAAGTATATATTTCATCTTAAAAAATCCAGTTAAAAATGCGTGTAATAATACCTGGTTTTTGACGCTCACCAAGAAGTCCATCGCCAATAAATACAATCTCGGCATCGGCCAGTCGAGTTGATAATATGGTATTGTCTGATTTGATATCTTCTTTCCTAACTTTTCCTTTTATACTGATGAGTTGAGTTTCATCATTAAAATCGATTCTTTGATTACCACTTATTCTCATGTCACCATTTTTTTCAACAGCGTCGACTACGACAGATACGCTTGCCACTAATTTACCTGTTCTGCTAATCGTACCTGCGCCTTCTGTATTATTTGATAAATCCACCTTGCCGAATTTATTTAAATGAGTTGAATCCACAGAAGCAGATACACCGATTGATTTGCTTGAATTGGTATTTGCAGAGGCCGCTGCAGAGGCCGATTCGTATATCAGCACGGTTAGTAAGTCACCTACTTTGCTGGCGCTATGATCTGTAGTAAGTGGTAAGTAGCCATTTTGGTAGACACTTCCTGATTGGGCCAGTCCAGGATAAAGAAGTAACATTACTATAAGAAATGATATCGATTTTTCAGCTATCATAGTCTACTTCACTTCCACGCGATTTTTTGCTACAACAATTGCATTAATATCTTGTTCACTAAATTTTGATCTTACTTTTATAAGATCGCTCATTTCACCATCTTCCAGCGCCGTACCTTTGACTTGAATTTGTACATTTCGGTCATATACGACAATAACGATATCATTATTTTTCTGTACCAATGGGATAACTTCCAAATGTTGCTCAGTTATTACCTGATTACTGTGTAGGCTTACTTTTACTCTCTTATCTAATAACACTGTTTGGTGTGTTATCGGTACGCCCTCCACCTTGGATATATCAATATCTCTATTAATCAGCATATTCAGATTAATCACTTCCCATTTTTTTATCGGATACCGAGTTATATATGCATTTTCAATGATTTTCACATCGAACCATACAGGAATACCTTGGTAGATCTCTTCTTGAATATACAAATCAACCCATACACAGGTTCTCTTACCAATATCAGATCGCTTAATATTTCTTGGTTTGATACGTAAATGACCATTTGGTATATATATATCTTTCAACTTACCAATCTGCTTTATTTCATAGATATCGAAGTTGTCAGCAAGAAAATTATTTAGTGCGCTTTCAGCGGGAAATATGTATTTTGATTTATCAAGCACTACCCCAGTGGTTTGTAAAATGGTAGTGGTAGGGCCATCCCATTTTATATATTTGCCGATTTGAGGAAACATTTTTTCAACTCTTACATTAACATCCAGTTGACGAACAGGTGTTGAATAGCCAACTCTCGGAGACAGACCAATAACTATTTCGCCCAAAATATCAGTGCTTATGCTTTTGATATTACTTTTGATATGAGCAATATCTTTAAGTCGAAATTCCGAACCGCCAAACAACACTTTATCCTTAAGTTCAATATGAATTGACTGATTAAGATTATTTGCTAATGAGACGCTATGAAAAATAAATAAGCTCATGAGAACCATGACTTTATAGATAACCATGTTATCTTCTTAGCCCATTAACAATGCCTAGTATCTCATCTGAAGCTTGAATTACCTTTGAATTTAACTCATACGCTCTTTGCGCCATCATTAAATTTGTCAACTCTTCAACTAAACTTACATTTGATGCCTCGAGATAACCCTGTTCTATAGAAGCAAAGCCGTTATTCCCGGCAGTCCCATACAAAGCATCGCCAGATGCATCACTAGGTTTATAGAGATTAGATCCCATTGGTGTTAATTCCATCGGGTTTACAAATTTAGACAACTCAATCTGACCTACATTCAATGGGTCATCTTCGCTGACTATCTCAATAAACACCTTGCCGTCTTTGTCGATTATAATGTTTTGAGTGTCCTCAGGCATTTGAATAAGAGAGCTAAGCGCGTGTCCGTCCATATTGGTAAGCATTCCATCTTTATCGACTTTTAGAGAGCCGGCGCGTGTGTACCCATAACTACCATCAGGCATAATAACTTCTAAAAATCCTTCACCTTGTAAAGCAATATCCAGCGACCTTTCTGTTTTCTTAAGTTCTCCGGAATCGAAAACCTTACCCACACTAAGAAGAGCTGTACCTGTCCCAAAAGGCTGCATAATATCGGGATTGACCAAGCCATTCTTATTGGGATGAGCGGCCCTATAAACAAGATCTTCAAAGTCGATGCGGCTTTTTTTAAAACCCATTGTGTTTGCGTTTGCAAGGTTATTTGCAACTACGTCAATAGTCAGTTGTTGTGCATGCATGCCAGTCGCGGCAATACTCATTGATTCAAGCATTTTATTTCTCCTTTATCAAAATTCTGCAATATCTCGAATGGCTGTCTCCAGCATTTGATCATAGCCGAGTATTGCTTTTTGGCTTGCTTCCACTTGTCTAACAACCATCATCAAGTCAACCATTTCCTTCATCGCATTGACGTTTGATGCCTCAAGATATCCCTGTCTTATCTGATTCGATTGCTTTAAGTCTATCTGCCTTCCAGAATTACTGGAAAAAAAAATGCCGTCAGTGGATTTTACTAGTGATTCACTGTTTTCAAATCTAATAAGCGCCAACTGTCCTTCGTACTTATCTCTATCCCAGATATTTCCTGAGTCATCAATACGAGGAGTAGTTGTGTTTATTCTGATGTCGCCATCTATACCTTGGATTATATGGCCATGTTTGGTTATCAATCTTCCACTAGAGTCAACACCAAAAGCGCCGTTTCTAGTGTAACCTATACCATTTTTTGTTTTGACTTGAAAATACGCATCCCCCTCTATGGCAAGATCAAGAGAATTTCCTGTGAATTTAAGAACTCCTGGTTGCATGTCAGTAATCGTCTTTCGTGACTCTACAGCAAGATTATTGTGGGATCGGTTATTTACAGCAGATGTAAAAATTTTCTGGAAGCCGCGATCAATATAAATATCTCTTTTATATCCTGTATTTGTCGAGTTTGCCAAATTGTGGCTAATAACACTCAACCTGTCTAGGCTGGAGGCAATACTCGTCTCAACTATTGCCATGATGTCTGACATGTTTCAGGCTCCTCTATGTTAATAACTATTTTACGATAAACGTATTTTGCTGGTGATATCACTATCATATCACTACCATTCCATATGATTTAACCGGCATATTGGTAGGTACCTCTGACATCGATAAGATAAACAGTTGCGGCATGACTCGCTCTGTTAACCTCCTAATATGCTGCCTTAACTCTGGTGCACAAAGAAGCACCGGAATTTTACTCGAACGCATCATCTTTTCGACTTGAGAGGTTAACTTTGAAAGAACTTGTTCGGCAAACTGGGGCTCAAGAGAGAGGCTCTCCTTATCCTGTACACGTTTAACACCCTGAGCAATTGTCTGTTCAATGGTAGGATCTAAAACAAGTACATATAACTCTCCAGAACTGTTCGCTAGCCCTTCACAGATAATTGGACCTAATTTCATCCTAACGAGCTCCGTTAACCTGGCCGGATCTTTTTCATTTGCGCCGTTATCTAGCAATACTTCTAAAATTTGTATTAGATTACGTATAGATACTTTTTCCTTCAATAAATGTTGGAGAACTTTCTGAATTTCAGTATATGACATGATTGTTGGGACAAGTTCGTCAACCAGACCAGAGTCACTTTTTCTAACTGTGCCTACCAGACGCTCAGTTTCTGCACGCGATAGTAAATTGCTAGCATCTTGGCGGATAATCTCAGTTACATGCGTCACAAGAACTGTTATAGGATCAACTACTGTATAACCCGAATCATCTGCAGCGGTTCTTTCATCCTTATTAATCCAGTATGCAGGCAACCCATAAGTAGGATCCTTGGTTATGACCTTCTCCTTCAATTCTTTTGCTTGACCCGGATTTATTGCCAATACTTTTTCCGGATATATCTCTCCAGATCCTACTTTTGCACCATGTACGGATACTTGGTACCCGTGAGATGGAGTTTTTTTATTGTCCTTGACCCGAATTTTAGGTATCACAAAGCCATTTTCCATTGCGAATTGTTTTCTAAAACCGACAATTCTCTCCATTAGCAGGCTGTCTTCTCCACCTACCAAGTATATCAAATCGCTGCCAACTGCTATTTCAATCGGATCAATATGCAGCATTTCATAGAGGTCTTGTGTTTCATCCTCTTTCGCATCAGCAATACTTTCCTGACTATCTCGTTTCTTTGCCTTTAGTGCAAAATAGACTGCTGCAGCCACAATAATAAAGACGATTAAGGTGGGCACAATAGGAATGCCTGGTAAAAACATAAATACCAGCAAAACAAATCCTATTAAAAATAGAGTCTTAGGATGGGAAATGATTTGACTAGTGATTGCTTTACTCAGGAATTCATCCGATGCAGCACGTGTAACGATTAGGCCGGTTCCTGTTGCAATTACCAAAGCAGGTATCTGTGTAACAATTCCATCACCAACCGTAAGCAAAGTATATTGGTGTAGAGCATCGTCCCATTGCATTCCCTGCTGCGCAATTCCAATGGTTAATCCACCAATTATATCTATAAATATTATTATAATGCCTGCAATCGCATCGCCTTTAACAAACTTACTTGCTCCATCCATGGCGCCATAAAAATTAGCCTCTTTTTCGATTTCTTTACGTCTATCCCTTGCATCTGCTTCATCTATCAATCCCATATTCAAATCAGCGTCAATGCTCATTTGCTTCCCAGGCATGGCATCAAGTGTAAAGCGCGCAGCCACCTCAGCAACGCGTTGCGCGCCATTTGTGACTACAACATACTGAACCACGATCAAAACAAGGAAAACAATTAATCCGATAACGTAGTTGCCTCCTACAACATAATTTCCTATAGCTTCTATCACCCGCCCGGCATCCGCATCACCAAGTATCAGGCGAGTTGCAGAAATGTTAAGAGCAAGACGAAATAGCGTTGCTATCAAGAGGATTGAAGGAAATGTCGAAAACTGTATAGGTTTATCAACATATACTGACAGTAACATTATCAAAAGAGCAAAACTAAAATTACATATCAACAAAAAGTCAAGCAGTGGATAAGGTATTGGCGTAAACAGCACCGTTAAGATGCAGATCATACCAAGGACAAGAATTAGGTCCGACTGATTTTTAAATGATGCGACTGTACTCTGCATATCGAATCTACAAACTATTACCCAGCGTATACTGCATTCGCAAGACTCTTACGATTGTCATTTATCGAATAATACCATACGAGGATTTTAGCAACTGCGGGATATAGATCTTCGGGGATTGGCTTGTCTATACCGACTTTCTTGAATAATTTACGCGCCAGCGACTTTTTCTCTACGATTACAATACCATTTTTTCTCGCAATCATGCGCATTTTTTTTGCGATATCACCTGATCCTTTTGCTATAACACTTGGCGCGATCATTTTGTTTCGATCATATTTGATTGCTACTGCTATTCTCAATGGATTGGTAATTAATACATCGGCATCAGGCACGCGCCGAATTGATCCGGCGCGCTTTATTGCCTCCTTTTGCAGCTCTCTTCTTTTAGCGCGTATAAGAGGATCACCTTCTCGCCGCTTGACTTCATCTTTAACCTCACGTCTACTCATGCGCATTTTTTTTGCATAATCCCAGCGTGTGTACGCCAGATCTAATATACCTATAATTATCATTGCGATGAACAACTGAAATCCTAAATTCAAGGTAAAATACAATATGGATGTTGCGTATGTGTCAGGGTCTCTGTCAACTAGCGCCATCATTTTTGGTAGTGCGTTTTTTATTGAAAAATAAATCAACATGCCAAATAAACAAATCTTAACAATTGTTTTAAGTGACTCATAAAGTAGACGGATTGAGAAAATTCTTTTAAAACCCTCAACAGGGTTTATCCGCTTAAAATCAGGTTTTATTGGAAATAATGAGAATACAGGTCCGGTTTGCATCAATGTGATCGCTATTGGTGTTAGTATTATTGCCAGTAAATATGGCCAGGAAATTCCAATAAGTTCTTTTAGCATAACTTCAAATAAGTTTGTGATATTTTCAGGTGAAACCGCTTGTATATCATGATTGCTTAAAAGTGCCCGGCTCAAATCAAGTTGTTTATAAAACATTTGACTACCGAGTAAATAGGCTAATCCAAGCATAATGCCGATAATAAAAACAGAATTCAGTTCGAGACTCTTCGCTACCTGGCCTCTACGCCGCGCTTCCTTTAGTTTAAACGGCGTCGCTTGTTCAGTTCGATCTTGCTCTTGTTGATGGTCAGCCATATCTCTAGCCTATTACTCTCTCCCAAAACAAGAAAATAGAACTGAAAATTCGTTCCATTATAGGAGTAAGGAAATTGATAGATAGTGCCAACATCAGCAAACCTATGAATATTTTTATAGGAAACCCAACGATAAACATATTAACTTGCGGCATAGTGCGTGCCGCAACAGCCATTCCGGCATCGATAAGAAGAAGGGTAATAACTGCTGGTGCAACAAGAGCTATTCCAAAGCTGAACATATAGCCAAACTGCTTTACCAAATCGGTTATTTCAAAATCAATTAACCCACTCCCGGGTGGTAAGTGATTTAAAGAATATGCCAGGCCCCTTATCATCATATGATGTCCATTGATTGCAAAGAAAACCGCAACCGCTAATAAAGAAAGCAACGTTCCCAATAACGGGTTTTGTGAGCGAGTTGCCGGATCAATCAGGCTCGCCACACCAAATCCCATTTGAAAGTCAAGTAGCCGCCCTCCGACAAGAAACGCTCCAAAAGCAGTAAAGAGACCGAAAGCTAGTAATGCTCCGATTAACATCTCTTGAAAGACTGCCAATCCCAATTCGAAAGCAGACATTGGCATAGCCTCTCCCTTTAGGCCAACTCCAGAAATCAAAATAAATGCTGTGGCAAGTAGCCACATGGCTTTTATTTTCGATGGGACCTGAGCAATTGAAAAAAGAGGAGATAGAAGCATTAAACCTGATAATCGGACAGTAGCGAATAACACGTCAGTTGCAAATTGTGCTTCCAGGCTAACGTGCATATTTAAAAATATTGGGGAATATTTGAAATGGCACTCGTAGCGAAACTCATCACAGACCTCAACATCCAAGGCCCGAAAATAATAAGGGTGACGGCTACGGTGAAGATTTTTGGTATGAAGGTAAGGGACATTTCCTGAATTTGGGTAACAACCTGCAGTATGCTAATGATCAATCCCACAAGCATACTGAGCCCTAATACAGGAGCGCTTACCATAATCGCTGTCCATAACATCTCGTTAGACAGCGCGAGTGCTAAATCCGGTGTCATCATCCTTCTCTCCAGGCTCTGCTGAAACTTCCGAGTATCCCGTAGTCCATGAGCCTAAACTTTTCTCTACTTTTCTTGATTACCCTATTGTCAAGAGTAAAATTGAGCGTTGTTTATATCATATCAAGTCCGCTGCGTACAAACGTTTTTTTGTAAACTCTGCTTTAAGCCACTACTTTAGAGATGGAATATAACTTCTTGACATATAGCTATTTAAGCTAAATCCATGTAATTTTGCTGAGATCGTATGCTATTTTGCTAGAGTTTGTTCAAGAGTGAAATAAATTCCTAAATTAGACTGTTTATCATGCACAAATATATAAAACGAAAAGCGTCTCAAGATCGATTCGTCAATCAAAGAACACTCAATCTGCGCATTTCCGGTTTCTCTAATCAGACAATCGTATCGGTTGATGAGATACTAGAAGCCCTTGAAGCTCTTCCAGCCAGTCATTTAATCGGTTTGCGCGAGATAGCTTATGATCCTAATCGTATTATTCAGCGAGCGATAGGCTACTATAACACACAGGACACACCATACCCGATACCTGACTTTCGCAGTAACGGTGACTATTATCACGACGAACGCTGGATAAACATCTATGAATTTGATTCAAAGCAAAATTTCGTTCATTTGCTTTATCATGAAGTTGGTCATTTCGTTTATAAGAACAATTTATCCAGTGTACTTAGAAAGCGCTGGGTAAACAATATATACCCAGTATCTTCTTACGTTTCCACCTATGCAGCAAGAAATGCCAATGAAGATTTTGCTGAGTCTTATGCGATCTATCTTCTAAAACCCGAGGTTCTTTACCGGATAGAGAAAAAATATCTCTTTCTCAAGAACCAGGTTTTCAAACAACCTACTTAGGCTGAACTGACCCGATCACTATAATTCAGATAGGTCCAGGGCTCCAGGTCATTCGCCTTGGCTGTCTCTACCCGTGTATAGAGCGTGGCGCTTGTCTGCGCACCACTTGGACTGCCTTGCTACCCACCACAAAGGAGCGGATGGCATTCTCCGCCTTATTGTTATCGATCTCAATGTGACCATCCTCAAGATAGGTGGTCGGCTTTGGCCAGAGCCCCAGGGTGTAGGCGATGGCTACACTGAGCAGACTCTTGGGTAGCACCTGTACCACTTTCTGATCGAGCACGATTTGATCTTATCAAGGAGCGGCCCAGTCTGTTCCTGGTGGATCACTTGTCGTGCCTGTGGGGTCTTATCCTTTGTCCCCCGCTCAACTTGGTACCGCTTGCGGATCAAGGCCATTATCTGGTGACCCGCCGCCGTGTGCTTGCGCCCATGGGTCGCCTCTACAAACTTTCGCCGCACATGCGCCCAGCAGGCGGCATGCCCGTGGCGGGCGGAGGATCCAGAACAGGCCGCGGCTCTACCGCACCTTGTCAGCCCCCAGCGGGAGTTTGGGTGACACCGATAGGGCCACACATAATGCTGCGTTATCCACTAACCCTACCCGACAGATAGAAATGGATATCGACTGAGTGGCCAATGGTGTGCCGGTCAAGCTTGGTCGTAAGAAAAAAATACTCGCCTGAATCTAAACCAATCAACGGCCGCCCCGCCCGGTTCCCCTGCAACGGATCTGGGGCCTGGACCTGACCGGCAAAACCGACTGCCAGAGCAACACCCACACCCTGCTCGGCATCGTGGAGCACGCCACCGCGCCAATCTGACCCTCACCGCCTTGGCGGACAAGACGGCCTTGACCCTGCTGGAACAGCTCATCCGCGTCATCCGGCGCTATGGCAAACCCCGGTGCATTCGCACCGACAACGAACCGGTCTTTCAGGCAAAACTGTTTCAGATCGGTTTGTGGTTGCTTAATATCAAACATCAGACCACGGTGCCGGGATGCCCCTGGATGAACGGGCGCATCGAGCGTTGCTTCGGCACCCTGAAAGGGAAGCTCGATCATTGGGAAGTCGACTCAAAGGAGCAACTCGAGGCGGCTCTGAACCTGTTTCGGGTTTGGTACAATCATCTGCGGCCGCACCAGCATCTGCACGGCCGCACCCCGGCGGAGGTCTGGGCGGGGATTGACTGTTATGCCACACCTCCCCGGCAATGTGACCGCTTCGAGGCCTGGGACGGGTTGTTGACGGGGTATTATCTGCGCTATTGAAGCGCCGGTTGATGACGTAAAACAGATGTGGCTGGGCGGATAAAGCACCGTCCGCGGAAAAGCCGGAAAAACAGCCAGGAATGAGCCATTTTTGGGGCTGTTTTTCGATACTACCGGTTCGACGGACATGCGGACAGGACATCGTTGCGCCCGTCATAGGCGACGGTCATGCGGTTGTTGGCGTCGTAGTGGTTGCCGTTGGACTGGACCCGGTTGCCGGCCTGATCGTAGTGGTAGACGATGTGGAACGCTTGCTCGAGGTCGATGCCGGCAAAGGCTATTGGCTGCAACAGGCAGGGTTTGAGGTTAACCCCCGGTGAAAGTCAGGGTGATGGACGGTTGTCTGGTATTAACTGCTGAATAGCTGATAATTATATAAGGTCCGGTTAAAATAGCTGAGCCTTTGAGCACTTAACACCCAAAGGAGGTTCAATCATGTCGCACGCCCATTCTGCAAAACAGGAAGCCCTGGATGCCATCCAGCGGCTACCTGACAACGCCAATACCGAAGAGATCATGTATCGGCTCTATGTCCTGGAGAATATCCGCCGTGGCCAGCAAGATGCCGCCGAAGGCAAGACCCAACCGGCTGAAGAGGTGCTCAAGGATATTCAATTATGGTGAAGTGGACCGCTCACGCTAAAGCCCAACTTCACCATATTCACGATTACATTGCCCAGGATTCACCCCTCTATGCCAGGCGTGTCAGTGAAGAACTGGTGCAAAAAACCATCGGTCTGGATGAGCTGCCCCGTAAAGGGCACAAAGTGTTGGAACTGAATGAAGATGCCGTGCGGGAACTGGGGCTTTACTCCTACCGGATTCTGTACGAGATCAAGCCTGACAACCTCATCGAAGTGCTGGCCGTGATCCATAAACGGCAGCATTTGGAGCCGGATGATATTCCGAGAGAGCCTTAACGACAAAATACCAGCCAGAGGCTGGGGTTTGGGGGAAGCTTTTCAGCGATTCTAATCCCTCTTTCAATAACATGCTGATTGCTGATCTATTTGATCATAGGCGAAGACGATGGTGGGTGTCGGGCATAACGACGGTCGCTTTGTCCGGGACCACGCCAATGGCAATGCAGATCAGAAACTAAACATCCGGGTTCAAAGAACCCGGAATTGCCTTATGCCCCCTAAAAGGGGGCTATTGAGCCAGCCTTCTGAGAAGGCTGGCTAGA
>JAHXHS010000018.1 GCA_025656455.1 Candidatus Thiodiazotropha sp. (ex Epidulcina cf. delphinae) | reverse complement strand
ATCAGGGCCATAAGCGAAAGGCTTAACCAGTAGGCCGAATATATGTCAGCAACCTATTCCTCTCACCGCGTCACGGCAAGATCGGGAAGATTATGTACAAAGATAAAACTGGGTCCTTACGGCTTATGGATTTGATCATCAATCGACAGCCGTAAGGGTATGCCATCCAGCACGCTGGATGGTGGCGTGTCAGTGGAGGCTAGAGAAATCATCGGCCTCTGCAGGGAGGGGTTTGGCTTAGTGGTACTGAAAACCCTCTTGACAACCCCGGGGCGTCCATATATGTCCCGATTATTTTCTGTAGGCATTTACGCTAACACTACGTATCGGGCAATAACTACTAGAGCAATTAACCCAAGATAGAATCCCCACACAGAAAATGATTTCAATGCATCTCTTCGATGTTTATACATGTCTCCTGCTGGACTTACTGAGTACAAATCATCGGCCGAAAGAGTATTTTTATGTATTTTTTTTACAAATTGGTTGTAAGAAGCACGAAAACCTTTTTCCAATGTAAGATAATAAGCATCAAGTGTTAGAAACAATATTGCTGGAAAGAGCGCAATCCATGCAAAATCCGGCTTGCCTTTGTCAGCAACAATTACAAGAACCGCAGAAACAATAGTGATACACCAAGCTTTGCATTGACTGCTATTTGACGACATTCGTTGAATCACACCTTGGATAATTCCAAGGTGGGTTTGAACTGATGGCGAAGCCTCAGTCAATTCCATATTTTCGTCAGTCATATTTGTTTCTTATATCTATTGCCGTCTCTATCCAGTCTTCGAGATTGTCTTTTATGTGGTCATATACATAGTTACTTGTTGAATAGGGTGGGTCATATGCTTTGACAATTTTAGACATCGAAGTTTCGCCAATTTTATAGGCGTCAAAAGGATTATTTCCTTTTGTTGATTGGTCTCCATCGCTGTCCTTTAGATTGTGAACATAGACTCCTAATACTCCTTTGTCATCCTGCCATGCCTTTTTTATCTCGTACTTAATCCATTTGCGACCGGCGGTATTGGATCCAATTAGAACGATAGCAACAGATTTCCCATTAAGCTGCCCATCAATCCATTTCTGAATAGACTTGTCGCCACCTTTTTTAACCGTTTCCCAGTCATTATCTGTAGCTGGCCTATTTCCTTCAACTACTCCCATATTTCTTATCTGTGAAGCCCTCCAGTTATCCGGCTTATAGTGAAAACTATAAAATGCTCTACGTGCCATAATATTCCTCCTTGTGTTTTTTCTCTTTGCCTAACGCCTAAATAACCGGCGCGAGGTACGAGCGTCCGGCGCCGAAGGCGCGTAGTTGATTTGATTGTTACATTTCACTACTGAAGACCTATAGCCGCGACAACCAGTGCGATAGCAATACCAATAATAATTTGACCCCACCATGTATTATGCCAAGCTGGATCGTCATTTGTTGCATTGCTAATTAACACATCGACAGAAACAGATTCAGGTGCGGTCTCCAAACCAGCATCTTTACGCATTTCACGAAGAGCTACTTCTTTCTCTATCTCCACTTTGAGTTCATGAAATTTAGCCCTCAACACACGAAAGTCTGCAACAAATAACATGCAAATACCAAATACAACACCTGGAGGTACGATGACCTTATAAAAGGCAAAAATATCCCTCCCTTCAAAAAGAATTGCCGGTATTAGCTCCCAAAGAGTGCTTAATGGAAAAATCCAAGTCTTTTCAAAAAGCCACGCAATTCCATAATTTATTTTCTGCGCTAGAGCGAAGTCGCTGCCATCTGTCCAAAAATATACGCCTTTAATTACAGTCATAAAGAAATAGATCATCGCAAGTAGAGCAACAACATAAGCGACTCTTGCGCGTTTGCTAGATCTTCTTAGCTTTTCCTTAAACTTCAACACCATTCCCTCTCGATTGATGAAATGTAACATTAAGTAGCAGGCAAATTGCCTTATATCCCTGCTATTTCTGTATCCAAAAGGAAAATTGCCCACTATTCCGCAATATCTCGTTGGATAGAAGGCAATTTGCCTGAAATGCAGCGTGCTATTTGCCTGCTATCCTCCCAAAAAGGAGGGTGCTGCTCTCTGCCTATATCCGCAAATAATTAGCATTACTTTCAATGGCTTTTTCATCATAAAAAAGCACGAGCAAAGCGAGCACCTTCATTCAAAATTCAACATTCATAATTCAAAATTAACCAGCCTTATATCCAACCCCCAGCCCCCCACCGATAGACCAATCAAGTATGCCGAAGCGTCCGCCCGGCAAAGCGGCATGCCTGCAATGACAGCCCGTTCCTCCACTGATGCAGCGTCCGCGTAACAAGCTGAGTCCTTCTACACACAGGACATTCAAATTGCAGTTGCTCGGTACGACTATCCCGCTGATTGCCGAGTTCAGCCATCAAAGAATTACAGTGCGAACAATGCATGGTACCCTCCGGGTAATTTTGAATTATGAATGTTGAATTTTGAATTGAAGGAGTTCGCTGCGCTCACATCTTTAATTATAAAAAAAGCACGAGCAAAGCGAGCACATTAATTCAAAATTCAACATTCAAAATTCATAATTAAAAAAACTCACTCCCATTTAAGCGCCCCCCCCGTCTGATACTCCGTCACCCGCGTCTCAAAAAAATTCTTCTCTTTCCGCAAGTTCGCCTGTTCATCCAACCAGGGCAAGGTCGCCTCGGCCCCTGGAAAAGGCTCTTCGATCCCAAGCTGCCGCGCCCGCCGGTTGGCGGTAAACCGAAACTGCCCGATGTGATCCTCTTTGGAATACCCCAAAATCGGATCCTTGAGGATATAACCGGCATAACCGACCTCGGCGGCCTCGGCCTCGTCCCACATCACTCGCAACGCCTTTTTATCCAGGCTGAGGTTCTCTTCCAGAATAATCTGCTTGACCACCCGGATGCCGAAGGAGGCGTGCAGCACTTCATCGCGCATGATGTATTGCAACTGCTCGGCGGTGCCCTTCATCAGGCCGCGACGCTGCAAGGCGAAGATCGGACTGAAACCGTTGTAGAACCAGCAACCCTCGAAAATGGCGGCAAAAAAGATGTAGGCCATGACGAAGTTCTGCAACTCGTCGGGATCGCGCAGGTTGATATCGGCCCGCAGGATCGAGGAGAGGCGGCGGTTGGTGATCTGGATCTTCTTGTTGATCTCGGGCACCACCCGGTAGCGGTTGTAGATCTCGCCCTGGTCGAGGCCGATGGTCTCGATGCAGTGCTGGTAGGTCCAGGTGTGCAACGACTCTTCGTAGACCTGGCGGGCCTGGTAGATCTGCAGTTCGGGGGCGCTCATCTTCTCCATCACCGCCAGGCCGATGTTGCGCATCGCCAGGATGTCGGAGGTGGTGAGGTAGGAGAGCACGTTCTCGTAGACATGACGCTCTTCCAGGGTCAGCTTGCGCTGGTAGTCGTGTACGTCCTGGGCCATGTTGATGTCCAGCGGGGTCCAGTGGTTCTTGTTGCCGTTGAGGAAGTACTCCCAGGCCCAGGGGTACTTGAAGGGGGCGAGCTGGTTGATGTCGGTCATGCCGTTGATGACCCGTTTGTCGTCGGGGTTGACCGGCTTCATCTCGGCGGCGGGTTGCGCGTTTGCGTCGTCTTCCGTCTGCAGCGCCCTGGCGGCCAGCTCCACCACATGGGGGTGGGCCGGTGGCTTGTCGCTGGTTGCCGGCGCAGGCGCGGTCTCTGTGGGGGCGGGCTTGGCGAGTGGGTCGTCCCAGTTCAGCATTTTCTATTCCCCTCTCTCAGTGCTTAACGCTTGGGTGTTCATTTGTCTTGGCCTTGCTATTGGCAGGCATCGCAGTCAGGGTCGAGGATGGAGCAGGCCTTGGGGGCTTCGTTGCCGTTGGCGTTGATCAGGTCGGTGCCGCCGCCGTCGCTGCCCTGCTTGACCGAGGTCTTCTCCGCGCCGGTGGCGCCGATGGAGCGCAGGTAGTAGGTGGTCTTGAGGCCGCGCACCCAGGCCAGCTTGTAGAGGTTGTCCAGCTTCTTGCCGGAGGGCTCGGCCATGTAGAGGTTGAGGGATTGGCCCTGGTCGATCCATTTCTGGCGACGGGAACCGGCCTCGACCAGCCAGCGGGGGTCGATCTCGAAGGCGGTGGCGTAGACCGACTTCAACGCGTCCGGGATGCGGTCGATGGGCTGCAGGGAGCCGTCGTAGTATTTGAGGTCGTTGATCATCACCTCGTCCCACAGATCGAGCTTTTTCAAGTCGTGGACCATGTAGGGATTGACCACGGTGAACTCGCCGGAGAGGTTCGATTTGACGAACAGGTTCTGGTAGGTGGGCTCGATGGACTGGCTGACGCCGCAGATGTTGGAGATGGTGGCGGTGGGGGCGATCGCCATGGTGTTGGCGTTGCGCATCCCCTGGCTGTGGATCTTGTCGCGCAGGGCGTCCCAGTCGAGGGTCTGGCTCTCGTCCACCTGCAGGTAGTCGCCGCGCTCGGCCTTGAGCAGCTTCAGCGAGTCGATGGGCAGCACGCCCTGGCTCCACAGCGAGCCTTCATAGCTGGAGTAGCGACCGCGTTCCGCCGCCAGATCGGAAGAGGCCTGGATGGCGAAATAGCTGACCGCCTCCATGGAGCGGTCGGCGAATGCCAGCGCCTCGTCGGAGGTATAGGGCAGACGTTGTTTGTAGAGGGCGTCCTGGAAACCCATGATGCCGAGGCCCACCGGGCGGTGGCGCAGGTTGGATTGCCGCGCCTGGGGCACGCTGTAGAAGTTGTAGTCGATGACATTGTCGAGCATGCGCATCGCGGTGGTCACGGTCCGCTCCAACTTTTCCAGGTCGAGACCCTGCTCGGTGGTGTGGGCGGTGAGGTTGACCGAGCCCAGGTTGCAGACCGCGATCTCGCTGTCATTGGTGTGCAGGGTGATCTCGGTGCAGAGATTGGAGCTGTGCACCACCCCCATGTGCTGGTTGGTGTAGCGCAGGTTGCAGGGGTCCTTGAAGGTGATCCAGGGATGGCCGGTCTCGAACAGCAGGCCGAGCATCTTGCGCCACAGCTCGACCGCCTTGACGCTCTTGACCACATCCATCTCGCCCCGCGCTGCTTTCGCTTCATAGGCGACATAGGCCGCTTCGAAGGCCTTGCCGGTGAGGTCGTGCAGGTCGGGGGTCTCGTTGGGTGAGAACAGGGTCCAATCCTTCTCTTCGGCGACCCGCTGCATGAACAGGTCGGGGATCCAGTTGGCGGTGTTCATGTCGTGGGTGCGGCGGCGCTCGTCACCGGTGTTCTTGCGCAGCTCGAGGAACTCCTCGATGTCGACGTGCCAGGTCTCCAGGTAGGCGCAGACCGCGCCCTTGCGTTTGCCGCCGTTGTGGGCGAGCGCTGCGGTCGTCATGTAGGCGTGGTCGCCTTCGACTTTCAAGTCATAGACGAAGGGGACGGGATCGAGATCGGTGACACGGCGCACCCGGGTAAAGAGCCAGTTCTCCCAATGCAGCCAGTTGAACTTGGTGAGGGTTTTGCATCCCATGCGCTCGGCGATTCTCTTGACCGCCGGTATACGCAGATCATAGGCCTTACAGACGCCGTTGAAGCGGATGCTTTCACCATCCCCGCGGATGCCCCGGTGGTTCTGCCTGCGCTCCCGGTATTGCCCGGAACTGGGTATGCCGAGACGGAGCAGTTGATAACGCAGGCCCTCGATCAAGGGTTGGGATGTGTTGGTGAAAGTGATCTCCTTGGCGCGGCTGATGTTGCCGTCCGTTTCAAGCAGTCCTTGGATGAGCGAGAGGGTCTGCTCTTCCGGCAGGTGGGCGTAACGCCGGGCGATGCGCTTGTTGTCTTGCGCGTCGTAGAGGTCTTCACGGGAAAAGAGAAAGCCGGGTTTGTCGCCGCGTATCAGTTGCCCGGTGGTGGCGTCTCTGGCGACCCCGTAACCGGCGGACCAGCCGATTTGCAGATAGTTCGGGCGTTCGTTCTTGATCCAGTAGTGAATGCCGTTGGCTTCGAGATAGCCGCGCACAAAGTCGAGGTGGGCGTCTTTGCCGGGATTGCCGGAGACGCCCCATTCGAGACCCTGTTTCGTGCAGTGACCGTCGCCGAGCAGGATGCCGTAGAGACGGGCCTCGTCGGTGTGGAAATGGGCCACTGGGACGATTTCCCGGGGTATCGCCTGGGCGACATAGTCGCCAGGCTTGATCCGGCCCGCTTCCACCCACTGAGGCGCGACCTTGCGCTGCTCCAGCCAGCGGTAGCTGCGTTTGTTGGCTTGCTCCATGGGGATACCCTGTAGCGCCCACAGGGGATGCCCCGAGGTTACGCGCAAGGGTGAAACGGCGTGTTTGGCATGGATCTCAACCATCGGGTCGGTCTGGTTGTAGGCCATGCGCTTGGTAACTTCACGGTAGATACCCCGCTGTCCGAGGACCAAATCACCCGGTTCTACAGCCTTGATAGGCTTGACCCCATCGGCGGTATGCACCAGCGTATCCGGGGCGAAGCATTGGTTGACCGCCACCGCGGTGTCGTTGGCCACCTTGAGGAAGGGCACCACCCCCTGGGACTTGCCGTTGGTGCCCTTGATATGGGCGCCGAGACCGCGCACCCGGGTCCAGTCGTTGCCCAGGCCGCCGGCGAATTTGGAGAGCAGGGCGTTGTCCTTGATGCTGCTGTAGATGCCGTCCAGGTCGTCGGCCACCGTGGTCAGGTAGCAGCTCGAGAGCTGGGGCCGCAGGGTGCCCGAGTTGAACAGGGTCGGGGTGGAGCTCATGAAGTCGAAGCGGGAGAGCAGGTCGTAGAACTCGATGGCGCGGGCCTCCCGGTCGATCTCGTTGATCGCCAGGCCCATGGCGACGCGCATGAAGAAGGCCTGGGGCAGCTCGAAGCGGGTGCCGTTCTCGCTGTGGAGGAAGTAGCGGTCGTAGAGGGTCTGCAGGCCCAGGTAGGTGAACCGCAGGTCGCGCGCTGGTTTGATGGCGGCGATCAGGCGATCCAGGTCGTACTGTCCGAGGCGGGTGTCGAGCAGCTCCAGCTCCTCGCCCTGTTTGATGTAGTGTTTGAAATAGTCGCCGTAGCGTTCGGCCATCTCGGCCTGGGTGTTGACCCGGGTGTCGAGCTTGAGAAAGCCGAGGGCCTCCCGGCGCAGGATGTCGAGCAGCAGGCGGGCGGCGACCTGGGAGTAGTTGGGCTCCCGGTCGATCAGGGTGCGGGCGCTCATCACCAGGGTCTGGGAGACGTCGTTCTCTTTCACCCCGTCGAACAGGTTGCGGCAGGCATCCTGCAGAATGCGCGCGGCGTCCACTTCGTCCAGGCCGTTGCACGCCTCGTTGACCAGGGCCTGCAGGCGTTCGATGTCGAGGGGGCGGGTGGCGCCGTCGGCGAGGGTGACGTTGACCCGGTGCTCCTCGGGAATGCCTTCGATCTCGGCGCGCTTGGCGGCCTCATCGGCACGCTTTTGTGACTGGCTTTCGCGGTACAGCACATAGGCGCGAGCCGCCTTGTGCTCGCCGGAGCGCATCAGCGACAACTCGACCTGGTCCTGGATGTCCTCGATATGCACGGTGCCGTTGTCGGGCAGACGCCGGGTCAGAGCGCCGACCACCTGGTCGGTGAGCGCCTTGACGGTGTCGTGGATACGGCCGGAAGCGGCGGCGCTGCCCCCTTCGACGGCGAGAAAGGCCTTGGTCACGGCGACGGTGATCTTGCCGGGATCGAAATGGGTGACCTTGCCGTTGCGGCGGATGACCTGAATGCCGCCGCCGGGAGCGGGCTGGGCCTGGTGGGCGGGTTCCTGCAACGCGGGCGGTTGGGTGGCGGCAACGGAGGCGTCGGGGTTGGCTGTTTGTGTTGCCATTTCTTCTCCTGATTCTGTTTTGTAGCCATCGTCGGCCCGGCTCTATGACGGCATTGCCCTGGCGCTCGAAGGTCTAGTTTGGTGGTCTTGCCTTGCTGACAGGGCCGTCTGTGGTTCGTCGCTCGCCCCTGTCTGAAACCGGCGCTATGGAACGGGGGTCGTCGCCCCCTGATGAGACCGGTTTTCTTCCCCATGCGGCCGGTCGTTCACCGGCCTGTCCGGCTGGTTGTCGAGTGAGGATCCGAAGATCCCGGTTTCAAAACCAGTAAACACAATATATATCGTATTTCACCGATGTCAACCACAATATATTGTGTATGAAGCTGTGGAAAAGGGATCTCAAACTGTGTGTCAACTGTGGATAAGTTATGGATCATCGAGCGCTTTTAACGGCAAATCATCGGCTTAGCGTGATGTCGATTTTTTTCCCGCCGGCGGATGAGCCGGCGGTCATTCGCGGGCGCTTCGAAAAGCGGTTGGGATTGCCGGCTCCGAGGGAGGAGAGGATGGCGCCGGGCCGGTTCACGGGGCGTCTGTCGCGGCCGTGGCGGCGTTGAATTGTCCATATAGTTCAGCCGCTTGGGGAGGCGAAAAAGAGTTGGCAACCCGTCGCGGAATGCGTATCGTTGTGGCTGGGTAAAGGACCCGAATAAAAATTAATCGATATTAAAGACGAGGAGTTTTGTTGATGCTGGTAAACGAAATAATGTCAAGATCGCCAAAGACGGTGGTTCCGGATGCCAAGCTTTTGGAAGTGGTCTCTCTGATGTGCCTGTTTCGTTTCAGCGGTCTGCCGGTTGAGGAGGATGGCAAGCTGGTGGGGATAATCGCTGAGAAGGATGTGCTTCACCGGATGTTTCCGACCCTGGAGGATTTTAAGGATGTCATGGCCACCCCGGACTATGACAACATGATGCTGCAGTATAAGGACGTGGTGAATCTCAAGGTGTCCGACGTGATGACGCCGAATGTCATCACCGTCAGTCCCGATATGCATATTCTGCGCGCCGCGACGATCATGGTGCGGCATAAATTCCGCCGTATCCCGGTTGCGGATGGGGGCAAGCTCGTGGGCATGCTCAGTCTGGGGGATATTCACAAGGCAATTTTTCAGGCCAATCTGGCGGATGCCAACGCGAGCCTGGGTTAGGACAGGGATAGAACATCGTGACGGAGGCAAAAACCCGAACCCGTCTGGTTCGGGTTTTTTCGTTTAGGGGGTATTCGCAAAGATAGAATCAAGCCGCCGATTAGCGCAAATCCACCGCCAACGGCTTCGCGGCGGGCAGGGGAGTGGCTGATAGCGTTATTGTATCCCGGCATCCGCCTCGCTATATTTAACTTAACCCGGATGTTTCACCCGGGAACGTGATGATCGTGCCGAGCTCGTCGCTCAGGGGCGGATTTCTGATTGAATCAATAGCCTAAGCTATTGATGATTGAGGAAAGACCGTCCCTGAGCGACGAGATCGGTGTGAGGGCGCGTTCAGCGTTGCCGGGTAACACTTTGTAGTTTGCTAATATTTTAGACATTACAGATTAAATCAATAAGTTAATTCACAATATCAGCGGCCGGGTGAAATATTCGGGTTAACCCCGTGAGTTCATGGCGATGATCCCTTTTGAATTCACGGATCCAGGGTAGAAACAGGGTAACCATTCATAAAAAATAAGGTCCGGTCCATCGAGTTCGGGACTGGGTCAAAGGCACGTTCACTGAGCGCGACGGCTTTTTTCAAGCTTCATGATCCAGGATGGACGCTATGGCTCAGGCGTTGCTGAAAACGACAAGCACCGCGGGAGTTTCAATGAGAAAGTGTATCTTGGCAGCCTCGGTTTTGGGTTTGGTGGCGGCGGGACAATCTATCGCCGAACCCTCGGATGTGGCAATGCGTGAATATGAGCAGGCGTTGGAACTGACGCCTGATATCGACAACGGCAAAAAGGTCTATCGGATCTGCGCCGTCTGCCACACGCCGGAGGGATGGGGGTTGGAGAGCGGCGCCTATCCTCAGGTTGCCGGACAACTGTCCACGGTGCTGATTAAGCAGTTGGCGGATATACGCGCCAGGAACCGGGACAATCCGACCATGCGGCCCTTCACCTCTCCCAGACTCCTGGGCGGCGCCCAGGAGATCGCGGATGTGGCGGCCTATATCGCGCAACTGCCGATGACGCCCCGCAACGGGGTCGGGCAGGGCCTGGATCTGAAATTGGGTGAGCGGCTCTACAAGGACAACTGCACCGAATGTCATGGCGAGAACGGGGAGGGCAATCTGGAAGATCATACTCCCGCGATCTATGGGCAGCACTACCGTTATCTGCTGAGACAGTTCGAGTGGATCAAGAGGGAGCGGCGCAGGAATGCGGATAAGAAAATGGTGAAGCAGATACACGCTTTCACCTACCGTGACATTCGCGCTGTGCTGGATTATGTGTCGCGCATCAAGCCGCCCGAGGAGAAACTGGCGGAGCTGGGTTGGCGGAATCCCGATTTTCCGAAATTTGCGCGGCCGTTGAACATGCATTCAGGCGCGGGATATAGTATCGATCAGCGGCCCAGCAGGCCGGCTCGTCCGAAGTAAAGCGCATCGAGCCATATCAAGCGGAATTTGTCCGCCAATGAACGCGAATTAACGCAAATGGAATTCAACATGTGATGTGCAATTGTAGATAGTGTCCGTCCAGAAACAAGACAATTTCTCTCGCAAAGACGCCAAGATCGCCAAGGAAAAATAAATACAATAAAGAAACAATAAGTTATAACTTTGCGATCTTGGCGTCTTTGCGAGAGTTTTTCTTTCCGGACGGACACTATTAACCCGGCGAATCCAGATCGCTCTGTGTGTCAGGTCATGTCCAAGCAAAACTGACACCCAGAAATTTACGGTTGTTTTGTTGCCTTTCTGGCATCAAAACTCACTTCAGAGACTGAATCCGATTGGCCGAGTCCTCTGTATAGGTAATTGAAAACAGGGTTTACGACTCATTATTCAAAACCTCAGGAGAACGATGATGAAAAAAATAGAGGGTGGAGTGTGGCTCCACCCTTTTTTTGTGTGTGTTGAGTTATTTTTTAGGGTCTTCCCCTAATCGGCTGTGTCGAGCCCTACCCACGGATTTCCTTGAGGACGCTACTTTTTTAATCCACTCGAAGAAGGGATGAGCATAAAAAAAGCGGGGCTTTGCCCCGCTTTTTTTATAGGCCGTTCCATGGCCGGATGCCGGTTTACATGAAAATATCATTGGTGATATTGGTGAACCAGCTGTGCGCATAAGCCACTTCCCTTGCACGCATCTCTGCTGTGGCATCGGTCGGGGTCAGACCGCCGGAGATCTTGGTGATCTTAGAGCCGTCCTGAGCCAGTTGGTAGACCGCCGCCACCGAGATGCCCCAATCCTTGCCGACAATGGAGTAGCAGGTGTTGACGTAGGCCGGGGTGCCGGGCTCCTGGCCGTTCAACAGGGCCGCCACGCTTGCCGCGCAGACCTTCGCTTCGGAATTCGCCGCATAGCCGGACTTCGGCATGCCCTTGGCGATGGATGCGTCACCGATCACATGAATGTTCTTGTGAATGGTGGACTCGAAGGTGTGCAGGTTGATCGGGCACCAGCCGCTGTCGTTGGTCAGACCCGCGGCAAAAGCGATCTTACCCGCCTTCTGGTTGGGGATGACATTCAGCACATCGGCCTGTACCGTGTCGTCAAAACCAGTGGTGACGCTTCTGGAACCGGCGTTGACCTTAACCACGGCATTGTCGTTGGAGCCCTGGGCGCTGCCGCGCCACTCGATCATGGAGTTGTCGGTCTCGTAACCGTACAGCGCCTTCCAGCCTTGCACGAACAGGCCCATCTTGGAGAACTTCGGCTTCGGATCGAGGATCACGATCTTCGACTTCGGCTTGTGATGCTTCAGATAGTGGGCGATCTGAGAGGCGCGCTCATAGGGTCCGGGAGGACAACGGAAGGGATTGCCGGGGGGTGCGATCACCACCGTGCCGCCATCCTTCATTGCCTCGAGCTGCTTGCGCAGGGTGACGGTCTGGGAACCGGCCTTCCAGGCGTGGGGGATATCCTCGGCGACCTTGGCGTCGTAGCCTTCGATGGCTTCCCATTTGAAGTCGATGCCGGGGGCGACGATACAGCGGTCGTAGTTGAAGCTCTTGCCGCCGGCGGTCTTCACCGTCTTCGCCTTGGCATCGATGGCGGTGACCACGTCGTGAACCACGTTGACGCCGTGTGAACCGAGTCCTCCGTAGCCGAACTTGATGGAGTCGATACTGCGTCCGCCGCCCAGCACTTCATTGGACATGTAGCAGGTGTAGTAGTGCTTGTTGGCCTCGATCAGGGTGACCTCGATGGTCGGATCGGCCATGCGCAGATACTTGGCCGCGGTCGCGCCGCCGGTGCCGCCGCCGACGACCACCACCTTCTTGGATGCGCCTAGGGCGATATAGGGCGTCCCCATCATGCCGATGGCGGTAGCCGCGCCTGCGCCTTTAACAAAACCTCTTCGGGTAATCTTCATGTTTCTCATTCCCCCCTTATTGCTTGCCTTGGGCGTAGAAATTGAGCAGTGCGTCGAAGCCGGCATCACCCTCTTTCTTGATCAGTTGGTTGACCTTTTTCTTCATCTTCTTGGTCATTTCGCGGTCGCCCGCCTTGTAGTCGGCCAAGGTGTAGTGAAGATAAGGTGTCAGTTGTCCCATCAGGATGCCGGAATCGTCTTCGGCCGAGGTGCCGCCTTCCGCATGACATTTCTCGCAATATTTGTCATGCAGCTTGGCGCCTTTCTTGGCTTTCTTGGCATCGAAAGACTGTTTGGCGGGGACGAAGGGTTGTTTGCTGAACAGCTCGGCCATCGCCTTGATCTCATCGTCCGAATAGCCCTTGGCGATGCGGCCCATGATGGTCGATTTGATCTCGCCGCTCTTGAAGCCTTGCATGACCTCTTCGAAATAGACACCGGAGATGCCGCTGATGCTGGGAGTGGCAGGGCCTGCGCTTGCGCCGTGGGTACCATGGCAACCCGCACAGGTGTTTGCCAGCATGCCGGCACTGGCGCCCGTCATCAGGGGCTTCTTGTCGTCAGCTGCGAAGGCCGCGGATGATGCACTGAGAGCCAGTGCGCCGATCAGGGCTTTCTTTAGATTGTTGTACGCCATGTTACCTCCTTTGGATTTAAAACAGGCTTACATTGTAACAACAGGGAACACGTGCGCCCTGTCACTCGAACTGGAGCAGTTATATGGACTGTTCCTGTTGCAAAAAGCTCGGACGGAGATGCTTCATACCGCATGCGCGGCATCATTTTCTGACATGATATTATACTCCCCCGTCCGGGCGATGCTCTTTTATTTCAGCAGACTCAAAACCTTGTTATATCTCTTTTTGACGGCGATATCCGCTGCGGTATGACCTTCGCTGTCTTTGTTCGCTTTATCCGCGCCATGCCGAAGCAGTAACTTCACCATCGCTTCCGAACCTGTGAGGGCGGCCTCCATCAACGGCGTGATGCCGTCGCTGTCCGCCAGATTGACGTCGGCGCCTGCGTCGATCAGGAGCTTGGCGGTTTCAAGCTCCTTCTGGCCGATGGCCCATAGCAGGGCGGTGGCGCCGTCATTGTCCCGGCTGTTCACATCGGCGTGATGGGCGAGCAGCGTCTTGACCACGCCGGCATGCCCTTGATCGGCCGCCAGCATCAGGGCGGTGGAGCCGTTTTTATCCCGGCTCTCGACAGCCGCGTGGTGTTTGACCAGCATGTCGCAGGTTTCGGCATGGCCTTTTTCCGCCGCCATCATCAGTGCGTTTCTGCCGTACTTGTCCGATGCCTTGGGGTCGGCTCCCTTGAACAGCAACTGCTCCACCATGTCGGTGATGCCGTAGCGGGAGGCGATCATCAGGGAATCCCAGCCGGCCCGGGTGCGGTCATGCAAGTTGGCGCCCCGTTCGAGCAGCATGGCGGTGAGTGCGGGATGGCCGTTTTCCGCGGCAAAGGTGAGCGCCGTGCAACCGTCGGCGGTGCGGGCGTTGACGTCCGCTCCCCGGCTCAGCAGTAGTACGACCATTTCGAAATTGTCGTTTTCCACCGCCATCATCAATGCGTTCTTACCGAACTTATTAGTGTTGTCCACCGTAATGCCTTTGTCCAACAACCGCGACACTGTCTCCACGTCGCCGATGCTGGCTGCAAGCCGCAACTCCTTCTCATCCGATGAATCGCCTGCATGGAGGGAAGAGGCAAGCAGCAATGCGATGGCCGAAATCAACAGTTTGGTTGTCTTCATTGCGTTTCTATCATTCGAAGTAAACATCAGCTTTGATGATGAAATCTTAAATGCCTGCCGATCGGGGCTTAGGGTTGATCGGGCTCATCCGGCTCATCCGGCTCTTCGTGGGCGATGCCCTTGTGGCAGTCGATGCAGGCCTTGCCTTCATCCATTGCTTTCGGATGACGCTTGCGCGCGTTGCGGTCCTGCTCGCTTAAATCCATGTTGGTGAATTCATGGCAGGCGCGGCACTCGCGGGAGTCGGATGCGCGCATCTTTTCCCATACCCGGCTTGCCATGTCCCAACGATGGGCTTCATATTTCTCCTTGGTGTCTATGGTGCCCATGATCTCATGATAGACATCCTTGGCGGCCATCACCTTGGCGATCATTTTCGAGATGAACGGCTTTGGCACATGACAATCGGCGCAGGTGGCCTGTACGCCCGAGGCGTTCTTGTAGTGGACCGTCTCTTTGTACTCCTCGAGATTGACTTTCATGGAGTGGCAGGAGGTGCAGAACGCCATCTCATTGGTGTAGCTCATACCCATGTTGAAAAGCCCGGCGAAGATGACGCCGACGATAAAGATGGCACCCGCCAGGAATAGGGATATCTTACCTTCAGACTGGTTTCCAGCGCACTCTCTGAACATACACCACCCTCAAAAAGTCGTGGAAATGCTGCCTCTTTTCCACTTGCCGTTTGTTTATCTGTGCCGCTATATCTCTAGTAGAGCGGGACATTTTTGTTGACAGTCGGATGTTACGTCAACTCGATTATCAATGCAAAAAGACACTGTAAACAAATGCCTATGAAACAATCACCGGGAATCGACGCCGTTTCGTTGTATAGGAAATAAAAATAACTGCTTGAAAAAAAATGTAAAGTACCAAATCCATGCCTGCCACTGCACGGCGGGCGATGAACGGGAACGGCGTCATCGGCAAGGAATTGTCTTGTTCGAATTATCTGATGGGCGTATAAAAATAATCGATTATCATGCGGCGTATTTTTAAAGCGTTTGCGCTGATGAGGCGTGTTGCCGCATGATGATTGTCAGGCAATAACTTAGCGCGGTTCACTCACTCGATTCAGGTTGTCTGTCATCCAGCCATTCATCGATATACGGGTCTGTTCTGCAGGTTTGCCAAACATGGTTGACGCTACCCAGGGAGGTGAGGGCATCGAGCAGTCGCTCTCTCTTTTCCTGTGGCATGAATGACCCATGCCAGGTAGTGCGGATCTGATAGGAGAGGCCGCTGCCGATCAGCAGGCGGACGCTTTGCCAGGCCGGTATGCCGCTTCCCGCGACGCCGGTCAGGGCTTCGTAGTCATCCGGCAGGGCCTTGATATCCAGACCCACCCAGTCGAGATCCGGCAGGATTCGCGCGAGCCGTTTTGGGTAGATGCCGGCGGTATGCAGGCCGATCAGAAATCCCATGGCGCGGACTTCGGCAATGGCGTCCGGCAAGGCCCGTTGCAGGGTCGGTTCGCCGCCGCTGAACACCACCGCCTCCAACAGGCCCTGGCGGCTTTTCAGGAATTTCAGGATCTCTGGCCAGGGGGTCATGGATCTACCCCGGCGCGGCAGCAGATCGGCGTTGTGACAGTAGCGGCAGCTTAGCGGGCAGCCCTGACAAAACACCACCGCCGAGAGACGACCCGGATAGTCGAGGGTGGTGGCGGGGGTCAACCCCCCCACTTGCAGGGCGGGCCGCGGCATCAGTCAGATGCCGACTCGTGGTGGTCCATGACAACAGCGGATTGCCGGTCGCTGAGCCTGGCTTGCGTCTCCCTGAAGCAGCGCCGCTCGGCCTGTTCCGACTGTTTGCCGGGATTGAAGGCGGAGACCGGGCGGTGGTAACCCATCACCCGGGTCCAGACCTCGCAACGGGTGCGCTCTTCATCGTTCAGTTGAATGGTTCTAGGCATGGCTTTTCTCCTTCAGTTTGCGTTGGATCAATGCATCGTCGCATTGGGGGCAGAATTCGTGTTCGCCACTGAGATAGCCGTGAACCGGACAGATGGAGAAGGTCGGGGTGACGGTCAAATAGGGGACACGAAAGTTTTCCAGGGAACGTTTTACCAGTTGGGCGCAGGCTGCGGTGCTGCTGATGCGCTCGTTCATATAGAGGTGGAGCACGGTGCCGCCGGTATACTTGCGCTGCAGCGGCTCCTGATGCTGTAGGGCGGCAAAGGGGTCATCAGTGAAACCCACCGGCAACTGCGAGGAGTTGGTGTAGTAGGGCTTCGCCTTGGTACCGGCCTGGAGGATGTCGGGATAGCGTTTGAGGTCCTCCTTGGCGAAGCGGTAGGTGGTGCCTTCCGCCGGGGTCGCTTCCAGGTTGTAGAGGTGGCCGGTCTCCTCCTGGAATTCCACCATGCGTTGGCGGATATGATCGAGGAAACGCCCGGCGAGCCCCTGTCCCTGCTCCCCGGTAATATCGCATTCGTCGCCCGTGAAGTTGCGGATCATCTCATTGATGCCGTTCACGCCGATGGTGGAGAAGTGATTGCGCAGGGTCCCAAGGTAGCGTTTGGTGTAAGGGAAGAGACCGGCGTCCATGTGGCGCTGAATGACCTTGCGTTTGATCTCCAGGCTGTTGCGCGCCAGTCGCAGCAGTTGGTCGACCCGCGCCGTCAGGCCTGTCTCGTCACCGGAGTGGAGATGGCCCAGACGGGCGCAGTTGAGGGTGACCACCCCGAGGGAGCCGGTCTGCTCCGCAGAGCCGAACAGACCGTTGCCCCGTTTCAGCAGTTCGCGCAAGTCGAGCTGCAGCCGGCAGCACATGGAGCGCACCATGTTGGGACTCAGCTCTGAGTTGAGGAAGTTCTGGAAATAGGGCAGCCCGTATTTGGCGGTCATCCTGAACAACCGTTTGGCGTTTTCACTCTCCCAGGGGAAGTCCGGGGTGATGTTGTAGGTCGGGATGGGGAAAGTGAAGACCCGGCCCTTGGCGTCGCCGGCGGTCATGACCTCGATATAGGCCTGGTTGATCAGGTCCATCTCGGTCTGCAATTCACCGTAGCTGAAGGGCATCTCCTCGCCGCCGATCACCGGTATCTGTTCGCACAGGTCCTCAGGGCAGACCCAGTCGAAGGTCAGGTTGGTAAAGGGGGTCTGGGTGCCCCAGCGGGAGGGGACATTGAGATTGTAGATCAGCTCCTGGATATACTGGCGGACCTGATCGTAACTGAGGTTGTCCTTGCGCACGAAGGGGGCCATATAGGTATCGAAGGAGCTGAAGGCCTGGGCGCCGGCCCACTCGTTCTGCAGGGTGCCGAGGAAATTGACGATCTGGCCGATGGCGCTGGACATATGTTTTGGCGGACCGGATTCCACCTTGCCCGGCACCCCGTTGAGCCCTTCGTGCAGCAGGGTGCGCAGCGACCAGCCGGCGCAGTAGCCGGCCAGCATGTCGAGGTCGTGGATGTGGATGTCGCCATTGCGATGGGCCTCGCCGATCTCCGGCGGGTAGACGTGATTGAGCCAGTAGTTGGCGATCATCTTGCCCGAGGCGTTGAGGATCAGCCCGCCTAGCGAATAGCCTTGGTTGGCGTTGGCATTGACGCGCCAGTCGGAGCGCTCCAGGTATTCGCCGACCGAGGCGGCCACATCCAGCAGGGTGCGGCGGTCCTCGCGCAGCTTCTTGTGCTGCTCGCGGTAGACGATATAGGCGCGGGCCGTTTTCAAATGATTGGCGCTGACCAATACCTGCTCGACGATATCCTGAATCCGCTCGATCCCCGGCGTCTGTTCCCGATAACCGGTATGGGTCAGCACTTTTATTACCTGGGCGGTAAGCAGCGCCGCCTCGCTGGTGTCGAATTCTCTGCTTGCCTCACCTGCCTTGAGAATGGCGTTGTGGATCTTTGCGTTGTCGAAGTCGACCTCGCAGCCGTCTCGTTTGAGGACTTTCGTGGGAGTGCGGAGCGTCTGCTGAACGGCAATTGCTGGCATGGCCGGTGATCCTCCGGATAGTTATGTGATTTGTTCAATATGTAGTACATTGTTTGAAGCAAGAACACTATATATTGTGTTTTCATGGGCTTTATTTGATCAAGGTCAAGTGTCAGGCAAATCGGTATCTTCAGTGAAACCGCGATTAGGAGGACGGGAGAACCCTGCCGCGCCAATCAGCAAAATAAACGCGCTAACACAGGATATCTTTAGCTCAGCAAGCGTAGGTCAGGTTGCGAAGCTAGCTGACATCTCCCTGCCGGCATTGTCAGGTAGCGCTGGCGCGCAACCTGACCTACAGGGTGTGCGCGCCCTGCCGCACCATTCCGTTCAATATCGGTACGGAGGCTGGGCTCAACGGCCGTCACCGACGAAGGGATTGGTTCGGCGCTCTTCGCCAAAGGTGGATTCCGGACCATGGCCCGGTATGAATCGCACATCATCCCCCAATGGCCATAACCGATCCCGGATGGAACGTATCAGGGTGTGGTGGTCGCCGCGGGGAAAGTCGGTCCGTCCGATCGAGCCTTTGAAGAGCACATCCCCCACTTGGGCGAGTCGATCAGTGCGATGAAAAAAGACCAGATGCCCCGGCGTGTGGCCTGGGCAGTGGAGCACTTCCAAACGCTCTTCCCCCACACGCACCTCATCGCCGTGGGTCAGCCAGCGCTCGGGCCTGCAGTCCTTGGCGCCGCCGAAACCGAACATGGTGGCCTGCTGATCCATGTTGTCCAGCAAGAAGCGATCCTCCTGATGCGGCCCTTCGATGGGGATCTGCAGTCTCTCGGCCAGGTCGCTGGCCCCGCCGGCATGATCCAGGTGTCCGTGAGTGAGCAGGATGCGCTCGGGGGTCAGGCCGAGAGTGTTGATCTGTTCTATCACAATGTGGTTGTCGCCACCGGGGTCGATGATTGCCGTGTGACGGGATCTATCGCACCAAAAGAGGGTGCAGTTCTGTTGAAAGGGGGTGACGGGGACGATTCTGTAGTGCATCAGGCAATCTTAACTTTAATAGGGTTTCCAACGGGTTGCGGGGTTCTGCGCCAGAGCGATTTCGGCCGCCACACGGTCTTTCAACAGAACGGGAAAACATGCAATCAACAGGGTGGCGATCAACCAGGACATAAGGATTTGGTTTCCCCGAAATTCGTGAAGGAGCCTGGGGCTGGTCAGTCGGGAGGTTTCCCCTCGGCATAACCCTCCATGGGTTCTTGGATACGGTGATTTTCATCCAGCCAGTCGCCCAGGTCGATGAGGCGGCAGCGTTCGCTGCAGAAAGGACGCCATTTGGACGCCGCGGACCAGGTTACGGGCTTGCCGCAGGTTGGACAGGGGACGGCTATAGTATCTTTTTCCTTCATGTTGTCAGAAGATACACGCCGTGAGCTGAAAGTCCACGTCCTGGGTGGTTTGGATGGGTTTACCGGTCGTCTCCACGGCCTCGAGGAAACGGATATTGAAGCGATGCTTGTTGCCGCTGATCTCGGTGAAGATGGTGGCGTTTCTGGGCAGTCCCACCCGGATCATCTGCACCGGCGCCGAACTCTCAAGGGTCTTTTGAAAGAAGCCCTGACCCGCCTTCTCCTGGGTGGGCAGGTTGCTGTTTCGCACTAGGTTGAGGAGCAATACCACGGCTTCGCGTACGGGATTCAGTTCATCCATCCACGCGTCCATCTGCCGCTGGCGGATTTCATGGGACTGGTTGAGCCAGTAGTGATACTGGGGAAGATCGAAGTTGCAGCCGCCGCCGGGAATGCTGCTGCGTTGCATGATGGTGGTCAGAAATTCGTTGTTGCGCAGCTCGCGGGCGACCTGTCCATCCATGCGATAGACCTGGTGAATGGCCTGTTCCAGATCGTCCAGCACCTGCCCGAGGGCCTGGATATCGACCCCGGGTTGCCGGCGCACCCGCTCCAGGTTGCTGATATGACGCTCCAGTTCCTTGAGGATCTCGGTCTTCAGGTCTGAACGGCTGAAGATACTGATGATGCTGAGCAGCCCTTGGATGGCGGCCCTGTTGCTCCAGCTGTCCGACAGGGGACGAAAGTGATCCACCTGCAGGAACAGGTGTTCGAGTCGAAGAAAGGTGCGAATTCTTTCGTTCAACGGATGTTCAAAGTGAATCAGGTCGGTCACGGGAGATCGCTGTTACGCATGGTGTCGAGTATATAACTGTTAGTATGGATCCATGGCTCAGGGCTGAAGAGGCGTGCTGTTCACCATCATGAATCCACCGATTCGGTTTTCAATTATGTCAGGCTCGGAACAGAACTGCTAACCCTGATCAGGCAGCAGTAGACGCTTTTGTTATCGAGTTTGCAAGAACCGTCTTGATTCATTTTTTTTCGGCCCTCAACCCTATCCGGCGGGTTTAGCCACGCCTCCCTGGCGTGTGGCTGAAACTGTCCAGGATATGTACGTAATTGACCCGCTCGAATTCGCCGGGATCGGCCACATTGATCTGACTCAGCCTGCCTCGAACCTCCCCGATGGTTTCAAACGCCTTCTCCTCCATCCATGACTCGATGCCTGTCAGGATGGTAGCGATGGCGCGAGGCCCCTGTTCCAGCAGCAGGCTGCAGAGATGAACCGCATCGGCGCCGGCGAGCAGTAGCTTGATGGCGTCTTCCGGAGTATGGACGCCGCCGGTGGCGCCCAGGGAGAGCTCGGTGCGGCCATGCAGGATGGCGATCCAACGCATTGCCAGGAGGACCTCGGCCGAGGTGGAGGTTTGCAGGCTGGATGTGAGGCGTAGATTGTCGATATTGATGTCTGGCTGATAGAAACGATTGAACAGGGAAACACCGTCGGCGCCGGCGGTTTCAAGCTGTTTTACCATGTTGGCCAAGGCGCTGAAGGCGGGCGACAGCTTCATGTTGATCGGGATGGTGACCTGCTGTTTCAGCTGGGTGAGCAGTTCGATGTAGCGCTGTTCGATTTCGTTGCCGCTGAGGCCGATATCCGCCGCCACCTGGTAGATATTCAGTTCCAGGGCGTTGGCGCCGGCTTTTTCCATCTCCTCGGCATAGGTGATCCAGCCGCCTGGCGTGGTGCCGTTAAGGCTGGCTATCACGGGAATGTCCAGGGCCTCTTTCAGGGCGCGCAGGTTCTCCAGATAACGCTCCTGGCCATTCGAGAAGTCGTAGTGAGCGGGCAGAAAACTGTCCGCTTCGGCAAATCCGCTGTCCTGGTGATGGAGAAACCGCACCATGGTCTCCTCTTCGGCGGTGACCGCCTCTTCGAACAGGGAGTACATGATAATCGCCGCCGCCCCGGCGTCTTCCATGCGGCGCACGGTATCGATGCTGTGCGACAGGGGCGAAGCGGAGGGGACCAGCGGGTTCTTCAACGGCATACCAAGATATCGGGTTGTGAGGTCCATATCTCTCCTCTCGGCTAGGCGGCGGATCTGTGTGTGTGGATTTGACCGGTATCAACGGGTGATGCCGGTAAACCAGTCCACTCTTTAGGTAGCGTGTTTCGGGTAGCCCATAACCCTATTAAAGGGCATTTATCATGAAACGCAAACCGCCGGTTCGCAGGGTTCGCTTGCCGCCATCGATGGATGGTTACAGAGTGTTACAGTCGCATACCTTGCATAACATTTGCCGTGGTTGAATAGTGCTAAGGTAAAGAGGTGGTTATTAACCCGGCGACCAAATAGTGTACTTTCAGGGCTACAAGAATGCCCTTGATCAAGGCGTGGCTCGCAGGCAATGGTGATTCCCTTGTCAAGAGTCACAACGAAGAGCAAGGGCATTCTTGTAGCCCCTAACACATTGATATTTAATAGACAGGCCGCCGTGTGCCTGCCTGCAGGCTGCGTTATCAAAACTTGCTGTAGGGCGGCTACAACGGCGTTTTGATGCCTTGCTGCAGGCAGGCACACTGCGGCTGAAAGTACACTATTTGGTCGCCGGGTTAATAATTAAGTTAGTGTCCGTCCGGAAAGAAAAACTCTCGCAAAGACGCCAAGATCGCAAAGTTATAACTTATTGTTTTTTTATTGTATTTATTTTTCCTTGGCGATCTTTGCGTCTTTGCGAGAGAAATTGTCTTGTTTCTGGACGGACACAAGTTGATAAATAGGAGTCACGAAGGTTGAATAGCATCCCCGGGCCGTCGCAGGTCCTGCTGGTCGAAGACGATGTGCAGCTCGCGGAGTTGGTCCGCGAATATCTGCAGCGCTATGAGTTCGAGGTGAGCCTGGAGCATCGCGGCGATAGCGCGCCGGCCCGTGTGCGCAGGCTGAAGCCCGATATCCTGGTGCTTGATCTCAATCTGCCGGGACGGGACGGTTTGGAGATCTGCCGGGAGTTGCGCATGGAGTTTCCAGGGCCGATCGTGATGTTCACCGCCAGGGATGAGGATGTGGACGAGGTGGTGGGGCTTGAACTGGGCGCCGACGACTATCTCACCAAGCCGGTGGAGCCGCGGGTGCTGCTGGCCAGGCTTCGCTCCCTGTTGCGCCGTTACCGCCCGGCGGATGGGAATCTGCCGGCGCAACCGGAAAGTCTGCTGAGCTTTGGGCAGTTACATATCGACGCAAGTGCGCGTGCGGTGATCCTGAACGAGCGGGCGATTGAACTCTCCACCGCTGAATTCGACCTGCTCTGGCTGCTGGCCGGCATGGCCGGCAAGGTGGTGGACCGTGACAGCGCCCTGAAGAGCCTGCGCGGGTTCGGATACGATGGTTTCGACCGCTCGGTGGATATCGGTATTTCCCGGTTGCGACGCAAGCTCCGTGACGACGCCGATCGCCCCTATCGCATCAAGACGGTGCGGGGGCGGGGTTATCTTTTCGTTGCCGATGCCTGGGAATGACCCCCAGTGGCCCGACTCTACCTCACCCTCTATGGCGTACTGTTTCTTACCTGTGCGCTGTTCATCGCCGGATTGGTCTGGTTGCCTGAGCTGGCGTTGCGCGGCACCATCCAGCGCTACTATGAGCGAGCGCTGATTGGCGCCTACGATCTGGTGGAGGAGCGGCTTGTGGTGCGCCCGCCGGCGCAGTGGGATGAGGTGATCGCCGAGTTGAAACCTCAATTCCGCTATGGGCTGGCACTCTATGGCGAGGATGAGCTGGGTGGTCTGGATATTTCCGTTCCGCAACAATATCGGCTCAGGGAGGGGCGGCTGATATTTCAGGATGAGGGGGAACAGACCCGGTTCTTTAAACAGGTGTCTGATTCCGACCGCTATCTGATGATGGTGCTGGGTCCGAATCCGCAACAGGAGGAGATCGATCAGGTAGGGGGTATCGTCTACCTGATCGAGTCCCGTTTTCTGAATAGCGATCGATCGGCCTGGCCGGACATTCTTGCCGGTTTGGGGCAGGTCTTTGAAATGCCGTTGGCGTTGTTGTCGATCGATGATCCTTCGCTGCCGTCCGAGCGGGTGGATGAGATCAAGGCAGGAGAGATCGTTGTGCTTGGATTGGAGGATCAGATGGAGACCTACTTCAAAAGGTTGGGCGATTCCGATCAGGTATTCCGCGCCGGGCCTTTCGAGATCCCCCTGATCCTGCGCTACTTCAATTTTATTATCTTGTTTTTATTGGCCCTGCTGATCGCCTTGGCCGTGTATGTCTGGGTTCGCCCGGTATGGCGTGATCTTAACCGGTTTGACCGTGGCGTGCGCAGCTTCGGCGCCGGTGATCTGGACACGCGTTTAGCGGTTCGCAAAGGCTCCGCCTTGAGTCCGCTGGCGAATGCCTTCAACGCCATGGCGGAACGCATGCAGCGCTTGATTCACGCTCACCGGGAGCTGACCGGGGCGGTTTCTCATGAACTGCGCACCCCCATTGCCCGGTTGCGTTTCAGGATGGATATGTTGGATGAGCCGCTCTCCGGCGATGACAGGCAGCGGCATATCGCCGGGATGCACAAGGATATCCTGGAGTTGGAGGAGCTGGTCAGCGAGTCGCTCAGCTACTCCCGTCTTGACCGGGAACGGCCTGAGCTGGTGCTGGAGCAGGTGTCGCTTGGTGAGTGGCTGGAGGCGTTGCTTATCGATCTGGAGGAAGAGCTGCTGACGGTCGATGTTGCAATCGAGCGACAGCCGGGCAGCACGGTGTCACAGGTAGCGCTTGACTCGAGGTTGATGGGACGGGCGGTGAAAAACCTGATACGCAACGGTCGCCGTCATGCTAGAAGTCGGATAGTGCTGAGTGGCGATTGCCGGGATGGGCAGGCCCGTATCGTTGTCGAAGACGATGGTTCAGGCGTGCCGGAACAAGAGCGGGAGCGTATCTTCGCCCCGTTTGCCCGGCTCGATAGCGCGCGAGATAGGGAGTCCGGCGGGGTCGGCCTTGGGCTTGCCATCGTCAGTCAGATCGTCCGTTGGCATGATGGAAAGGTGTGGGTGGAGGCGTCCGGGCTTGGCGGCGCCCGGTTTGTGATTGCCTGGCCGGTGACACAAAGCTGATATTATTAACCCGGCACACGACGGCTGAACATGACCTATTAAGGTGCCGGGTTAATAGTTACAGTCAGATACAATCCTATACAAGATACCCACAGACCGGAGTCAAGCCATCTTTATAATCTGATGTCGTCAATAAAAAACAGGAGACGACATCATGTTTGCTCAACGCAACAAGCAACTTTTCATTTCATTCATATCGGCATTGGCTGCAACGCTGCCGTTGGCGTCTCAAGAGGCATTGGCAGGCGAGTGGAGCGTCGGCGCCAGTATCCTGGGGGGGCGCAATCCGATCGTGGGCGAGGGCGCTGCGGCGGCGCTACTCCCGGTTGTGGGTTACAAAGGTGAGCGGTTCTACGCCAACCTGGGAAATCCCGGTATCTCTTTCTTCAACGGTATCACCGATTTCGGTGGGTTGGGTTATAGCGTTTTCAAAGGCGAGCGTTACAACATCGATCTGGTCGGCAAGATCCGCGCCATGGGAATAGACCCGGATGATAATTCCAAACTGGATGGATTGGATGAGCGTAAACCCGGCTTCGATGCCGGCGTCAGCGCCCGTTGGGATAGTGGCTATGGCGAGTTGAGCGGGCAATTGCTGACCGATGTCAGTAATCGCTCCAAGGGTCAGGAGGCGGTGCTTAGCTATGCTTATCCGATGACCCACGGCAATTGGACGCTGCGTCCTGAATTGGGCGTTAGCTGGCAGAGCCGCGATTTGGTCGATTACTACTTCGGCGTGGAAAGCGACGAAGCGACCGCCACTCGATCTGTCTATGAGGGTGAGTCCACGGTTACGCCCTTTGCCGGCATTCAAGTGGAGTACGCCTACAGTCAACAGATTCACTTGATCGGTGGTGTCGGCATCGGCCGCCTCGGGGATGGGATCAGTGACAGCCCGATCGTCGATGAGCGTGGCGTTGGCGGGGGATATGCCGGTCTGGTGTACCGCTTTTGATAAACGGCCGGATCAATTTCTGCAATTTCTCTCTTTGGTGCATGAATCGATGAACAAAGCGGACTGTGCATTTATTTGCGGTAATTTTGAAGAATCGGAGGCGATTCTCCTTTCAGTTTTTCAGGGATTATGCATTGACGCTGGATTTTAAAGGCATGTTGTTGATTTTACATTGACGTCATGTGATTCATTGTCGCTTCAAGATTCGCTGGTGGTGGGGAAATCGACGGAAGTGGGGCAATGGGTGAAACCGGGTCAGCAAGTGGATTTGGAGATATTGGTCGATCGTCGCCGGGCAATCTTAAAACTGCCCTTTGCTGCGTTGCGCGAAGGCGATGAGAAGAGAGTAGTAATTTTGAATTTTGAGTGATGAATTTTGAATTGGATGTGTGCGCTTTGCGCACGGCTTTTGTTGGTCGTTTGTTTTGTGGTGAGTGGTTCTTGATTTAACGATTCGTTTTTTTAGGTTGAAAAAATGCGAATACTGAAAAACATATTTTCATTATTGGTTTGCTGCTTTCTGGTGACTTCATGCGCGACGTTACGTCATAGCAAAACCGTGAAGATCGGTAATGATAAAGTTGCTTATGCCACCCTTGGCGAGGGGCCGTTGACGATTGTTCTGGAAGCGGGTTTGGGTGACGGGATGGGGAGTTGGGAAGGGATCTTTGAAGCGCTCTCCTCGATCACAAAAGTGTTTGCCTATAGTCGTCCAGGCTATGCACCCAGCAGTGCAACATCCAGACCACGCACGGCTGAGCAGATCGTCGACGATCTTCGTCTGCTATTGAGAAGTTCCGGTAGTTCTCCGCCGTACATTTTAGTGGGGCACTCGCTGGGTGGTCGCTATATGCTCAATTTTATTGAGCGTTTTCCACAGGAAGTCGCAGGTGTGGTTCTGATCGATACCCGGCATCCGATGTTCACTCAGTCCTGCCTTGTACAAGGACTATCCTGGTGCAAAATGCCGTCAGTCCTATACGCACTGCTGCCGTCGCACATCCGTCATGAATATGATGCCGCGCAACAACCTAGGATGCCTGCAACGATGGGTGATACGCCGCTGGTCGTGGTCAGCCGAACACCGAACCAGGGTCTTGAATCGGAAAAGTGGCATGCAGTTTGGGCGGAAACGCAGCAAGGATTGGCAGAGTTAAGCGATCGGAGCCGGCATCTGATCGCAAAGCAGGCGGGTCACTATGTCCATAAACAGGAACCCGGGAGCGTGATTGAAGGCGTCAACTGGGTTGTGTCGAACTGGCGTGCTGATAAAGAGAGATAGGCTTGATCCAAGCGTTATTATCCGTTCATCCGGCCCCATATCACGCTGAAAAGGAAGAATCATTTTTTCTTTGCTCAAGTTTCGGAGTTCATCTTGTTCCCATGCTCTACGCGTTTCGTAGGGTGCGGCCCTGCCGCACCGTAACTTGAAGCCCTGGAATTCAAGGTATTGGGTCAGGGGGCCGCGAAGTGAAGAAATCCGTCATAGCAAACAGGAGCGCAACCCAGCATGGTGCGGCAGGGCCGCACCCTACGCCCTGTTCACATTGTGCGGTCCCACATAGAACATGGGAACGCGTTAAATTTGAACTCCGAAACTTGAGTTATGCACTTTCGCTCTTTGAATAATATTTAACGCCTTCCAATGATTCAAAATCCGTATCCTGCGTCCAGATCAAAGCATCAAATTTTTGCGCAGTTGCATAAATAATGCTGTCTGTTAACGGCAATTTATAATCAACGCCACACTGGGCTGCATCGATAGCTAATGAACTATCTAATGGTATAACCCGCCCTTGTTCCATATGGGCAATACCTTCCAATGCCATATCTTCGCCACGCTGGCGTAAAATGCATTTAAATACTTCAGTAATGATGATGCTTGGAACAATTAATTTGTCAATATTCTCGATAGGGCGTGAAAATAGTTCTGCATTGGCATCACCTGCAAAATAGGACAACCAGGCCGACGAATCTACAACATTCATATGCGATCCATATCTCGCTTCACTTCCGTATCAATCCCTTTTAAGAAACCCTTCATTTTTTTCATCGGTTTGATAGGAATCAATTCTATACGGTTGCGATAAGTCAGCATTTGTATTTTTTGCCCTGAAACTATCCCCATTGAATCCCTCACTTCTTTTGGTATAACTACTTGATATTTAGGGGAAACTGTAACAGTCGTCATACTTTATCCTCATCGATAGATCAATAGTATTACTGTAGACCTATCGATTTGTACTGTCAAACGCGTAGCGCCATATGCACAGATTATTTTGGATGGTCTTCGCGGGGAGCGGCTGCCTGACTTAGGGGTGATGTCACCTAGTGTGGTGTAACGTATAAACTGTACCAATCAGCGAGACGCTAAGCCGTTAGCTGCTAGGCGCGTTGCGCCGGGAATGGCGCGCCCTTTCCAAGCAACGCAACAACGCAGATGACGGCTTAGCGCCTCGCCCGAAGGGAGGCCCGTCAATGCCTCAATCCTGCGTTGCAGCGCTTGACAAGGGCGCTGCCATTGCCTGCGCGCTGCGCCTGGTCTTGAGGCATTGACGGGCCTCTGATTGGTACAGTTTATACGTTACACCACACTAGGGCCTGTTAACACTAACTTGATAGTCACTGCCAAGACCCTGTTTTTGTCCAGCAAGGCAGAAGGAGCGCCGTGTAGCTGGGTCTACATAAGCGACTGATAACGCCGCTGGGCGAAAACAGGGCCTTGGCCCTTCGGGTTGCGCCTGAAAAAGCGCCACTCGGCGTTACTCGTCGCTTATTTGGAACAACCAAACTACGCTCCTCGCGCCTTGATTGGCGCTTTTTCAGGCACAATAGTGGCTATCAAATTAGTGTTAACAGGCCCTAGTGTGGTGTAACGTATAAACTGCACCAATCAGCGAGACGCTAAGCCGTTAGCTGCGCCCCGAAGGAAGTGCCCTTGGGGTGCTAGGCGCGTTGCGCCGGGAATGGCGCGCCCTTTCCAAGCAACGCAACAACGCAGATGACGGCTTAGCGTCTCGCCCGAAGGGAGGCCCGTCAATGCCTCAATCCTGCGTTGCAGCGCTTAACAAGGGCGCTGCCATTGTCTGCGCGCTGCGCCTGGTCTTGAGGCATTGACGGGCCTCTGATTGGTACAGTTTATACGTTACACCACACTAGGATGAATGGCGCTTACTTAAGGTGAATATGCCTGGATCTTACTCGTCATTCCAGTAACCGCGTCATTCCGGCGAATGCCGGAGAAGTGGTGCATGGATGCACCGTTTACGGACCTAAGGATGGAATCCAGGGAAATGACGCCTGTTGGTGATTCTGGATCCCGGCATTCGCCGGGATGACGGTGGTTTTGATCTTAAGTAAGTGCCATTAAAATAAACCGTGCGCAAAGCGCACACCTTCAATTCAACACTCAAAATTCAAAATTAATCTTCAGTTTCCCCAACAGCCAACTGCGCCAGTTGCTCATAGAGTTGAAAGCGGGTCTTGATATGCCGCTGCGCCTGGCGCAGAAAGTGTTCCGACGCCTCCGGGTGGGTTCGCTGCAGCACGCTGAAGCGGGTTTCGCTGTCGGCGAAGTCCCGGTAGGGTATCGACGGCTCCTTGGAGTCCATCTTCAGGGGGTTCTCCCCCTTTTCGCTGCGGCGCGGGTCGTAGCGAAACAGGGGCCAGTGACCCGAGTCGACCGCCAGCTCCTGTTGGCGGATGTTGTTTGACAGATCGACGCCATGGGCGATACAGGGTGAGTAGCAGATGATCAATGAGGGACCGTCGTAGGACTCGGCCTCCAGAAAAATACGCAGGGTATGCACATCCTTGGCGCCAAAGGCCACCTGGGCCACATACACATTGCCATAGGCCATGGCCATCAGTGCGATGTCTTTTTTGTCGGTCGGCTTGCCGGCGGCTGAGAATTTGGCCACTGCCCCCAACGGGGTGGCCTTGGAGGTCTGGCCGCCGGTGTTGGAGTAGGTCTCGGTATCGAGCAGCAGGATGTTGACGTTGCGGCCTGAGGCGAGCACATGATCCACCCCGCCATAGCCGATGTCATAGGCCCAGCCGTCGCCGCCCACCAGCCAGACACTCTTTTTCGCCAGGCTGTCGGCGACGGCGAGCAGACTGCCGGCCTGGGGTGTTTCGATTTGGCGTAATCTCTCCTTCAGTGTCTCGATACGTTCGCGCTGCTCGAAGATGGCGGCTTCGCTGTGCTGGTCGGCGTTGAGTAATGCGTCGGCCAGCGCTTCACCGATCTGCTCCCGCATTGCAGCGAGTAACGCTGAGGCGTGATCGGCCTGCTTGTCGATGGCGATGCGCATACCCAAGCCGAATTCGGCATTGTCCTCGAACAGGGAGTTGGACCAGGCCGGGCCGCGCCCTTGCGGGTTGGTGGTGTAGGGAGTGGTGGGCAGGTTGCCGCCATAGATCGAGGAACAACCGGTGGCGTTGGCGATCAGCATCCGGTCGCCGAAGAGTTGGGTCGCCAGTTTGACATAAGGGGTTTCGCCACAGCCGACGCAGGCCCCGGAGAACTCGAACAGGGGTTGCATGATCATCGCCCCCTTGAGGGTGGTCTCCTTCAAGCGGGTGCGATCGTATTCCGGGAGGCCGATAAAGAACGCCCAATTGGCCCGCTCCTGTTCGTGATAGGCTTCGTCCTCCACCATGTTCAGCGCCTTGCGCTGTGGGTTCTTCTTATCGCGAATGGGGCAGATCTCCACACACAGCCCGCAACCGGTGCAGTCGTCGGGGGCTACCTGGTAACTGATCTGGGTGCCGGGTTCGAAATCCTTGCCGCCCTTGACCTGGGTATGCAGAAAGCTCTGCGGGGCGTTCCTGGTCAAGGGTTCCGGGAAGAGCTTGGAGCGAATGGCCGCATGGGGGCAGACCAATGGGCACTTGCCGCAGTGGGTGCAGAGATCCATTTCCCATTTCGGCAGTTGCTGGGCGATATTGCGTTTCTCATAGGCGGTGGTGCCCAGGGGCCAGGTACCGTCGACCGGTATCAGACTGACGGGGATGGCGTCGCCCTTACCGGCTATGATGGGGGCGGTGACCTGTTGTACAAACGCCGGTGCGTCGACCGGCACGGGCGGCTTGGACGGGAGCGTCTGACTGACCTCCCTGGGCACCGGGACCTGATGCAGACCGGCCAGCGCGGTGTCGATGGCGGCATAGTTGCGCTCCAGCAGTCGGACGCCCTTTCTGCCATAGCTCTTCTTGACGGCGTCTTTGATCAGTTCGATGGCCCTTGCCTGATCGAGCAGGCCGGAAATGGCGAAGAAGCAGGTCTGCATGATGGTGTTGATGCGCCGTCCCATCCCTGTTTCCGCGGCTATCTCATAGGCGTCGATGATGTAGAAGCTCAGCCCTTTTTCAATCATCTGTTGCTGCATCCGCCCCGGCAGGGTCTGCCAGACCTGGGTTGGTTCAGCGGAGGTGTTGAGCAGGAACACCCCCCCAGGCGCTGCCTTATCGAGCATCTCATAGCGATCGAGGAAGATCGGTTGATGACAGGCGACGAAACCGGCTTCGTCGTCGTCGATCAGGTAAGTGGCAGCGATCGGTTGCGGGCCGAAACGAAGATGGGAGACGGTCACCGCCCCCGATTTTTTCGAGTCGTATTGGAAGTAACCCTGGGCATGGTTGTCCGTCTGTTCGCCGATGATCTTGATGGAGTTCTTGTTCGCCGAGACGGTGCCGTCGGCGCCGAGTCCGTAGAACACGCAGGCGGTTACACCCTGGCTGGCGGCAGGCCGGAAGCCCGCATCCCAGTCGAGACTGGTATGGCTGACATCGTCGATGATGCCGACCGTGAACGGTTGCTTGGGTCGCTCCCGCTTCAACTCATCGAAGATCCCCTTTACCATCCCGGGGGTGAATTCCTTGGAAGAGAGGCCGTAACGCCCGCCTGTGATAAGGGGCAGACGGCTGCGGCGTCCCTCGCTGTAGGCTTGGGCAAAGGCCCCCAGCACGTCTTTGTAGAGTGGTTCGCCATCGGCGCCCGGCTCTTTGGTACGGTCGAGTACGGCGATCTTCTCGACGCTCTCGGGGATAGCGGCCAACAGGCTCTCGGCGGCGAAGGGGCGGAACAGGCGCACCTTGACCAGGCCGATCCTTTCGCCCTCGCCGAGCAGATGCTCCACCGTCTCTTGGGCGGCGCCGATGCCCGAACCCATCAACAGGATCAGTCGTTCAGGCCGTTTGGCGCCAAGGTATTCGAACAGGCCGTAGCGCCGGCCGGTGAGCTCAGCGAAACGATTCATCACCGTCTGCAGCTTACCCGGGAGTTCCGCGTAAAAGGGGTTGACCGTCTCGCGTCCCTGGAAGTAGACATCCGGATTCTGCGACGTGCCGCGAATGACCGGGTGGTCAGGGGAGAGGGCGCGTTGCCGATGGGCGGTCACCAGCCTCTCATCGATCATGGATCTGATGGTGTCGCGGTCGGGCAGGTCGATCTTGTTGACTTCATGGGAAGTTCTGAAGCCGTCGAAGAAATGGAGGAAGGGAATGCGTGTTTCGAGGGTAGCGGCCTGGGCGATGAGGGCAAAGTCGGCGACCTCTTGCACACTGGCGGAACAGAGCATGGCATAGCCGGTGGTGCGGCAGGCCATGACGTCACTGTGGTCGCCGAATATGGAGAGGGCCTGGACCGCCAGCGAACGGGCTGAAACGTGTAGTACCGTCGGTGTCAGTTCACCGGCGATCTTGAACATGTTGGGGATCATCAGCAGCAATCCCTGGGAAGCGGTAAAAGAGGTGGAGAGGGATCCGGCCTGGAGTGCGCCATGGACCGTGCCGGCGGCGCCGGCCTCGCTCTGCATCTCGATCACATCGGGCACCGTGCCCCAGATGTTCTTGACGCCCTTGGCCGACCATTCGTCCGACCACTCACCCATCGGCGAGGCAGGGGTGATGGGGTAGATGGCGATGACTTCGTTGGTGAGGTGGGCGATGTGGGCGGCGGCTTCGTTGCCGTCGATGGTGACCATCTTGTTGGACATATCCTCTATTCCTGGTGGATGGGTTATTGATGTAGAGATCTTCGACTCCCGAATGCTTGCCCTGAGGGTCGACGGATTATTTTATACGTCATATATCGTCAGGTTTTTTTATCCTTGAAGCAATTTAGACTCTCAGCAAAAGGGACCGGTGTTGTTGGTCTAGACTTACGAAGATTCTATTGCAAGCGAATTCCACTTGACTCGAACCGATGCTTGGCATTTACTCTACCCCCTATCAGGAGGATGACCAAGTCACGCTGCGGAGAAGCCGTGAATTCACAAACAACAATCAATGCCGGTCGACGGCCGGGGTTTCTTGCGCGTAACCGGCTGCAGGAACTCTTTGACGCCGTCACTCAAACCGGCTACCGGATGCTTGGTCCGGTGGCGAGGGATGGCGCGATTCAGTTCGCCGAGATGACATCGGTCGAACAACTCGCTCCAGGTCTGATCAATGAACAGCAACCCGGACAATATCGTCTTCGCCAGGGCGAGGGCGAAAGGTTGTTCGATTGGAATCACGGTCCCCAGGGGATCAAACCGCACTGTTTTTCGCCAGGGGAGATACTCTGGTCTGAACAGGGCGATCCGTTGCAGTTTCAACCACACTTGCCTGAGCATGCGCCGATTGCCCTGGTGGGTGTCAGGGCCTGCGATCTGGCGGCGCTGGCTATTCAGGACAAACACTTCCTGAATGCCGATGCACCCGACCCTCACTATCGACAACGACGCGGGCAACTGCTGCTGATCGGGGTGGATTGCGCCCATTCCGCGGAGACCTGTTTCTGCGCCTCAACCGGTGACGGCCCGGCGCTGGACGGCGGGTACGACATCGGCATCAGCGAATTGGATGAGGGTTTTCTGCTCTGGCCGGGGAACGACAAGGGTCAGGCGATCACCGCCCGGCTGACATTGCAACCGGCCGATGACCGGCAACTCGAGTCGATGTTGCAGATGAGCAGCCAAGCCGCCCAGGAACAGCAACGCAGCCTGCCGCAGCCCAGTGAGTTGCGGCGGCTCTATCGTAGGCTGGAGCACAGCCATTGGCAGGACGTGGCGGATCGCTGTCTGGCATGCGGCAACTGCACTGCGGTCTGTCCCACCTGTTTCTGTTACGACACCCGGCACGAGATGTCGTTGGACGGCGCCAATGCGCGTATGGTGCGCCGGTGGGACTCCTGTTTCAGTGCCGGCCACAGCAACATGGCGGGACTCCTGGTTCGCGACAATACCCTGCTGCGTTACCGGCAATGGTTGACCCACAAGCTGGCGGGTTGGCAGGAACAGCAGGGGCGTATCGGTTGCACCGGTTGTGGCCGCTGTATCAGCTGGTGTCCGGTCGGCATCGATTTGACCCAGGAAGCGGCAGCGGTTCTGCGGGAGGGTAGTGTCGATGTCTGATCTCTATCTTCCACGCACCGCGGTGATCGATCAGCGGACTCAGGAGTCGCCGACCATCTTTACCTTGCGCATGCAATTCGAAGACGGCGATGCGCAACAGGCTTTCGACTTTTTGCCGGGCCAGTTCAACATGGTGACCCTGTTCGGTATCGGTGAAATCGCCATCTCCATTGTCAACGATCCCCTGGACAGCCATTTCTTCGATCACACCATTCGTGTGGTGGGCAGGGTGTCCGAGGGGATGTCCAGGCTTCAGCCGGGAGACCGGGTGGGCATCCGCGGACCTTTTGGGCGGGGTTGGCCGCTGGACGAGGCTCAGGGCAGGGATGTGCTGCTGGTCACCGGTGGGTTGGGATGCGCCCCCCTGGTGTCGGTCATCCGTTATCTGATGAATCGCCGGGATCGGTTCGGCCACATCACCATCCTGCAGGGCGTCAAGCATTCCAATGACCTGATCTGGCGCGAGCAATACGATACCTGGTCCCGCGAACATGAGGTCAAGGTGCTGCTGGCCGCGGATGTGGCGACCCGGGAATGGCGTGGTCAACAAGGCATGGTGACCGAACTGATCAAGGAACTCAATCTGCGTGTCGGCCGCACCATCGCCCTGCTGTGCGGGCCGGAATTGATGATGATGGCGGCGATCGCCAATCTACGCTCCCTGGGTCTGGCGGACAACGATATCTGGTTCAGCATGGAGCGCAACATGCAGTGCGGGGTCGGCCAGTGCGGACACTGCCAGATCGGGCCGAAGTATGTTTGTCGGGACGGTCCGATTTTCTGTTACTCGGAATTAGCCGACTATCTGGGCGCCAAGGGGTTCTGAGTATTGAGTTTTAGTGAATCCATGCGTCTTGTCGTAATGACTGGGACTGAATGATGAACAGGCAAAAACCTAAATTGGCGGTACATAAGTTCAGCTCTTGCGATGGCTGTCAGCTGGCGTTGCTGAATCTGGGCGAGCCTCTCCTGCAACTCCCCGATCTGGTTGAAATCGTCCATTTCGCGGAGGCGGGACCCTGTGAGTCAGATGCCGAGGTGGATATCTCACTGGTTGAAGGCAGCATTTCCACCCCCGAGGATGTGGATCGTATTCGCCGGGTGAGAGAGAACAGCCGTTTTTTGGTTGCGATGGGCGTCTGCGCCACCGCCGGCGGATTGCAGGCATTGGCCAACTTCAACGACCGCGATGCCTGGATGTCGGCGATATACCCCCAGCCGCAACGGATCGATACCCTGACCACATCCAAGGGCATTTCCGATTACGTCAAGGTCGATCTGGAGCTGCAGGGCTGCCCGGTCAATTCCGCTCAGGTGTTGCATGCCCTGCGGGATCTGCTGTCGGGTGTGAAGCCCTCTGTCGAGATCCAGCCGGTCTGCATGGAGTGCAAGCGCAATGGGGTGGTGTGCACCCTGGTAAGCAGAGGCGAGCCCTGTATGGGGCCGGTCACCCTGGCGGGTTGCGGCGCGCTCTGTCCCGTCAACGGGCGAGGCTGTTATGGTTGTTACGGACCGGCCGAACTGGTCAATGACGCCTCCCTGGCGCACCGTTTCGAGGCGTTAGGCCTGGACCGTCAGGCGGCGATAAGGCGTTTCCGCTTCATCGCCAGCAACGCAACGGCCTTCAAGGCAGCCGGTGATCGACTGCAGGGAGAGCCTCATGGTGAGTAAGCAAGAGATCCAGATCCGGGTGCCTGTGCTCACCCGGGTGGAGGGCGAGGGGGCGTTGGAGCTGGATCTGGTGGATGGCGCCGTCGAGCGTCTCAAGCTGCATATCTTCGAGCCTCCAAGGCTGTTCGAAAAGTTTGTCGAGGGCTACGAACGGGATCAGGTGATCGACATGGTGGCCAGGATCTGCGGCATCTGTCCGGTCGCCTACCAAATGAGCGCGGTACAGGCCTTCGAGCGGCTATCCGACTTCACCCCCACTCCCTGGGTGCGGGATATGCGGCGGGTCATGTACTGCGGCGAATGGCTGCAGAGCCATGCCCTGCACATCCACCTGCTGGCGGCGCCCGATTTCCTCGGCTTTGAATCGGCCATCGCCATGGCGGCGGACTATCCGGACGCGGTGCGGCGCGGTCTTGGGTTGCAGACCCTGGGCAACGATCTGATCGCCCTGTTCGGCGGGCGTTCCGTGCATCCGGTCGGGGTCTGTGTCGGCGGCTTCTACCAGGCTCCCGGACTCGAAGCGGTGGAGGCGATCCTGAAACGCCTGCAAGCCGCCCTGCCAGAGGCGGAGGCCCTGGTGGACTGGACCTCGAAACTCGATTTTCCGGATGACGAACAGTCGTTCATCAGCGTCGCCCTGAGTGATCCCGAGGAGTATGCCATCGGCCGGGGGAACCTGGTCTCGGGACAGGGTCTGGATACCGATATCTGCTATTACGAAAGCCATTTCAAGGAGATTCAGTCGCCAGATTCCACCGCCTTCCATTCAGAGTTGGAGGGGAGGCCCTATCTCACCGGTCCGCAGGCTCGTTTGAATCTCAATTTTCACCGGCTGCCCGAACCGGTGCGCAAAGCGATGGACAGTTGCGGCATCGACTTTCCCAGTCACAACATGTTTCACAGCATCGTCGCCCGCGCCCTGGAGCTCTACTTCGCCCTCTTAGAGGCGATCAGGTTGTTGGAGCATTACCAGGTTCCCCAATCCTGCCGTGAGGAGGTGATGCCGGTGGAGGGTAACGCCTTTGGCTGCACCGAAGCGCCTCGCGGTATCCTCTGGCACCGTTACGACGTGGATGACCAGGGCATTGTCCGCTATGCGCGCATCGTCCCGCCCACCAGCCAGAACCAGGGACGTATCGAAGAGGATCTACGTCTCTCCCTGGAAAAGATGGGGCTGGACAGGGGGGAGGATGAGATCCGCCTGCGCGCCGAACAGGTGATTCGCAACTATGACCCCTGCATCTCCTGCGCGACCCACTTTCTCAGGCTGAAAATCAGTCGTCGATGATTCGCGTGATCGGTGTCGGTTCCCCCTTCGGCGCCGACCGCTTGGGCTGGTTGGCGATCGACTATCTGGAGAGCCGTTCGCTGCCCGATTGCGAGCTGATCAAGCTCGACCGGCCGGGCCCTGCGCTGCTGGACTATTTCCGGGGGAAGGCGCAGGTGGTGCTGATCGATGCGGTGCGTTTGGCAGACTCGCCTGGCGGGGTGGCGCTGTTCCAGGCGGCAGAGCTGGAGCGGTTGAAAGGCCTCACCTCCAGTCACGGCCTCGGCGTGGCGGAGGCGGTCGGTCTTGCCGCCCAGCTCGGGGAGTTGCCGGAGAGGCTGTGTCTGATCGGTATCCAGGCTGGTGAGGATCTCAGCCAAATACCCCCACTGGACGCGCCCGCCCTGGAGACCCTTGTTCGCCGGCTGCTGTGACGGCGTCTCCCCCGTGCGGCCGTTTCAAGGCCATCAGATTTTCAGCGGTTAGCCGATAACAATCCTGGAGACGATTCGGGAAAGGGTGATGGGGCTAACACAGATCGGGCGGTTTCAAGTCGGTAGGCAGTTGGGGGCGGGTAATCAGGGCACTGTCTACCTCTGTCACGATAGTCAGCTAGAGCGCAAGGTCGCCATCAAGTTGCTCGACAAGTCGTTGCCGGCGTCCTCTTTTCTAGACGAGGCGCGCGCCATGAGCAAGCTGCAACACCCCAACATCGTCTCCATCTACGAAGCGGGTAAGCAGCAGGAGACGCCCTATCTGGTTTTCGAGTATGTGGAAGGGGAGCTGCTCTCGGATCTGATCAGCGGCAATCCCCTCGAGCTGCCTCGCGCCCTGCAGATCTTTCAGGGATTGCTGGAGGGTATGCGCCAGGCGCACAAGGCGGGTATCGTTCACCGCGACCTGAAACCCGCGAATATCATCATCAACAGTGACCAGGTGCCGAAAATCATGGACTTCGGCATTGCGCGGATGCTCTTTGAGGCCAAGGGTCCTGATCGACGCCTGATCGGCACGCCCCGCTATCTTGCGCCGGAATATATCCAGGCGGGCGAAGTGGGTCCCCAGGCCGATGTCTTTGCCCTGGGATTGATCCTGGACGAGATGCTGACCGGCATGCCGGTCTTCAGCGGTCACAAACAACAGATCGTCATTGACGCCATCCTCAAGCTCGATCCCAAACCCCCCTCGCAGTACAACCCCTCGGTGGACGAAAAGCTCGACCGGTTTGTTCTCAAGTCCCTGGAAAAGGATCCGGCGCTGCGTTACGGCGATGCCATGGAGATGTTGCAGGCCTTTAACGACATGCGCAGGCCTCCCGGCGAGAAGTTGAGTTTGGATGAAGATGCCAGCGGCACGGTTGAGTTCCTGTTGCGGCGCATGAAACGCAAGAGCGACTTTCCCGCGCTCTCCCAGTCGGTGCGCAGCATCAATGCCATGTCCCACACCAGCGACAAGGACGTGAATCAGATGGCGGGTGTCATCGTCAAGGACTTCGCCTTGACCAACAAGATCCTGAAGGTCGTCAACTCCGCCTTCTACGGCCGGTTTTCAGGGCGGATCGGCACCGTTTCCCGGGCGGTTGTCGTATTGGGCACCCAGGCGATCCGCTCGCTGGCGGCCTCATTGATCTTTTTTGAGCATATCGAGAATAAGCAACAGGCCGACTACCTGCGGGAACTGGTCACATCGGCCATGTTTCGCGCCACCCTGGCCCACCGAGTGGCGGATGAGATCGATCAGGTCGAAGCCGAAGCCTATTTTCTTACCGGATTACTGAATGATCTGGGCAAGCTCCTGGTCTGTTTCTATCTGCCGGAAGAGTCAAAAGAGATTGACCGGCTGATGACGGTCGAGGGCAAGGAGCCGCTGGTGGCGCAACATGCCGTGCTGGGGGTGAGCTATGAAAAGATCGGCATCGAGGTCGCCAAACAGTGGAACTTCCCGAAATCGCTGACCGACAGCATGAAACGCTGGCAAGGCGACCACAAGCCCGTCAATCGGGTAGAGAAGCGGCGCCTGGTCACGGCGTTTGCCGACGAGGCGATGGAAGCGATAGTCGAATCGGGACTCGACGACAAGGAGGTGATGGGCCGGCTGAGCCAACGTTATGCCAAAGGCCTCAACCTCACCGACAAGAAGATCATCCGGCTCACCGAGCGCTCCATTGAGGAATTTCAGGAGGTGGCCAAAGCGATCTCGACCGATATTTCCGACAAGTTTGTCGACAGTCTGACCGGTAGTAGTGAAAGTCTGCAGCGCCAGCCGGAGATGGGGAAGAGCAAGGCGAAGGTCATCGATAAGGACGGCTTGAGCGAGACGCAGATTCTCAACGAGGAGGGCACCGAAAGTCTCACTGCGGAGACGGTGGCGGGGGAGGCGCCCGTCGCGCCGGAAGATGCGGAGGCGCTGTTGATGGATGGGCTGCAGGAAGTGACCGGGATGCTGGTGGGCGATCACAGTGTCTCCGAGATATTCAATGTCGTGCTTGAAACCATGTACCGCGCAGTCGGCTTTCAGCGGGTAGTGCTGGCGCTGCTCGATCGCAACAGCGGCGAGATGGCGGGGCGGCTTGGTTTCGGCGAGGCCGCCGATGAGTTCGTCAAACTGTTCCACTTCCCCACTACCTACAGTGTGGACGTATTTCACGGCGCGCTGAAGAATGCGGTGGATGTCTATATCGCCGATGCCACGGAAACGAAGATTCAGGCGGATATCCCGAATTGGTACAAACAGATCTCCAATGCCGGCTCCTTCCTGTTGTTTCCGTTGGTGATCAACAAACGGCCGGTCGGGTTGATCTATGCCGACCATCCTCATCCCCACGGATTGGAGATCGACAAAAAGCGGCTCAATCTGCTCAAGTCACTGAGGAACCAGATCGTGTTGGCGGTGAAGTCATAGGCAGCGTCGATCGGCGTTCAGATAGAATGGTGCGGCAGGGCCGCACCCTACAAGCGACACCATCTGAATGGTAGGGTGCGGCCCTGCCGCACCTTTTATGGTTTGGATTCGGCCTGTTTCGTTTTGCTATATATTTGTACAGCAATTGGGTCTACTCCAGCCTTATTCCCGGCATTCCTCGATAACACACTCCCCTTGGCTCTCAGTAGATAATTGGCGTCTTTGTGAATACAGCATGACAGCAATGACTATTTCAGCAATCAAGACTCCACTCCAACTCATCCATGGATTGCCAAGCTCCGCGTTGTAGCGCATTCCAAAAGTACAGCGGTAACAACAAGGACGTTATAAAGACGGTTTTTCCCCTGATTGAGTGGGGATAAGAAGCAAAGCACAGCACAGCCATCTCATCTCCCACCCAATGTAGGGCGTAATGGGTCGGTCAGCCAATGAACGCGAATTAACGCCAATAGCCGGGTCTAGCATCGCAGGATCAAGGAGAAGCGGATGGCCTACCCCCTCTTGCCCATCCCGTCCTGGCGCGAGCGAGAAGCGCAGGCGAAACCGATTAAGCGGGCCTGAGTGTCTGAGCAAAGCGAGTTTTCAGGCCCGCCGGTTTCGCCGAGCATCGCAGCGGTCCCCGCAGGGGCGCGACAGCCGGGCGCCCTTTCTTTTGGTGACTTTTCTTTTGGCGGAAAAGAAAAGACACTCGCCCAGGAGGGCGAAAAAGGACCTTTCCGCCAGCATGGCAAACAGTAACACGGGTTAGCGCTCAGCCCTAAGGCTTGTTTCCACCTTTTTTGGAAGTTCGTATCGCTCACGTTTGATGAATACCCACTCGACCAGGGGAAGAGCCAAGTAAGTTTCATGGCCTGGAAAGTAACAAAACAACGCTGAATTTCCGGGTGTCAGTTTTGATTGGGCTGAGCCTGACATGCAGAGCTATGTGAGTTTGCCTGGTTGTTGCGCTCGTAAAGTGGCGAAGTACGCAAAAGGAAAGGCGGATAGTCGTGGAGCAAGTGAGGATACCAGACATTTAAAAGCAAGAAAGCATCAGATTAACGGAGAACATGCCTCTTTAATCTGATGCTTACTTGCTTTTACTAACCCAAAACCATGAAAGGTGCGGCAGGGCCGCACCCTACGGACTTAGACAGTATAGGGTGCGGCCCTTAGCGCCTACATGGTGCTCTTCATGGCAATATTGGAGAGACCGCTCTCATTGCCGTCGGTATCATACGCGGTGACTGCGAAATAGTAGTCGCCGGTTTCGATATTCTCGAACAGATGATTTTGGATGGTGCGGTCTTCATACTCCATGACCGGTTCGAGGTTATCTTGAGAGCTACCCATGTAGATCTTGTAGCCGGCGATTTCGCTCATGTCCAAGGGATTGCCGTCGGTCCGTGTGACGGGAGGCACCCATGACAGGGCGATGTTGCCTGTCGTTGATGCTGAGTTTTCAACCTGCAGGTTCAATGGTGCTAAGGAGGCGGTTTCCGCGCCGTCTGTTACAGAGATCACGATCCCTTCATAGAGGCCGACGTCTTCAGCAGTGGGTGTGCCGCTCAGTGCGCCGTTGCTGGTGTTGAATACCGCCCAACCGGGGAGATTGGTGACACTGAAGCTCAGGGTGTCGCCATCGGGGTCAGAAGCGGTCGGCGCAAACAGATACTCGCTTCCTTCGATGATGCTCTGGGCGGGGGTGCCACTGATGGTCGGGGCCTGATTCGGGACTGTCATGTCATGGATCGTGACGACGCTTACCGACGGCGAGGCGAGGGAATAGCCATCGGAAGGGGCGTCAAGATGTACACCCAGTGTTTCGTCGTTTTCAACCGTGTCATCCGACAGGGTAGATAGTTGAATGGTCTTGCTCGACTCGCCATCCTGGAATGTCAGCGGTGTCCAGACATAACCGATATAGTCTTCAGAGTACTTCGCCTCTACGCCGATGGTGCCATAGTTGACGCTGGCGACACCGGCGCTGTTGTCCCGGGTGACGGTCAGGGTCAGGTTGCTACCCTCGTCCACGCTGTAGGTGCTGCTGGCGAACTGGAATGTGCCGCCCTGCGGTACGTCGGCGATGGTGATTCCGAACGGTGCAAGGTTGGCTTGTTTATTGCCATCGGATACGGTAATGACGATATTCGAATAGACGCCGGCCGAGGCTGAATCGGGCGTGCCGCTCAGGCTGCCGTTGCTTGAGTCGAAGGTCGCCCAGTTTGGCTGGTTGGCGATGGAGAAGGTCAATGAATCACCATCCGGGTCGCTGGCGTTGGGGGTGAACAGATAGGCATTGCCTTCATCAATGCTGAGCACGGGAGTGCCGCTGATCGTCGGCGCCTGGTTAGTGTTCGTTACGGTGATGGCGAAGGCATTCAATGCTGCGCTCTCATTGCCGTCGGAGACACTGATGCGAATGTTGCTGGAAGTCCCGGCATCGCTGAAACCCGGTGTGCCGCTGAGTGCGCCTGTCGAGGTGCTGAAGCTTGCCCAGGCAGGTTTGTTGACGATGGAAAAGGTCAGGTCATCGCCGTCGGCGTCTGAAGCGCTGGGGGTGAATCCGTAGCTTGCTCCCTCGGCAACCGATGTTGAAGGGGCTCCGCCGATCGTCGGTGCTTGGTTGGTGTTGGTGACAGTGATGCTGAATGCGTTCAGTGCTGCGCTGGCACTGCCGTCGGAGACACTGATGCGAATGTTACTGGCAGTGCCGGCGTCGCTGAAACCCGGTGTGCCGCTGAGTGCGCCTGTCGAGGTGCTGAAGCTTGCCCAGGCAGGCTTGTTGGTGATGGAGAAGACCAGGCCGTCACCATCGGCGTCACTGGCGCTGGGAACAAATCCGTAGTTGGTGTTCTCGGTGACAGATGTCGAGGGTGTGCCGCTGATCGTGGGTGGCCGGTTGGTGTTGGTGACAGTGATGCTGAATGCGTTCAGTGCTGCGCTGGCACTGCCGTCGGAGACACTGATGCGAATGTCATTGGCAGTGCCGGCATCGCTGAAACCCGGTGTGCCGCTGAGTGCGCCTGTCGAGGTGCTGAAGTTTGCCCAGGCAGGCTTGTTGGTGATGGAGAAGACCAGGCCGTCACCATCGGCGTCACTGGCGCTGGGGACGAATCCGTAGTTGGCGTTCTCGGCGACAGATGTCGAGGGTGCGCCGCTGATCGTGGGCGGCCGATTGGTGTTGGTGACAGTGATGCTGAATGCGTTCAGCGCTGCGCTGGCATTGCCATCGGAGACACTGATGCGGATATCGCTGGTGGTGCCGGAACTGCCGCCGGGCATGCCGCCATCATCGAAGCCGGGCGTGCCGGTAAGCGCCCCCGTCGAGGTGTTGAAGCTTGCCCACGAGGGCTTGTTGGCGATGGAAAAGACCAGGTTGTCGCCATCCGCATCGCTGGCATTGGGTCTGAAGCTGTATGCCGCGCCTTCGGCTACCAGGGTGGATGGTGTTCCACTGATGACGGGAGGATTGTTTTCAGCGGGCGGGCTGCTACCGTCAATACAATCGGACGGAGCCTGAGCGACACCTCTTATGGTCGTGTAGGGTCCGCTGGCCGCGCGTATTGCACAAGGCACGGATGCCGGATTGTATAACTTGAAGCGCCATCTGCCACGGCGGTTAACGGTTTTCGTTCCCAGAGAGATCTCTGTTCCGGAGATAAAGGCTTCGACAGGGTCACCCGGCGTGCCGGTGCCTTTGAAGACAAGGAGGTCTTTGCTGTTTCTCCATACGGCTTTATCGAACGAAAAGCCTCCAGCCACTGCCTGATTCATCTCGGTGGCGAATAACCCGGGCAGTAGAACAAATGGAAGAATGGCGCGAAATGCTTTCATGGCCTTGACCTCAATAGCGGTATCTCTTTAAGTTGTTCACTATGGCGGTCAATAGCACTATTTATTCATTTACAGGGTCACAGTTTTGATGGACGAAATTCACACTATTAATCAGCATTTTCAGCAGTGTGAAATGGCTCGAAGAGTTAGGCAAAGGTGATCACAATTTGACAGAAATTCTCAGCTTGGTTATTGCTTTTCCGGGATCTTCGAGTTGGCGTAAACAAAACTGTGAGCCAGTCGAGTTTTGATGAGGGATTTGTTTTTTTTGCAGGGCGAAAATAGCGATTTGCGGGAAATAATTCCTAGATATTTTCCGTTTGGAAGCGCAAAAAATAATATAACTCAAAGATCGCATATAAAATGCAAAGGGTGCAAAGCCTGCCAATCGTTCGGTCCATTGGTTTTGTGTTAGGGCCTGTTAACACTAATTTGATAGCCACTGTTGTGCCTGAAAAAGCGCCAATCAAGGCACGAGGAGCGTAGTTTGGTTGTTCCAAATAAGCGACGAGTAACGCCGAGTGGCGCTTTTTCAGGCGCAACCCGAAGGGCCAAGGCCCTGTTTTCGCCCAGCGGCGTTATCAGTCGCTTATGTAGACCCAGCTACACGGCGCTCCTTCTGCCTTGCTGGACAAAAACAGGGTCTTGGCAGTGGCTATCAAATTAGTGTTAACAGGCCCTAATAAAGCGCTGTTTCTGGACAGTGATTAGCTAGCGCGGCGTGACCTATAAACTGTACCTATCAGCTAACGGTTTAGCCTCTCGCTGATAGGTACAGTCTATAGGTTGCGCGACCCCGGATTGGCTATTCCGACCCGATAAAGGGTCTGCGCTTGCGCCTCGATATTATCGTCCCGAACAGCCGGTTGAGCTGTCGGTCAATGGGCAGCGCAATCACGTCGCCCGGATAGCGCCGATACGACGGATCCCCATCCGGCCACCTATACTTTGAATATGTAGGGTCACCCCGCTCGCTGAGAGTAACCGCATGAAAGAACTACACGACCTGATCGCCTGTGACATGGCCGAGGTGGAAGCGGCCATTGAGGCGGTGGCCGGCCATAATGCCGACCTGGCGAAGTTGCCCGGCGAATACGCAGCGGAGTTCCGCTACGGTCAACTGGACGAACTGATGCGGGGGACGGATGCGGCATGAGCGGGGAGCGGGGCGCCGACATCCTGGTGGTGGACGACAATCCCGACAATTTGCATCTGCTTACCGACATGTTGGCCGGCCAGGGCTATGTTGTACGGCCCGCGGCCAGTGGTCAGCTTGCCCTAAGGGCAGTTGTGGCCCGTTCGCCTGATCTGATCCTGCTTGATGTCAAAATGCCGGAGATGGATGGCATCCAGGTGTGTGAACGACTCAAGGCCGACGAGGGCTTGCGGGACATCCCGGTGATCTTCGTCAGCGCTCTGGACGACACCAGCGACAAGTTGCGCAGCTTTGCCGTCGGCGGGGTCGACTATGTCGTCAAACCCTTCGCCGCCGAGGAGGTGCTTGCCAGGGTGGATACGCACCTGGCCCTGCGTGACCTGCAACTTCGGCTGGAGCAGCGCGTGGCTGAGCGTACTGCCGAGCTGGAGGAGGTGAGCAAGAGACTGAAGCGCTCCAACGAGGAGTTGCAGGCATTCGCCTACGGCGTCTCGCACGACCTCCAGGAACCCCTGCGCATGGTATCCAACTATCTCCATCTCCTGAAGCAGCGTTACCAAGGCAGGCTGGACAAAGACGCCGACGAGTTCATCGGCTTTGCCGTGGATGGCGCCCAGCGCATGTCGGCCTTGATCGACGGGCTGTTGCAGTTCTCGCGGGTGGAGACACAGGGCCAACCCTTCGTCGAGACTGATATGGAGACTGTCCTGGGCGAGAGCCTGATCAATCTTCGGCTGATGTTGGAAGAGCACGGAGGCGAAGTGGAGCACGGTCCGTTGCCGACAGTGAACGCCGATGCGAGCCAGATGGTTCGGCTGTTGCAGAATCTGATCGGCAATGCCTTGAAATTCCATGGCAAACAGCCGCCCCGGGTGAGGATAGAAGCGGCTCGTCAAGGGGATGAGTGGGAGTTTTCGGTAGCTGACAACGGTATCGGTATTCCGCCCGATCAGGCCAAGCGTATCTTCAGCATATTCCAACGCATACACACCCGCAAAGCGTATCCCGGCATGGGCATCGGCTTAGAGGTATCCAGGCGCATCGTTGAGCGTCACGGTGGCCGGATCTGGGTGAATTCTGAACCCGGTGTGGGCAGCACCTTCCACTTTACGCTACTACCCGCAGACGCTTCAGCATAAACGGAAACGGTATGCCTGGGTCAAGCCGGGCTGCGCACAACGGCTGAACCCGATATATGAGGTCGCCGGGTTAATAGCTACACTTGCTCTTATTGACCCGGCATAAGCAAAAGCAATTCGTGGGAGATGCCGATGAAAGGTTCCGTCCCGTCTGCGTTGATTCTTTACCTATCGATGTGTTGGTGCCAAATTGGATTGGCATCGGATTATCTGATAGACACGGAAGGGGGGCACGCATTTATCCGCTTCAAGATCAGTCATCTTGGTTACAGCTGGTTGGCCGGACGGTTTAACCGCTTCTCCGGTGGGTTCAGCTATGACGAAAAAGATCCATCGGCGGCAAGGGTCGAGGTGGTGATCGATATGGCCAGTATCGATTCGAACCATGCCGAACGGGACAAGCATCTCAGGGATGATGATTTTCTGGCGGTGGAGAACTACCCCGAGGCCAGGTTCGTCAGCACCTCGTTTTCCGAACTTGGGGGGGGTAAGGCCTTGCTCAAGGGGGATCTGACCCTGAGGGGGATTACCCGGACCCTCACCATCGACGTTGAGCACGTCGGTGCGGGCAGTGATCCCTGGGGCGGCTACCGGCGTGGGTTTGCGGGTGAGACCAGGCTGGTGTTGGCCGATTTCGGCATTACCAAATTTCTGGGGGCCGCCGCCAAGGAGATGGTATTAATGCTCGGGGTAGAGGGAATTCGCAAAAAATCCAAGAATAGACCGAGAAAACCCGGTGGGTTGCGTATTCGTTAGTGTTATAAAGTCCTGTTTCTGGATGGAGCTAACGCTGACCCTCGGCCTCTTCCAGGGCCTTGCGGGTCTTTTCCTCTGCCTCTCTGAGTGACTGTTCGACCGCCCGCCGCGCTGCTTTTTTCCGCTCCACCAGCTCGATATACTCCTTCGGGGTCTGGTTAATGCTGGTTTGCGGCGGGTTGTCACTGCCCTTCATCACGTACAGGATGCCGAGAATGAGGACGATGAGCACCGCAAAAAAGGCCGTGTTTGACATGATTGCACCCTCTCTCTATTTAAATGATGTTGGCTGATTGTCAGCAGCGTTTGCGGATTCAACCATCAATTATTAACCCGACACCCTAATAGTCCATGTTCAGCCGTCGTGCGCCGGGTCAATAGCCTGAACATTCAGTCCGTGCAACTGCAGAATCGGCCAGTTGCGCTCCTGGGCGATTCTTTCCAGGGTTTCGTCCGGGTCTACCGCGACCGGATTGTCGACCTGCTCGAGTAGCGGGAGGTCGTTGTGCGAGTCGCTGTAGAACCAGCTCCCGCGAAGATTCTGTTGATGCTCATCCAACCAGGCGTGCAGACGTTTGACCTTGCCTTCCCGAAAACTGGGCTCGCCCGCGACTTCTCCGGTGTAGTGCCCATCCAGGGTCTCCGGTTCGGTGGCGATCAGGTGGTCTATGCCGAATTTCTGTGCGATGGGGGCGGTGACGAAGGCATTGGTGGCGGTGATGATCAGCAATTGATCGCCGGCCTCCCTGTGCCTTTCCACCAGCCGGCGGGCTTCGGCGCCAATGAGCGGGGCTATCTTGTGATCAAGGAATTCCTTACGCCATTGCCACAGCTTTTCAGGCCGGTTTTCACGCAACGGTTTGAGGGAGAAGCGCAAAAACTCGAAAATATCCAGCCGCCCCAGCTTGTATTGACGATAGAAGCGCTCATTTTCCTTTCGGTACCACTCCCCATCCACAACCCCCTTCTCTACCAGAAATTCTCCCCAGAGATAGTCCGAATCGCCTGCAAGCAGGGTGTTGTCAAGGTCGAAGATCGCCAACGCCATGAATAGTCCTGAGTTTTCCGAGTCTTTGTCGTTGCCTGGAGACAGGCGCACAACGGCCTGTCTTAATCAAATCAATCTGTTAGGGGCTTCAAGCATGCCCCACACTCTGTGTTGTGGCTGTTGCCAAGGGAGTGGCCATTGGCAACAGCCACGCCTTGATCATGGGCATGTTTGAAGCCCTAAACCCACCATGTTAGGTCACCGGGTTAATAACCTCAAACAGTAACGGAATTTCCATAATTAGCAAAGGTTTATGAATGGCGTGCCTTGCCGCTCCAGGGTGAATATGGAAGAATCCACGGTAACGGTATTTATTTTATTTGGCATCGAACTTGATTGACTCAGACGGTTATCGACCCAATGTCGGCATTATTCTGTGTAACGGCGTTCGCCAGCTGTTTCTGGGGCGTCGGATCGGCCAGGATGCCTGGCAGTTTCCACAGGGAGGCATAAAATCCGATGAGACGCCTGAGCAGGCCATGTACCGGGAGTTGTTGGAGGAGGTGGGGCTGAGATCCGACCAGGTATCGATCATGGGCGCCACTCGGAACTGGTTGCGCTACCGGCTCCCTGAACGCTATATCCGCCGCCACCGGGAGCCGTTGTGTATCGGTCAGAAGCAGATCTGGTTTCTGCTGAGTGCCCAATGCGGCGAAGACGCCTTCTGTCTGGATCACAGTGAGTCCCCGGAATTCGAGGAGTGGCGTTGGGTCAAGTACTGGCAGCCCATACGCGAGGTGATCTACTTCAAACGCAATGTCTACACCCAGGCCTTGGAGGAGCTTGCGCCGTTGCTCTACCCGGAAGGGGCTCCTGGGCGCTCCCACTCCAGCTATCTGCGGCAGAATCGTCGTTGACGGTCCGGCCGGCGTCTCCGAGCAATAAACCGCGCCATGCTTGACACCCTTCACCGTATCGTCAAAGAGGTCAATGCGGCTTCGGATCTGGAGCAGGCGCTGGGAATCATCGTCACCCAGGTGAAGCGGGCTGTCGATGCGGACGTCTGTTCGGTCTATCTGACCGATTTCGAACGCCGGGACCACGTTCTGATGGCCACCGAAGGACTACTTCCTGATGCGGTGGGTAAGGTCAGGTTGCCCTATCATCGCGGCCTGATCGGCCTGGTGTGTGAGCGCGCCGAGCCGCTCAATCTAGCGGATGCGCCGAGTCACAGTCGTTATCTCTTCACCCATGAGACGGGCGAGAGGCAGTACACGGGCTTTCTCGGTGTGCCGATCATCCAGAATCGCCGGGTGCTTGGGGTGTTGGTCGTGCGCCAGATCGAGCAACGCAGCTTTGCCGATGGCGAAGTGACTTTCCTGTTCACCCTGGCGGCTCAGTTGGCGGGAGCCATCACCCATGCCCAGGCCAGCGGCAACCTGATTACCCGCAGCGATCTGTCGCCACCGAAACGCTTTCTTCAGGGGCGGCCGGGTTCGCCGGGCGTGGCCCTGGGGACCGTAGTGGTGGTCTATCCGCCGGCCGATCTGGAGGCGGTTCCCGACAGATCAGCCCAGGACCCGGCTCGGGAAGAGGAGGATTTCAGGACGGCGGTGGCCTCGGTGGTGCAGGATCTGATGGCAATCGAGGACCGCTTCGAAGACAATCTGCCGGCGGAGGACCGGGCGCTGTTCGATGCCTGGTTGATGATGTTGGACAGCGACTCCCTGATCGGCAATACGGTAAAGCGTATCCACGCCGGCAACTGGGCCTCCGGCGCCTTGCGCGAGACGATCGAAGAACATGCCAAGGTGTTCGACGCCATGGATGATATCTATCTGCGCGAGCGGGCCTCGGATGTCCGTGATCTGGGACGCCGCATCCTGATGCATCTCCAGCAGAAGGTCACTACCCCGAGTGAGTATCCGGAGAATACGATTCTGGTGGGTGATGAGGTCAGCGCGATGCAGCTCGCGGAGGTTCCCAGGGGGTGTTTGGCGGGAGTGGTGTCGGCGAGCGGCGCCAGTTTCTCCCATGTGGCGATTCTGGCCAGGGCGATGGAGGCGCCGGCGGTGATGGGACTGAGTAACTTGCCGGTTAACCGCATGGATGGCCGTTTTGTGATCCTGGATGGTTATCTAGGGCGTGTCTACGTCTCACCGGCGCCTTCCGTGCTCGAAGAGTACCGGCGACTGGCCAACGAGGATCGTGAACTCTACCAGGAGCTGGAGGCCGACAAGGACCTGCCCTGCGAAACCACCGATGGTGTCAGAGTGCCTCTGTATCTCAATACCGGGCTGATTTCGGAGTTGAGCACCCATGGCACCGAGCAGTCGGAGGGGGTCGGTCTCTACCGCACCGAGCTGCCGTTCATGGTGCGCGACAGTTTTCCCGGCGAATCGGTGCAGGTGACGAACTATCGAAGGGTATTGGAGACCTTCTATCCGCGTCCCGTGACGATACGCACCCTGGATATCGGCGGCGACAAGCCGTTGCCCTATTTTCCGGTGGAGGAGTCGAACCCCTTCCTCGGTTGGCGCGGCATCCGTATCTCTCTCGATCACCCTGAGATCTTTCTCACCCAGGTGCGGGCCATATTGCGCGCCGCTATCGGCCTGAACAATCTACGTCTGTTGCTGCCGATGGTCAGTCATGTGCAGGAGGTGGACGATGCCCTGCTGCTGATCCAGCGGGCGCACGATGAACTGATCGAGGAGGGTTATGAGGTGTCGATGCCCAAGATCGGGGTGATGATCGAGGTGCCTGCTGCGGTCTATCAGGTGGATGTGCTATCCAGGCGTATCGATTTCCTCTCGGTCGGCACCAACGACTTGACTCAGTACTTGCTCGCGGTGGATCGCAATAATTCCCATGTGGCGGACATCTATGACGATCTCCATCCGGCGGTGCTGCGCGCCCTGATCCAGATCGTAAACGGCGCCAAGGGCTTTCAAAGGGAGGTCAGCGTCTGCGGTGAGATGGCGGGCAATCCCGCTGCTGCGGTATTGTTGCTTGGCATGGGGGTCGATAGCCTCAGCATGAACGGTGGCAGCCTGCTGCGGGTCAAATGGGTGATCCGCTCGGTCTCCCGCGGCCGGGCCAGGGCGTTGCTACAGGCGGCGCTGCGCTGTGAGCGGGTCTCGGAAGTCAAGGCATTGTTGGGCAACGCCCTGGAGGATATGGGGTTGGGCGGTCTGATGCGTGCGGGGAGGTAGGTGAATTTTGAATGTTGAATTATGAATTTTGAATTGAAGAGATGTGCGCTTGCGCGCGCTGATTATATTTGAGGCTCTTCCCCTGTTTGGGTGGGTAAAAATCCTATCAAGCAGGATTTGTCCGCCAATGAACGCGAATAGACGCGAATTTGCTGTGAGTGACCTCATACTCTGGTTCCACTGATCCGTTGTTCGTCTAGGCGGCTCATCCAGGAGAGGTGGCGTGCGAATGCAGCGTTTACGGAGCAAAGGCTGGTATCCGGTCAGTCATTGAGCCCACCAGGGGCATTCGGTGGAAAGCGATTTTTCCCAAGCCCGCGAAATATCTTCAAGACCTTGCATCACGCTGATATCGTCAAACAATATCACCTTAAAAGAGTACTAGGGCCTGTTAACAATAAAGCCAGCCATATAATTGAACAAGCTAAATTTAACATGGCTTGATAATTTCGCTTGAGCTTTTCGTAACGGGTAGCAATACGCCGAAATTGTTTGAGCTTCTGGAAAAAGCGCTCAACCAAATTTCGTTCTTTGTAAAGTTCCTGATCGTAGGTGCGTTGTTTCCGCCGGTTTCGTCTGGGAGGTATCACGCCAGTGGTACCAGACACTTGCAATGTTTCAATAAACTGATCACTGTCATACCCTTTATCCGCCCGCACATAATCGGCAGCAAAGTCCTCAATCAAATGGGGGGCCTGGCCATATTCCGATGCTTGGCCCGCGGTGAGTATTAACCGAACCGGATTACCCAACGCATCAACCGCCGCGTGTATTTTTGTACTTAATCCTCCGCGGGACCGGCCAACAGCTTCGGCTTCCCGAGCGTTTTTTTAGGGGCTCCATGTTGATGGACCCGGGCAATGGAGCCATCAATCATTAAATATTCCAGGTCAGGGTCCTCGGATAGCGCTTCGAAAATAGTTTGCCAACGTCCTTTCTTTGACCAACGGTTATAGCGTGTAAAGACAGTATGCCAATTTCCCAACTCTTTTGGCAGGTCACGCCAGGGAGCACCTGTGCGACATATCCAAAGCACGGCTTCAATAAATTGGCGGTTATTTTTTCCCGTGACACCGCAATCACTGGCTTTTCCCGACAACAAAGGCGCTATGCGCGCCCATTGATCGTCTCTTAATATTCTTCGTCTCAAAATGCATACCCCAAAAATCAATCGGTTGCGGTATTATCATCGAAATGACTTTGATTGTTAACGCCCCCTAGGTACACCACCGCCTCAGTCGGTGAGATCTGTGGGTAGTATTTGATTCGCGTTCATTTGCGAGAGTTTGAACCTGCAAATTCAGATAGCTCTGTGTGTCAGGCCATACTTAAAAAAACGCGAGCGAAGCGAGCGCCCTAATTCAAAATTCATAATTCAACATTCAAAATTAATCAAAGCGATCCCCAACTGTTGCGGCGGCGTTGAAAGCGCAAGTGCGGGAGAATCAGGCCGATGAGAATACCGGCGATGATCACGCCTGCTCCGATCAGGAACCAGTCGCGGGTCGCTTCATTGCTGAGATCCCGGTTCTCCTGTTTCAGCTCCTCCGCTTCCCGGGTCAGGTCGGCAACCTGTTTGCGCAGTTCGTTGCGCTCATTGGAGATGCGGATGGCATTGGAGGCGGTGCGCTGGATGCTTTGCAGCTCCTGCTCCTGTTTGTTTTTGACCCGTTGCAGGCTATTGTGCGCCTTTTGCAGCTCACGATGCTTTTTTTGCAACGCTGCCAGGTTGCCGCGCAACTCGCCGGGGGCGGACTTAAGCGCCTCGATCTCTTTGCGCATGGTATCCAGTTGGGCGCGGGCGCTGGGTTCTTTCATCAACTGCCGGGTGAGGACATACCCCTCCGAACCGTCGACACGCACCTTGCTGTAGCCGGACTCCGGGTTGGTCGTTATGACATCCAGAGCGACGCCGCTGTTGAGCATGCGCATGATGCGATGTGTCGTGCTCTCGCCGGTGCGCATGGTTATCTGGAAGGTGTCGGTGACATAGAGCGTTTTGGCATACGCTGGGATGGGCGATAGTAGCAAACAGAAGAACGGAATGATGAATTGCTTCATGGTTATCTTTCAGTCTGACGGGTATGGGGCATTGTACAACTCAAAAGGTTCCTTATTTCGAAACAGACCACACTTTCATTGGCCGCATTATCTGCCTAGCAGAAGGAACTCCATCAGGGCCTTCTGCGAGTGGAGGCGATTTTCCGCTTCATCCCAGACCACGCTTCCCTCTGTGTCGATCACCGAAGCCGTCACCTCTTCGCCGCGGTGAGCGGGCAGGCAATGGAAAAACAGCGCATCGTCGGCCGCCTGCGCCATCAGTTCGTCATTCACTTGATAGCGGGCGAAGGCCTGTTCCCGCAAGGCCTGTTCCTCTTCCTGTCCCATGCTGGCCCAAACATCGGTGGCGACCAGATCGGCGCCGACGGCCGCCGCGAGCGGGTCCCGTATCACGGAAACCTGGTCTCCAGCGGCGCTGAGTATCGCCTGATCGGGATCGTACCCCTCGGGACAGGCAATGTTCAAGTGAAACCCGAATTGTCTGGCGGCATTGACATAGGAGTGGCACATATTATTGCCGTCGCCGATCCAGGCAACAGTCTTGCCATGGATATCGCCGCGATGCTCGAAATAGGTCTGCATGTCCGCCAGCAGTTGGCAAGGGTGCAGCATATCGGTCAAGGCGTTGATCACCGGCACCCGGGAGTGGGCGGCGAAACGCACCAGCTTCCCTTGCTCGAAGGTGCGGATCATGATGATGTCCAACATCCGCGAGAGCACCCGCGCGCTGTCTTCGATCGGTTCCCCGCGGCCCAGTTGGGTGTCCCGCGGCGAGAGAAACACGGCATGACCACCCAATTGCGACATCCCGACCTCAAAGGAGACACGGGTCCGGGTGGAGGACTTCTCGAACACCATGCCGAGGCTCTTCCCCTTCAATGGCGTGTGGATGTCGCCGCGATGGTGCATCCGTTTAAGCTCTGTGGCTCTGCGGATAATACCGTACAGTTCGTCTCTGCTCAGGTCGAGAAGTGAAAGAAAGTGCCTAGTCATAATAAATCGCTGCCTCGATGGGGCAATTAGAGAAAACCGTCGATCAGGGCGCAGACCCTGTCGATGATGTCGTCACACTCCGCATCACTGATGATCAGTGGAGGTAGCAGGCGTATCACCTTGTCAGCGGTGACATTGATCAGCAGCCCCTGATCGAGGGCGCGTGTGACCAGTTCGGCGCATGGACGGTCAACTTCGATACCGACCATCAGACCTGAGACGCGTATCGCCACCACCCCTTGCCTCCCGTCAAGTTTCGACCGGAAACCGGCAAGCATGCGCTGGCCGAGATGGGCGGCCCGTTCCGTCAACTGCTGGGATTCAAGCAGGTCCAGCACCGTCAGCGCGACCCGGCAGGCGAGTGGATTGCCGCCAAAGGTCGAACCGTGATTGCCGGGTGCGAATATCTCAGCGGCGGCCCCTCGGGCCAGGCAGGCGCCGATTGGCATGCCATTGCCCAAGCCTTTGGCCAGGGTCATCACATCGGGGAGAATGCCGTTATGCTGATGGGAAAAGAGCCGGCCGGTGCGCCCGATGCCGGTCTGAATCTCATCCAGCATCATCAACCACTGGTGTCGATCGCAGATTTCACGAATCCGGTTGAGGTAGTCTGCGTCGGGAATATTGATGCCTCCCTCGCCCTGCACAGGCTCCACCAGCACCGCAACGACGTTGTTGCTATGTTGCGCGATCTCGGTAATGGCCTCGACGTCATTGTAGGGAATACGCACGAAACCCTGCACCAAGGGTTCGAATCCGGCCTGGACCTTGCGGTTTCCGGTAGCGGAAAGGGTGGCCAGGGTGCGACCGTGGAAACTTTGATCCATGACGATAATGGCCGGGTTTTTGACGCCTTTTTTGTTGCCGTACAGGCGAGCGATCTTAATCGCCGCCTCATTGGCCTCGGCGCCCGAGTTGGCGAAAAAAACCCTGTCCATGGATGCCAGGGCGCAAAGCCGGTCACCAAGCTTTTCCTGGTTGGCGATGCCGTAGATGTTGGAGGTGTGGAGCAGGCTCCCGGCCTGATCGCACAGGGCCTCGCGGATTCCTGGGTGCGCGTGACCGAGGCCGCAGACGGCGATGCCGGCCATGGCGTCGAGATAACGGCGTCCCTGTGTGTCCCACAACCAGGCGCCTTCGCCCCGCTCGAATGTCACAGGCAGTCGTTTATAGGTTGTCATCAATGAGTTGGCCATTTTGCAAACCCGTAAAACAAAAAAGGCATCCTGGATAAGGACGCCAGCGTGATTGTTAATAATAATCGAAACGGCAGGAAACCACTTAGTCTACCTAGCTGATTAGCATTTTTCAAACTTCATTGTCGGCTAGGCTATGCAGCAGCGGGTCGGTCATCTCAATGGCCAATGCTTGGAGAATGGCCATAGCTTGTGCACAATGGCTTCTCGTCACGTTGAAAACGTCAAACAGTATAGGACACTACACTAGAGAGGTGGTTGGATATGTCGATTGCGCTGACGCTGCATCTGCTGGGTGTGATTGTCTGGATTGGCGGGATGTTCTTCGCCCACATGGTCCTCCGGCCGGCTCTCAATAAGCAGCTGGAGCCGCATCAGCGAATGCCTCTGCTGTTGAGTGTGTTCGATGGCTTTTTTCCTTGGGTCTGGATCGCTGTGATCGCCATTCTCGCCAGCGGCTATTGGGCGCTTTTCACCGTTTATGACACGGAAGGCGGGGTCTGGCTCTATTTCATGACCGTGGTGGGCAGTTTGATGGCGGCCATTTTTGTCTTTATCTACAGCCTGCCTTATCACCAGCTCGGTGTGGCCTTGAAGCGTGGTGAGATGCCGAAAGTGGTTGCGTCAATTACCTTGATACGGCAGTTGATACTGGTCAATCTGATTCTGGGTCTGTTGGTTACGGTGGTGGCGATAATTGGGAAGTATGGTCTGTAGCGGTGGCTGGGGTAGGTCGGGCTTGGTATGCTGAACCCGACATATTAGGTCGCCGGGTAAATAGTATCGATTTAACCGAGTGTCTTATGAGCCATGATTAATAAAAGCCCAGCAACAAGCCGCTGTCACTCGTCTCTCTTTTTGCTTCTGTTGTTAATGCTGTTTTCCATGCCGTCCGGCGCCGAAGAGGCGGTAGTCGATAAGGGTGAAAAAGAGAGGAATACCCTTACGACGCTTCTCAATCTGGTCAGTATCAGGGGGAATCTGGAACAGGATATCGAGGCGCTTAACAGAAAAATCGCTGCCGCGGATTCAGAGGCGCGAAAGCAGTCGTTGAGTCAAGCGCTGGCAAAGCTCAATGCAGATCTCGCTAACACGGAAAAAAACTTCGTGAATATCTCCGCTGGTGTCGATCTTTCAGTCCTGCAGGGTAAGGATGAGACAAAATTCGATTTTCAACAGGAGCTTTTTGCCCTGCTCAAGCCAGCCATCGACGAAATGAAGGATATGACTTCGCGGGTAAGGCAAAAGTCCGACCTGAAAGAGCGGATTGTCTTCTATTCGGAGCGACTCGCCGTATTGGAGAGCGCCCTGATCAATATCGACAGATTGCAGCGGCAGAGTGATTCGGAACGGTTACGAAATTCGCTCATGACCCTTGCCGCGTCGTGGCGCAAAAATCAGGCATTCATGAAGAGCGAGCACCAGGCCGCACAGCTCCAACTCGATGAACTGCTGGCTTCGGAGGTCTCGTTGAGCGATGCCTCTCAAAGCTATTTGAAAAACTTTTTTCAAAAGCGCGGACTCTATTTGACGCAAGCCTTGCTGGTCGTTGCGGCGATCATGCTGCTGTCGCGGTTGAGTTACAAGGCAATGCGTCGCGTGATGCCGGGGTTTAAAAGGAGACACCGCAGCTTTCGTATCAGATTGCTGGAACTGCTGCACCGAATCGTGACTACCCTGATGATCGTCATTGGGCCGATGGTCGTCTTCTATGTGGTCGAGGACTGGGTGCTGTTCAGCTTGAGCATTTTGATCCTGCTGGGCATCGCCTGGACACTCAGGCAGGCGCTGCCCCGCTATTGGCACCAGATCCAGCTCTTTCTGAACATCGGCTCCGTGCGGGAGGGTGAGCGAATCCTGATGGATGGATTGCCCTGGCGCGTCGACCAGCTCAATGTCTTTTGCACCCTGGATAATCCAGAGGCCGCGTTAACACAGCGAGTGCCTATAGACGATCTGGTGGAACTGAAATCGAGACCCAGCAGACCGGACGAACCCTGGTTTCCCTGTAAAAAGGATGATTGGGTCATCCTGAGTGACGGGGTGCGGGGCAAAGTGACCGGCATCTCCCCTGAAATGGTGCAACTGATTGAACGGGGCGGTGCGCAGCTGACCTATCTAACCGGTGATTTTCTCGCGGCGACGCCGCGAAATCTGTCGACCAACTTCCGCATCAAGGAGACCATCGGTGTCAGCTATGCGCTGCAGAAGCAGAGTACCGGTGTGATCCCCGATACCCTGCGGCACTATATCCAGCAACGGGTGGAACAGGAGGGCTATGGTGAGCAGCTGCTCAGTTTGCGTGTTGAGTTCGCACTCGCCAACAGCTCTTCGCTGGATATCACGGTCATCGCCGATTTCAAGGGCGATGCCGGGGATCTCTACAATCGTTTGCGCCGCGCCATTCAACGCTGGTGTGTCGATGCCTGTACGGAAAACGGATGGGAGATCCCTTTCCCGCAAATGACCCTGAGCGGGACGGTCGGCCAACATCCGTGAGGGGGTGGTCTGTCGGGTCGAATTTCCCCGGGTTCCGGGTGGCAACAGATACCTTGACCGAGGATAGGCAAGGCCTCCATCAATGCCCGGCATGCCGGGCGGCATCGGGTTTCAAGCCGGATAGTTTCCGTCCGGAAAGAAAATCTCTCGCTAAGACGCCAAGATCGCAAAGCTATAACTCATTGTTTTTTTAACGTATTTATTTTTTGGCTCTTCTGGAAAATTCGTGGGTAAACTTCCCTGATCCCGTCATTCCGGCGGATGCCGGAGAAGTGGTGCATGGATGCACCGTTTACGGACCTAAGGATGGAATCCAGATGCTCCGTGATTATCGACCGTTTGTCATGCAAAAAAAACCTTCTCATTAGATTAGCTCCGGATACAAATCTCGCCAGCGTGGGTTCAGCGCCTCAATCGTCCTTTCCTTCCATTTCGTTTGCTGGCTAATAGGTACACGCACGGCTGTTGTTCCATTCTGCCTCCCTGCCATATTCTCTGGATTCCGCCCCGGATCAAGTCCGAGGTGACCGTTCGCCGGAATGACGTAGTCACACGATATCAATGGGTCTGTTATTCAGGCGGCGTCCTGTATTCAGAACTGACCCTCGAAAAAAATGCGCCTAATAAACCCAGCATTATGGATATATTTCAATAGGTTAGTGGTATTTATCATTCAAGGATACCCACGAATTTATCTAACCATGCTATTTTTTTACTTGGCGATCTTTGCGTCTTTGCGAGAGAAATTGTCTTGTTTTCAGACGGGCACTAACTAAGTCCGTAGGTCAAGTTGCGCAGCTACGTGACATCACCGTTATGCCAGGTAGTCGCTTCGCGCAGACCTGACCTGCGACCTGGGTGGGTAGATCATACAAATCACTACGATGCAGTTCACCAACTCAAAGTTGATTGTCCGTGAATAAATGCCATGAGAGCAAAGCCAATTAATTCAATGTAGGTAAACCACCGCCACAGGCGGTGAGACACGAAGAGGCTCTGCCGTGCCGGGGAGCAGCAGGGTGGTCGGTCCAGGCGGGGAGCTCAATCCTGATGCCTTGCTGAGACCCTAAGAGGAAAAGAAACTCTCGCCAAGCTCGCAAAGCCCGCAAAGGATCCTCAGACAATCGCTTCTTGGCGTACTTTGCGAGCTTAGCGAGAGAGATGATGTATGCCTGGCCAGTTGTGGCAAACCAGGATGACAGCGTGGCGGTGTGGAAAAGTGAGCGGCAGCCCTGACATAGCCCCCTTTGGGGGCTTTCATCATACTACCCGCTCTGCGGGTAGTAGATGATTGATATATCTACATTCTTTGCGTCCTTTGCGTTTCATGGCGAGCTTTGCGTTATACTTTTTAAGCGTTTCTGGACGGGCGCCAATCTAAAGGTGCATAACTGACAATTTAGGGAGGAGCGATGAAACTGGAATACGAAGTCATCGAAGATCAGTACGACGATACCACCAACATCAGAAGTATGACGGAGCAGGCGCGTGTGCCGGGGGGAGGGTGGCTGATTCGCACCACGCTCTATACGCCCCATCACATCAGTGTGAGCGTGACCAACCTGACGGATTCAAAAAAGAAGAAGCTCTACAAACCGATTTGAACACTACACCAACGGGCGTCATGCTGAGGATCCTCAGCCGCCAAGGGCCGACATGGGTCGGATGATGGCGGTCGGGGCCTCGTTGAACTGATGCCGTTCGGGTTTGCGGGCGATGGCCGCCTGTATGGCCTGACGGATATCATGGTCTGAAGCGTCTGCCCTTAACATCGGGCGTAGCGCTAGGTGGTCCTCTTGCCCAAGACAGAGATGCAGATCCCCGGTCACCGACAGGCGCACCCGGTTGCAGGTATCGCAGAAGTGTTGCGAGCGGGGGGTGATGAAACCGACCACCAGGCCGGAGTCGTCGATCTGGAAGTAGCTGGCCGGGCCGCTGCCTTTCATCGCCGCAGGTTGCAGCTTGTAGCGTTTTCTCAGCCGCGTCTCGATCTCCGAGAGCGGCAGATAGTGCTGGTTGGCGCTCTGGCCGCCCCGGCCGACCGGCATGGTCTCGATGAAACGCAGGGTCAAGCCGCGTTCCAGGCAGTATTCGACCATCCCTTCAACCTCGCCGTCATTGATCCCGCGCATGATGACCATATTGATCTTGACCGGGGCGAATCCGCGCGCGGCGGCATGCTCAATGCCTTGCAGCACCGGTTTTAGACGGCTGCCGGTGATCTCCTCGAATCGCCTCTCATTCAGCGAGTCGAGGCTGATATTGAGTCGCCGCACCCCTGCCTGATGAAGCGAGTCGGAAAATTCGCCGAGTCGGGAGGCATTGGTGCTCAGAGAGAGCTCTTCAATCCCCGGCAATGCCGAGATTCGTCGGGCGATGTCGTCCACCCCCTTGCGAACAAGGGGTTCACCACCGGTAAGTCTCACATGTTTGACGCCGAGGGCCGCAAACTGACCGACCAGTCGCTCGATCTCATCGGCGGTCAGCCAGTCGCCGGGTGTTTCGAAATCCCTGTGACTTCTGGGAAGACAGTAGAAACAGCGAAAATCGCAGCGATCCGTGACTGACAGGCGCAGGTATTCGATATGTCTGCCGAATGGATCACGTAGCATGTTTTTCGTCCCAAACGTTAAAATGCGGTTATATCGGCCAGCGGCCTCATAGACTACTATATAGTCTACTTGGCTGTACAGCTCAATAGTCAGCGGCGGGATCAAAGCCCTCGGGCAATGAGTGGGCAATGCCTTTGTGGCAGTCGATACAGGTCTTCTTCGGGGCATTTCCATCCACTGTATCCCAGTAGTGCTGATCATGCTGTTCCGAACTGCGCGGCGCCTGTCTGTCCAGGTCCATGGAGATGAACTTGTGGCAGTTACGGCATTCGCGGGAGTCGGTCTTTTTCATGGAGCGCCAGACGTTTTGCGCCAGTTGCAGGCGTTTTGTCTCGAATTTTTCCGGGGTACCCACGGTGCCGAGCATCTTATGGTAGAGTTCGTTGGTCGCCTGGATCTTGCGCAGGAACTTATGGATCCACTCTTTGGGTACATGACAGTCGGGGCAGGTGGCGCGTACACCGGTTCTGTTGCTGAAATGGATCGTCTCCTGCAGTTCCTGATAGACGGTTTCCTCCATTTCATGGCATGAAATGCAGAAGGTCTCGGTATTGGTTATCTCCATTGCTGTGTTGAATCCACCCCAAAGGACAATGCCGGTTACGATGCCGACGACTACCAGGAGTAGACCGCCTCTTTTTTTACTCTTGCTCATTGTTATACCAAAGTTATTTAATACTATTGCCCGGCCAATCCACAGGCTTCCTGCTCAAGAGGGCCAAAACATTGCTGTTAGTGGTTGTTCAGAAACTGATCTTAATAACGCAAAGCACGCTGAGAATCGCAATGAACGCGAAGCCATTTTTATTAATACAATAAAACGTTTTGCGCCCCTTGCGTTTCATTGCGATCTCTGCGTTATATGTTTCAGCATTTATGAACAGACACTATTTGGCGCCTTGGAAGTTGTTCTGCACCAGTGGGTCGGCGCCCATCTGCGGTGCGTGGCACTGATTACAGAAGTAACGGCGACTGGAGACGGCCTTCAATATCTTGCCGTCACGGTCCTTATAGTGGCTGTCGCCTACTTTGGGGGCTTTCTCTTTCTCGTAGGTCGCTTCGCTATGGCACTTCATGCAGCCATTGTTCTTCAGGTTGATTTCATACTTGTCCACCTCATGCGGAACCATGGGTGGTTGCAGCTTGTAGCTGCGTTCGATACCCCCTTTGACATTCACAATCTTTAAGTTGGCCGGTTTCTTTGCCATGGTGTTGAGTTTATCGCCACGTAGCGATTGAACGTCAGCCAGCACAGCAGTCGACAGGAACATGGTTGCGATTGCCGCAATGGATAGTAATGCGATCTTTTTCATACCTTTCTCCATCATCACTCTCTAAAATAGAAATGTTTAGATGTACCGGTCAAACCCGGACACCCCGATTGATTTCACCCTCTCGCTTGCATTCGTCGATTTTAGTGGCGTGACGACCGCCATAACTGAAAACGTCTTTTGCACAGATATCGATACAGCGTCCGCAATTGGTGCAGTCGGAAGAGAGAATCACTGGGCTCAGACCCTTCTTTTCGCCCATCAACGCAGGTTTGATCACCTGTGGTTCCGGACAGACCACATAACACTCCATGCAGTCGTTGCAGGCTTGTCGCTGGGAGGCGTTGACCTTCAGCAGACTCTTGCTTCCGAGCAGGCTGTAGAAGGCGCCCACTGGACAGATGTGTCCGCACCAGCCATCCTTCGCCACCAGCAGATCGAACAGGAAGATGCCGACTATCATCACCCAGGCCGCGCCCATGCCGAACACGATCCCGCGGAACATCATCGAGACCGGGTTGACCAGCTCCCAGACGATGCCGCCCACCACCAGCGGCAAAATCAGGGTCAGCACCAGCATCCAAAAGCGGGTCGACCGTGAGATCTGCGAAGTCGTGCGGATACCCAGTTTGCGTCGCAGCCAGGCGGCCAGGTCGGTGACCATGTTGACCGGGCAGACCCAGGAGCAGTAGACCCTGCCGCCTACCAGGAAGTAGAAGGCCAGCACGATGACCACACCGATGATGGCCGCAGTCTCGGGAACGACCCCGGACAACATCGCCTGCAGCAGGACATAGGGATCGGTCAGCGGCAGGATATCGAGGGTCAGGCTGGAGGCCAGATTTCCCTTTACTATCCAGATGCCGAACCAGGGTCCGGTGAGGAACAGCGCCAGAATTCCGAGTTGACTGAGCCGACGCAGGATCAAGTATTTGTGGGACTCGAACCAGCCCTTGGCTGCAATCGCATCATCACCCAATGTTGTCATATCGAACATAACTACTTGTCCATAAATCCGCTATTGAGTGTATCCAGAGGATTGGAAGAAAAGGGTGTCTTCTCCGCCTCGCCTTCGATGATCAGCCCTTCCCCTTGCTGGTCGTAACGCATCCCTTCGGGTAGGTTGTAACGATGCTCGGTATCGGGTGTGACCAGTGCCTCGCCCGCTTTCTCTTTCTCCTTCCAGCCTAAACGGTAGTGCTTGCCCAGTTCACCCTTGGCCAGGTGGGTCGGGAAGACCTTGATGGCCGCCTCTTCCAGGATACAGGCGCGCTCACAGAGTCCACAGCCGGTGCAGGCGTCGGAGTGCACCACCGGAATGAACAGGGCGTGTTTGCCGGAACGTGTGTTGTGCTGCATATCCAGGCTGATGGCGCGATTGCGTATCGGACAGACGTTGAAGCAGACTTCACAACGCAGACCGTGGAACGCTATACAGTTCTCCTGATCGATGACCACCGCCAGACCCATGCGTGAATCTTCGATATCTTTCAGGTCGTGATCCAGGGCATTGGTCGGGCAGGCTACCACGCAGGGAATGTCCTCACACATTTCACAAGGCCCGGTGCGGGCTATGAAATAGGGCGTTCCCGTAGCGACCTCATCCCCGACTTCACCCAGAAAAAGGATGTCGTAAGGGCAGTCCCGTACACACAGGCCACAGCGAATGCAGGCCCCGAGAAAATCCTCCTCCGGCAGGGCGCCGGGCGGACGTATGTAATTCGCCGGCATGGATGAGGCCCGTTTGGAATAGGCGCCCAGGCCCAGTCCGACCAGTCCCACACCACAGGCGGTCTTGAGCATATTGCCCAGGAACCGCCGCCGGTTCATCTCATTTTTTCTCTCTGCCTCTGACATGAATGATCTGATGATTCAGTTGATCCGTTTCCAGTTAACACGCCGGTCCGTTTGCCCGGACCGGCGCTGCACAAGCTAGGCGCGTGAGATCTTCACCGCGCACTTCTTGTAATCCGTCTCTTTCGAGAGCGGATCGGTCTGGTCGAGTGTCAGCTTGTTGATCAGGCGGCCGGCATCGAACCAGGGGACGAATACCAGGCCCTCGGGCGGCTTGTTACGGCCCTTGGTGTCGATCTTGCAAACGATCTCACCCCGACGAGAGCTGATCTTGGCCAAGGCACCATTACGCAGTCGACGCTTCTTGGCATCTTTCGGGTTCATATAGATCACCGCATCCGGCACGGCACGATAGAGCTCGGGGACACGTCGGGTCATGGAGCCGGAGTGCCAATGCTCCAGCACACGGCCGGTGCAGAGCCACAGATCAAACTCTTTGTCCGGCGGCTCGGCAGCCGGTTCATAAGGCGCCGTGATGATATTGGCCTTGCCGTCAGGTTTGCCGTAGAACTTGACGCCTTCGCCCTTGGCGACGTGTGGATCGTAACCTTCGCGGAAGCGCCACAGGGTCTCCTTGCCGTCAATCACCGGCCAGCGCAGACCGCGTACCTTGTGGTAGGCCTCGAAAGGCGCCATTTCATGGCCCTTCTTCGGGATACCCTTGACCGAGTTGAACAGGCGGTACTCCTCGAACAGGCCCTTCTGTACATAAAAGCCAAAGTCTGCCGACTCGTGATTGTCGTACTTGTTGCCACGGCTGTCGGTGACCTGTTCTACCGGGAACTTGTCGACCTGACCGTTGGCGTAGAGAACGTCGTAGAGGGTCTTACCGGCGTACTCTGGTTTTTTGGCAATGAGATCGGCCGGCCAGACGTCCTCAACCTTGACGTACTTGGAAAACTCCATGAGCTGCCACACGTCGGATTTGGACTCCCCTGGCGCCGCTACCTGCTCACGCCAGAACTGAGTGCGTCGCTCGGCATTGCCGTAGGCGCCCTCTTTCTCGATCCACATGGCGGTCGGCAGAATCAGGTCGGCGGCCTGTGCCGATACTGTCGGGTAGGGGTCAGAGACAGCGATGAAGTTATCCGGATTGCGCCAACCGGGATAACTCTCGTCATTCATGTTGGCGGCGGCCTGCATATTGTTGTTACACATGACCCAGAAGCAGTTCATCTTGCTGTCTTTAAGCGCACGGTGCATGGCTACCGCATGGATCAGGGTCTTGCCCATGGGCTTGCCGCTGATGTCGGTCTGATCGGCGCCGTCGGTCTTGCCGTTGGCCCTGGGGATGGTGCCTGCGGGCAGCTGCCAGGTCTTCTCGGCGAACTTGCAGTGTGCGTCCTTCTTGGTCACCAGGTCGGCGGGCAGGCGATGGGTAAAGGTGCCAACCTCACGAGCGGTACCACAGGCGGAGGGCTGTCCGGTCAGGGAGAAGGGGCTGTTGCCGGGCTCGGCGATCTTGCCCATCAGCAGATGGACGTTGTAGCAGAGGCCATTGACCCAAACACCACGGGTGTGCTGGTTGAAGCCCATGGTCCAGTAGGATGAAACCTTCTTGTTGGGATCAGCATAGACCTTGGCCAGTTTCAACAGCTTGTCTTTAGGCACCTTGGAGAGCTTGGAGGCGTGCTCCAATGTGTAAGGCTCTACCGACTTGGCATACTCTTCAAAACTGATTTTGGAGAGCTTGCCCTTGTTCCGGTTCTTGGCCGCTTTCTCGCGCGGATCCGTGGCGCGCAGGCCGTAACCGATGTCGGTCGGTGTCTTGGTGAAGTTCACATGCTTGTCGATGAACTCCTTATTATATGCCTTGTTCTGGATGATGTAGTTGGCGATATAGTTAAGAATGGCCAGATCGGTCTGAGGCTCGAAAACCATGCCGTTATCGGCCAGTTCATAACAACGATGCTCATAGGTGGAGAGCACGTGGACTTCACAACCCGGCTTGGTCAGACGGGTGTCAGTGAGACGCGACCAGAGGATCGGGTGCATCTCCGCCATGTTGGCGCCCCAGAGCACGAATACATCAGCATGTTCCAGGTCGTCATAGCAGCCCATCGGCTCATCGATACCGAAACCACGCATGAATGCGCCCACAGCAGAAGCCATACAATGGCGAGCATTAGGTTCAAGACTGTTGGAGCGGAAACCGGCTTTCAACAGCTTGGAGGCCGCATAGCCTTCCCAGACGGTCCACTGGCCGGAGCCGAACATACCGATACCCTTTGGACCTTTGGCCTTACGGGCCGCGATCCATTTCTCGGCCATGGTCTTGAAGGCCTCGTCCCAGGAGACCGCTTCAAACTTACCGTTCTTGTCATACTTACCGTTGGTTTTGCGCAACAGGGGCTTGGTCAGACGATCCTCTCCATAGAGGATCTTCGGCAAAAAGTAACCCTTGATACAGTTCAGGCCTTTGTTGACCGGCGCATCAGGGTCCCCCTGGCAAGCGACTACCTTGCCATCCTTGACGCCCATCAATACGCTGCAGCCGGTGCCGCAATAGCGGCAGGCCGCCTTGTCCCAACGAATCCCGTCATCTGCGTCGGCAGCCGCCGCTTTTGTTACCGGCAGGGTGACGCCAGCCACGGAGGCTGCTGCTGCCACTGCGTTACTCTTGATAAACTCTCTTCTAGTTAATTTCACGGTTCATTTCCTCCATCGACTCTTCCCCGCCATAGTGATAAATCAAAATAGTGCTTACGACGCCTTCCACGTCGCGCAGTGCATTCATCGTGTCGGATACGGGCGAGACTGTTTCGCCCTTGTCCTCCACGGTGACAATCAGTTTGTCCTCTTCCGATCCTCCATGGACCTCGACACCCTGGAACGTTTGCAGACGATCAGAGACCTGTGGCCCCAACGTCGGTTTGGTATGAACGATCAAGCTGCAGATATTCATGGGTCAAAAATCTCCTCCCGCTTTGGGTCTATGCCGCATGGTCCTGGTGGGTGGGTGTGATAGTTACGGCATTGTTCGGACAGGCAGAGACACACTCTCCACAGCCGGTACAGGCCGATGCGTCGAGGTACGGCTCTGAACGTCCGCCTGTTCGTAATCTGAATCGGATGGCGGCTTCTTCGCAGATATCGACGCAACTTCTGCATACCACGCCATTGAGTGACAGGCATGAACTGTCGATCGCAACCTCCAATATCCAGGGTGGTATGGTCGGATCAGCAGGAAAGCGTAATGCCTTGTGGTTACATGCCTTGACGCAGTCACCACAAAAAATGCAGAAGCCATCGGCGAAGTTGACCACTGGGTAGCCGCCCGGACCGTTCTCGATGATCTCTTTCGGGCAGGCATCGAGACACTCGCCACAGCGCTCACACAGATCGATGAACTGCGATTCCGGCTGAGACCAGGGTGGACGAATTCCACGGCGGTTACCTCTCAAGTCACCGCGGAGAAACTGGAATCTATCGATGGATGTCTGCAACGAATAAACCTCAAATGAAGATGGTGAAGAAAGCCGCACCCGTCGCTGACTTTTGCATCAACCACCCAACTATAGTGAAGTGTTTCACTTGCTTTGACCGATCGCTTTGATACGGATCAACTTTTTAAAGGAAATCTTAAGAAAAATATCAATAAATACAAATGGTTACCAATATATTGGTAGATATTGATACCTATAAATGGGTAGTTGATATATCCTTGGAGATAAGTTGGGTGGCGCGAAGGTTGGGTGCCGGCCGGTAACGGATGAGAGCCGGCCATTCATCGCACGGATGCCTTTCCTTCGTTCAGCGCCCAAACCGCGGCTTCGGTTCGGGAGTGGAGATTGAGCTTCTTCAGCAGATGTTTGACATGCACCTTGACCGTACCTTCGGAAATCTCCAGCGCCTTTGCAATCTGTTTGTTGCTTAAGCCTTGGGAGAGATGCTGCAGGATCTGCCGTTCCCTGGCCGTGAGGCTGGTGGTGGGTTCGGTCAGCTTGTTATCCTCCCGCAGGGCCTTGGCGAGCAGTTGTGTCAGATTGTCGCTGATCACAACCGTGCCATCCATCGCCTTGCGGATCGACTCGAGGATATCCTCGGGTTCCATATCCTTCAGAAGATAACCGTCCGCGCCGACTCTCAAGGCCGCCAATACATCCTCTTCGTTATCGGAAACGGTCAGCATCAGGATCCTGGAATCCACATCCTGGTCCTTGATCGCCTTGAGGGTATCCAGTCCGCTCATACCTTTCATATTGATATCGAGCAGAATCAGGTCGGGGTTGAGTTGTGCCGCCAATACCAGACCATCCGGTCCGTTGGGGGCTTCGGCCACCAGTTCCAGGGCCTCATCCATGTCGATCAGGTCGGAGACGCCCTTCCTGAAGAGGGGGTGGTCATCAATCGTGAGAATGGTGTATTTGTGTTGCTCAGGCATCTTTCATTTGCTCGATTAGCATCTTCCTGGATTCATTATCCGATGCGTCATTGATGTCGAAGGTGAGACTTACCTGGGTGCCGCCAATCGGCGACTCCGTGATATTCAGGCTGCCCCCCAGCCATTCGGCGCGTTCCTTCATGATCGGTAAGCCATAATGCTGCATCATATCACCTTCATCATTGATTCCTATGCCGTCGTCCTCGATGGAGACGCGCACCAAGCCCTGCTGGTCGCAGGCGATGCTTACCCTGGCCTGGGTGGCGTTAGCGTGGCGAATTACGTTCGAAAGGGCCTCTCGAATGATCTGAATGATATGTATCTCGGCATTCGGATTGAATTGGCAATTGCCTAGCTGGTTGATGTACTCAATGGGTATGCCGGACCTGTTGACGAACTCTTCGACGGTCTGGCCGACAACTTTACCCAGATCGGCATCGCTGAACCTGAGCCTGAAGGTGGTGAGCAGTTCGCGTAATTGGCGATAGGCGCCGTTGAGCGCCGAGCGCAGGGCGGCGGTAATCTGCAGGATAGCCTTTTTTTCGCTATCCTCGTTGATCGCCTTTTCCAGGCGCGATACCTGGATTTTCAGATACGAGAGCGACTGGGCGATGGAGTCATGCAGTTCCCTGGCGATGACGCTTCGCTCCTCCATAAGAGAGAGTTTGCGATTCTTTGTCACCTGATCAGCGACATTGATGGCCAGTGCGATGTGGCTTGCGACCGTTTCCAGGAGACGCTCCTGCCACTCTTCCAGCCGCTTGGATTCTGGGAATTCGATCAGCAGGACGCCGTATTGCTGGGTGTTGTCACGCACCGGTGTGGAAAAGATGTTGATGATTTTTTGGCCATCGGCCTGGTCGATTTTGAAAGTATGCGATCCACCATCGCCATGGCACAGGGCACAGGGATTTTCAATCCCGTCCTGCAGTAGGATGTCGATTTCTCTGGTAGAGGCGAAACGGTTGACTTGCCCGTTGCTCAGCTGCCCGAGACAGATGGTGCCGCAATCGACGCCTACCAGCATCTCAATGTCGTGGATCACCGCAATCAAGACATCCTCGCTCAGGGATGAGTCGCTGAGGCGCTTGGTGGCGGAATAGAGCAGTTCCAGGGTGCGATTGCTGCGTTCGAGATCCTGGGTCTTTTCGTGCACCCGGGCCTCCAGGTCGGCATAGATGACCGATAGGTCTTCCGCCATCACATTGAATGCCTGGCCCAGTTGGCCGAGTTCGTCGTCACTGAGAAAACTGCTTCTGACCGAGAAGTCGCCGTGACGCGCCGCATTGGCGCAGGCAAGCAGGTTGCGGAGTGGGTTGAGTACGTGGATCTTGGTCAGATAGAGACTCACGATGGCGACCAGAAAGGTGAGGCTGAGCAGCACGATCTGGATAATCCTTAGTTGCTGGATCTTCTCTTCAGCGTTCAACTCCAGGGCTTCCACGAAGCGGTGGATGTCATCGACGAATTCATCGACCAGCGATAGGTAGGCTCGCTGACTGGAAGTTATTCTACGTCTATCAGAGGGTGAGACGGATTGCGCAATGTTCAAGGAGAGATAGTCGTTCAGATTGGGAAGCATGATTTTCCGCCACTGCGACTCCACTTCGTGATAAGTTTCGGTGACCCGCTCGCTTGGTCTCTTGCCCAGGACGTCATGGATACGCGGACTGAACAGGCGTTGGTTGTACTCCGCAACCAGCTGTTTGGTGCGGGTTGTGGAGAGGTTGTCCTCATAGGTAGTTCTGTGCACCAGACTGCTGGCGATGCGATAGGACTGCATACGCAGCGTACCGGCCTGATTGATCGCAGCGGCATAACCTTCCGCGGTCTCGGTGATGATCATCGAACTCATCATGCCGGACACCGCAAGGATGAAGAGGATGGTGATGACAGAGCCGAATCGGAGTAGCAGTGAATGTTTCAATACACAATTCTCTGGCTTGTGTTAGGGTTATATTAACCCGGCAACCCAATATGTCGTGTTCAGCCGCAGTGTGCCAGCCTACAGCAAGGCATCAAAACGCCGCTGTAGTTCCCCTACAGCAAGTTTTGATAACGCCGCCCGTAGGCAGGCACACTGCGGCCTGTCTTTTTTATATCAATCGGTTAGGGGCTTCAAGCATGCCCTTGCTCGGTGTTGTGACGCTTGACAAGGGAATCACCCTTGCCGGCGAGCCACGCCTTGATCAAGGGCATGCTTGAAGCCCTGAACACGACATATTGGGTTGCCGGGTTAATATCACTATAAGCCAAGATTGACGAGAAGGCACTGGTGAGATGGCTTATGAACAAGCCGCCAATTCCGCCCATCCGATCAGGGGAAGGACCTATTCGATTATCAGCTTGAGCGGCTGCATCTCCTTATACATGATGATAAGAGGTTTTTTCATGGCAAAGGTGATGATGCGCGTACGCGATGGGTAGAACAGATGACTGGACAGAAACATGTGTAGCTCCTCTCCGCTAAGCAGAAATGTTTTCAGTTTTTGGATGTTGCTCCTGTCGATATCGTCTTTCAGGCGGTAGTCGAATTTGTTGATTCCTACGGTCTCATCGGATAGAATGAGTTGAGGCATCTCTTGGTGGTGTCCGAGAAGTTGATGCTGGGCCTCTTTTCGCAAGGTTTGGGAGAGAATCAGGCCGATCCGGTCTTCACCGAACAGCCAGTTGATGTCACGCTCCTCCTCGTACTCGGCAGTGTGCTCGCCAAAAGCCAGGCACCAACCTTTATAGTAGGCGTTGTACCGCTTGATGATACGTGATTCATTCATGGGTAAGCAGGGCTGTCTTCGCACCAATCATGGGTCTACTTCCATAGCGGGAAAATTTTTTCGACTGAATGATTACAAGGGGCTGAAACACCGCTCACCCTTATCTGCACGAATCGGTTGAGTTATATTTAGTTCAGGGCTTCAAGAATGCCATTGATCAAGGCGTGCTCGCAGCCAAGGGTTGGCTCCCTTGAGTAAGAGCCACAACACCGATCAAGGGTATTCTTGAAGTCCCTAACATTTTGATTTTTAATAGACAGGCCACAGTGTGCCTGCCTACGGGCGGCGTTATCAAAACTTACTGTAGGGGGGGCTACAGCAGCGTTTTGAGGCCTTGCTGTGCGGCTGAACTCGATATATTTAGTTGCCGGGTTGATAATAACTCAAGTTTCGGAGTTCATCTTGTTCCCATGTTCTACGAGTTTCGTAGGGTGCGGCCCTGCCGCACCGTAACTTGAAGCCCTGGAACCCAAGGTATTGGGTCAGGGGGCCGCGAAGTGAAGAAATCCATCATAGCAAACAGGAGCGCAACCCAGCTCGATATATTTAGTTGCCGGGTTAATAGCAATAGTACTTAAAACAGGGCTGCCCTACAAACGATCCCCTTCCGATCGGAAAAAGAAAACACACACAATCAGTAGGCTAGATTCATCACCAACATCATCACGGCCAGGAAGTGCAGAGTCATGATTCCACCGGCACGGATGAAGTCGGATACCCGATATCCGGCCGGGCCCATGATGCCGGTCTTGTCGAGGCCGGCGCCGATGATCATGACCGCGATGATGGAGATGACTGCATTGGAAGAGAAACCGTCAAACAGGGAAACAGCGTATGCCCGCTTGGTGCTTGATCATCAGATCTCCCTGTTGGACGATCTGGAGTCGCTGCGGTCAGGCCAAAACCGGCTGCGCCTAGAAGTTACCTTCGCCATCGGTGAGCATATGCTGCCTGATCTGTTGCTCGGTTTTGCTGAAAGCTATCGACAAGGCGCTGAAGGATATCGGCATCAACCAGCTACCGATTACCATGGAAGTCGGCTCGACGGATACCATTGTCGAAATGCTGCAACATGACAGGTATGTAAGCTTTCTGCCTCGCTTTGCCGTGGATGATGCGTTGAACTCGGGAACCCTCTACCACATCAAGATTCAGGGATTGCGTATCAATCGTACCTTATGGATCGCGCGCACCCGCTCTAACCTGAACAATGCCGTGGCAGAGGCTTTTATTCGACTGCTGCGTGAAAGAACTTAACGGGATAAACCCATTTTGTTCCGATTTATTGTCATTATTTGTTGTTATTTTCTCTTGCTGTATTAACTTGATGAGCAACATCCTGAAATATTTGAACTATAAAACTTTCCCAACTAACCTTTGTTTGGGCGCTGACCTATTCCACCAGGCGTAGTCGAAGTCCCTATAGAGAAAGGCACAATTTTCTCTAAATACATTTTCAACGATTCATATCAACATCGGCGCATGCCTGTACGAAGGATGCCCAATTATTAACCCGACATACTTGGTTACCGGGATAATATTAACCCGGCAACTAAATATATCGAGTTCAGGGCTTCAAGAATGTCCTTGATCAAGGCGTGGCTCGCAGCCAAGGGTTGGCTCCCTTGGTAAGAGCCACAACGCCGAGCAAGGGGATTCTTGAAGCCCCTAACATTTTGATTTTTAACAGATAGGCCGCCGTGTGCCTGCCTACGGACTGCGTTATCAAAACTTGCTGTAGGAGGGGCTACAGCGGCGTTTTGATGCCTTGCCGTAGGCAGGCACACGGCAGCTGAACTCGATATATTTAGTTGCCGGGTTAATATAAGGCATCGCTTAATAACTGAAGCTGTTTATGGGCCATGCCGGGTTATGCCGGAAGATGGTCGTCAATCCTTTTATTATTAAGGTGTGAAGGCGAGACAGGAAGGAGGAAAATATGCTGAGATCCCTATTGATCGATGCTGATAAATGTACCGGGTGCGTACAGTGTGAATTGGCGTGTTCATTTGAAAACGAGGGATTATTCAATCCTTCAAAATCGAGAATTCGTGTTTTTACCTTCCACCAGGAGGGGCGTTTCGTGCCCTATACCTGCACCCAATGTGCTGATGCCTGGTGCATGCAGGCCTGCCCCGTGGATGCGATTTCAATCGATGCAGACAGCGGGGCGAAGGTCGTTCATGCAGCGATGTGTGTCGGTTGTAAGGTCTGTACCATCGCCTGCCCGTTCGGAACGATAAATTACAACAGTGCCACGGGCAAGGTGATCAAATGCGATCTCTGCGGCGGCGACCCCGCTTGCGCCAAGGCCTGTCCGACGGCTGCGATCCGGTATGTGGATGCGGATCAGACCGGATTTGAAAGAATGCGCGTCTGGGCGGGTAGAACCGATGCCGGCAGCTCGGCGACCGCTTAACCGGGAGGGGATCAATCATGTCATGGGCAGGTAAAATTCTTCGCGTCAATCTCACTGAGGGACGTTGCCTCACTGAGACGTTAAACCACCAATGGGCACAGGCGTATCTCGGCCAGCGCGGCCTCGCAACCAAGTACTTGGTTGAAGAGATCGATCCAGGTGTCGATCCTCTCTCTCCCGATAATAAATTGATCATGACCACCGGCCCGCTCACCGGCACCATGGCCTCGACGGGCGGACGCTATTCGGTGGTGACCAAAAGCCCTTTGACCCATTGCGTGGCCTGTTCCAATTCCGGTGGTTTCATCGGTGCGGAGATGCGCAATGCCGGTTGGGACATGATCATCTTCGAGGGCAGGTCTGCGCAACCTGTCTACCTCTATATCATGAATGACCAGGCTGAACTGCTTTCCGCCGAAGCCGTCTGGGGAACCAGTGTCTGGCAAACCGATGAGTGGCTGCACAACAGACACCAGGATCCCATGTTGCGGATCGCCGCCGTCGGCCGCTCGGCGGAAGCCGGCTGTCTCTATGCGGCGGTGATCAATGATCTGCATCGTGCGGCCGGACGTTCCGGCGTCGGCACCGTGATGGCGTCAAAGAACCTCAAGGCAGTGGCCGTTCGCGGCACCGAGGGCGTGGGAAATATCAAGGATCCCGCCAAGTTCATGCGTGCGGTCAATGCCGCCAAGCAGGTGCTTGCCGACAATGCGGTCACCGGACAGGGACTGCCGACCTACGGCACCCAGGTATTGATGAATATCATCAACGAAATCGGCGCCCTGCCGACACGGAATATGCGTGAAGTACAGTTTGAGGGAGCACAGCATGTGTCGGGAGAGGCGATGCATGAAAAACGCGCCACGGATAGTAAGCCCAACTTGACCACCAACGCCGGCTGTTTCGGGTGCACCATTGCTTGCGGGCGTATCTCGACGGTTGACAAAGGCCACTTCTCCGTCGAGAACAAACCGCAATACTGGGGCAGCTCCGGGGGGCTGGAATATGAAGCTGCCTGGGCCCTGGGACCGGATACCGGCGTCGACGATCTGGACGCCCTGACCTACGTCAACTTTGTTTGCAATGAGGACGGATTCGATCCGATCTCTTTTGGCTCCACCCTTGCAGCCGCCATTGAGTTGTTTAAGATCGGCGCGGTCACAACGGAGCACACCGGCGGGCAGGAACTGAGGTTCGGTTCTGCCGAGGCACTGGTCTGGGCAGTGGAGGCATTGGTCAAAGGAGAGGGCTTCGGCAAGGACCTGGGCCTGGGCTCGAAACGACTGTGTGAAAAATACGGGCACCCTGAACTCTCTATGACGGTGAAAGGTCAGGAGTTCCCCGCCTACGATCCACGCGGCATCCAGGGAATGGGGCTCGCCTATGCCACATCCAACCGGGGGGCCTGCCATCTGCGAGGCTATACCGTTGCCTCGGAAGTCCTGGGCATTCCTGAAAAGACCGATCCCCTGGTGACCGAGGGTAAGGCTGGGTTGGTCAAGGCCTTTCAGGATGCCACTGCCGCCGTGGACTCCAGCGGCCTGTGCCTGTTTACGACATTTGCCTGGTCCCTGGAAGATATCGCACCGCAGGTCGATGGGGCCTGTGAGGGGGAGTGGACGGCTGAACGGTTACAGGAAGTGGGAGAGCGTATCTGGAATATGGAGCGGGACTTCAACATCCGTGCGGGCCTGAGCGCCGCTGATGATACCTTGCCCAAACGTTTGCTGAAGGAGGCCGCCAACAGCGGACCGGCTAAAGGGCGTGTCAATGATCTGGATGTGATGTTGCCTGAGTATTACGCGTTGCGGGGCTGGACCTCTGAGGGCATACCGACGGATGCAACCCGCCAGCGGCTTGGTCTATCCTGACACCGGCGTGGCTGCCCCCTTCCCGGCTTGCTGAACGCTAAAGGATTTCAAGATGCACCATATCGTTATAGGCGCCGGGCCGGCAGGTGTTACCGCTTGCGATACCATACGCGACCTGGATCCCTCCGCCCGGATCACCTTGATCGGCGGCGAATCGGAACCGCCCTATTCCCGTATGGCCATCCCCTATCTATTGGTCGAGGATATTGACGAACAAGGCACCTACCTGCGGAAATCGGAAAGCCACTATAGTGAACGGCGGATAGAGCTTCTGCAGGAGGGAGTCACAGGCGTTAACCCGCAACACAGGTCGGTAACACTGGCTCGAGGCGATACGCTGGTCTTCGATCGCCTACTGATAGCGTCGGGCGCAACGCCGGTCAAACCGCCGATTCCCGGCATCGACTCACCAGGTGTTCACAGCTGCTGGACCTTGGCGGATGCCCGCGCCATTATCGAGCGCGCCAAGCCGGGCGTGCCGGTGGTGTTGATCGGAGCGGGATTCATCGGTTGTATCATCCTGGAAGCACTGGTTGAGCGCGATGTACAACTGACGGTGGTGGAAAAGGCGGATCGCATGGTCCCCCGGATGCTGGATGAGGTGGCCGGCAGCTTAATAAAGGCCTGGTGTGAAGACCGGGGCGTCACTATCGTCACCAACAGTGGTGTGGCCGGGATAGAAAAAGACCACGGCGGTCTAACCGTCAACCTGGAGAATGGAGATAATCTGCCTGCAGGTTTAGTGATCACAGCGGTGGGGGTTACTCCCAATATTGCATTCCTGGCGGGATCGGGGCTCGATATTGACCAAGGTGTTCTGGTGAATGCTCATCTTGAGACCAACCAGTCGGGCATCTTCGCCGCCGGCGATGTTGCCCAGGCTCGGGACTATTCCACCGGCGGTTATTCCGTGCAGGCGATTCAGCCTACCGCGGTGGAGCATGGTCGCATCGCGGCATCGAACATGGTCTCCGGGGAGAGTGTTGTCCATCAGGGTAGTCTCAATATGAACATCCTGGATACCCTGGGATTGATTTCGGCCTCCTTCGGCCAATGGATGGGTGTCGAGGGAGGGGAGTCATCAGTCTTGTTGGATGAGGCCAGGCACCGCTATTTGAAACTCCAGTTCGATGGTGAGTATCTCATCGGCGCCGGCTGTCTTGGGCATACCCAGCATATCGGTGTGCTCAGGGGGTTGATCCGCGGTCGTGTTCCGTTGGGCGAGTGGAAGGGGCGTTTAATGAAGGATCCGACCCGCCTGATGGAAGCCTATCTGGGGTCGGTGCTGGGTGTTAGCTAGTGTCCGTCCAGAAACAAGACAATTTCTCTCGCAAAGACGCCAAGATCGCCAAGGAAAAATAAATACAATAAAAAACAATAAGTTATAACTTTGCGATCTTGGCGTCTTTGCGAGAGTTTTTCTTTCCGGACGGACACTAGCTAGTATAGGACTCTACACTAGTGCCATCCGGTAGAGCGTCCATCTCATCACCCATTCAAATCTCAGGTAATGTTGAGTGGATGTCTGTTTAGGTTTAGAAACCCGTAGGTCACGTTGCGCAGCTACGTGACACCCCCATTGAGTCAGGTAGCCGCTCCGCGTCAACCTGACCTACGACTGAACTCGTCATTATCAGGTTGACGGAGTACTACCAATGGCGCATGTTGAGTTGAAATTGTTTGCATCCTTGATGGCGTTTCTTCCTGCCGGTGCTAAGGGACATAGTGTCGTTGTCGATTTGCCCGACGGCGCAACCGTCTATGATTTGATGGATAGTTGCCGCGTGCCCCGCGTCCAGGCACATCTGGTGGTGCGGAACGGTATTTTCGTGCCGCCATCGCAACGCGGGGCATACCGGTTGCAGGACGGGGATGTCATCGCCCTATGGCCCCCTGTCGCCGGGGGGTGAGATAGGCGCCATGTCGGTGGAAACCCAGGTGCATTACCGGATCATGTCCATCACCCATGCCGAATTCCTGCGTAGTCTCCAGCCGCTCAAGCAACACTACCGATACGCGATCGACAATGAAGGTGGGCGGATTGTGATTTCAGGTCACCGGTTGAGTGTCGAGATCAGGCTGGGAACAGAGCGTGAAAGCGAATTGGGCGCGCTGAAGATGCCATCGACCCGGGTCGAGCTGATTTTACGTGGAGAGGATTCGTGCGAGACGGAGCGCTTTTGGTCTCGATTTGATCTCTGTTTCAGGCGAGGTGGTGGTTAGCCCGGGCGAACGTCCGGGTTAAGCCTGTGAAAAGGGGGCAATACCTGTGACCGAATGATTCTTGCGATTTTTGGCCAGCACTAACAGGGTCAGCGTAAGTTAACGCTGACCCTAGCCGGTCTATTTTACATCAGCGTTGACGACCACTCGGCCCAAGAAGATTACCGACTCAAAGGTCCTGTCGAGGGTTCGGCTTTTGTAATTTTGCATCGCGGGGCCGTCATTGTAGTAGACCCTGTCTCCCGCCTTGACTTCTATCTCGGGTACCGCTACCCAGGTTATTTTCTTATCCTGCGACAACTCAATATAGGTATATCCCTGGGTATTAAGGACGCTGACGACCTCCCCATGGCTCATCGACGCGAGGTCTGGCGCTGGCATGTTCTTGGCGGCCTCATTCGCAATGGCGTTGTGATCCACGGGTGGATGGCCGGCGGGAACCTCTGCCACGGCAGCGGCGGCGAATAGGGCGGTAAGTGCGTAGACAGGTAGTAGCAGTTTCATGTATCGATCCTCAAAGTATCAGGTTGGGTGCGATGACGCGCCCCGTTTTCTTTTCACGGAACATTTTACCGGAAAAATGGTATGGTTTCTGCCGACCCCTGAGAAAATTCAGTTATCGCTACAGGGGCTTATCTGGGAAGCATACCGTAGTTTTTTTGTAACTTATTGATATTGTATTGATTATTGACTGCAAGGCCATTGCTTTCCAGCTCTCGTTTCGCCTGGCCTCCCAGCATTATCCGGAGCCGATGCGCGGCAATCCGCGCGTTAAGGAAGATGTGCCATAAGCTGCTGTTTTTATCCGCACTTTTTTAAGCTGCCAGCGGCTATTTATCGTGGCATTGAAAGCATAGCCTGGAACCCGCCAGGGACGATCGCAGCAGTTTCACATCCGCGACCTGGTTGTTGTGGACGTCATGGCAGGAGGGGCACTCGACTTTACCGTCATACAACTCAACTTCGTTACCGATAGGATAAGATCCTCTATCTCCGCGGTGGTTCCACTTGATGCCGATGGGATGGTCATTGCTCAGATCCGTGCCTAGGGACGCCCGTTCGGAAATGTAGGTCTGACCGCCGTTTCCACCAAACGAATCGATCGCAATCGTGCCGTCATGGCAGGAGAGGCACAGGCGGGAGATGTTCCCCGGACCGGGTTGCTCCAGTATCACACCCAATGAGGCGCTGCTGTAGAGCGTATAGGTGGTGGTGGAAATATCGTGGTCCCACAGCGGGGCATCCGTGAAGAACTCCGCATTGTGCGGTGTATGACAGACAGCGCAGCTTTCACCGTTGGACCAGCCTAATCTAGAGAAGTCGTGGGCGCTGCCCTGAATCGTTGCGACTACCGGCAGCGAGAGGGTGAATAACAGACAAGCTATCATCGTACCGGCTGCACTGACCCGTGGACCCATGAAAGCTCGCAATCTAAACATCTTCACACCTTATCTCCATCGTTCCTTACTGCCGCGCCGCATCGCCACATCCATACGGAACTTATGAATGGAAACGGTATCGACGTCCTGTTATTTGCTACGGCATAAAGACAACAATCTTTAGTAGGGAGCCAGGGTAGCGGTAACCCGGTCACAGTTAGCCGTAACAGCACATGTCTGACGGGAGCAACGCATGGTCTTAGGGATTGTCTCATGAGAAATCAACGGCATACGACCTTCGAAATCTTCGTTCGGCGCTTCTCTCTGTAGGTGTTTTTCCTTGCCACATGGGATCGCCTTGATCCGGTTTCGCCTCGATTGGCGATTTACATTCCCATCCCTGATTCGCTCTGACAGACGGGCGCAATGTTGATGCCGGCTGGGATTTTTATTCATCTTTCACAAGGTGGGGGAAACCGGTGATTGACAGGGGGGGTCATGGCTTTGTGGTCAGCTTTTGCCGGAGTGTGAGACAGGCAACATAGCGATAAGCACACAGATCAGTTGACCGTACGTGGCTTTTGTTGGTCTGATTGGGGAGTTGATTGTCCTCATTGGCAAGGATGTGATCATACGTCTCCGTCATGTGACAGTCCGGCCATCAAACAACCCGTATGAACATGCTTCATAGAGGAGGAGGCGCAATGCAGGAAAAACAGCAAAAATCATGGCTATTGACAATCCTTGCGATCTTATTTCTGACGCCCTGTCTGAGCTTTGCCGATAAGCCGTTTGAGCGGATCGTTGTCTTCGGCGACAGCCTGTCCGATCCTGGTAACGCATTTTTTCTCACTGGGAGGAAGCTGAAGCCGCCTTACAGCACCCTCGACGCCTTTTTGATACCCGACGGGCCCTATGCGAGGGGTGGCAAACACTTCAGCAACGGGGCCACCTGGGTTGAACAGCTTGCCAAGCCACTGGATCTCGGCGATACGGTCGGGCCGGCGTTCAAGGGAGAGAACGAAGACAAACTCAAAAAGAGCAACTACGCCGTGGGCGGGGCGCGTGCGCACGATAATGGTATCGATATCAATTTGACGGCTCAGGCCGGCGCCTTTTTCACCGATGCCCAGGGGGTGGCGCCTGGAGATGCCCTGTACGTGATCGCGCTTGGGGGTAATGACGTGCGAGACGCCGTTGCAGCGCTTGCGGTGGACGGTTCAGGTGCGGCCAGTGTCGACATCCTTACTGCCGCGCTGACGGCGATATCGGATAATATCCTTGCCCTCTACGATTCGGGTGCCAGGACTTTTCTGGTCGGGAACTCCCCCGATCTGTCACTCACGCCGGCAATCCGCACTCTCGATCTTGTCTCGCCGGGAGCAGCGATGGCCGCCGCGCTCTTTTCCGCCCAGTTCAATGCGGAACTCGATACGCTGCTCGATACGCTGGGAGCGCTCCTTCCCGAGATACAGATCGCCCGGCTCGACCTTTATCAAAGTTTACACGATTTAGTGGCGAATCCCGCCAATTACGGCCTGAAAAACGTCCTGGACGCTTGCGTAATGCCCGATGAACCGCCTTTTGCCTGTAAGAAAGCCAAGCGATATCTGTTTTGGGACGGTATCCACCCGACCAAGACCACCCATCGCATTCTTGCCGAGAAGGCGCATCAGGCGTTGACGTCTATCATCCCTGAACAACAGGATGGGTCCGAGGAGGTGTTCGACGATACTCGGTAACACGCTGTGCTTAAGGCTTTTTCACTGATCGAGTGAGTATTCGCCAAGCTCGTAAAGTACGTTAAGAAGAGATTGTCTTAGGATCCATTGCGTACTTTTCGAGCTTGGCGAGAAAAATCTTGTATCCCTGGCCAGCTGTGAAAAACAAGGATTCAAGGCGTAGGGTGCGGCCCTGCCGCACCAAGTCAAAACTTCCCGTCAAACGCCGAAGAAAGGATATCGGAGGCTTTACTCCCTCCGATAAAATAGCTTCCCCCAATTCGAATTGATCAGATGATGGGAGAGACGGTAATTATCCACCTGGTAATCGTTGTCATTGAGAAGATCCCTCCAAACACCATTCGTTGAAAGTGGCACGTCTACATGATGGTCATAGGCGGAAGCGTTCAGGACGATGATAAAGCGCTCCAGCTCACCGTTCTCCGCAGCGCCCCAGCGATGGTGGATCAGGATATCCCTGGATTCGTCCACACCATAGCCCTGATCGTTGAATGCGGTCATACGTTCATCGTATTGCCGTGGATAAAAGTTATGGGACCGCAGCGCGGGGTGGGTTTGTCTTAGCCGGATAAGTTGTCGATACAGGGTCAGCAGTCGTTGTCCCGTGCCGTCATCGAGGCGTTCCCAATGCAGTGGACGGGGGTCTACGCGACCGGATCCCGAAGCGGGTAACCAATAGTCATCGCCAAACTCCTGTCCATTGTGGATCAGTACCGCGCCCGGGGAGGTGAATAGGGCGATCATCGGAACCTGCGCCTTCCACCAGCGGTCTTTTCCACCGGCCCGGTTGACGAGGGTGGAGTGATCGTGGTTCTCGATATAGGTAACCGGCTCCTTGTCAGCGGCAAAGTCCCTGCCGGTGTCCAGCACGCGAACCAGTTTGGTGTTGATGTGGCCATCGATCGCCTGTTGCGGTACGTCATAGAGAAACCGGTCGTACCAGCAGCCGCTTGCGCCTATCCGGTGGGTGTCTTCAATGGCCTGATAGCGATTGTCGGTGAGGTGTTCGAGCATCAGGGCGACATGGTTCCGCCCTGTTTGGGCCAGATGATCCTTGAGGTCGGCGATCAGTTTCGTAATACCATGTTCGGGTTCGTCCGGACGGTGGAAACCCAGGGTGTAATCGAAGCGGATGCCGTCGATTTGATAGGTGTCCAGCCAATATTTGCAGGCATCGGTAATGAATTGTTGAGTGCAAAGGTTGTTATAGTCCAGTTCCTCGAAGTAACCTGCGCCGGCAAAGCCACCGGTATAGGGTGAGTCATTGGGGTCCAGGTATAGCCAGTGATAGGGAAAACCTCTGCCGGGATTCAAGCCGGCATCGACATGGTTGAATACGCCGTCCATGATGACATGGATATTACGCCGATGCAGTTCGTTGAACAGGGTCTTCAGGCGGTAGAGCCGATCGAGGGGAGCGGTTGGGTCTTCGATATAACGGTTCTCGACGGCAAAGAACAGAAAGGGATTGTATCCCCAGCTGAATTCACCCCCTCGCCAAGCCGTCCATGGCATGAACTCGATTGCGTTGATGCCGAGATCGACAAGATAGTCGATTTTCTCTTTGATGGCGTCTACCGGCGCTGCCTGTTCCCGGTAGCCTGAGGTAAAATCGTCGATCATCAGTTCGTATATGATCAGCTCGCTGAATGGTAGCCGCCTGCCGATAGGGTCGACGTTCGTGGTATTGCCGCCGATGACGAATGCGGCGTTTTCCTGTTGGGTGGCGACGTATTTGGCGCAGGGGTCGCCGCACCAGCGGCTCGTGCCGTCCTCATAGGCCAAGAAATATTTGTATTGGTAGAATCCGTCAGCCAGGTTGTCGATGCCGAAGGTATAGAGCATGCCGTTCGGATGGTCTGTTTTGACCAGTTCCGGTGCGTTCACATAATCCCAGTCCGTGCCGCCGGTTGCGCTTTGGAAATTCCCCGTGACCCGTATCCGCTCTATTCTGGGCAGGCCGCCATGAACATACTGGTGTGGATCCTTTGCGTTGTCCGGGAAGAAAAGTTTGAACTCAACGGCATTGCCGGAGACCACTGCGCCGAAGTCTTGATACATGCGCTCCTCCTTGGTGTTGTTTTGCGAAAGCCCCTGGTTGAGGCCTTGATGTTCTCCTTCTATCAATGCGAGAGAGAATAGGAGACGCGACGCGGTTTTTCAATCCTATCGTGGATCGGATGAATCGTTTATCCTATATTCGTATCTCTACCATTGGCGGGCCTCCCTCCGGGCGAGACGCTAGCCGTCATCTGCGTTGTTGCATTGTTTGGAAAGGGCGCGCCATTCCCGGCGCAACGCGCCTAGCCGCTAACGGCTTGGCATCTCGCTGATTGGTACACTTTATACACTACACTAGCTATGCCAGCTCCATTCTTCAAAGATGTCCAAACGTTTATTTTGATAGCCCTTTCAGTCTATCTGGCGCTGCTGCTCTATCTCTATTTCAACCAGACAAATCTGATTCATCTGCCGGATCTCCCGACCCGACGGATAGTGGCGACCCCGGAACAGTTCGGGCTCGAATTCGAGTCGGTCACCCTGGTCACCGAAGACCGTGTCAAACTGGCCGGCTGGTTTCTGCCGCGTAAGGAGCCCCGTGCGACCCTGCTCTTCTTTCACGGCAATGCAGGCAATATCTCACACCGTTTGGAGTCTCTCGAACTCTTTCACCGGTTGGGCCTGGCAGTGCTGATCATCGACTACAGGGGATACGGGGATAGTGAGGGAAGGCCTTCTGAAGCGGGTATCTATCGCGATGCCGAGGCGGCATGGCGCTACCTGACTGTGACGCGGAAGATTCCAGGTGAAGCGATTCTGCTCTTCGGCCGTTCCTTTGGCGGTGCGGTGGCGGCCTATCTGGCGTCTCGCTATCCCAGTATGGGGTTGGTGCTGGAGTCGACATATACTTCGGTGCCGGACATGGCGGCTGAGCTCTATCCCTGGCTGCCGGCACGCTGGCTGGCGAAGTACCGCTACAATACCCGCGAGCGGTTGGCCGGCATCCATACGCCGGTGATGGTCGTTCATAGCCGAAAGGATGAGATTATTCCCTACAGCCACGGCAGGGAGCTGTTTTCATCGGCGAATCAGCCGAAACGCTTTCTCGAACTCAGCGGCGACCATAATTACGGTTTTCTGGCGGATGCCGGTGGATATCGGCGCGGTTGGGATGCGTTTATTCGGCTATGCCAGAATCAGGCTCAGTGATACATCAAGACGCATAACCAGGGGTAGCAGTGTAGGATGCGGCCCAGCCGCACCATCTTGGGTCGGGGCACCCATAATTCACAATGACCCACGATACTCGGCATAGGATTGATAAGGTTTTGTGTGTGGGTATCCGGTTAGCGTGACCACTGATCAAGTGGGTGGATCAAACCAACAGCGATGGTTACAAAATCGTGATAAACCCATTTGCGTTCATTGGCGGACTCATGCTGCTGTTTGCCGTGCCGGCGGAAAGGTTCTTTTTCGCCCTTCTGGGCGAGTCACTTTTCTTTTCCGCCAAAAGAAAAGTAACCAAAAGAAAGGGCGCCCGACCGACACGCCCCTGCGGGGATCGCTGCGATGCTCGGCGAAACCGGCGGGCCTGAAAACTCGCTGCGCTCAAACACTCAGGCCCGCTTATCGGTTTCGCCTGCGCTTCTCGCTCGTGCCGGGACGGGATTGGGAGCAGCCGCAACCCCTAGCGCCCCCGCCAAATCGGGAGTACCCTGAAAAAACGGATTTCCGGCAGTCCATCTTTGGCCGGGTTCTACAAATTGATGACTGATTCATGCCATGTCTGCGATACCCATGCGAAAAACCAAAATCGTCGCCACCATAGGTCCGGCCTCGGATGCGGTGGAGACCCTTGAAGCCATGATCCAGGCAGGCATGAGCGTGGCCCGGTTGAATCTCTCCCATGGCCGCTACGAGGAACACAGGCAACGCATCGGGCGTATCCGGCAGGCATCCGCAAACCTGCGAATCCCTGTCGCAATCATGATCGATACCCGGGGAGTCGAGATTCGCACCGGCAAGATCTCGTCAGGCAAGATCGAATTGGTGTCCGGGAGCGATTTCACCCTCTATACCGATGGCCGTGCGGGTGACGAGTCCGGCGTATCAGTCACCTATCAGCGGCTTTCGCAGGAGGTCAATCACAGAGACGTGATCCTGCTCGATGATGGTGCGATGGAGTTGATTGTTCAGTCGGTGGAGGAGCGGGAGGTGCGCTGCCGGGTCGTGCTGGGCGGCGTATTGAAGGAGAACAAGGGGGTCAATCTGCCGAACACGCAACTCTCCATGACCGCGGTGGAGCCGGAGCATCGTGACGATGTGCTCAAGGAGCTCTCCTTTGCCGCGGAGAACGAGGTCGACTATATCGCGGCCTCGTTTATTCAGGATGCCGACGAAGTCAACAGAATGCGGGAGATTCTGTTGCAGAAAGGGGTGAATATCCCGATCATCGCCAAGATCGAAAACCGGGCCGGCATCGACAATCTCGAAGCCATCGTGGCAGCGGCCGACGGCATCATGGTGGCGCGGGGCGACATGGGTGTCGAGCTGCCGATGGCGGACGTGCCCAGTATGCAGAAGAAGATCATCCGCATCACCGTGAGCAACGGCAAACCGGTGATCACGGCGACCCAGATGCTTGCCTCCATGGAGCACAATCCGAAACCGACCCGGGCGGAGGCGAGCGATGTGGCCAACGCCATTCTCGACGGCTCCTCGGCAGTGATGTTGTCGGGTGAGTCGGCGATGGGTGAGTTCCCGGTGGAAGCGGTGAGGACCATGGATATGTTGGCGATTCGCACCGAGGCCTCGCTGCGGGAGTACGGTTATCTGCAACACATCATCCCCCATGCCTCGAATGTGGTGACCGAGGCTGTCAGCCACTCTTCGGTGACCATGGCGGACCAGTTGCAGGCCACCGCGATCATCAGCCTCACCGAGACCGGCTTCACCTCCAGGCTGATCTCCAAACACCGCCCGGAGTGTCCTATCCTGGCCGTTGTCTCATCGTCCAGGGTTGCGCGCCGGTTATGCATGAACTGGGGGGTGATACCCATCCTTTGCGAGGGGCATGGCTCAGACGACGCCAAGATTGACTTTTGCATCGACCAGGCCCGGCAGCGCGGCATTGTGCGCAACGGGGACACGGTGATCGCCACCAGCGGCTCCACCCAGACCACCGGCGGCACCAATCTGATCAAGGTGCTGAGCGTAGAGGGGGATGGCTGAGCAGGGTTCGTAAGTCCGTCGCTTCTGATGCCTTGCTGTAGGCTGGCGCACGGCGGCTGAACACGACATACTTGGTTGCCGGGTTAATAATTGGCCGCAAATGAACGCCAATCACCGCAAAGGACCGCAAATTTATCAATCCTTCGGATTAATAACGAAATGCTTGCTTGTTACCGGATCAAGTCGGTATATGAGTTCCGAGGATTCACAGGTTCTAATATACCTCGTCATAAATGGTGAAACCATTTGCGTTATTTGCGGTGATTGGCGTTCATTTGCGGCCTATTCATGTGCTTTCTTGTTACCCGCTCGATTAGGGGAAGAGCCGTTTTTTTATTGTATTTATTTTTCCTTGGCGATCTTTGCGTCTTTGCGAGAAAAATTGTCTTGTTTTTGGACGGACACTAATTAGCGCATTGAGGGACCTATTTTGGGCACTATGGTCCACAAATTGGGTCTTTTCGAGCAATGATGGAATATCGATGAGTCAGAGGCATATTTTGCCTTTTACATCCGCCGGCAAGGTGGGTCTGCATCCATTTTTTTCGCCTTGCACGGCAGCGCAAGCACCATCAGTCGGCGGCGGTGCCCTGGAGTGCGGCGATCTTCTCGCAGCATCGCCCCTCGGTGAGCTGGAGCAGCGCCTCGACCTGCGCCGCCAGGTAGGTCACGGTCCGTTCGTCGATGGTGTAGCGCTTGTCGTAGCGTGCGCCGATGTAGGCATACTCCAGCGCGGTGAAGGCGTCGCGCTCGAAATCGCTTGCAGAAGGGAAGACGGCCCCGAAGGCCGGATCGACCTCGGCCGCCCTGGCGCCCAGAATAGCGAGATAGTGTTCGTCGGGGATATAGCCGGTGAAGACGATGAGTGTGGTTTTGTAAGCGGATTCAGCGGCCTGATGGAGACTGAAAGCCGCCATCTCCATCCAATCCTTAAAAAAGTTATGCTCGTAGTTTTCATAAAACTGCTCTGCCCTCTGGAACCAATGCGCAAAATCACGCTGGGCAATATCCAGCCGTTCCTTCGGCAATAACGGCTTCGGCTCGGAGAGCGTGAATGCGCCGGCATCGTAAAGCGCCTTCCCCTCGGCGACGATATCCGAGAAGAAGTACTGCCCCTGCGCCAGCTTGCGGTTCACAAAACCGATATCGTGGTGGATAAAGCGCGGCGTCGCGGAGAGCTTCGCCTCGCTGCACGCCATGGCGATCTCTTGCCACGCCAGGGAATTGCAAGCCGCCTCATCCTCGAAGATCGCCAGAATATCGTAATCGGACGGATGCCCCGAGCGCCGGTCCGGCGCCAGATCCTTCGCCTCCCGCCAGTCGCCACGGGCATAGGAGCCGAACAGAACGATCATGTCCACCGCCGGACAGCGCTCGCGCAGGATCGCCACGACCCGTTGCAGATCGTCGCGTTTGCGTTGTGGAAGATACGTTAAATCGCTATTCATTGCGCCTTGCCGGTCGTGTGACAGCCCTATCAGCCTCAATATGCTATCAGCATGGTCATCTGTTTTCTCTATCCAACTGTTTCGATTAGGCAGGCGATCGGTGGCGCGGATCTGATCAGGGCGCTTACGGTATAAACCCCCCGCAATCCTGCCGGATCGCGGAGGGTACTATCCTGAATCCGCCGGTTCAGGATTATCGAAGGCTGGTCGTGCCATCAGCCCATATTGCCGGCGACGAAATCCCAGTTGACCACTCTCCACAGCGCCTCCAGATAGGCGGGGCGGGCGTTGCGGTAGTCGATGTAGTAGGCGTGCTCCCACACATCGGCGGTGAACAGGGCCTTCTTGCCCGAGGTCATCGGCGTGCCTGCATTGGAGGTGTTGAAGATCTCCAGACTGCCGTCATCGTTCTGCACCAGCCAGGTCCAGCCGGAGCCGAAATTGGTGGCGCCGGCGGTAGCGAATTTTTTCTTGAATTCGTCGAAAGAGCCGAAGGCCGTGTTGATGGCGTCTGCCAGGGCGCCGCTCGGGGCGTTGTCGTTACTCGGGCTGCGCAGGCAGCTCCAGTAGAAGGTGTGGTTCCAGATCTGGGCCGCATTGTTGAAAACGCCGCCGGATGATTTCATGATGATCGCTTCCAGGGAGGCGTTTTCGAACGCCGTGCCCGGAATCAGGTTGTTCAGATTGGTCACATAGGTGTTGTGGTGCTTGCCGTGGTGGAACTCCAGGGTCTCCTTGGAGATGACGGGTTCCAGCGCGTCGATGGCATAGGGCAAGGGGGGTAGTTCGTGTGCCATGGGTAATACTCCTTTGATTGGTGGTTGTTGTCCGGTGTTATCGGGAATCGGATTAAAACCTAGTAGAAAGGTCGGCTATTCTATCCATGCCTTGGCGGCTATGCAACAGGGTGATTTGTGGGGGAGATGGTACTCCATCATAAGGATATAGGACACTACACTCGTGTACCTCGTCATAGATCAATCCCGAGGCAGTTCACCTTTTATTAGCCCGGCAACCTATTAGGGCGCCGGGTTAATAGCCTGGCGGCGATGTAAACCTGGGAAAGACACAAGACGCAAAATCGACAAACTTATCGCTTGCTGAGAGTCACCCGGTTACGGCCCTGTCCTTTGGCCTCGTAGAGGGCTCGATCGGCGCGACTCAGCAACTCTGCCGGGAGTTCGTCGTGACCGTATTGGGCGACACCGAGGCTGGCGGTAACCGTCACTCTGTCGAGGCCGGTGGCGATGGAGCGCGCCTCAACAGCCGAGCGTATCCGTTCGGCCAATTTACGGGCATGGTCGAGATCGCACTCGGGTAGAAGGAGCAAAAACTCCTCTCCACCCCAGCGGCAGACGGTGTCTGATTCGCGGATCGCTCTTCGGATTAGATTAGCGACGGTTCTGAGCACCAGGTCGCCTGCCAGGTGTCCGTAAGTATCGTTGACCTGCTTGAAGCGGTCGATGTCGAGCATGACCACGGAGAGCGATGCCTCCTTTCGCTTGGCGCTGCGCACTGTCTGCTCGAACAGGATCTCGAATGCCTGGCGGTTAGCGGTTCCCGTCAACTTGTCAGTGGCGGCCATCTGCTCTAAGCGGCGCTGATAGCCACCGATGGTGAGATAGGCCAGCAGCAGAACTCCGCCGGTGACAAGCAGGCTTAACAGCAAGTTCATGAACAGGGTTTTCAGCAGCCGCCGCTCCGCCGGATCCTCCTCCTGCTCCACCATCAGATACCACTTGAATTCTGGCACCAACCGGCTATTGAGGTAGACTTTTCTGTTACCGCGCCGAAAGCTAAACGATCCTGAAGGGGAGGTCAAAATCTGGGTGGCGATGCGCTTCAGGCCTGGGCGCTGGTGGATCGTGAGCGGTCCCTCAAACCCGTCGCCATGCAGGGCTACCTCACCCTGGCGATCGATGAAATAGACTTGACGTCCGTAGCGTCGTTGATAGGTTTCCACCAACTGCTTTACCAGCTCCACGGCAAGTCCAACGCCGGTAATGCCGATAAATTCTCCCCCATAGTCGTAGACCCGGTAGTTGACAAACACGGTAGTGCTGGCGCGGTCAGCCGTATCGGTATCGATATTCACCTCGTACTCTTCTCCTGCCGGCAGGTCACGGGTGCGGAAATACCACGCGTCCTCCGGCGCACCCTCGGCGACTTTTTTAACAATCCCGGTGGGATGATAGTAGTTGCGGCTCTTCTCGGAGATGAAGTAGCTGGTAACTGTGTCGTAACGGTTCTGAATCTCTTGCAGATAACGGCGTAGCTGCTCGGGTTCCTGCTCCCCGGCCAATGCCCAGTCGCGGAGAAATGTGTCCTGGGCCATGACTGAGGAGATAAAAATGGGACGAAGCAGATCCCTCTGGATCTCAGAATAGATGTTGTCGCTGGTCAGCGGCAGGGTATCGACGGCGATCTGCTCGCTGATCGAATCGTGAGCCACCCTGTAGCTGATCAGGCTGACGGCGAGAAACCCGCCGACCAGCAAGATAGAAAGAATCCCTACAAACTTGCGGCGATCATTCAGCACTATTCTCACGTCCATTTGTGAAGGAGCCCTGCTGTCGGCCGGCAACCGGCCTTGGCGCATTTGAGTGATTGTGAATGTTACAGAATCTACCAGGGCTTGTTAACATGATGTGCATATCGGCGCGCTGAGCGTGGTGTGCCTGCGACGCCTCAGCGAAAAGCGCCGACGCTGGGCATCCGCATCGTTAGAGGATGATTCGATGGACCCGATCGAACTGAACATTTTTACCTCGCGTCTGGAGGCGGTATGCGATGAGATGGGCGCGGTGTTACGCAATGCCGCCTTTTCCCCCAACATTCGTGACCGGCTCGATTTTTCCTGTGCTGTGTTCGATGCCCAGGGTGAACTGTGCGCCCAGGCCGCGCACATACCGGTTCATCTCGGCAGTATGGCCTATGCGATGGCCGATATCGTCTCCAGGGTGGCGTGGCATAGTGGCGACATGGTGGTGCTCAATGATCCCTTCATGGGGGGGACGCACCTGCCTGATGTGACACTCATCGCGCCCCTCTTTTATGAAGGTCGGCCTAGCGCTTTCCTGGTCAACCGGGCGCATCATGCCGATATCGGCGCCAGTTCTCCCGGATCGATGCCGGTCTCCAGTACCCTGGAGCAGGAGGGGCGCGTCATTCCGCCGGGTAAGCTGGTCAGGGGCGGCGCGGTGGATGGTGATTTTCTACGACAGCTTACTGGCGATAATCGTAATCCCCGGGAATCGGAAGGCGATTTCGCCGCCCAGATCAGCGCCAATCGCAGTGGTCTGAAACGTTTGCATCGGCTGATAGACGAATGGGGCAGGGAGGCGTTCTTGAGCGGATTGGCAGCCCTGAACAGCTATGCCGAACGCCTGGCGTGGGAAGCCTTGAAACGGATACCGGTTGGGGAATATCGGTTCGAGGATGTAATGGACGATGATGGTCAGGGGAATGGAGACATACCGATTCGTGTCAGGTTGGCGGTGAATACCGATCATATCCTGGCAGACTTTGCGGGTACGGCCCCCCAGGTTCCTGGAAATATCAACTGTCCCGTCTCGGTGGCCGCGGCAGCGGTCTATTATGTCTTTCGCTGTCTCATGCCTTCCCAAACGCCAGCATGCGCGGGTTGTTTCAGATCCATACATCTCAACGCGCCCGAGGGAAGTCTGCTGAATGCAACACGCCCGGCAGCCGTTGCGGCAGGTAACGTGGAGACCAGCACCCGGGTGGTCGATGTGGTATTGGGGGCGCTGGGGCAAGCGCTGCCCGAAGCGCTGCCGGCTGCCAGTCATGGCAGCATGAACAATGTGGCCATGGGCAGTGACAGCGATGGGTCGCAATGGGACTATTACGAGACCATCGGAGGCGGTATGGGCGCCGGCCGCGATGGCGGTGGGTTGGATGGTGTGCAGACCCACATGACCAATACCCTGAATACCCCCATCGAGGTGATCGAGACACGTTTTCCGTTGCGGCTGGAACGGTATGCACTGCGCAGCGGTTCGTGTGGGAGAGGCTTCAGATGCGGTGGTGAGGGGTTGATCAGAACATTCAAGTTTCTTGCCCCGACCCAGGTCACCCTATTGACAGAGCGGCGAAACCATCAGCCGTGGGGAAGTTGCGGCGGCATGCCGGGGCAAGTGGGCATCAACAGTCATAATGGAAAACAACTGCCGGCCAAGGTCTCTCTGAAGGTTGAGACGGGTGATCGACTCACCATCGAAACACCGGGTGGGGGCGGTTGGGGAGTGATGCCTGAAGATGGTGAGTGTTGCGATTATTAACCCGGCATACTTAGTTGCCGGGTTAATAATAGCCAAGTCTGTTTGTATTGATTTGTGTTCATTTACGGTTCCTCCACCTCTGATATTGCGTGCGTGATGGTTGTCGCTTTGTGCTGTTCTACCCGCTCGATCAGAAGAAGATCCGTTCTTCAAGCCTTGTTTGTTTTCCAGATAACCCCTCTGAGAGGCATCTGTAGATGCTGTGGATCAATTCACGCTTTTTCTCCATCTGTTCCTATATCGTGGATTTAATTATCCGATGGGTGAAAGAGCATGGAAATTAAAACCCTTTCAATTGTTGTGTTGTTGGCGACCTTTGGCGGTATGGCCGTAGTGTTATCCGATAAGTTTGATTCGGAGGAGCCGGATGTCGCTGGGCGGACAAGTATTGCCGGAGAAGATGCGCATGCAGTGGAGAAGCCGCAAGTGGTTGGGATGGCGTCTAGCGTATCCCGGGGTTCGTCGAGGGAACAGACCGTCAACAGAGAAGATGCACCGATTGGCAACGGCCCTGAAGATATTGCAGGAAGCAGTGGTGATTACAACGGTAGCGATAGCGCTCAGCAGGCAATATCACAAGAAATCGTAAGCTTATGGGATACAGATCCGACACTCAAACCAATCAATGAAGAGGTGCCTTCTGAGTATATTCGTGCCGATCCTTCGGTATTGGCCGCTCTTGGCATGTCAAGTCAGGTGGAAGTCTATATTCCGCAGACTGACCGAAACTACACGGGAAAAGTTGTTGAGGTGGATTCCATCGTGTCAGGCGTTACGAACTTGAATGTGGAACTCGATGATGTAGAAAGCTTTTATCGAATGAGTATCAATAGGGGGGCGCTGGCTACTTATATTTGGGTTGCAACACCGGAAGGCGTATTCAATGTCGAGATTGATAACGAATCGGGTGAAGGCAAGGTTACAAACGATGCGGATATTGTGGCTCGTTGGCCGCTGACGGATGACATTGTGCTCGATGACGAAAAAGGTAAGGAAATTGAACCGCCCCCCGAGATTTGATTTGTAAATTAGCTTTTGAGGTACAGGGAATTAATTAAGTAGTGAGTAAATAAATTAATGGAGCTTGACGATGAAAAAAATCAAACAAATATCCACGGCCCTGCTGGGTTTGAGTCTGTTAGGTTTGTCTGGAGGCGTGTACAGCGCACAACGGGTTGATCTGCTTGCGCTTTATACGGACGAGGCCGGCTTTAAGGACCCTGCCGCGGCAATTAGCGCTATGGTGACTTACACCAATCAGGCCCTTCAAAACTCGGGTGTTGATATGCAATTCCGGGTGGTGCATCTGAGCAAAATCAATTTTGCAGGCGATGAAACAGCATCAAGCACCGCATTGGACCGGCTGCAATCAAACCAGAATGTGGCGGCATTACGCGAACAGTATGGAGCGGATTTGGTGACACTGGTGACCGCGCCCTATTATTGTGGTATCGCCTATCTTGGTTTTGGCAATCCCGATACGGGCAAATTATCTTCATATGTAGCGGATTCTGTTCCATTCAGCGTTGTTGGCGCACCCTGCACCAGTTCAATGGCTCATGAGGTGGGGCACAACATGGGGCTAGGACATTCCTATGCCCAAGGTAGCGAGGGTGGTGTTTGGCCATGGGCGCGGGGACATGGCGTTCAAAACAGTTTTGTCACGGTAATGGCATACACGAGCGCATACAATGCGCGCACATTGCCTTATTTTTCCAATCCTTCAATAAATGCGTGTAAAAACCAGCCTTGCGGCCGTGGTATCTCGTTGGCGGATGGCGCGGACGCTTCCACCAACCTCAACCGGCTTGCATCCCAGATTGCCGCTTTCCGCCCGGAAAAGGATAACGGTGGCGGGGGTACGACTCAAGATACCGAACCGCCGACGGTGCCGGGCAACCTGAGTGTTGAACAGGTTACTGAAAGCAGTATCAGCTTTGGATGGCGTCCCTCCACTGACAACAATGCAGTTACCGGTTATGAGGTCTTGCGTGACGGCAATCAGGTTGCAACGGTTTCGGTGCCGAGCTTTAGCGATCAAGGTTTGGATGCCGGCACCACCTATAGCTATAATGTGCTCGCCTTTGACGCGGCGAATAACCGATCGGCGCTGAGTGATGTATTGACAGCACAGACTGATACCGCTTCCACACCTGTCGACACGACGCCTCCGACGGTTCCGGCAGACCTGACGGCTGTTACGATCACCCAAAATCAGGTTGACCTTCGCTGGCAGCCATCCGAGGATTCTGAATCAAGCGTGGTAGGTTATGAGGTGTATCGGGACGATCAAAAAGTCGGCTCCAGCCAACAGCCCTCGTATAGCGATGCAGGACTCGAGGCCGGGGTTTCATACCGATATCAAGTACTCGCTCTCGATTCGGCCCAAAACCGCTCGGCCCTGAGTGATCCGTTGGCCGTTACCACAAAGCCGGAAGATACCGGAGGCCCCGGTACGACGGATAATCTTCTGTCTAATGGCGATTTCTCAAGCGGCGTATCCGGGTGGCGTGGTTTTTACAGCCGTATCGGTATTGGGTCAGACGACAACGGTAATCCTCATTTGGTCAGCTTCTACCGCGGTCGCTGGTACTCCGGTGTGACGCGTTCTGTCTATGGCCTTGTTAATGCTGGTGAGACTTACCGTATATCGGCGTCTCTTCGCCATGATTCCGGATCGGCACAGACCGGACGTATCTATCTCCACTACAGTGATAACACCGGTGGTCATTGGATACTGTTGAAAAAAGAAGTTGTGAATGGTTGGTCGTGGCAGGATCTGTCCGCGGAATTCACTATTCAGCCGAATGGTGATTTGCGTGATGCTTTCCTGCTTATTGCCGGCCCGGCATCCCACGTCAATCTTGGCGTCGATGACGTAGTTCTACAGCATGTGACAAAATAAGAGGGGCTTACCTCTCCTGGTAAAACTGCCGGCTAAACAGCCGGCAGTTTTTTTTGTGGTGCGCCAAGAATGGCGCGTAGCGCCTTGTCTTGAGTCATTTGTGGGCCTCTGAAAACGTCAAACAGTATAGGACACTACACTAGCGGGCGGAGGTGATTAGGGACGATAATCTGACACGCCTGTTGACCTGTCTACCGCTTCACACTTTATGCTCCTTGATCTCAAACCGATAAGGAGAATTTTCATGCAACTTGACAAAGACACCTATCTTAAAAAATTCGAGATTCGAGATCTTGGTCCTGAATATTTCGACCATCATGGTCACTTGTACATGGCGTGGCTGCATTTGAACCGCTACAGCTTGGAGGAAGCCAATCTGCGCGTCTGCGATGGGATCCGTGATCTTGCCGCGAAATTCAATGACCCTGAGAAGTACAGCTATACTCTTACCGAGGCACTGATGCGCATTATAGCCAGACGAATGAGAGATGAAGCGCAGCAGGATTTTGAGGGTTTTCTGAAAAACAACCCTGACTTGGTCGATGATGCGCAAGGCGTGCTTTTATGCTATTACAGTGAGGAGCGTCTGAATTCCCCAGAGGCGCGATCCGCTTGGGTCGAACCAGACCTCGCTCCTATCGAATAAAAGCCAATTGAAAGAGGGAGGGAACGGCGAGCGAGGGATAGCTCGCCATATTTGGGCAACGCCGCATATATTATGAAGTTAAAAACTATTACCGCTTTTGCCAGCCAATTTAATCTGTCACGTGCGACGCTGCTCTATTATGACCGCATTGGATTGCTTAAGCCTGCAGGAGTCAGTTCTGCCGGTTACAGGCTCTACAGCGAACGAGAAAGGGCCCGCATGACGCGCATTGCTACTTTCCGCAAAGCGGGGCTTTCACTCGCGGCCATTCAAAACATCCTGGATGGAAAAAATACGACTGCCCTTGAAATGGCGCTTGAGCAGCGTCTGACCGCGCTCAATGGCGAAATCACAAACCTGGGCGCCCAGCAACGACTTGTCATTCAACTGCTCGGCCGTGAGGGGGAATATCCGCGTTGTCGGAATATCAACGTGGAACAATGGGTTGCCATGCTGGAAGAGGTTGGTGTTGACGAGGCGGGCCGCCAGCGTTGGCACCAGGCCTTTGAACGCGATGCCCCGGATTCCCATCAAGCATTCTTGGTTTCCCTTGGATTGAAAGATGAAGAAATTTCTGAGATCAGAAGCCGCTCGCGTGATAGTGAATAGGAAGCTGGGATTTCATCTGGCAGTTGATTCAACTAATATTTTCGAGTTTTTTCTGCAGTCTTGTTAGAGGTATGTAAACAAAATGACACCGGCTATCAATATTGCCAGGAAAGCGAAAATTTCTTACAAGGGGCATGAATACCCCCATGATCCGTCGATTGAATCCTATGGTTCTGAAGCGGCAAAAAAGATGGGTGTGACAGAAGAAAGGGTTTTCAAAACGCCAGTATAGGACACTACACTAGTGGTGAGCGTTGGAGGTAAAGCGTTGGTTGTTGGCGTGGTTCCTGTTTCATCCATGCTGAGTATGAAACTGATTGCGAAAGCCATTGGGGCGAAAAAAGCAAGCATGGCGGAAGCATCTGATGTGGAGCGCTCGACCGGCTATGTTTTGGGCGGTGTGAGCCCTCTTGGGCAGATCTAAGTACCGAGGCTATGCAGTGCCGCTTCTTTTTATGTAAAGGAAAAAGCACATAACCAGGCCTTTCATCGGACGCAGTCGCTTACGCGCCTGCTCCGCTGAAGGCAACGTTAGGCCTTCAAAAATCGCCGCCTTGACTAGCACGGATTCCGTGCTATCATGCTTCAATGATTGAGTCGTTCGCAGATAAAGCCAGTGAAGATATTTTCAACGGAGTGAACTCTCGGGAAGCCCGTAAAGCTTGCCCCAATAACCTCTGGCGTATCGCTACCCGAAAACTCGATCAACTTGATTCTGTTCAAAATATCGAAGAATTGCGGGTTCCCCCGGGGAATCGCCTCGAAGCGCTATCTGGAAACCGAAAAGGCCAATTCAGTATTCGAATCAATGAACAGTACAGAATTTGTTTCATGTGGGGAGAAAAAGGCCCCAGCAACGTTGAAATCACTGATTACCACTGAGAATTAAGATGGTCCGCATCCCTACTAACAGGCCACCAACTCACCCTGGCGAAATGCTCAAGGAGGAATTTCTTGAGCCCCTGCAAATAAGCCAACGGGACCTCGCGAACGCAATTCATGTGCCCTATCAAAGGGTCAATGAGTTGGTAAATCAAAAGCGAGGAGTAACGCCAAGTACCGCGCTCCGCTTGGCTAAGTTTTTTGGGGTATCGGCAGATTTTTGGCTGAACCTACAGATTCGCTGGGATCTTTACCGGGCTCAATCGCAAGAGGCGGAGGAACTCGAATCCATACATGATTTTCATCACTTGCAGAGGTTGGCCTAAAAATTAATAACGAGACAGGGGGTCCGTTAATATCACTGTTAGCCGTAATAGGAAAATGAATGAAAGATTGGATTCCACTTCTCCAGACTCTCGCCTGGATCGGACTGATCATCTATGGTGCTCGTAAATTCTCTGCGCAACTTGAAGGGCTTTTTGGAGCCATTCAAAAGCGTGTTAGCTCAGGCAGTTTATTCAAAGTAGGTCCTGTCGAGCTAGGTGAAGATCTGAAAGCGCTTGAAAAAGTCAACCCAAGTGCCGCACCGAAGGCTGCGCAGGAAGTAGATTGGTCTAAGGAGCGCAACGGAATCTATCAAGAAAACTGCGGAATATTTTTAGCGCACGTAATTGAACCGTCCGAAGAGAAAGGGCAGATTTATGATATTTTCATTTATCTCGTCCGGCATAAATCGGAGTTTTTTGACGATCTTGAATACGCTGAGTTCTTCTTAGGAGAGTACTGGGGAAATAAGGTATATCGTGAGACGCAAAAGAACGGAATGATCGGTATAACAACCTCTGCATACGGACCTTTTCTGTGCACATGCAGAGTCAAAATGCGAAATGGTAAAGAGATTCGGCTCAATCGATACATTGATTTCGAGATGGGGCGTGTATTTCGAGAGCACGGCTAAAAATTAGGCTCTTCAGGGAAATTTGTGGGCAGACCTTCCCTGATCCCGTCATTCCGGCGGATGCCGGAATCCAGGTGCTCCACGATTATCGACCGTTTGTCATGTAACAAAAAACACTTCTCGAATTAGATCAGGTCCGGATGTAAATCTCGCCAGCATGGGTTCATCGCTTCAATTGTCTTTATCTTCCATGCCCTCTTCCAGTTCTTGATGGCTTTTTCCCGCTGAATGGCAGATTCTCTGGATTCCGGCATGCGCCGGAATGACGTGGCCATACGATATCTGCTGGTCTGTTGCTCAGACGGCATCCTGTATTCAGAACTGACCCTCGAAAAAGATGCAGCCAATAAATCCAGCATTACATATATCTTTCAATAGGTTAGTGATGTTTATCATTCAAGGCTGCCCACGAATTTTTCTAACGAAGCAAAAATTAATAACGAGACAGGGGGTCTCGTTAATATCACTGTTATGCACTTGGAGGAAACGGTGCTAATTAGCGAAACAGAACGGATGCTGATCAGGCCTTTGTCTTTAGATGACCTGCCCGTACTGACGTCAATTCTCAGTGATCCTGAAGTGATGAAATATTCCGTTCGGGGAATTTGCAATGATGCTGCAACCCGAAAATTTATAGAATGGTGCCTTTCCTGCTATACGTCCCACGGAGTCGGTCCTTGGGCATTGGTCGACAAAGAGTCATCTGACCTCATTGGTTTTTGTGGTGTTGGTCCGGAAGTTGTCGGTGATGTCGAAGAAATTAACCTTGGGTATCGTCTTGCCAGGCAGTACTGGGGTAGAGGCTTAGCATCAGAGTCGGCAGGGGCCGTCCTGACCTATGCTTTCTGCCAGAAACAGTTGGAGTCGGTTGTTGTAATAATTGAGCCCGAGCATATTGCATCCATGCGTGTCGCGGAGAAAGCTGGATTCAGCCACTACCAGAATGTGGAGTTTCATGGGCGGCCTGCCAGGCTGTACCGGATGACCCATGAACAATGGAGTGCTTTGCATAACCATGCATTGCAGCGGACAAGCCGCTGAATGCGGCGTTGGGCATATACACCCATTGTAAACCTGTAGTCAGCAGGCTACACTCCAGGCATGGAAGTCCGGAAAACCGAGACATATGCGAAATGGATTGATGGGCTGCGCGATATTCGAGCACGTGCCCGAATTCTTGCTAGGGTCGAACGGCTCGCGCTTGGGAATCCGGGCGATGTTGCACCTGTCGGTGAGGGAGTCTCGGAACTTCGGATTCACTACGGCCCCGGCTATCGGGTTTACTTCAAACAGCAAGGGCGTGAATTGGTAATCCTGTTGGCTGGCGGTGACAAGCGCGGCCAAGCCGAGGATATTAAGATAGCGCTTGACCTTGCTCGAAACCTCTAATCGATGCCATGAGCAAAACTATCACTTCCAAATACGATGTATCTGAACACCTCCGCACTCCAGAGGAGATGGCGGCGTACCTGGAGGCGTGTATGGAAGAGGCGGACGGAGATGCCGCTTTCATCGCTAAGGCGCTTGGTGATATAGCGCGCGCGAAGGGGATGTCTCAGGTTGCCCGGGATGCCGGAGTCTCCCGTGAAAGCCTGTACAAGGCTCTTTCGGGAGAACGTACTCCTGGATTTGATACCGTTCTTAAAGTGATTTCAGCTCTTGGGTTGAAATTACATCCAGAAGTAGCACTTATCCCAAATGATGCCCAACAAAGCGCCCCTGCCGACGCTCGTACCTCGCGCGGTTGAGCTTTGTCGTTGAATGTCCGCTCTAATAGATAATGCTATGATTTACGGTACATTCTTCAGACGTCTCCTTTGGTCGCATTGCTGTCGGATGAGATTGAAACTACCTCTCCAATTTTGTCTGATCACAGAATGGAATTGGACACCCAACAATTACGGACAGCGAAACCCTGATTGCCGCGCTGCACCGCCTACCGGAAAAGGCCCGATGGGTAGAAGAGAGTGAAGAGTGATTGGCCGCAAATGGACACAAATTACCGCTAATTAACGCAAATGTTGTAGAGGATAATCGATGGATGTCCTTGTTTACTCAGTGTGACTACGTCATTCCGGCGAATGCCGGAATCCAGAGAATATGGCGGGGAGGCGGTATGGAGCGACAGCCGTGTGTGTACCTATTAGCCAGCAAACGAAATGGAAGGAAAAGACGATTGAAGCGCTGAACCCACGCTGGCGAGATTTGTATCCGAAGTTAATCTAACGAGAAGGGTTTTTTTTGCATGACAAACGGTCGATAATCACGGAGCATCTGGATTCCATCCCTCTCCATTACCCACAACTTTCATAAATATTTCAATTAGTTAAGCATTTAAGTTAAACTGCAGATCCAACTTGAATCAAGATCTTA